>JAXMHN010000066.1:0-39160 GCA_046346765.1 Verrucomicrobiota bacterium | reverse complement strand
TGTCCCGTTGCTCCACAAACTTCTCCGCGACTCACTCCACAGAACAATTCGCTGCTGTACATCCCGGAAGATCCCTAGGCGCTCCTACAACTGTAATCCCACGACTGCCTATTTCCCAGTTGTAGTCGACGGCCCATAGGGTTGTTCCCCCGTTTAAATAGCCGCCCATGCCGCTTCCATGAAGTTCGGAGTGATCCTGAAGGCGCCAACCCGGAGACCATGACTGCAGCCACCCGTTCGAGTAAATCCCTCGCGTCTTGAATAGGCCCGGCCCTACGTAGACGATGGTGTATGGGTTGGCATTGTGGCGCATCGCCGCATCGAACTCGGTGTCATTGCCGTTATAAAAGTCGGCGTTGATTACTTTGACCTCGTCCTGAGTGGCGGGCTGTGGGATTGAGTGGCCGGCTGGCCAGCCTGTGCTATCATCGCTTCGCTTTATCCACACATAGGCCGCTCGGCTCCGGTTTGGACTGGCGCACACAGCGCATAGCAACGTTCCGACCCAAAGACACCGGAAGAAGCGGCGAGAGAGAAATAGCGTAGTCATAAGTTGAATCGCGACAGTCCAAAGAGTAGTCCCGCGCTTAGCGAGCTCACAAGGACTAAGAGGATGGAGAAACGGTTGATATTACTCTTGTCGTGACCGTGACAACAAAAGGCAAGCCATTTGGGTCAATACATTGGTTGGCTCCGTGGATGCTACCCCTTCTTATAGAGATTATTGCTTAGCCGGATGAGAGACCATGCTTATCTGTACGCGCGCGTCGAGGTGGGATTGATCGCGCGCTCCCCTGATAACTTTTTACCATGCAGCCGTCCGAACCATATCATGACGGGGCATGGCGGGTCGAGTGGCACTTACTTCATTGACTGTACGGCCAAGTGGTTGTAGCTTTGTGCGGCTGCGTGAGACGCCCCTGCTTTTCCGAAAGTCGTATGAACACAAAATATCAATATATTGCCCGGATTTGCGCACTGTGTGCCGTGATACCTGTGTATTCACCTTTAATTGACGCCACTGCTTCGCTGACCTTGACAAACAATAGTGCGATCAATTTGGAGGCGGCGGTGCAAAGAGGCGGCACGGTTGTGCTAGGTTTTGATGGAACTGTCGAGTTCACGCATCCAATCGCGGTCGAGACAAACATTACCTTAGATGCGACAGGGCACATGATTTCATTGGATGCGCGCCAGCTTGGTCGTCATTTCAATGTGACAAGCAACGTCACCCTCCGGTTGGTGAACCTGACGCTGCGCAATGGTCGACATCTCGGTGAATCCGGGCATTTCAGTGAGAATCTGATAGAATTGGAAGATGGCCGTCCTGGAATGGGGGGATCTATTTACAGCGACGGCGGGGCCGTGGGAGCTAATTGGCTGCACATTCGGAGAACGAAGCTCTGGGTGAGGGGGCAATTGAAACGTAACGTCTGCTGGAGCTTCATACGGGGGGGCCATTTACTCAGAGGATGGGGAAGTGCGGGCGGTGAACTGCTTATTCACCAGAAATCGCTCAATTGGTGGAAAGGGTTGCTGTTGCCCTCGGCGGGTATACTGGGCGAGGTGGGTGATGCGCTAGGCGGGGGCTTCTTGCATAGCGTCAATAGCAGGGTGACGTGCTTGCTTGCACCTTCTGGACGAATATTGTTGAGGGGGGCGCAATAAGTGATGGCAGGGTGCGGGCGGGAGGAGGCTCTGCTTATGGTGGCGCAGTCTGTGACGCGATTTCGCTGACATTCTCGTCAGCAACGGAGTCTGAAACGAGGCGTTGAGTGGAACCCGGGTTACGTTTGACGCGAACGATCTCTGGTCTCCGGCAAGTGGTGGAGCCGTTTTCCACGGAGCTGCACTATGGAACCCGCTCGACAAGTTTCTTCTCACAAAGCAGAGCGGCAAGTTCGGGAAGAATCGCGAGGGATCAAATCCTCGTGGCTTGGTGGCCCGGAAACGGTGGAGGCATTTTAATGAAGGCATGTTAGAACTCCGTAACTGCGCGTAGTCTTTGAATCAGGCAAACGGGGGGCACGTTGCCCACCTCGGGGATTTCGGGCGCACAAGCTGGCGACGGGCGCGGGAGGCGGATATACAATTCAGAGACATTGTTGTTACGGACCGCACTATCGCTGAAGAAGGGCGCCGCCAACGGAGTGACGGATCACAAGGCACTCACACGGCTTTAGGGGGCTGGTTCGGAGGCGGCATTTACAATCATCGGGTCAAGCAGACCCGCTCAATGACCGTTGCGAGTAATTCTAACCACGTGGGCTTTCTGGGCGATACAGGCTTGATTGGCAGCTCGATTGCCGTTACCGACGGTGTTGTTGCTCTTACGAACGTCATACTCGCTAGTTGGACGCCGCAATAAACGTTTCAGGAAGAATCCATGATGGCACAATATCTGCTCCGACCACACTGCCGAAGCCGATTTGAGCTGGCCGGTAGCGAGGACCCGCTACTGGGTCCATTGGCTATGAATGGCGGTCGACTCCGACGATGGCACTCCTACCCCCGCCAGTCCTGATCAATTCAGCGGATAATCTGGTGTGCCCAGCTACTGACCAACGAGGACTGGAAGACCACAAGGTGGCGCATGTGATATTGGAGCATTTGAGCTCGACTCCAAGCTCAGCCTTCATAGAGACAAGGATGGAAGAATCACTGTGAATTATCTGTTCCAGGCATCACAAATCAATTCCGTCAAGGTATCCGCCGACCTAGTTGTTTGGACCCCGCTCGGGACAAGCGTCGCTGATACGAACGGACTTTCCCGTTGGGAAGATGTGGACGCAACCACTCTACCAATGCGCTTTTACAAGATTGATCCACAACGTGAGGAGTAGTAGCTGTGTGTCAAGGGGTTCTTATCTGATCGGCGTCCTCTGCAAATGTCCCGCCCAAGCCGTCAGGGCCAAGCTACGGCGCGAACGAAGACCGAATTTTCTAAGCAGATGAAGAACGTGGGTCTTCATGGTAGTTTCCACCTCAGCTTCCCGAGCGATCTCTTTATCGGTCATCCACCACGTCCACGCCGTTGCGCGTCTTAATGCGGCTCCACCCGGTCCAATACGGCCGCAATTTTACCTGCCATTACTAAGCATTCCTCATCTGCATCGCCACATTCCACGCGCGGAGATCGAAAGGCACTCGATAGATAGGGCCGCCGTCATTTGCCCACTCTTGAACAATCTTATCGGCTACTGCACAAGCCAAGGAATACCCGCTTTGCGCATCATCTCGCTGGAGGCGAACCGGACTTCAACAAGAGTGATTGAGGCGTTCTGCGATGAAGCCATGCGTCTTGCGCATCCGATCAATGTGAGTTTTGGGCTCATTTCCAATGTGTGGGTCCCTTCGCCTGGCAGGAGCTTCTTCCGCTCCTCCAAAAAGGTATGGGATCCGCCTCTCTCTGTCGGCTGACGGCCTTCAGATGTCTCATGACAAGACTCGCTTTGAAGTGACGCGTGGCGGTAGAATCTCGGTAGCTGGCCCCCGCTCCAGGATAATGTTGACCACCTCCTGGCGTCCACGACGCCCTTATTTCCTTTACACTGTCACCACTTCGAGAACTTCCCGAGGACATTCCACGATTTGCGTCATTCGTTCATGCCAAAGGCCTTGGATTCCGCTTAAGCCTGGTGCGCGAACGGATGATATATCCAGCACCGATCCAGAACGAGATCGCGGGAGTTGTCAATCAACTCTATATCAGTCTCAGCGAGACCCTGGATCCCGCACTGCCGATTTTTAGATATGCGGCGTTTGCTGAATGGAACGTGTTTCGGAAGAAATCTGTAGCGTGTGGTTCGTGTAAACATTACTTCGCCGTTAACCCTGCGGGAGATGTTGCGTCCTGTCAAATGAGACTTAATCGCACGTACGGCAGGGCTGTTACAGAAGAATTTGGCCAAATCGCCACACGAATCCGGGATGACCCGGCAAACCGGATTTTTGCTTATCCAACAGGAAGAACAGGCCCCTGCAATCAGTGTGAGTTTTCCTACGTGTGCGCGGGCGGCTGCCCTCAGCATACATTGCTCGCGAGGGAGGTTATTGATGATACTTCGCCTTGGTGCAATGTCTACGGTCAGGTGATGCCATACTACCTTCGGGCCATTGCTCGACAATTACAAAGAGCTGTTTTGCGACGATCTGAGGCGGAGCGATTTCGATGCGAATAGTGCTTACTCACATCCCTAGGACTGGAGGCGCTTCACTGTTCGCGGCCCTACGAGGCCAGCGGAAAGACGCAAAAGCCATCGAGTTTACCTCGACCAGTGCGGTTGCCCTAATGAGCGACGAGGAACTCAACTCGTATGATATTATTTCTACTTATCTAGGCTCCGGCCTGTTTAATCGGCTGCAGGGCTCCTGGATCAAGATTGTCGTGCTGCGCGATTCGGTGAATCGTCTAGTTTCATCTTATTGGCACTTACGCACTAATCCACGTTTTGTTTCCTTTGCTTCTGGCTTAGCGAAGTCTTGTGCTTTGCACGAATATCTTGCATCAAGGGAGCCCTCAGTGATCTTTCAAACTACGAACGTTCAGGCATGGACCGTGTTGGGTGACAGGAGCGTGGCATTCCGCCAGCGATATATCCATTTGAGTCACCGGGAATTATGTGAGCTCGCAATTGAGCGCTTGCGCATCTATGACTTCGTGGGCTTTACAGAACATTTAGACGATCTCTGGACAGCTATCTGTTTGCGTTTTGGCTGGTCTCTGAGCCCACTTCCTAGATTGAATCAAACAGCATATTCGAACGATCTGGCGCTGGTGAATCCAAAGGACGAAGCGTTTCATACCGCTCTTGGATCTGCCTTCGTCCACCGCGTGCTCGTCGCTGGCCGGTAAGCAATCGTCTCCTTTTCCGCACGACATACGCACAGTAAACTGAAACCACTTCCTGCCTTTTGTGACTGCATATTCTTCACGGAGGTTTAGAGGCTTCGACTCACCGCGCTGAATTACATCGGCAAGCTTAATCTTCAGAGCACCCGTGGTCAGCTCCGGGATCACCCAGGCGTTAACAGAGAAGAGATTTCTACTCATGCTGCCGGTTACCAAAGACTAATGTTCAGCTGGAGATTGTCGCCGCGCTTAGCCCTGGAACCGCATGTTAGTTAGTTTGTTAGCCTTTTCGCGCGGCGCTCTTTCAAATACGAAAGAGCGGGGAATGGCTCAACAGAGCCATGATTTCACGTCGCATAATAAAGGTTATGTGCAACACGCAATTGGAGAATCGGTAGCGCTTCGCCGGAGGCAAAGCGTGGGTGTTTCATGTTTCGATGTTGCGACGGGTTCCTCCTTACAGCTCAGGGCTAGAAGCGCAGAGAGCCCGTCGTGAGCAAGGTCTTTATGGGGTTCCATGGCAATACGAGCTCGCTCAGCGTGAGTCAGCAGGATCGAGTTTTGCGCTTCGGCGTTGCCCGGCGGCGCTTGGTTGCGACGAAAGCTGAAAGATCCGAACTCGAATATGCGTATCTATTGGTAAGGACACATTGCAGACGAATAGCTAATTATATGAATCAGCAAGACTGGATCAATCAAGACGAGCCGAGACTCTCCGAGCTAACCTGGCGAGAACAGGACGTCCTGCGGCGTTTGGTGCTTCGCATGTCCCCCGCGTTGTACCCCTCGGCTCCCAAAGTACGTCCTTCAGGGTCGGTGAGCCCACTTCTTCGCGCGGCGGGCCTACCGAGAGACCACACCAGTCCAAGTAGTTCCAGATGAGGGATTTTGATGGGAGGAGAACCTGAATCTATTTGGAACAAAGTCTGTCTTCTCCAAGACCGAGTGCACCCCCCATGCCTTTCTCCAATCAGGGCACGGCACTGACTTCCCGGGAGTCATGGCATACGTTGTATCCCTGTTTGTATCCCGCGGTGACAAAAATGCGACCGTTTCGGTCTTGATGGGGTCGACGCTACCTGATTCAGCCAACGCCAAGTCCTTGTCGGTCCAGGAGAGTCTCTGTAAGCCATTGCCGGGTAGCTATTTAGAAGGCAGTTGCTCTATCCAACTGAGCTACGAGCGCGACCGGACGGGCCGCAACGGATATGTCCGCACGGAACAATATTATGGCCGGATCAAGGCAAATGGCAAGGTCAGCCGCCGCCGGTTCAAGGCGGACGACTCATTCGCCCGCCACTCAGCCGGGCAGGCCGATCGCCAGTTTGGGTCCGCAACGAGCCGGCAAGACCGGAAAGCCGACAGGATTGCCGTTCCCGTCTTGGCACTCTTCAAATCCGGTAGGTGCAATCATGCGAACTCGCTCGAATGAATCGCCGGTACTATTCCGGCTTTCAAGACTGTTCTCCAGCCGGTAGTTTCCATCCGAATCCGAAAACGTTCGGGAAGGGGCCGGGATGCGAGCGGCAGCTGATCGGCTGAATTTTTTCCTGGTGCCCGCGCCGAGTCGGCGATTGTGGAACCATTGAGAATGGCCGGCAGCGATATCTCCGTTGCTCGGTCAACTTAAAGTGAACGAATGAAACGCTACACGCTGCTGACGACGATCGCAGTGGTCGCCACAGGGCTGTTGTCGTTTTGGCTGACTCAGCGTGATTGGTTGGTCTACTCATTGTGGTGGCAAAATGCGGAGGGGGTGCTGATCGACCAGCGCTACCGGCAGCGGGGAACGAAACCGGCAGACACCAATATCGTGCTGGTGGGAGTTGAAACCAGTTCGTTGACTTTGGATGCAACGCCGCCGGATGAGATTGGGGCCTCGCCCACTTTGCTGCTCATGCGCAAACCCTATCCTTGGGACCGAAGAGTCTACGCCGCTACTCTGGAGAAACTGATTGGCGCAGGGGCGAAGGTGATCGTTTTTGATTTTCTTTTCCCGAATCCATCGACCAAAGAAGGCGATGAGGGCTTCGCCCATGCATTGGCGAAGCACCGCGATCGCGTCGTTGTCGGGTCAACCTTCGGTCAGGATTGGGAGTATTCCCCCCCTTGCCAGGACCTGGTTCCTGAAGGGATGGAAGGTTCGGTGGGATTCGCCACCGTTTGGCCAGACCATGACGGCATTGTCCGGCGAGGCCGTTACAAGACATCGAGGGAACGAGAAAGCCCGGAGCTGAGAAAGTTCGCGTCGGCGTATCCGGACAACCTGCTTCACCTCACCGCGCAGGCACTGAGGAAATTCAGCGATAAAATCGTTGTGCCGCCTTACGACCGCGACAATTTCATCAATTTCCAAGGTCCAAGCGGAACTTACAGATCGATTCCGATCGAGACGTTGTTTGTCGACCGGCTTTGGAATAATCCGCCGCTCAACGGGGCGACCCAATTCGTCGGGAAGATTGTGATGGTGGGTCCGATGGCCAACTATTTCCAAGACATTCACATGACCCCAATGGGCCAGATGTCTGGGCCGGAACTCCAAGCCCAAATGCTGGCCACTTTGTTGAATCGTTCCTGGCTGGCCGAATCATCGCCCGCTTTCAACCAGATCCTGACATTGGTCATGGTTCTCAGCGCGCTGGCGATCTGCTTCCTGGTGCGTAATGCGCTCTTGAAGCCGTTGCTCTTGTTTGCCACTGCGGCTATTTTTTTCGCGGTCTGCGAATTGGCTTTTAGCCAGGGCGGCCTGGTCCTCGCCATGATGCCCCCTTTGTTTGGCTTTGCCATGACCGGTTCGATTGGATTGGTGCTGCAGTTCTTCCTCGAACAGATCGAGCGGCGTCGCTACCGAAACGTCCTCGATCGTTATGTCTCCAAAAACGTGGCCGAAACCATTCTCGCAGATACGCGTTCCTTCGAAGAATCGTTGAGCGGGTTGAAGAAATCGGTGGCGGTTCTCTTCAGTGACATTCGCGGATTCACCGGCATGACCGAAGGGCGGGCTCCCGAGCAGTTGGTCGGCCAGCTGAACGAATACTTTGAGGAAATGGCTGGCGTCGTTCTGCGGGAGAAAGGGACGCTGCAAAAGTTCATCGGCGACGCGATCATGGCGGCCTGGGGCGACACCCATAGTGCAGGCGAGCACGAAGATGCGCGTTTGGCCGTGCGAACGGCGCTGCAGATGCGCACGGGCCTCGCCAAACTCAACGCGCTTTGGGACAAGCAACCGGACCGTTCCCAATTGCAAATCGGCATTGGGGTGAATTATGGCGAGGCGATCGTCGGCAATATTGGAAGTCCCGCCCGGATGGAGTTTACCGTCCTGGGTGATGTGGTGAATCTGGCGGCTCGCTTGGAATCGGCCACCAAACAGTTTCACGGTGATATTCTCGTCGGTGAAACAGTGGAGGCCCTCACGCGCCGGCACTTTGTTTTCCGCAAAGTCGGTTTGCTGACCGTGAAAGGTCGGGCCAAGCCGGTCGAAGCCTTCGATGTTCTCGCCGAGAGCCCCGCCCCGGAACCTCTCTGGCTGGGGCGTTACCACCAAGCCATTGAGTTGTTTCGGGCGCGCGAGTTCGCGCGCGCGGGCGCTCTTTTCCAAGAGGTGCTGGTGGAAATCGGCGGGAAGGATTTCCTCTGCGAAATGTATATCAGCTCGTGCGAGCGTTACCTGGCCGCGCCTCCGCCCGAGAACTGGATCGGAAACTTTGTGCTGCCGGATAAATAGTCCATCAAAACAGGCTTTACTTTTTCGCACTCTTGCCGTTGGCTACAGCCGTTCAAACCCTTATGGAATGACTAAAGTTTAAGGGTTGGACAGGCGTATACGATTCGTCAAAGCATCCCGCGGCGTGAAATGTCCCTGATGGATTGCGGCGCTTGTTCAGGGGTTGATCAACAGTCGCCCGTTTCTTATGAAAAAGCTCCTAGCACTGCTGCTTGTGTGCCGCTGCGCGTTTCCGGCAGGCGCCATTGATTTGAAGGAATCCAAATTCACCCAGGTCGTCAACGACGTTCAGGTCATTTCGACCGTCGACAACTCCAGGAGCGCAGCTGCGATCGACGCGATTTTCAGGATTCCCGATGTTCTGCGCACCGGGCCGGCCTCGCGCGCCGAGATGGTGGCGGAAGACCGCACGATTACTCGCGTCGGCGCCAATACCATTTTCTCTTTCGATCAGGCCAACCGCAGCATTCGCCTCGAGAAGGGAAGCCTCTTGTTCAACTCTCCGAAAGGAAAGGGCGGCGGCAACATCCGCACGACCGCAGCCACGGCAGCGGTTCTGGGCACCACCATTATCGTCACAACCACACCCAACGGCGGCTTCAAAGTGCTCACCCTGGAGGGCCGCGCCGAGGTCAGCTTTCAAAACGGCAGCCGCCAACGCTTGGATTCAGGACAAATGACCTTTGTGCTTCCGGGCGGTATCCCCGGACCGGTCGTGATGTTCCGCTTGGATCAACAGGTGGCCGGCAGCGCCCTCGTGAAGGGATTTGGCAAGCCTTTGGCCGCGCAACCCCGGATCGACGCCGCGGTCGCGAAACAACTTCGCGAGATCAAGAGCGGCCGGGCCGAAGATACCGGGTTGCACGTCGGGGACCAGGCAACCGCCACGGGAGTTCAGGTGATTCAACTGTTTGACGCGGTCTCCGCCTCGACCAACGGCGTGCCGGGCGTCGATGCCACTCGCAGCAAGCTTCCGCCAGGATTCGCCGTTCCGCCGAGGCTTGTCTTCAGTGAAGACGCTGGGGGCTTCCAAGCCATCGAGGGCAATGGGCTGTTTTTCGTTTCGTCGCCCGCGCGCGGCACCAATCCGCCTGTTCGAGTCGAACTGGCCGCCGGCCCGGCCGACGCCGCGCTGGATGATCAGACGATTGACGCACCGCTCAGTCCCAGCGATCCCCGTGTTTTCAAAGATAGCGTCGACATTTTCTCCATCGAACCTTCCCGACTGCTCTATCCGTCATTCATGGGCCTCATCGGACGATCCATTGCGATCAACACTCCCAACCTCGATTTGAACCAGTTCGCGCCGATGGATCATTTCGACTTTTTGTCCCTCCAGGACTTCCGCATTGGCGCCAGCCTCGACATCGCGGCGGCGCGGCTCCCAGGCGGTGTTTCGCTGATGGCGGGAGAGGGACACAGCCTTCTGTTTAGTCCCGGAACGACCTTGAATGTGGACAGTCCCTCGTTGTCGCTTGTTTCACCCGCAGGTTTTACATTGGATAGCGCGACGATTCGCCAGCAGAACGCCGCTGGCTCGCTCGACCTGTCTTCGGCCTCCATTTCGTTAAACAACTCCTTTATTTCGGGCGGAGGCGTCCGCGTCAGCAGCGGAGGGTCGCTCTCTCTCGCCGGCACGTCGCCTACCTCAGGAGGGATTTCGGGTGCAAGCGTCACTCTAAATTCAGCCTCGGATATCGCAATCGGCACGGATGTCACCGCGGACCCTGCGACTGGATCGATCAACGCGGCCAATGGCGCCGGCTCCCTGCTGGTCAATAATGGGGCCACTCTCAGGGGGGCGTCGATTGAACTGACGTCGCCCGGCGGCTTAACGATGAATAATGCCAGCGCGGTCGGCGGCCAGGTCGACCTGACAGGAGATGCTACCTCCTTGTCGGACACGTCCATCACCGCCCAAGACGTCCGCATCAGTAGTCGAGCGGCTCTGTCCGCCACACGGACGGTTCCGACCGCCGGCCAAATCAGAGGGGATCGCTCCGTGACGCTGGACGCCGGCTCTGGCATGACTGTTGGGGCAGGCATCACATCCGGCACGAGTCCTTCGACGGGTTCCATCGGTTTGCTTAATCGCTCGGGCCAGCTGGAAATCACTCCTGGAGCAACCCTCACCGCCGGCACCACGACGCTGAATTCTCCCGATGGCATCTCCGTGAACGGCAGCACCGTGACCGGAACTCAACCGACCTTGAACACTGCGGCGGCCTGGACGGCGGCGGGGTTGGCCACGGTGCAGAACTCCACTTTGACACTGACCGGGCCACTGGCGGTCAATTCCCGGGCAGGTATTCAATTTGATACGGCCACCGTGGCGGGCAGCCAAGTGAGTCTGTCAGCTGGGGACCTCGATGAAGAGGCGGTCGGGGACGGTTCGATCAACGTGACGGGTTCGACCTTCAACTTGACCAGCTCGATGACTCTCGTGAATGACACCGGGGTGCTGACGGTGGGCAACAATACGCGCATCAATGCGGCCGGTCCACTCAGCGCGACTTCACCGAACGGGCTGGTGTTTGACAACGTGACCGCCTCAGGGAGCCAGGTCAACCTGAGCAGCGGAAACGAGGCGGGCACAGCGGCGGTTTCTCTGCAAAACTCGTCTTTGACAGCGGGGGCCCGTCTTGGGGTGGAGGGCAATTCTGTGGCCATGAACAACGCCACGCTCACCGCTGGGGCTGCCCTCAGCATTCAAGGCGGTTCCGTCAGTCTCAACAATACGGTCCTCCAGGGTGATACCGTCACGGTCGCAAGCGACACCTTCCTCTCCGCGCCCAATGTCGCGCCCAATAACGGTCGCATCACCGGCAATTCGGATGTGAGCATCAGCGCGCAGTCCGAGGGCATGACCATTGGCGTGGATGTTTCTGCGAGCGCGTCTTCCGGAACGATTAACATGGTCAACAATGGCGGCGTCCTGAACGCGAATGGAGGAAAGGTCTTTCAAGCCGCGATCATTAATGTCACCTCGCCCGGCGGCCTGTTGTTCGACAGCACCACCTTGAACTCCGGCCAGCGCGTGAGCCTGAACGCGGGCAATCGGCCAGGAACCCTCGCCGTCCTTCAAAACACTTCCTTCACCGGGGCGGCCGACGTTAACATCGCCGGCCACACCGTCGTTCTAAACCAAGTGGATTTTGCCTCCGGCAGCACCGTGACTCTCAGCAGCCTCCTCGGCCAGTTGGCGGCCAATCCAAACTCTGGCCAGCAAGTCCAGGGCGGCTTTGTAAACTATATTCGAAACGTCAACTATGGTGGCGCGCCGGCGCAGGATTTTACCGGCCCAGGCCGTCCGATTACGATTCGCGCGCTTCCCTGATCCAGCAAATCCAGACCCCCTCGACTTAACTCGCTCGCCCCTACGCGCATGAAAGAAGTAATCAAGATTCTCAGTGTTGCATTGATTTGCTCCCGGCTCACCACACCTCTCTGGGCCCAGCCCGTTCCTGTTCAGCAATACAACGAACAACAGCAAAACCGGTTGTTCCAGGAGCCATTTAAAGGATTTAACGCCAGCACAAATGCCCCCGAGCTTTATCCGGGCGAAAATGAAGACGTCGGCCCCCAAGCCATCCTGCGCTTGCGAGCCAAGCGCACTCTTTTTGAAGCGGTGGCCGACACTCAATATCTCTACACGGACAACAATCGGCTCAGCGAAGATCACAAAATCGACACAGGCTTGGCGATTAACACCGTTCAATTCGCCCTTGCTCCAAGTTCCTACCCGATCGGTCCGGGCCAATTTTCACCCCGGGTTGGGTTCCGCAGCCAATGGTACAATTACGGGCTGGGCGCGGGCCGTGGTGAAGATGTCCTGGATTTTAATGCGCAAACGGTTTTTGCCATTGCTCAGTATCGATATAATCAGAAGTGGGATTTTGGCGTGGAGTTCGACTACACACGGCTGCTGGATCAAGACCACTACAACGAGTTCTATACCGAGTTTACACCCAGCCTCTTCGCTCAACGCATCTTTTCACTCAACGATCGCCTTCTGTTCGCCGTGAGTTGGCAGGGGATGTACCATTTCACTACCGTCGATCCTTTTCCCAGAAGCGATGTGAACGACCGGCTCGATAACACTCTCGGTTTAACGCTTTCCTACCGGGTGATCGACGACCTGGTCTTGCAACCCTTCTATCGCTTTCAACACACTTACTATCCCGAAACCGCCTTCAACACGTCCCGTAACGATTATCTCAACATTGTGGGGACGGCGGTGAGTTACTATTTCACTCCCCAGTTTGCCGCCCGCGTCTTTGTCACTGGATCGTTCCGGGAGTCCGACGATTCACATACTTCCAGCTACGAGAAATTCGATGCCGGGGTAGGCGCTTCGTTCGTCCTGCGCTTTTGATTCTGCCAGTCGGCCGCACCGTTCGCGAGGACGCGGCGAGCGGTCGCCACAGATCAGGTTAGGCCCTACCGAGGCTGAGGCGAAAACAGCTCACTCGCGACATCAGCTGACGCACCTGTACGATAACTAATCAATTTGGGGCCATTTCCCGGGTTTTTCAGCGTTTCCGGGGTCTACAATTGTAGACATCAGCCTTCGTCTCCAAGACGACCTGGCAACGCCCAGTCCCTCTCAACGTCTCGTTGCCGATGACTTCGCCGCCGCGCCAGGTGGGACGCCGGCCGACCTCCTCCCCAGGGCGTCTAAGCTTATTCCGCGGGCCGCGAGGCGACTCTTTCCTTTACGGGCGGCGGCACCGGGCATGGGAAATGAGGCGAGCCATAACTGATGAGGGTCTCTCCACTCGCGACAAGCAGGAAAAGGTCACCCTGTCCGTCATAGGCCCACACTCGTCGGTCATTTTCGACAAAAAGAAACGCCCCTTGGCCCGCCCGCCACGTGCCGGGGCTGACGGTTGCCGCGCCCGCTTTGGAAAGCCGCGAGAGGTGGAGGGTGCCATTGTCCGCGACGCGCGCGCTCCAGCGTCCACAGGTAGCTTGGTCGCCGGGACTTATTTGAGCCATCAGTGATCGAGGGGCTGCTTCCCGGTCGGATTCGTCCAGTGCCTGCACAACATTCCTGAATTGCGGATCCGACATTACGCCGGTGATCGTGCTGAGCTGAGGAGCTCGATCGTCAGCATCAGCCGGGATGCCCCGGCTGGGCGAGCCGTTGCTTGAGGCACGGTTTGGGCCCTCAGTGTGGCAGGCGGCGAGGGAGGCAGCAACCAGAACGAGGAGGAATACCGGTTTGAGATGCATGCTTGAGACGTCCAGCGTCGCTCGAACGGGCGGCAATTTCAACCTCCAACCCGCGTCGTGCCTGGGCCCGGCGGGCTCGCAGCGGGAACCCGTCGACCCAGCCGCTTCGAGTCTGTGCCTGGCTCCCGTGACGCGCTCGGAGAAACCGTTCGCCCCGGCCGCATGAGAGAAAAACACCCTCAACGCCGCGGGCGTCGAGGGTGATTGGCTTGAGACTCAGCTGTTGCGCCGACTTTACTTGCGCAACCGGAAGAACTGGTTGCCAGTTCCGACGTTGGCCGTATACGAATTGCCGGTCACCCCGGTCACTGCCGACCAGCTTGGGGTAGTGAGGCTGTCGGCGGATTCAAGAGTGTATCCCGTCGTCGATGCGGGCCACGAGATGGTGACCTTGCCGGCTCCGGCTGAGGCAATGGTCAAGGAAGGCGTTTCGCCGCCCGCGGCGGGAATGCTATAGAGGCCGAAATCGTCCACGCCGTAGTACCAACTGCCGGTGCCTGCTTGCACGAAACGGAAGCGGACCTTGGCTTGATTATCCGCTTTGGCAAGGCGGAAGAGTTCGACCCGCTTCGATTCATTCTGATTGTCGTTGACGCGCGGATCGATGTAGGCCGCCAAGGACTCGAGCGGCTTGGAAGCCAGGAATTCACCGTAGGCAGTGCGGCGGGTGCCACCCGCGCCGTCATCGATTTCCGGCGTGTCCGTTTGGACGGTGGTTAATGTCGCGGCGGCGTCGATGCTGCCGTCGGCTTTGCGGATCACGTCTGGATCATCCAACATAATGACCACCGGGGTCCAGGTGGCTCCTTGGTCGACCGAATACTCTAAGGCGCCGAGACTGTCCTGGTTCTGCACGTAGATGCTGTGATAGGAGACGTAGACATCCGTCTTCCCAGTCAGGTTGAAGTCAGGCGAGAACAGCATCTGGATTTGGTTGCCGCCGCGATTATCCGACTCGGCATAGACGCAGTGGCCGTTGACGAGGTTCGTGATGATCTCGCCGTTTAAGTAGCCGGGAGCGACCGCGAGGCGATTCACGTCGAAAGGAGTGCCTTCAAAACGCGTGCGATCCACCACGGTCCAGCCCAGGTAGGAATCTGAATTGTAGTTATCCAAGTCCAGCCCTGCGTCGAGCGAGCTGGTGGCGTTGGTCTCCGTCCAGCCCGCGGGCAGGGCTCCTTCTGCGGTCGCATCGAATGTTTCCAGGAACAAGGGCGCGGGGAGAACAACGTTGTTGAACTTGACCACCTGGAACGTGGAGACGTTGGTTGTTAAAAACGAAGGCGTCCCGGTATCGCCGTAGATCAATTGCACCGCGTTGAGCGATTCAGAACCGAACACCCCAGGCGGATCGTAAGTGACGGTCGTGACCTCACCCGTCTTGGTGACAGTGGGCGTGACCCCTTTGCCGTTGAGCTGCAGTTGAATCGAGTCGGCCTTCACCTGGGTGGTGAAATCCTGAATCGTGAGGGTAACCACCGCATCCGGCGCGACGCCCGTGCCAGCCGGCGCCACACTCAGGATCAGCGGATGCTGCGGCACGGTCGAAGGCGCGGTCGAAGTCGTTATGCTCAGGTCATCGACAAAATGATTGTCGGAAGAACCGCCCGTCCGGGCCCCAAAACCAAACCGGCCGGCCGTCGCTTGGAACCCCGTATACAAATTGGTGCAAACCAGAATGTCTCCGTAAGAGACGTCAATGGTGCTGTCGCTGTCCAGATTGATACGCACCGGGAGAAAGGCGTTCGCCGCCAGCCGCGATCGGGGAGAGATCTTCGCCGAGAGCAGAGTGGTGCCCCCAACTTTGACGTCGATCGCCGGGGCTTCACCGCCGCCGTTATCATAACTGTCGAAGGCCACCGTGATACCAGACCCGGATCCTTCCTCTCCAATCCCGCCATCACCCAGATCGGAGGCGAAGTTGAAGCTGAAGCCGTCCGCTCCCGAGCCGCCGCCGATCAGCAGTTTGAAAGTCGCTGTGAAAGCGCTGATCGGCGTTCCATTGTCGAGATCGTTCAGGATCATGGCGGCCTGCAAGCTCCCGACAGCGGTGGTCAATTTCAACACGCCGTCGGCGATGACCCCAGCTGTCCCATCCCCAGGATCACCGTAGAGCTGGGCTTCCGGTGGAGTCGTGCTGAAATCGGTCGAGAAAGTAGCGGCTTGGACGGTGCGGCCGCTTTCGGCCAGCGCCAGCGCGCAGACCAGGCCGAGCCCTGTCCACGCTTTCTGCCAACACACGTTGGACGAGCGGCGGCGGATGGGAGGCGAATGCATTCGGATGTAAGGCGAGTTCATGGCATTAAGGAGTCGTTTCGTTCCGGATTTCAGCCCTGAAATAGCATCCTTTGCCCGGGGGGTGTATCCCCCATTCTGGGGATGCGGCTTGTGGCCCGAAACCAGCCTTGCCACGCTGACGTCCAGCCGCGTCGATCCACTCCTCAGCCGGTCGACCATGTTCGGCGCTGGTTGACGCTGGGCGGCTGTGAGCCACCATCAGACGCCGTCCGCAAACCCAAAAATCAGAGCAATGCTTCGCTGCCAAGCCGGCTCCGCTTGCCCACGGGCATATCTTCCGGGAGCGTGAGCGCCAGGTCCATCAGCCGCCGACCGGAAACACGCACCCGCAAGGTTTTGCGCAAGAAGCCGCCGTGCCGCCGGTTATACGATCGGAAGGAATCGACCTCCGCTCCGAATTCCTCGAAGCTGCGAGCGACGCCGAGCTGGCGGAGAGTTTGGAAGTCAGATTCGAAGAAACGGCGATGAAGCCAATAGATCAACCCGGAGAGAGGGAAGGATCGGCGATGAAGACAGAGCCAAAACACTCGCGTTTCAAATGCCTCAAGCGTGCATCCCAGTTGAGCGCACACTGCTTCCCGGAAGGATCGTGGCCACATGGTCTGAGTTCAGTAGGGTTGCCCCAAGCGACTGGAATTGTCAACAATGAGTGACAATCCACGGGAGCGCGCCCACGTTGTGACTGGATTGAGCCGTTAAGCGAAGCCAATTCCGGGTGCTGAACTCGGAGCGCGTCATCTGATAGGGGCACGCCAGACCAGCACAAGCTCAGTCCAATCGGTGGAGTTGCCACTTGCCTTCGGCTCTCCGCAGTTGCTTTAGGATCGCCCGTTCCCACCGCGCCGCAGCTTTGCCGTCTTCCAAATCACGGTTCTCGGCCCACTGCTGGCACGCCAAAGCAAAAGCCCATGATTGCGCCACCGTCAGCGGTCTGGCGCTGTTTAACTCGACCGCGTAGAAACGTCCGTTCGCGTTGACACTGAGCGCGGAGACACGCGCGGTCGGCGAGGACATCCAACAGTAAACCGGGGTCAAGCGCGCCTCAGCCAGGAAGCGGCTCAAGCTCCGCCGCGCTTGCTGGACCAGGTTGGCCAACCTTCGCTCGGCACTTTCCGTTCGTCCGGGAAGCCTCACCATTCCGTTTGCCTCGAGGAGTCCGTTGAAAAGATTTGGCTCGACACTGGTTGTGTACATAAAACGAAAAGCCGGCGCGGTTGGTAACCGGGCCCCCACGAGCGCATGTCAATTTTGCCGAACCCGGAAGAATCGATTTGGGGGCAGGTTCAGCACCTGCCAAACTGAGGTGCCGGTGTAAGTCAGATTGGTGCTCACCGGACGCCAGTCGCCCAGCGGGGAGGACGACTCCAACACATATCGGCCCAAAGGACCAGCCGCGGTCAAAGAGAGAATCGGCCCATCCTGCGCCGCCAACCGGAGCTGGGTCGTGATTTGGGAGGCGGCGTCCCGGTTCCAAGACTCAATCCAATCTATCTCCGCGCCCCAATAGCTCGGCAGGGTATCCCAAGGGTTGTTACCCCCGTCATCCGTCACATAAATCAATCCGGCGCGGCGCGAAGCCGCCTGGTGGATGACATTGGTCATCTGATCGGCCGTCTCAATCGCATAGGGCAGGAGTGCGAAGCGCCATTCCGGGTAACGACGCGTCCAGGCCGCTGGGATGAAGGTGGCATAGCCGGCGCCGTTCTCGAAGATAACCAGCGAATCCGCGGCCGGCTCAGTCAGGTAGGCTTCGTCCGTGTTCGTCCCTGGGTTGCCAACAATCCGATAAGCAGCGCTAAGCTGGCGGGCATACCGCCGCAGGGCGGTGTAATAGGCCAAAGTCGGCGCCGTCGTCGCGTTGGACATTTCATCGACAAAAAAGCCGTCGACGGAATAGAGCGCATGCCACCGTCGCATGTCTTCCTCCACACTCTCCAGGGCCCTTTTGCCGTATTGAGTGTAGACATACCCAATGACTTGGCCGCCAGCCGCCCTCACTTTTTGCATGGCAGCCGCGTAGGCCGGTTCCGCCGCTGGCTCGCTCCCGGGCCCATTCGCAAGGTTCGCGATGGCCACAAGCGGCACACGCGCCGCCGCTGCCGAAAGCTGCTCCCAATTGCCCGACCGGGGACCGAAGTAGGCCGGGACCAACAGGGCCAAGCCCTCACCGGCCGCGGGCCACGTCGCGCAGAGGCTCAGGACAAGAGCCCACACCCGGCAGCAATGACCAGAACGAATCAAACGGCCCTCGAGCAAGCACGTTGGCTCATCACGCCGGGCACGCTAGGGCGTCGTCAATCGGAAATACCGCTGCAGCCCGCTCGCGGGCAGAGTATACGGGCTGCTGGCATTGGCTACATCCTGCCACGCTCCGCTGGCGAGCGAATCCCTGGATTGGAGTTTGCCAGCCCCACTCCAGCTGATCGCAACGTTCCCGGCATTCCATGAGACGGCCAATCTGCCCAGCTCAGTAACCTCGAAGTTGATAAGGGTATGCGCAATCCCGCCGGAACCGACGTCCGGCGCATACTCCTGCGCTTGAAACCCTGTGTTCTCACTCTCGAAAACAAGGGCGATCGTTTCGCTGCGAAAAACGAGGCCGCCCGCGTCCGCGTCGGCGTATTTGGCCTGGCGCGAGATGCGCGCTTCGAATTCGGTGGAGTCGCCATTGGCCGCTGCCAGCCAGTCGAGATCAACGACGCCGCCGTCATTGAAGGCCCCGGCCTTTTCTTCGTAGCCGCCGCCGCCTTGAATCAGCATATCGGAACCGATGCCGCTAATGCTGTAGCCAGTGGCCAGATCATTGTCGGTATCGACGAAGATATTGTTGTAGAAAATGAACGGATCGTCCGGACGCCAAAGGGTGAAGCGAATGTAGATATAGTCGTTGTCGCTCGTCACCCAGATGTCTTTGTAGTCCGCATGCGCGCCCGTCTCGGTCCCGGCGTCTTGCGGATCAGACAGAGCCACTGTCACCCCTGCCCAATCCGAGAAATCTCCATCGATTACGATCGACGCCCGAAACGACTTCTGGGTGCCGCCAGCCACAGGGTTGCCAAATCGGTCCCGCACGTCGGAGACAGCAACAGTATAGTTCGTCCCGATAGCGAGGGTAGCTGTTTGCAGAACCACCTGGGACGGATCGGCCGAATCCACCGCCGCGCCGGTCACAGCGATCGATGGCGTGATCACAAACCGATTCGCGCTGACCGACGCCGCCTCGACCGACTCCGAAAAGCCGAGCAACACTTTTTGACCGCCGCCCGCGGCCGAAACCAATACCGGGGCGGTTGAGTCGGTGCCCACGGTTAGTTTGGCGGCGCGGCTGGTCAACGGAGCTGTCACGCGGTTGCTGATGACGCAAGTGTATTGACCGGCCTGAGTGGCCAACACCGCCGCGATTTCATACGTTTCGTTGGTCGCGTTGGGAATCGCCAGGCCGTCTTTGAACCACTGAAAGCTGATCGGTCGCGAGCCGGCCACCGCCACACTGAAACGGGCGGGCGTGCCCTCCATCACCGTCACGTCCCGCGGCAAATTCGGGTCGCTGACCGTCACTGCCACCGCGCGAGGCTCAAGCGTAAATATCGGGCTGGCCACATTTTGCGCCGCAACGTTGCTGACCTTCACCTGGTACTCGCCAGCGTCGCCGGACGTGACCGCATCAATCGTGTAACTCGCCTCGATCGCCCCGGAAATCGCCGCGCTCCCTTTAAACCATTGGTAAGTAATGGGCTCAGTCCCCCTGACGGTGACAGCAAACGTCGCGGCATCCCCTTCGTCGACCGTCACATGCTGCGCCCCCACAGGCGAGACAATCGCTGCCGGAACCCGATCAGAAGCAATCAACGCCATGCCAAAGACAAGGTCCGCTGTGTCGTCAGCACTTTGATGAACCTCCACTGCCAAGACATTGTCGCCAATGATCAACGCGTTCGCAGGCAGATCGATCAGTTCAGCTACCCCAGCGGCCGGGTTGGCGCCGGTCGCAGGTGTGCTTGCCGTTACCTCCGTCCCGAGACGCAAACGCCCCACCGCCGCGCCGTTCAGGTAAATAATGGCGCCGTCTGAAACGAAATTCGAAGCAATCAAACTCAGGCCGGCTGGATCCTTGTCCCAGGTGAACTTGGCGCGGAAGTAATGAGTGACATTGTTGTCCGTAAATGGCGTGACGATCGGGGCCGGGTAGGCCGCAGGTGTAGCCGTCTTTCCGAAAAGCGCTTTGCCGCTCTCCCAGCCAGCTTGGGTATCGTCGTAGGCGATCTCCGTCCACGTCGTATCGGGAGGCGTTCCGCCACGATTGAACCGCCAGGTAGTTCCCGTTACCGAGACCAGTTCCGATTGGCCGCTGGCAGCAGGCGGCGCCGCATCCAAGGTGTATTCCAAGGGGCCATCGTCCTTCGCCACATCCACTTCGGAATAATTGGGGTTTTCGGACTCCAACAAGAGGCTGATGGTGTCGCTCGTAAAAACGCCGGTCCCATCCTCAAATTTCGCCGCGCGCGACATGCGGAACTCGAACTGGCTTCCCGGCTGTGCCGGCGCCACCGCCCAGCCCAAATCCTGGATCACCGAACCGTCGTTAAATCCGCCGTTCTTCTCCTGATAGCCGGTGCCATTCTGGATGACCATTTCCGACCCGGTCCCGTGAGCGCCGTAACCCGTCGCGCTATCACCATCGCCGTTCACGAACACATTGTTTTGCGAACGCAGCAGCGTGCCAACGTTGTGAAAAGAGACCCGCACATAAATGTAGTCGGCGTCATGAGCAATCCAAACATCCTTGAAATCCGTTCCGGCGTTGGCCCCCTCTTCGGAGGGGTCGGAATAGGCGACGGGCACCCCAG
Source organism: Verrucomicrobiota bacterium (assembly GCA_046346765.1). Lineage (GTDB taxonomy): Bacteria > Verrucomicrobiota > Verrucomicrobiia > Limisphaerales > SIBE01 > JAXMHN01. Next base: position 18,201 of record JAXMHN010000066.1, on the reverse strand, counting down.
CCCAATCGGCGAAATCCCCGTCGATGGCGATGTGTTTAAATGTTCCCGCCCGGGCCCCGGGAGCGTTGCCGGTCAAAAAAGCCGCCACCACCGGCAACATCAAACAGGAAAGACGTATCTTCATGATAATGAGAGTGTAGGAATTTGAGCCCAGTCCGCCGGCAAGCATTTAACTGTTTTCCGCGTTCCTGGATTAAGGCGTTCGTGAACCAGGCTGGCGCACAGCCCTGCCGCTTTGCTCGAGCCGAGGACATGCGCACGAGCCCCTGTCAACCAAACTCAGCCTTCTCGCTTCACTGGCCAGTGGCAAGCAAAAAGAGGCGCGACAGGTGGCGAGTGGGAAACGGGCAAATGGCCCGGGCCTGATTCGCCACGCATGCCAGCCACAGGGCCGGACCCGCGATTCAAATCGGCTTGGAAGTCTGTTCCTGGCAAACTCAGGAGCAAGGAATGAGGGGGGCGCTGTGAGGTTCGTTCGTCCTTTGTTCGACCTTTGTTCGACCTTTGTTCGACCTTTGTTCGTCCGGCGACGAAGGTAAGGCGAACCAGGGAGGCAGTGGGGACGGACGTCGTCGGAAGGTTCAGCGGACGGTTGGCGGAACGTTTTAAGCCTGGCTCACGCTCTCGCGGGGTTGGCGGGCGCCAGGGATGCGATGGGACTGCCGCCGTTGTTGCGACCGAAGCGGGCCGGCGTCGCTAAAGACTTGGCTGAGGGTAGCGGTTACTGAAAGGACTCGACGGCAAAGCGTTCTCGTTGTTGCGCGGATGGATGCCGGTTGTCCTTTAAGTCTTCGCAATGGCCGCAACTGCATCGGTATCGGTTTAGCCCTGCCAGCTTGCTCGGCAGCACTTTCACGCGATACATTGCCCCGCCACAGACCGAACACTTCGTCGGAATACTACTCATGATTTGTCCTAAAGGCACAAGGCGTGCCGACTGGGCGAGCGGCCGTTGGCTGAGGCCGACAGCGAAGCGATGCGGCATGCAGGCCGTTCACACTCACTAACATCCATGCCTGGGCGAGCTGCGACCGCGAGGCGGCGGGGCCGGACAGGTCTAGTGGGTGCGAAAGAGTGCGTGAAGATCACGCACTGCCGGCCCATTTCGGGCACGGCCTTGGCGTGGTCGCCCTCGGCATTGCCGTAACGTTGGTTAGAGTCCTCCCCGGGGCTGAATTCAGGGCATGAAACAGTTGAAGTGGAGAGGGGTGTAGTTCAATTTCAGCTGTTGGACGGTGATCGTATGGACTGCAATGACATAGACTTAGAGGCTCTCAGGAGATTGATTGAGAGGAACGAGAAGCTGGTGGAAAGTAGTCGTCGCGACATGAAGCATATCGACGCTCTTTTATCGCAGGGAGATCGGCAAGACGCAGCGGGCGGCCCTGGAGGCAACCCTCACCAGGGTTGGTCAGACTCCACCCGCGACGACCGATAGGACGGTATTCATTCCCTTCCGAAGCAGCGCGCCCGCACAAGGCTGCACGGCATGTGCAACCATCTCGAAAACAACGTTTTTCAAAACATCGACTCGCGGCCAGGTTTTGCGCGTCGACCGCCATTGGCCCAGGAATCGGCCGCCCCGTCCGCACCCCAGTCTAGCCGCCGGAGTTGTGCCCTGGGAGAAGGCCTGAGCCATTCGGGCGCCCGCCGCAGTCATCCCCCAAGTCCACGTGCCCGCGCTCGCCTGGGAGTTCGAACCAACCCTCTGGATTTGATACGCTGCGGACGTGAATCAATTCTTCCTCATCCGGCATGGCACTAACGATTTGGTGGCGAAAGCGATTGCTGGCTGGTCTCCGGGAGTTCATCTGAATGACCAGGGTCGGCGCGAAGCGGAGCGATTAGCGGATCGCCTGGCGAAAAGCGGGATCGACCGGATTTGCAGCAGCCCGTTGGAAAGGGCGCAGGAAACGGCGCTGCCGCTGGCGCGGGCTATTGGTCTGGAGGTCGAGACGGTTAAAGAGATTGGCGAGGTGCAGTTCGGAGGCTGGACTGGAAAGACGCTGGATGAGCTGGAGGCTGATCCCCATTGGCAGCAGTGGAACACGTGCCGGACGAATTGCCGTCCTCCGGGTGGAGAGACTCTTCTAGAGGTGCAATGCCGTTTCATCACCTTCATCCAGCAGCTTTGCGAAAGCGTTCCCGGAGAGAAAATCGCCCTTGTCAGCCACGGCGATCCGATCCGGACGGTGATTTTGTATTATCTAGGTCTGTCGCTGGATTTGGTTCATCGGTTTGAGATCAGTCCGGCGTCGGTGACCATCTTCAATCTGGGCGACTGCACGGCCCAGTTTCAAACGATCAACGCGACCGTCGACGATTAGAGCGACCACAAGAACCAGATCGGGCGCGCTCGCCGACGGGGCCGGAGGTCATGCTTCGATTCAATCTCGCCGGCAACACATCGCGGTGAGACCGCTTGAGCAAGGCCACCCTGGCTCATCAACCAGGCGGGTTCGATCTGCGCACAGAAGTGGTTGCCCCGGAGGCGGCGGGAAAGCCGTGCCAGGACGCCGCCGCGGTGTGAAGTCCTCCTTTGCTTCGGCTGGCTGATCCGGTAGGTTAAGCGATTGTCCTGTCACAGAATTTGCCTGTATGCCAAAGGAATTCATACGGATTGGCGGAGCGAGGGAGCATAATCTGAAGAACCTGACCCTCGACATACCGCGAGACCGCCTGGTGGTCATTACGGGCTTGAGCGGCTCGGGGAAGTCGTCCTTGGCATTTGATACCATTTATGCCGAAGGCCAGCGCAAATACGTCGAGTCTCTCTCCGCTTACGCCCGCCAGTTCCTCGATCAAATGCAGAAACCGGAGGTCGACTTCATCGACGGTCTCTCCCCCGCCATCGCCATCGAGCAACGGAGTTCCGGCACCAATCCCCGGTCGATCATCGCGACGACCACCGAGATTTACGATTACCTCCGCCTGCTCTTTGCCCACGTCGGCCAACCTCATTGCCCTGTCAGCGGCCAACGCATCACTCACCAGACGACCAGTGATATCGTCGAGAAGATCCTGCGCTTTCCCTCCAAAACGCGCCTCATGCTCCTCGCGCCGGTGGTTCGGGATCAAAAAGGCGAGTTTCGCGACGTAATCGAGCGCCTGGCCCGGGAAGGATTTGTCCGAGCCCGCGTCGACGGGGAGTTGGTCGAATTGGCGAGCAACCTGCGGGTGAAGTTGGACCCGAAACAAAAGCACACCATCGAAGTTGTGGTAGATCGTCTTGTTCTGGACGAGAAGATCCGGGTGCGGTTGAGTGATTCGGTTGAGACGGCCCTGAAATGGGGGGAAGGCAGTTTGATTTTGCTCGATCAGGCCCCGGGAGCGGAGCCGGCCAACCGATGGACGCAGACGCTCCACTCCAATCGCATGTATAGCCCGGCAACGGGTTTGAGCTACGATATCCTCACGCCGAAACACTTCTCCTTCAATTCGCCCTTCGGCGCTTGCACCGTTTGCCATGGATTGGGCCAGAAGCTCGTCTTTGACCCAGGCTTGATGGTCCCGGACGAGGACAAATCACTGGAAGGTGGAGCACTGCTCCCCTGGCGGCGCGGGGGCAAACGCATGATCGCCTATTATAAGAGCCTGCTCCGCGGCGTGGCCCAGCATTACCAACAGAGCCTCGAAGCCCCGTTTAAAACATTGCCGGACGAGTTTAAACAAATCCTGATGCACGGCTCGGGCGAGACCGAGATCGATTTCCACTTCTGGCGGGCCGGCAAAATGAGCAAGGTGACGCGCGCCTTCGAAGGCGTCATCCCCAATCTGCACCGTTTGTACCAGGAGAGCGAAAGCGAGTTTACCAAGAACCGGCTCAAAGCCTTTATGAGTCCGCAGGACTGCGATGCCTGCAACGGTCGCCGCTTGAAGCCCGAAATCCTCGCGGTCACTTTGGGAGACGATGACACCGCGCCGATCGGAACGGGCGGGGCGCCACCAAGTGAAGGCACTTCGGCCCCAAGCGCATCAGCGCTGCTCGCAGTCAAATCAGGCAAGCGGGTGCCAGGCCGATCCATCATGGACGTTTGCGCGCTCTCGATCGAACAGGCGGATCTGTTCTTTGCGGGCCTTCGCCTGACCGAATTTCAACAAAAGATCGCCCAGGATCTGATCCGCGAAATTCGCGCCCGGCTCAAGTTCTTAAAGAACGTGGGACTCGGCTACCTGACGTTGAATCGCGAAAGCGGCACCTTGAGCGGGGGAGAAGCGCAACGGATCCGGCTGGCGACGCAAATTGGGGCCGGGCTGGTTGGCGTCGTCTATATCCTGGATGAACCGAGCATCGGCTTGCACCAGCGCGACAACGAACGGCTCCTTCAAACGCTTGAAGGACTGCGCGATCTGGGGAACTCCGTCCTCGTCGTAGAGCATGACGAAGACACGATCCGCCGCGCGGATTACATCATCGATCTCGGACCGGGGGCGGGCATTCGGGGCGGAGAACTGGTGGCCGCGGGCACGTTGAAGGAGGTTCTCTCAAGTCCGAGGTCTTTGACGGGACGGTATCTCAGTGGCGAGTTGAACGTGCCGGTGCCGAAGCAACGGCTAAAGACCTCGCCGCAGAAGGGGTGGCTCGAGATTCTGCGGGCGCGGGAGAACAACTTGCAGAATGTCACAGCGCGCATTCCCCTCGGGACGCTGACCTGTGTGACAGGGGTGAGCGGATCGGGCAAGAGCACGCTGGTGGATGACATTCTGCGCCGGGCGCTTTTTCGCCGTTTTTACGGGTCCAAGGAGAGGCCTGGCGTTCATGATGGGATCACCGGGATCGAAGATCTGGACAAAGTGATTGTCATTGACCAGACGCCGATTGGCCGAACGCCGCGGAGCAACCCGGCGACCTACACGGGGATGTTCAACAACATTCGGGATTTGTTCGCGCGATTGCCGGCGGCCAAAATTCGAGGCTATAACGCGGGGCGGTTCAGCTTCAACATCAAAGGCGGCCGGTGCGAGAAGTGCCAGGGGGATGGGCTGATCAAGATCGAAATGCACTTTCTCCCCCCCGTTTATGTCACGTGCGAGGCGTGCGGGGGCCGCCGGTACAACCGCCAAACGCTCGAGATCAATTATAAAGGCATGAACATCGCCGACGTCCTCGAAATGACCGTGGACGAGGCGGTCAACTTCTTCCGGGCAGTGCCCCAAATCTTCGATCCTTGCCTGACCCTTGCTGAGGTCGGCCTCGGTTATATTAAGCTCGGCCAATCGGCCACGACCTTGAGCGGCGGGGAAGCCCAACGGATCAAGTTGGCTTCGGAATTGAGCCGGAAATCGACCGGCCACAGCCTTTATATCCTGGACGAGCCCACAACCGGCCTGCATTTCCACGATGTTGCCAAGTTGCTCGAAGTCCTCTTCAAGCTCCGGGCCCCGGGTAATACCTTGCTTGTCATTGAACATAATCTTGACGTGATCAAATCGGCTGATTGGATTATTGACCTCGGACCGGAAGGCGGCGCCGGCGGCGGTCGGATTGTGGCGACGGGAACGCCGGAGGAGATCGCCTCCTGTTCCGAAAGTCACACCGGCAGGTATCTCGCCCCGATGCTAGCTCCGCCGGTGAACCACTAAGTGACAGCCCATTTACGCCAAGTGAAGCCCTGGCCGCAGGTCCTGATCGCCCTCGCCGTCGGGCTGGCTCTGATTGCCGCCGCGCCTTTCGGTCGCGCACAGGAAACCGACGCCGATCGTGCCCTGACCGCAGCAACGCGCCTCTTTCAGGGTGGCTGGTACGACCAGGCCGAAAAAGAGCTCAAGGCCTACCTGACCGCCTACCCGGGCGCCACCAATCGCAACTACGCCGTGTTGCTGCAGGCCCAAAGCCGCTTCCAGTTAAAGGATTTCGAAGGCGTGATTCAATTGATCGAAACAAACCTCAAATCCTCGGCCCCCGACACCGACCAGTTCCTCTACTGGAAGGCCCAGGCTCAATCGCAAGTGGGACAGTTTGAAGCCGCCGCCGGCACTTACGGCGAACTCCTGAAGACGTATCCGAACTCTCGCCTCTCGCTCGAGGCCAGCTATGGCGAAGCCGCGGCCCGTTACCGGCTCGGCGACACTGCCCGGACGGTCGAACTCCTGCAGGAACCAGAAAGCGCTTTCCAGCGCGCCTCCCGCGGCAGCACGAACGAAACCGTCCTGCTGCGAGGCAAGTTCCTGCTCGCGGAGGCCCTCTTCGCCCAGAAGCATTTGCAGTCGGCCGAAAAGACTTTAACGGAACTCGCCCTCCGCCAGCTCGGCCCCGACGCCGAATGGCAACGGCAGTTTCTCCTCGCCCGCGTTGAGTTCGCCGATCGCCGCGGCGAAGCTGCTTTCACCCGGGTTACCAACCTGATTGCCGTCGCGGCCTCCAGGAGCAATGTCGTCTTGCAGGCCCGTTCGCTCTCGCTCAAAGGGGAAATTCTGGAGGAAAGACAGCCGGAAGCTGCGGCCGGCGCTTACGAGGAGATCAATCGCATCGCGGGTGTTTCGCCTGAGCAAAAGCGCCAGGCAGCTTTGAAGTTGGTAGATCTGGCCGTCAGCCAAAATCGTTTCTCGAGCGCCGTCACACAGCTGACTCAATGGCTGGATCAAAATCCTCAAGAGCCAGCGTCTGATCTCATCCGCCTGACCCTGGGTGAAATTCATCTCAAACAACTTGCCGCCCTGGCCGCCAATCCCAACCCGACCAACGCCGTGGCCGACTTTGCGGCCAGCACCAATTTTCTGTCTTCGGCCAGGAGCCAATTCGATTACTTGATCGAACAGATGACCAATAGCCCCCTGGTCGGCAACGCCTACCTCGATCGTGGTTGGTGCTTTTGGGAGGAAGCCCGGCTGCGCAACGATTCCGCCAAACTCCTCGACTGCCAGCGCGCCCTCCAGGCCGCCATCGCCAAACTGCCCAAGTCCCTTGAGCAAGCCCAAGCCCGGTTCAAGCTGGGTGACTGTTGGTTCCGCCAGGGCGAATACACCAATGCGTTGACGGAATACCAGCTTTTGGTGGATCAATACGCCGATCACCAGGAAGCCCGCGAAAAGATTCTTGATCAAGCTCTCCTTCAGATCGTCCGGGCGAACCTGGAAGTCGGACATCTCACCAATGCCCAAACCGCGCTGGACCTGCTGCTGACCGACTACCCCGCCAGCCGCTGGGGCGACCAGGCACTCTTCCTCTGCGCCCAGGCGGCAGCCGATGCCGGCCAATTCGCCCAGGCCCAGGAAGCATTCGCCGATTTCCAGAGGCGCTTTGCCCAATCGCGCCTTCTGCCGGATGTTCGTCTGGCCATCGCCCGGCTCCATTCGAAACAGGCCGACTGGACCATGGCCATCCGGCGCTACGACGAATGGCTTACTCAGTTCACCAACCAGGTCTCGCTCCGTCCGCAAGCGCAATTCGAACGGGCCTGGTGCTATTACCAGGCCGGCAACGATACCAATGCTTACATGCTGATCACGAACCTGGTCCGCGATTTCCCGAATAGTGAAACCATCCCGGTCGCCCACCTATGGCTGGGCGATTACTATTTGAATCGGCGGGACTACGCGACCGCCGAAAAGCACTACCAATTCCTGCAGACCTCGACGAACCCCGTCTCCACCGATCTGCAGAAGCAATCGTTGCTCATGGCGGCCAAGGCCGCCTTCTTTCGGCAAGGGTACAACGACGCTCGCGGTTACCTGAACAAGTTGGTGGACGATCCTCGCTTCGGGCCCGAAGCCTACTTCATCCTGGGCGACATCGAGCTGGAAGAGGATACTTCGAATAAGCTGTCCAAGTTCGAGGAAGCGATTAAGCCGTTTCAACGGGTGACCAACTTCTATGGCCGAAGCCGCTTTGCGCCTCTGGCCATGGGTAAGATTGCCAATTGCCACTTTCAACTCGCCGCCCAGAACACGAACCGATTTGAAATGGCAACGAACCAGTATTGGCAGGTTATCTTGTCTCCTTTGGCCGATGTCGCCACCCGCAGCCAGGCCGAAGTCGGGCTGGGCGAAGTCCTCGTCAAGATGGCCGAGCAGCGCTCGAACCGGATCGCGTTGCTCGAAGCAGCCTTGAAACACTATCTGGATGTCGTCTATGGCCGGCACCTGCGCCCGGATGAACATCCCGACCCATTCTGGATTTCCCGAGCCGCCTTGGCCGCAGGCTCCCTCGCGGTCGAACGCCTCCAGCGCTACGACGAGGCAGAGCGATTCTACCGAGAGATGTTCCAGCTCCTCCCGTCGCTCCGCTCTACTTGGGAAAAGCGTTTGGATAACCTCACCCAGACCCGCAACCAAAGCCGATGATTTGCGACAGTCGCTGGCAAGGCGCCCAACCTGCCCCATTGCACGAGGCCGCTCCCGAAATCCCCATCCGGTATAGGACAAGGCCCAGTCGGTTTGACAACCCTCTGGACGGTGGTTAGGTTGCCTTGGAACTAAAGTTCATGAACGAAGCTGCCCAAGCCATCCCGGTCGTTACCTTGACAGAGAATGCCGCCAGCCAGGTTCGTTCGATGCTCGCCGAAGATCCGGCAAACCAGGGTAAGCTGCTCCGAGTCTACGTCGAGAAAGGCGGTTGCTCCGGGATGCAATACGGCTTGGTCTTTGACGAAGAGCGCCCCGACGACATTAAAGCCGAATTCCACGGGGTCGCTGTCCTGGTGGATGCATTCAGCGCCCAGTATCTCGCCGGATCAAAGGTGGATTTCGTCGACAGCTTGACCGGAGGCGGATTCAAAGTTTGGAATCCAAAGGCCCGCCAGTCGTGCGGGTGTGGTAAATCTTTCGAAGCCTGAGCAGTTCAGCAACTGCCCGGACTAAAAATGCCGTTCCGTGTGATGCGGGACGGCTTTTTTATCTCTTTTTTCCTCAACAAAAGTCCTGGCCTGCCGATAAGGCATCGAGTAAAGAATAGATCTCTTTGCCCCGTCCCGGCGTTGCTCTTCGCAGTCAGCTAGTGTGCCTGCAAAAATGCATGCGATGGATCGATGATCTCGCCCGGTTCATGCGTCAGAGAGATGGATTCAAGCGATGCAATCTGACCTCCGCGCCCCACGCAGCCCCGGCCCGACTGTTTGTTGGAAGCGCTGGTTTGCCAAAACGCTCCTCTTCACCGTCACGGTTTTTGTTGTCCTGAACCCGAACGCCAAACGGGCTCTGCTCCAGGTGCACCACACCCTCCGCCCCGATGCACTGATCCAGACTAATTTTCCAGCGCTACCGTTGATCAATGCCGAGATCGATCGCCTGGTCGCCGCCCATCATCGCAAGATGTCGGAAGCGCGTGTGGTCAGCAAATGGGTCCTAAGGAAGATCCGCTATGTGAGCGATTATGAGAATTGGTGGAACCTGGAATACTGGCCCAGCGCCGATGAGGTCTGGCAACGTGGACAAGAGGACTGCGACGGTCGCGCCATCCTCACCGCCAGCATCCTCCGGTCGCGCGGGTTTCGATCAGCGGAGCTCGCCGTCGGCCTGGATCACATGTGGGTTCGAGTCGATGAAAACGAAAAGGACCATTCCAAACCCAATCGCTACGTCTCTTTGCTCAGCCCCGCCCCTGACCTGAGCGTGGAAATCAAAGAGGGGGCCCGGGTCAGCGGCGTCGTCCGGCTCGCCACGGCATTGCTCCACCCGACCGCTCTTCGGGCGACGAGCACCCATTTGTTCGCCGATGTTCCCCCGTTGCGCAAAGTAGTCCTGTTCCTTGTTTTGTTGGTTCTCTGTTATCATCCTTGCCGCCACAGAACTGGCTTGCTCATCGTGACGGCAGTGGGCCTGGCCGGCGTTTGTCTTCTGGCCACGTGGCAGCCAGAGGACGGTCAATTCGCCGAAGGCGCCGTCGGGGCGCTGCTTCTGCTGGCTTCGATCAGTGCGGCCTGGTTCATGGACCGCCTGGTTCGATGCGCGTCGCCGCTTACTCCGGCGGGAGGTAACCTTCAAGTGTCTTCTTGGCAATAAGCACACCGGTGTTCTCCAACCGGCGCCCCGCGAGACGCCCGCCCGCTGAGCCCTCCGGGTGATTGCGATAAACCGGATCGTGCCAACCTTCGATCGTGAGGTCGGAGTTGTATCCAGCCCGGAGGAGGGCGCGGACAATTTCCCCCCAATTGCTTTGCCCCAACCCAGGAAATCGATGCTCGGTGACTCCAGGATGACAGATGCCGTAAGTCGCCAATAAATCTCTGTCCACAAAAGCGTCCTTGGCATGGACATGAAAAATCCGCGTGCCGAAGCGGCGGATGTTTTGGACCGGATCGATCAGTTGACAGACGAGATGGCTCGGGTCCCACTCCAGCCCGATGTTTTCGAGCGACGTGGCATTGAACAAACGCTCCCACATGGCCGGCTGCGCGAGCATGTTGTAGCCCATCACCGGCAGATGATAGATCCCTTGCGGCGAATGCTCGAAAGCGATTTGCACTCCCCGATCAGCTGCGTATCGCGCCACCGGCTCCCAAAATGCCAATAGCTGCGGCAAAAAGCCTTCAAAAGGCCGATACACCAGGTTGCCCCCGCGTTCGTTCCACTCCGTCTCAATGACCGCCCCGGGAAATCCGGCAACCGTCTTCACTCCCACTTCCGCCGCCACCTCGATGGCGCGGCGAAATACCTTGCCCGCGTATTCCGTCTGCTTCGGATCGAGTGGATTCGCGTAGAGGGCCCCAATCGCCGAGATGCGTAGCCCGCGTTGGGCCGCTTCCGCGGCAAGAGCGCGGGCGGGCGGTTGCCAGTCCCTTGTGCTTAGTCCGACGGCGCTCTGATCAAAGCGAATCCACTCCAGTGCGCCAAACCCAAGGCTATGCACCCAGTCCAGTTCTTCGATGTCGCCCCGGGCCAGAATTCCAACTCGCATTTGCGGAGAATGCCTCAAACTGCTTGTCCCGCGCTACTGAATACGGAAGAGTAGACCGCAACATTCCCGAGCTCGCTGCTATGGCCTTACTTTGGACAAACAGATGCTGTTGCGTTCTGGCGCTGCTGAGCGCGTCTCACTTGCAGGCGGAAAACTGGCCGTGGTGGCGTGGGCCAAGAGGCGACGGCACCAGTGCGGAACCTAATATACCCGTTCGCTGGAATGCGACCAGCAATGTGGCGTGGAAAGTAACCGTTCCGGGCGTCGGGCACGCCTCGCCCATCGTCAGCGGCGATTTCGTGTTCACGATCGCTGCGCTCCCCGAAACCGACGAACGAGTGCTGCTGGCCCTGGACCGCCGGACTGGCGCCCAGCGGTGGCGCCGGACCGTCGTTACCACTCCCCTCGAGAAGAAGCATGCCCTCAACAGCCACGCCTCCAGCACGCCGGCCACCGACGGACAAAACGTTTACGTCACTTTCCTCGACGGCAATCAGATGCTCGCCGCCGCTTACGATTTTAGCGGCCATCAACAATGGCTCGTCCATCCCGGCGAGTTCTACAGCATGCACGGCTTCTGTAGCTCGCCCTTGATCGACGGCGACAGGATTATCATCAACGGCGATCATGACGGCGATTCCTACCTGGTCGCGCTCAGTCGCGCCGATGGCCACACTCTCTGGAAAACGCCGCGCGAAAACCATACTCGCAGTTATTGTGCGCCCCTCCTCCGCACCATCGACGGGCGCCGTCAGATGATTCTCTCCGGCGATAAGTGCGTCGCCAGCTACAATCCGGACACTGGCTCGCGCCATTGGATCATCGACGGGCCGACCGAGCAATTCGTCGCCTCCCCGGTTTACAGCCCGAAGGAGGATTTGGTCTTTATCACCGGCGGATTTCCCGATCACCACATCCTGGCTATTCGGCCGACCGGTCAGGGCAATGTGACCCGCACGCACATCACGTGGCGGACAAACCGCGGCGCGGCTTACGTGCCGTCGCCGATTATCGAAGGCGACTATTTCCTGGTCGTCTCCGATTCCGGGGTGGCCCACTGTTATCTGGCGCGGACGGGAGCCTTGGCGTGGCAGGAGCGGGTTGGCAGCCACCATGCCTCTCTCGTTTCAGCCAACGGATTGGTTTATTTGTTAGGTGATGACGGTGTCACCCGCGTCGTCAAGCCGGGTGATCACTACGATGAAATAGCGCGCAACGCACTAGGTGAGACCTGCTTTGCCTCGCCGGCCCTCAGTCAGGGGCAAATTTTCCTTCGCGGCGACACGCACCTCTACTGCATTGGAACAACCGGCAAGGTCTCGCCTTGATGAGCGCCGTTCAGAACGCCTGCGGCCTCTGGATCCAATCGCGCGCCGGCCGGTTTTCGGGAAAGCCAAACTGGATGACATATTGCGTCAACCCACCCTCGAGCCTCAGGCCGGCTTGACGCGCCCTCGCTTCTCCGTCGAATTCTGGACTGTAAACAGGTTGTGCCCGCACTTTGCCGACCAGAGCCGCCAGCGATCGGCCTGGCGGGATGCTAAGAATGGCGTAATAGTCAAAGCTTGGTGTCCAATCCCGACGCACGGCCAGGAACTGACGCAGCTGGTGTCTCATATAGATTCCCAGTCGTGCCGCGACTTTCTCGCCTGAATCCAATGGACTTCGTTGTTGCGCGAGATCCCGAGCCGCCGCTCGCTGGATGCGCCGGAAATCCTCCTCGGCAAACCAATAGCTGCCTTCCAAAGCGTTAGCGGAGTATCTTTGCCCTTCCGGCGCTTGGCCTGTGTGGGAGAGGAGTCGCATTAACCGCGCGGGGCCGTTGACTTTCGCCGCTCGAAAGCGGCCTTCAAAACTGTGGTAGGTCTGCTGGTCGACCTTCCAGACACAAGCCAGCGGCACATACTCGATCTTGATCATAGGATTAACTCACTCGAACTGGTTCGGGGCCGCTCACAGGACATATGAGCACCCTTTCAGCACTTGGACCATCCTCGTTTCCGCTTCCGCCTTATCCTCACTTCCTCGCCAGGCTCATTGCACAAGGCGCTCGCCCTGGACGAACGTATCGCAAGCGGCTGCACTGTCGGTGGCAGCCTGCTCAGAATCCAACCGACAGACAACCAGGAAAATCGAAGAACAATGAAACCGATATTAACCGCAATCGTGGCCGCCTTGCTTCTCACCGGGTGTGCCAGCAGCAACGACCGCAACTCAGGAGGAACGGGCTCCGGCACCTATGGCGCCGGCACCGAATCAGGTCAACTCGATAGCGGCGACCATCCGACCGCCAGCCCAAGCGCCATCCCGGCCAACCCGCCGGGCTCGACAGCCCCTATCGGTGGAACGGACGGAGGCCAGCAGGGCACCGATGGATCTTCGCGATAAGTTCTCCGACGCTGGTCCGGATCGCAGATGCGTGGCCTGGCGGAAGCGCCGGCCAGCCTGCCGCCGGAACCACGCCAGCGGCGCCCACAAGGGTCGAAGCAAGCAATCAACGCCGCCGGCGCCGGGCTGGACCGAAATAATAACCTCCGCTGAGCCGCACGCCTTGGATCCGGCCGGACAACTCGCGGCCCGGCTTCCCCTCCTCAAATAAGGCCGTGTACTGGTAATCGAACCCTTCCAGCTTCACTCGCTCAATCTTCTGGCCGATAAAGCGCTCGATCGCCTCCACGTGCTTGATGTCGCCCGCGACCATCAAGGTAAAGGCATCACCGCTCGCCTCGGCGCGACCCGTGCGGCCGATGCGATGCACGTAATCCTCCGGATGCTGCGGCACATCGTAATTGATGACGTGGCTTACGTTGGCGATATCCAGCCCACGAGCGGCAATGTCGGTCGCGACCAGCACCTCATACTTGCCATCCCGAAAACCGCGCAACGCTTGCTCCCGTTCCCGCTGCGTTCGATTGGAATGCAAAATGGCCACGGCATGATTCTTCTTCCGGAGCATGTGCCCGATCCGGTCGGCCCGCTCTTTCGTCCGGCAAAACACAATCACCGAATCGTAATTAACCCGCTTCAACAGTTCGCCCAGAAGGTCGGTCTTCTGGGATTCGGCCACCGGGTAGATCACGTGCTTGACTGTCTCGGCCGGCGACCGCCGCACGCCAATTTCGACAATCTGCGGCGTCTTCATAGCCCAGCGAATGAGGGATTCGATCTGCGGCGGTATGGTGGCCGAGAAGAGGGACGTGTGCCGCTCCCGCGGACAGCGCTCCACGATCCGTCGCACGTCGGGTAGGAAGCCCATGTCTAGCATCCGGTCCGCTTCGTCCAGCACCAGATATTTTACGGAGTCGAGCCGGCAGGTCCCCTGCCCTAGATGATCCAGCAGACGCCCCGGCGTGGCCACCAGCACGTCAACCCCCGAACGCAACGCGTCGTTCTGTCGCCCATAGCCAACACCCCCAAATACCACCGCCACCCGTAAATCCGTGAAACGCGAAAAATCGCGCACGGCTGTTTCGACTTGGGCCGCCAGTTCCCGGGTCGGTTCCAGAATGAGCACGCGCGGCGCCCGCTCATGGTGGGCAAGCTGGGAGAGAATCGGCAAGGCGAACGCGGCCGTCTTGCCCGTCCCGGTCTGGGCGCTGCCGATAACATCTTGTCCCGACAGAATCAGTGGTATGACCCGGAGTTGAATCGGGGTCGGTTCCACATATCCCATCGCTTTCACGCCTTGCGCGATTTCGCGGGAAAGGCCTAATGCGCTGAATGGCATGGTTCAAAATAGCAGCCACTTCTTACGAATTAAAGCAAATCCCGGCCGCACGCCGCGTGGCCGGCAACGCTGCGCCCATTCGACCTTGATTCCCCCGCGAGGCGACGGCACGGGAGCATGAGCCAGGTCAGGGCCAACTCGACCCGCTTAAGGGGCTGGCAGAGGGTCGACCCGGCCTCGGTGAAGTTTGGGACGAAAGCGCCTGGAAGGACAAAGCGCACTAATACTTGGGATGGCCCATTTTTCTTTCCATTTGGCGCGCTTGTTCCAAATCGCTCTTGCCAAGACAGTTCTGAACAAAAATGTGACGCTCAATTTTAGCCACCCCTCTGAGTCCAGGTCAGCGTCCATCATGACCGCTGGCATAAACGACGATCGATGCGCCGGGCGAAGGATTTCGCCGCTGCCGACGCGGCGAAACACGCCCCTCCGCCAAGGGTTGTGGGAGCTGATCGGATAAAGTGTCGACCAGCAGGGCTCCCGTAAACCGAATGGGCACCTCGCCGGGCTTGGCTGCTTGAATTGACTCAGAGATAAGTGTCACCGGATGAAGTGCCTAGCAGTGGCTTGTCCACGCCTCCTAATTTGACGTTGCAGCCGCCCCCAGTTGCTGGAATATTAGCCGTCCTCCGGTCCGGAGCGTAGCTCAGCCTGGCTAGAGCACTTGCTTTGGGAGCAAGACGTCGCAGGTTCGAATCCTGTCGCTCCGACCACCTCCCTCTTCGCGTCACCACCTGCCAGATCGTGACTTTGAGCCCTGTTTACAGGGGTTTTGTGAGCTTTGGCGCTTCCGTTTTTCGTGCCTCCATTTGCCAGCTCAGGACCCGAAAAGTCTAAACTTTGTGTGCCTATTTGTGTGCATGATCCCATCGGCGCACCTTCCCACTTCATCGAGGCGACCGCCTCGAACGTTGGCAGCTGGCTCGCATCGGTGTAAATATTTGCCGTAAGATTGGCGTCGCTGTGGCGCATGAGTTCCTGCGCCGTGCGCTGTGAAACCTTGCTCTGGGCGAGCCGGGTGGCGAAGGTGTAGCGCAGCGCGTGAAAGTCGAGCTTCCTGCCCAGCCCGTCCAGGGGTGCGATGCCGGCGCTGATCAGATCCTTCTTAAACGCTTTGCTCACGTTCCGGTCCAGGTCGAAGACCGGGCGATCGGCGGCAGGTTTCTCTCTGGCCAGCTCCCG
The DNA here is from genome assembly GCA_046346765.1 of Verrucomicrobiota bacterium. Classification (GTDB taxonomy): domain Bacteria; phylum Verrucomicrobiota; class Verrucomicrobiia; order Limisphaerales; family SIBE01; genus JAXMHN01. The sequence goes on along the minus strand of JAXMHN010000066.1, from coordinate 2,458 downwards.
CAGTTCAGGGGCGAGGAGGGGGTGAACGGGGATTACGGCATCCTTCTTGTTCTTGGTCGTGGAACCGCGCGTCAGGATAAACGGCCGCTCTTCCTCGAGGTGCATGTCCGCCCAGAGCAGCTCGCGAAGCTCGCCTAGCCGAAGTCCGGTGTAAATGGCGGTGAGGTAAAGCAGACGGCGATCTTCGGCCACCGCCAGCAGGCGAGGGAGCTCTTCCTGCGTTATCGCCCTGCGCCTTTTTTGTCGTCCGCGGATGTCAACTTTCGTAACGTTTTCAAAAGGATTAGCCGTGATCTTCCCTTGGCGCTTGAGCCAGTTGAGAAAAGCGTTCGCGCCGTTCAAGTATTCGTTGAGCGTCTTGCCCGCCATTTCCTTCTGGCTGCTCCTCCACGCGATAAAGGCATCCGCCGAAAACTTCGTCAGGCGCTCGAAGCCGCATTCGATGAAGGCGCTCAAGCTTGTATCGGGTGTTCTGCCGGTAAAGCGGGTCCCGGCCGAGCGCTTCGAGATCGTGGAGGTATTCTTCGAGGTGATCCAATGTCGGTTTGGACATGGCCTCCCGTTCCAACCTCGGGGCGATGAGCCCCGCCTTTTCTCTTTCCTTTTCCTGGACGAGCGCCATCAGCTTGGCATGGGCCACCTGCTTGTCGGCCGTATCGAGAGCAACATCGGTGACGAAGAATTCTCCTTGCAGGCGGTAGCGACCGCGGTAGGTCCGCCGCGCGATCATTTTGCCATTAATGCGGCGCTTGGGGCGGTAAACGTAGGCGATCATTTCAGTTCGAGCGTTGAGATTTCAGGCGCTGAACATAGGTATCGAGGTCGCTCTGGCACAACTTCGATGAGCGTCCGACCTTGAGAGGAGGGGGCAGTTCCCCGTGCGCGATCAGGCGATAGAGACTCCGGAGCGAAATGTCGAGCCGTGAAGCGGCGAGCGATACCGAGACCAGTTGCTCGGTGCGTTGCGTATCTGTAGCAGGAAGTGTCATCTCTGGAATTAACGAGACCGGTCTAGCCAATTTCCGACGATCGCGCTGGATCGAAACCCGCCAAACCCCGCAGCTACTCCGCAATCCGAGCATTTACGCTACGGCCCGGTTTGATCAAAGTCTTCATGGGTTGCTAATGCTTCCAGTCCACGTCCTTGAACTTTCCAAAATCTTCGTCGAACGACCACACTGCCACTTTGCCGGCAGCGGCAAGAGCGGCAAGGTATGCATCGGCGAAGTGGACCGACAGCGCGCGGTACCTATCCAGGGCGTCCAGAATAACATCGGGCTCACGCGGTGAAATTCCCCGGCTGCGGAGAAACGTGTGGAGGTTCTCGCAGACCTCTGCTTTCGGCATTTCGTAAAAGGACTCCAGTGTATAGACCGTTTCCGCAACGATCAGCGAAGGGATCTCCAGCCGCAGCTTCCCCGCATCGGCCTGGGCGACGAGGGCGCGGGCGCGTTCGGCCATGTCCGGCGGGTCGCCGGTAAAGAACCGGACCAGGACATTCGTGTCGACCAGACAGGCTCGGCTCAAGGTTTTGGCTCCTCGTGCTCATGCGCGGCCTGACGCGCGATATGCTTGCGGACAGCGCCTTTTTCTTCACGAATGCCCGGGAACTTCCTCTGCGACTTAAGCGACCCGTACAGGGAAAGGGCGCTTGGCTCCGGGCGCACGGTGACACTGCCGTCCTTGGCCAGATCCCACTGCAGACGCTGGCGCGGTTTTATTCCAAGCGCCTCGCGGACTTCTTTTGGGACGGTTGTCTGCCCCTTGTCGGTGAGAGTTGATTCAAGCATCGTTTTCTCCTTACATTGATACCAGATATAATTATGCCACACTTTGCATTACATTTCAAGTTCTGCATTACCATTTGGTCCAAGCTTGTACCGGCAAAGGCCACTCGGTAGTATTCAGACGGAAGAGAGTGGACCGATGACCGAACTCAAACCAGACCCAGACTTTCTCCGGCCGTCTGCCAACGGTGGGGCATTTACCACCGGGACCGGGAATATGCACGCGAAACCGGCGACCCATGCCTGGCGGAAGTATACGCTACTACGAAGTCCGAAGCCGAAGGGGAGGCGTCCCGGCGTGGCTTTTCGGGACCAACAGGGCTTTGGGCCCACCCGTTTGGGCGCGGCGGTTAAAAACGGACCGAAAAGCGCGTTTTAAAATTCCCCACCTCCGGATGGCTTCGACATGAAAAAAAGCCGGCGGAGAACTCCACCGGCTTTAGTTGGATTCGGGCGTCGCTACGGATCCTCAATCTGGTCGCGCATGCGGTAGCTCTTGCCTTCGATCAGGATAGTCTCGGCATGGTGAAGCAAACGATCGAGCACGGCCGAGGTAATGCTGGAGTCGTTGTTGAAAATGCGCGACCAGTGCTTGTAGATCAGGTTGGTGGTGATGATGGTCGAGCCTTTTTCGTAGCGTCCGCTGATGATCTGGAACAGAAGATCAGCGC
>JAXMHN010000065.1:0-39774 GCA_046346765.1 Verrucomicrobiota bacterium | reverse complement strand
CTCCGTGAAGCTATGAACCCTCCGCGAGCCCTTGCTCTGTTCGCCGTCGCTTTTGGCTTGTTAGTGGCTGTGATCCCTCGCGATGTGGGGGCGCAGGTCAAACCGCTGGTCGGCAAAGACGCCGGGGACTGGGACCCCGATTTGGTTCATGCGCTGGTGAAGCGGTCCTTGGCTGGGATCAACCGGGCCAATTACGCGCTCTGGGTGGCCGAGAACGTGCCCGATTCCGCGAAACGAAAGGAGTTGCTCGATAAGCTTTTTGAGCAGCAAGGAGGGATGGCGGAGACGCTCTTCGACCTCTTTTGGAGTCCGGTCACCAAATCGAACCCCGCTTATTTCAATATGCTCGCGATGCTCAAGTTCTATCAGCATCCAGAGAAATATGAGAACTGGCAGTTTTTTATCGAAAAGCTCCCTGTCTATGAGTCGACCGTAAAACTGCTGAAAGACGATCTATTTAAAACAATGGACGAACTGAATGGCGTCGATAAAGGCACGTGGCAATCCTGGCACGATGCCCTCGACAAATTGAAAAAGGAGCATCCCGCCTTGGTCAAGACATTCGAAGTCGTCGGCAAATCGCTCGATGGTGAGTTCGAGAGCGCCTTGCAGGACAAGCTCAAGGATGCGCGCTTCCGCCAATCACTGGATGACGCCCTCAACCGATTGGAGCAGAACGGCAAGCTCAAGGAGTGGATCGCGGCCGATCCGAGCAGGGCACAACTGGTAAAGGATTATCTCGCCCGAATTAAAGCCTACTTGCAGGGTTTGGCTCCCGACGAAAAAGGGAACTGGCTCTTCGATGGCGAAAGTGAGACCATCTGGCACAAACTTTATCGCTGGCGCTACGGCCTTCGCCTCCGCCTCTCCCAAGCGCCGATTCATGTCCCGACCTTTGACGGCAGCGGCGCTCCCGTGGCCGCAACCCTGTCCCCGGACCAAATACTCGTGCGCAATGTTGCGACGGCTTTGTTTCAGTGGGACTTCGGTTGCTGGCCCAACGTCTCCGCGGGAGACATCCAACAAATGCTTGGGATCGTCGCGGAAAACTCGGCTTCCGGAGCGGCGCGCGCCTTTGCCCTGCAACAGCGGTCGATCATTCAGCAGCGGTTCGGCGATGGACCCGAACGGCCGCAATTAGCCGGCGAATTCGTCCTCGGAGAAGCGCGGCCGAGCCGGTTCTCGGTCAGCCAACCCGTTGTTCTGGATAGCCCAACCCGACAGGTTTTCGGGGTGACCGTTCCCTATCGATTCGCCCAGGAATACCGTCCAGGTCTAAAAGGGGCGGCCCTGGTCGTGGCCGTTACCGAAGGAAGCGATTGGATCTTCGTCGACGCCATGGCGAACACGCGCGTTCCAGGGAATCCGGCGTTAGTCGATCGCCACGCGGGCGAGAAGTCCCTTGCCCAATTGCGGACCGCCAGGTTTGTGCCGGACGATTCAGACCGCCTTCTTCGTAGTGAAGGTCGAGCCAGTTGGCTGGATGAGGCTGGGGCCGGTGCTCGTCTGCAACCGGCCCCGGAGTGGTTTGGCTATGGCTTTGGGACGAGACGAGGCCAAGGGGAGGAAGACGCCGCCCGGGTATATTTGCACGTCCATTCGCTGCCTGGCATCTGGAGCGACGGGGGCGAACGCCGGCTCACGCTGCGATGCGCCTGGTCGGTGCAGCCGATCGCCCTCGGTTATCAGACTGTGCCGGGTGCGGGGGGGCCAGGCCAGCACTTCTTTCGTTTCGTCCTGCCGCTCTCGCGCAAGGTGACCGATATCGATGAGGATGCGCGCTTCTATGTTTATCGCGCTCCGCGTCCCGCCGGCGGACAAGAGCCTCAATGGGAGAACCTGACGGAAGGCGGCTTAAAAGTGGACGAGTCAATGCTGGCGGCGGAAAACAAAGGCAGCCTTCGATGGCGGAGTCAGCCGACCGCTTTGTTTGACGGCAAGCCGCTGCTGGTGGCATTTGCCGGTGGCCTGCCGACCAGCCTGCTGGCGCAAGCGCACCAAAAAGAACTGAAAGTCGACGAGCGCGTCTTAACGTTCACGCTCAATAAGGATGGGGTGATCGAATGTCTCTTCCAGACGCCAGCGCCTGCCCGCAATGGTCCCTACGTCTACATCGCAGAGCAGCATTACATCTGGGAATCGAAAGGCGCAAAAGAGAAGCCAAAGCTCGAGTTGCATCGCTGAGGCCCAGGCTGGGCCGGTCGCCCGATCGGCCGCCCTGGCTTCAAGCGCTACCCGCGCGGCGACAAATGTTCGACTTGGACCGTGCTGGCGTAGCGTTTGCCCTCGTTCTGGAGCCAGGGAATGAGCTGCAGATTGTCCAATGTCGACCTTCCTTTGAGTTCGCTGGACCCGAGGGGACAATCGTAGCGCACATAAGTGAACTTCTGCTCGGCGGCGGAGAACAACGTCGGTTCGTTTAAGAGCCCCATCTCGGTGTCAATCGGCGGACCGTGCAGGCAATCTCCCAGGATGCGACAGATCGCGTCTTGCTCCAACGCCGTCGCGCCGATCAGGGCTGGGGCAAGGTATTTCAGCTGATCGAGCATGTTGATGTCTTTGGCCAGCTTGCGCGGGAGTTGGGCGCGGGCGACTCCCGTGCCAACGGAAATGACGTGGAGCGATCGCCGGTTGCTCGGCCACTGCAATCGGTAACCTGGCAAGGTGGCCATTAGGATGGCAATCAAGGCCGGATTGTTATACGGGGTCATGCCTCCGTCAACCACCAGGTCAGTCCGCCCTTCCAGGGTGATTTCTTGCGGGGGGAAGAATGAGGGAGCGGCTGTGCTGGCCCGGAGAAGCTCCCATAACGGTATTCTTAGATTGCACTCCGGGCAGGACGGCAGGTTGAACAGCGCTTTGGGATTGTTGCTCAGCGGCCAGGGCGAGCCGGTGGAGGCGTTGCGAATCACGATCAGGAGCAAGGTCCGCAGGCGCTTTGAGCCGAATAGGGCTGGCGTGCCGTCCGCTTCGGCAAAAGTCCTCCGGAAGTAATGAGCGATCGCATCTGCGCGATACTTGGCTTTCCAGCGACGATACCACCGTTCCCGGGTGAACATTTCCGCCCCGTGGGCGATATACTCGTGCTCGATGCTGCGGACCTCCATGCCCCAGGAGAGAAAAGTGGCGATGATGGCGCCGGTGCTCGTGCCCGCGATGAGATCGAACACATCCGCCAGGACGAGCTGCGGGTTGTTGGCTTGCTGACGGAAGAGGGCTTCGATCCGGCCCAGGATCTGGAGAGTGAACACGCCCCGAATGCCGCCGCCATCCAAGCTGAGAATTCTTTTCATTCCTGGCAATAAGCGGCGCGAAGTTCGGGCCGCTATTTAGCATGGGCTCAAGCCCCTTGGCAAAGGGATTCAACCGCGTCGAGCCAACGAGCAACGCGCAGGCGAACGGCGGCCTGAGAACGGCAATATAAGCCCACGCCCACACCCCCGGCCGGTTTTGGATTGATCCGGACCACACCTTTGGAGTAGAGGATTTGGCCGACGTGAACCAGCCCCGTTCCAGCCGGTTATGGCCGTTGGCTTGCCCATGCGTTTGGCTGTGTCTTGCGCTCATCCCATTGTCGCTGGTCGGATGCAGTGGACCGCAAATGAGGGGCGAGTTTCGAAGTTATAATGCCGCCTACGCTGACTCGCTCAACGAGCAAATGCTCCTCAACCTGGCTCGTCTGGAAAACGGCCATCCCGCTTACTACCTGGCCATCGGCGCGATCAACAACAAGTTCAACCTCACCACTTCCGCCACTGCCGGCGGCACCGGGAATTATACCGACAACGATACGACCACGGATGCTTATCAGTCGTCGGCCGGACCTCTCAGCCTGGCGACGCGCTCGATCCAATCCCTCGTCGGTCGAGTGCTTGGCTATAATGTCAGTGGGACAGTCAGCCGCTCCTCAACTCCAGACTTTCAGTTCATTCCCCTCAATAACGAAGCCGTGGCTAAACAAGTGCTGGAACCCATTCCAGCCAATGTCTTCACCACTCTCTTCCTGCAAGGCTATCCCATCGACCACTTGATGCGCGTCATGATCGAGCGGATCGAAACAACTCTGCCCGACGGGCAGGAAGTCGTGCTGATCAATTCGCCCACCCGCGGCCCGACCGACTACTTCGCCCGCTTCTTGCGCACTTGTGCCATTCTGCAAGAACTCCAGACCCGGGGCGAATTGCTCATCGAAACACGACCCGAAACCGACGCAACTCCCGGTTCGACCGAGTTGCATTCAACTTCTGCGCCGGCCGAGCAAAACGCCAGTCCCACGGATGCGAGCAAGCGCGCAGAAGGGACGGCCAATGGCGGCGCCGCTTCGAACCGAAACAACGGGCCGTCTCGCCTGGAGATGTTTGTGCCGACGTTCTATCTGAATTCCAATCACGTGGGACGGTCGTTGGCCCAATTCCGGGGCGATGCCGAATACCTGAAGGCCGTCACGAACGTCGTCACTTTGCTCGCGAACGGCGTCACCATCAAAACACGAGTGGGCAATCGTGGCCAGGCCAACACCCGCCTGGTCTTGCGCAGCTTTGCTCGCGCCATGGAAGCGGTCGCCAGCGAACAAGCGCCGTTCGAATCTCTCCGTAAAGAAGGGGTTCTCTCCGAAGTGCCGGACGCGGAGATGCGTCCCGTGCTGCAAATGCTCTGGGCCAAGGCGAAGACCCTCACTCCGCCCCTTCAAACCGTTCGGTATGCCGGCAAGACCTATCAGATCAGCGACGAAGTCAAGAGCCCCCTGGATCCTGCCGCCCGCTGGAATCGGGACGTGTTCCGCTTGATGGTGGTGTTGTCTTCTCAAGTGACGGTGGATATCTCCAAGTTTCAACGCCAGATCTTTGAGCTCAGAACGGATTGATTGCCCACGCCTTGGCAGACCGCATTCCGCTGCCTCCCGCCCGCGCCGGCCGATTCCCTGTCCGCCTCTCTCCCAGAGGTCAGAATGTGGTTGGCAGTTCCTCCGAAACGCGAAAGGATCCGTTCCAATGATGGCTGCGTCCGACACCCTGATGCGATGGACCGGTTGGCGATTACTCGTTTGCCTGTTGGGGCTAACTGTGCCCTGGCTCCGCGCCAGCGGCGAGTTGCCACGCCTCAGCCACAGCGAAGAGATGGAGGTCTGGAATGGCATCGATGTCCTGGGCCGTGCTGATTTCGCGCCGCTGCGAGGACTGAAGATCGGCTTGATCACCAACCATACCGGCACCGATCGAGAGCGCAATCCCACCATCGATCTCCTCCATTGCGCCTCGGGGGTGACGCTGCAGGCCCTGTTCAGTCCTGAGCATGGAATCCGTGGGTTGCTGGATCAAAAGGTGGGCGACAGCGTCGATGATCGGACCGGAGTGCCTATCTACAGCTTGTATGGAGAGCGCCACGCACCGAGCCCGGAGCAACTGGCGGGCTTGCACGCGTTGGTCTTCGATATCCAGGACATCGGTTGTCGCTTCTATACCTACATTTCCACGTTGGCTTACTGCCTGGAAGCGGCCGGGCGCGCGCAGATCCGGTTCTTCGTCCTGGATCGAGTCAACCCCATCAATGGCCGGGAGGTTGACGGGCCAGTTATGACCGGCCCTGCCACCTTCACTGGCATTCATCCGATCCCCGTCCGTCATGGCATGACGGTGGGGGAACTGGCGCGCATGTTCAACGCGGAGCGTCAAGCGCCGGCGGACTTGACGGTCATTCCGGTCGTGGGCTGGAGCCGCGCGGATTGGTTCGATTCGACGGGACTGCCCTGGATCAACCCGTCGCCCAATATGCGCAGCCTGACGGAAGCCATTTTATACCCTGGGGTGGGCTTGCTGGAGATGACCAACCTCTCGGTCGGACGCGGCACGGGAACGCCATTTGAGGTCGTGGGCGCTCCCTATGTTGACGATCTGAAGCTGAGCGCCGAGCTGAACGCACTGGGATTGGCCGGGGTGCGATTTGTTCCAGTCCGCTTCACTCCTGCAGCCAGTGTCTTCAAGGACCGGCTCTGCGGCGGTGTTTCAATTCTGCTGACCGACCGGGAACATTGCGCCGTTGTCGACATCGGAATTGCGATCGCCCGGACGCTTTACCGGCTTTATCCAGATACGTTTGAATTGGACAAGTTTAATCGGTTGCTGGCCCATCCCGGGACCGTCCAGGCTATCAAAGAAGGAAAAACACTGCCGGAAATACGAGCGCTGTGGGAGCAGGACAAGGCTGACTTCCGCCGGCGCCGCGAGCCGTTCCTACTTTACCGGTAGACGAGGCAAGCTACGCCATCAAGGCAATTGATAAGTGGCGCCGCTTTGCCAGGCAGTCTCCCGGTTGTCGATCAGCAGCACGCGAGGGAGCAATTGAATCTCATGTCCGAAGAGGCTGAGCACTACTGAACCCGGCAGGAAGGTGGTGTCGAAGTAGACCACCTTGCCGAACGGAACGTTGGTGCGCGGCCGGTCAAAGACGATCAACTGGTTCGTCGCTGGACTTTGTTGGCCAGGAAAAACGATGGTGATGTTCGAAAGACCAAGTTGTGGTTGCGCCACGACCAGAGCAGGCCGTTGCCCCGTATCAGTCTGAAATCTGATTTCCCAGCCCCCCTTGCGGGTGCGGAGATGCTCCAGGACGTAAAAGGCGATGCAGTAGAGGGCGAGGGCAGCTCCGAAAGCGACGGCGATATGTTTCCTCATACGATCGCTCGGCCGGTGTGAAGAATCGGAGTTCAAAGTCGTCGCCATTTCCAGAGTCATGCCAGCGGCAGCGGCCGACCAACGCGGCCGGCCCCTTCTGCTACCCCTGTCCGGTTCGGACAAATACCTTCCCTGGCAATTGCCTGATCGCCCGCTTCATTTCAAGACTCAAGAGAGCGACCGACGCGGCGGAACTGGGCAGGCCGCTGCGCCGAATGACCTCATCAATCGTCGGTTGGTCCTGGCCGACCGCTTCGAAGGCTTTGCGCTCGTTTTCGGAGAGCTCCAGGGCTGGCAGTGTCACTTCCCCCTGGTGAAGGTTCGGGCGGTTCGTGGTTGGAAAGAGATATTCGAACTCCGTCAGGATGTCTTCGGCGCCTTCACACAACTTGGCTCCCTTCTTGATTAACTCGTGGCAGCCTTTACTCCGCGGAGAGTCGATGCGGCCCGGGACCGCAAAAACCTGCCGTCCATACTCGACCGCCATGTTGGCGGTGATCAAAGCGCCGCTGGTGAGATTGGCCTCAACCACCACTGTTCCCAGCGTCATGCCCGCGACAATCCGATTGCGGATGGGAAAAGACTGCCGGTCGCCGTTGCGATTGAACGGAAACTGCGTGACCACGGCGCCCTCGGCCGCAATGCGCTCGAAAAGGCTGCCGTTTTCGGGCGGGACCACCACGTTAATGCCCGTTCCGAGAACGGCGATGGTGCGCCCTTTGCCGCTGAGCGCACCTTGATGCGCCGCCGTGTCAATGCCGCGGGCACCTCCGCTGACGACGGTCACTCCCAGGTAACCAAGCTGATAAGCGAGTTTGCGCGCTGTCTCGATCCCATAATGTGTCGTCATTCGCGAGCCAACGACCGCAACTCCGTTCTTGTCCTTGGGCGTCAAGCGCCCTTTGACGTAGAGGACAATAGGTGGATCGTAGATTTGCCGGAGCAGAGGCGGGTAATCCTCATCCTGCTGCAAGACGATGCGACAGCCAAATTCCTGGACGCGCTTGAGTTCTCCCGCCAGGTCCACCCCTTTTTCCCAGTTCGCGATGGCACTGGCGGTCTCCTCCCCAATGCCATCAACCCGCAAGAGTTGTTGTTTCGAGGCGGCTAAAATGGAAGGAGCATCCCCAAACCTTTCAAGAAGCTGGCGCACGCGGATGGGCCCGACATGCTCAACCAGATTCAACGCGACGAAGGCCTCCCGCACATCCATGCTTCGATGCCTATCTCATTTCGCGCCGGCGAGCAATCAAAAGAAGGACACGGCACCGCGGCTAAGGCTTGGCGGTCGTCCGGAAAAACTGCTGCTGGGTGGCGTTTGCTCCGGAGTCTGAGTGGAGCAGGCTCCCGGAATCATTGAGTTCCAAGACCGGGCCGGTCAGCCACAGGTTCAGATTCGTGCTCCGATCCAACGTGAACTTCTGGCCGGCCTGACCCGCAAACAGAAAAAGTGTTTCCTGAGCACCGTGCGGAAACTGGACGAAATTGACCGGAGTATTGAGAGTTTCAACCTGGCTGCGCAGGATGACACCCTCGGTGCCGACGAGCACGAGCATGCCCGCGTAAGTTGAAGCGCCGAACAACGATTTGCCCGTAATCGTGCCCTCATCGCTCCAGGTGATCGCATCTGAGCTGGAGAGAACGACCCCTTGCGCCCCGACCGCAAAATAGGTCTGTCCGACCCACTGGACATCATAGAGCCATTGCGTGGTGCCGCTGTTGCGGGCCGTCCAGTTATGGCCATCCGTGCTGGTCAGAATCATGCCGTTTTGGCCGACCGCGACGAGTTGTCCGCCCAGGTTCCGGACGCGGTAGATCCAGTTGGCGGTGCCGGAGGTTCGCATCTGCCAGTTGCTCGTGTCGGGGCTGGTCAGGATGACGCCATCCTGCCCGACGGCAATCACTCCATCGGCGAAGACTTCCAGGCAAGAGAGCAAAGCTGTCGTCGGCGTCGTCTGCCGCGTCCAATGTTGCGCATCCGTGCTGGTCAGGATGGTTCCTTGCCCACCGCTCACAACCAAGCGGTCTCCCCAAACGGTCACGCCCTGCAGATCGTTCGTGGTCGGCCGGGGCAAGACCGCGTCCCAGAAAATGCCGAGAGTGCTGATCTCGTTGGTGACTGCATTGCCGCTTGAATTGGTGCTGACGACGGTTTGCTTGCCTTCTAAGCTCGAAATGATAGTGCCGGCGCTCCCCACGGCCACCGCCAGGTTGGTCCGTCCTCCAATTCCGAGGAAGATGGAATTGGTGGCTGAGTCAGGGGGGAGTTCGAGCTGCCAATTGGCTCCATCGACACTGCTCATGAGAGTGGCTTGATCCCCCACCGCGAGATATAGGCTGGGAAAACGCTTCACGTCCCATAACCAACTTCGGGGCGAATCGTAGAGCGTCAGCCAACCAGTGGCATTATCCGGACTAACGAGGCCTTCCACCATCATGCCGGTTCGACCGCAGAGAAGGTATGAATTGGTGAGGGCTATCGCGCTCAGGTAAGTCCATACCGGCGGGGGGGAAATGTTGGAGCCAGCCAGCTCGTTCCGCCAGGTCGATCGCCCAGCGCGAAAACGCACTTCTGAATCCCCGGCGACCAGCCGCGTCGCGTTGAGCGCCGCGAATGCGCCCAAAGCCCCGACTGCGCCCGTATTCGCTTTGGACCAGTTACGTCCAGCGGTGCTTTGCCAGACCGAGCCTCCATTCCCAACTACCCAAAACTCACCCGCAAACCATTGGACGCGGTTGAGATCTTCGGCCCCGACGCGGGGCTGAGTCTGCCAATGGACGCCATCCGTGCTGGTCGCGATGAATCCGCGTTCGCCCACAGCCACAAAGGTGCCGTTGCCAAAGGCAACGCTCCGCAGCCAATCGGAGAAAGGCACGGCATGACGCTGCCAGACGACCCCGTTGAGGCTGGTGTAAATCGCCGCCGTATCTCCCACGGCCACGGCAATCTGAGTGGAGGCGGCGACGCCTTCAAGCCAATCCGCTGTCCCGAGATCAATCAGTTGCAGCTGGCCAGGCGATGTCCCGCTCAAAATCGTGCCGGATTCCCCGGCGACCAGGATGATATCATTGAAAAAGGTCACCGCGCGGAGGGCGCGCCGAGTGTGGCTCTCTTGCGGCGTCCAAGTGACATGATCCGTCGAGGTGTAAATCGTGCCTCGCTCCGCCACCTGGATCCACAATTGGTCGCGAACGGCGATATCGATGATATTGTTGCCGTGGGGCAGGGGATTGGACCATCGCCAGGTCAGCGGGAAAGTGGCGGCTGAACCCTCGATCACAATCAAGACCAGGAGCACGCACGCGAGGAGCGCGCGTCCCTCCCTAATCCGTTGAGGTTCAGCATTCATCCGCAATGGCTGCCGCCGAATTTAGCTCGTTCCACCGGCTGCCGCCAGGTTAAGCTGGGAGATTTCTCGCTCCGTCGAAAACGCCAGCAGGAAGGTCGAACCGTCGCCATTGCTCTCTTTCAACTCCAATTCCGCGCCGATGCATTTTGACAGTTGTTTGCTGATGGCCAAGCCAATGCCACTTCCGCCCTCCTTTCGAGAGCGGCATGGGGCAAACAGGTTCTTTTGTTGCATCGGCGTGATTCCAGGGCCCTCGTCCCGAACCTCACACAGAATTCGCCGATCCGTTTCACGGAAAGACAGCACCACCCTTTTGCCCCGCGGCGTCGCTTCAATCGCGTTTTGCACGAGGTTATAGAGCACTAAGCTGATCAGGTTCGCCTCCCGATTGCGTAGCGTGCCGGTGGCCGCTTGTTCGCAACAGAATGTCACCCCGGCCTGCTGAGCGAGCGGTCGGACTTTAGCCTCCAGCATCGCGGCCAGCTCCGGAAGGGTCAGTTCATACTGACTGTCATTGTGGTGGTCTCGCAGCACCCGGACGATGTCGCCAATCAATGCCTGCATCCTCCGGGTGCTCGAGATCGCCAGGTCCCAGTCGGTCTTGCTTTCCCCGGCTGAGCCCGCCTGGTGCGACGCAACAAAATTCTGCAGCCCGGAGAGCGGGTTTTTCAAACCATGAATCAAGTGAGCGGTGACCGCTCCGACCGCGGACGTTTTGGCCGCCAAGGCCAATTCCTCGTTGGCCCTGAGCAATCCTTGGGTGCGCTCGCTCAAGAGTTGATTCATTCGCTGGAGCTGGCGGAAACTCGCTCCCAAAATCAAGACGAGCAATCCTCCGCCGACCACGAATGTCACCGTTGCCTGCAAAATGAGGTGCCGATCGAACCGGCGGAGTTCTCTGGCCACTTCGGTGCCATCCTGGATGAACTCAGCTACGCCATTCAACTGCCCGCTACTGGGCGGATGCAAGGGAATGTAAACATCCAGCAGCGGGCCGTGCGACGGCTCATCCGGCGAGACGATGAAGCTCACCTCGCTCAAATCCGCCGATTCCCTTAACTGCGCGACGGGTTGCAGCGCTTTGAGGCGCTGCAAGATGTCGGGCGCCAGTCGCCCTTCGCTCACATTGGCATCGGCAAAAGCGAAATTCCCATTGGCATCGAAGATTCGAGTGCCGAGGAGATTGACCAATTGGCGCAAACGGGCGGTCTGCAAGACTGTGGGCAGCTGGTCGGAGACGTTTTCGGCAGTGCCGCTGGCGAGGTCCGAGTCCTTTTGGCTCAACCAGAGGGCGTATAGGATCTGGGCGTGTTGCCCCATGATCTGCTCTCGGCTGTTCTGTCTGAGATACTGCGAGGCAAAGAAGATACTGCTGCCGAAAATGGCCAAAACCAGCCCGATCGGCACGGCCAGCGGCCAGAGCCGAGCGCTGAAGAGGGAATATGGTTCGGGTCGCAACACCATTGCTCAGCCAATCCAGATTACTCGGCCGATGCGATCTGTAAAACTCATTCAGAACTCACAATCGATCCCCGCCGAATAGGTGTTGGCTTCATAGGTGTCAATGTGGAGATTGGAAAGCGCTCGTTCGTATTCGTACTGGGCAAATAGTTTGACCGATTTGAAGACGGATTTCTCCCCTCGCAAGCTGACGGTCAGGTAGGTTTTTTCCCGGTGGGGAGAGTCCAGTCCAGCAATTCGTTCTCGATCATAGTGGTAATAGGCGACGCGCCCCTCGGCGCGAACCTCCCAGGAGGGAGCTTGATACCGGATTTGCTGAGTGAACTGGGGCCGCCAATAATCGTAGAAGCCGCCGCCGTTGTCTTCATTCCGTCGCAGCATCAATCGGCTGGAAGTTCGCCAATGACGCTCTCCGTCCCAGTATTTCCTCCAACTTGCGGCCAACTCGTGTTCGTAAAACGACAAGATCCGTCCGGATTCGATCCTGCCATCCGCGTCTCTTATTTGCCGCGTGTCATGGATCCGGTCGAGGAATTGATACGAAAGGGCCAAATCACCCCCTTGGCCCAGATCCCGGGTCAGCGTTAGTTTGGGCCCGACTTCCCAGTAGTCATCGATAAACTCACGAAAGAACTGCCGCGTGACTGGCAGGGAAAGCTCCAAGCGCGTGTCGGTCCCGATTTGGCGTCCCAGAAAAGGGGTGATCGTGACGCCGTGAGCTTCGACTGGAATCGCTTGCAGCTCATCTTCAAACGTGGACGCGTCGAAGACTTGATTGAAGTAGATATAATCAGCAGACAGGCCTGTTTGCCAGCCTTGACCGAAGCTCTTTTTGACCTGGCCTTGGACGATCGCCGTTGCTTCCTGGTGCACTTCCGCCGCCGTTAGATACCGGATGTATTCCCCCGACGAGACAAACACGAATTCCCAGCCATTTAATGGTACTCGATAAAAGGTGAGGTCCAGCCCCGCCGCCAGGAGGGGACTTTCGACCGACTTCTGGTTTCCGAGCAACACATTGTCCGCGTAACCCGACCAGACCCGGGCATCGATCGTTTTGACCCACGGCGATGGCAAGCGCAGTTCTTCCGGCAGGTCTGGGTTTTCGGCAGAAAGGGCAGGGAGCCAACGCAATCCGAGGCAGAGCAAACCGACGATAACGTTTAGGCCGCGTTGATGTCGACGGTTGAACCGCATTCGCCAAGTAATAAGCCGGGCCATCCCATTGGGGTGCCCGGCTTATCACTACTTGAAGCCAACAAATTTAGCTAGGAGCAAAGCGAAGCAGTCAAGTCAGAGGAAATCCGCTCAATTGTCCGTCCCACGACGGTCGCGGACGCGTTCACGCAGCTGTTGCCGATTATCATTGAAAAGTTCGCCGTGATCTTTCAATTGGTCGCGGAGCTCATTGAGGCGTTTGCGAAACTCTTCCCGCATGTCCTTTTGTTGCTGCATGAACTGCTCGCGTTTTTCTTGAATATCAGCCCGGAGACGTTCGCGCTGATCGTCCGAGGCGGTTTTGATTCTCTCCTGCAGCCCCTTTTGCTCTTCCAGGAATTTCGCCTGCGCATCCTTGATCTCGTCCAGCATGCGCTTGATCGACTCGGACTGATCGATGGTATTGGGCAGGCTGGATTTTCCCGAAAGTCGGCTTTCGGGGACCTTGTCAATGGTCTTGGGAACGATCGGCGTGGTTTTGACAGAAGGCGTTTCGGAGACGGTTGCGCGGACTGGCGTAGCGCTTTTAGAAGCTTGGCTGGCAGCAGTTTGCGCGGAGACACGATACCCTGTGAGGGTCAGTCCTACCGCTACTGCAAGTCCGAGCATCTTCATCGTTATCAAACTAACCTCATCGGCAACCCGTATGCCACATTCTTCTCTGGAATGCAAGTCTTTGATTACCAACTCGCGCTTACCTTATTCGGCTGCCTCCACCAGCGTCGGTCGTGCGCATGTTGCCCCAATTTAGGCCTGCGCCTGATCCGCTTCTTGGGGCATTTCCCCCGTTGGCGGTCCGTTCTTTTGGCCAGACAGACGATAGCGCACGTAGTCGCGGGACACTCCCAGCAGACGTGCGGCCGCCGAGACGTTGTTGTGCGTCTGTCGAAGGGCGTGGTGGATCAGCCGATTGATCGCTTCCTCTAACGCGAAGGTGCCTTCGCCAGTGAACACAAACCGTTCGTTGAACCAGTCGCCGTGTTCGGTAGCGACGGAAGGCGAGGTCCCGTGACTCGCCGATGAAAGGGGCTCAAAATGGAGCTCGTCGCCCTCTTCGAAGACTAGGGCGCGCTCGAGCTCGTGCGCCAACTCGCGGACGTTACCGGGCCACGGATAAGCCAGGAGCCTCTTGCGCCCGTCGGGATGAAGCGTCTTGGCCGGCAGCCGGTGTTTGCGCGAGAGCCGTTCCAGCAGTCGCTCGGCCAGGCGTAGAATGTCATCGCCCCGTTGCCGGAGCGGTGGAATAGACACGCGAAACAAGTCCAGGCGATGGTAAAGATCCTCCCGGAACTGGCCCTTGCTGACGAGGGTTTTGAGATGCTGATTGGTTGCGGCGATGATCCGCACATCGATCGGAATTTCTTTGTTGCCCCCCAGCCTCCGAATCTTGTGGTCTTCAATTGCGGTGAGGACTTTCGCCTGGAGCGGTAAGGAGAGGCTCGGCAGTTCGTCCATGAAGAGAGTCCCGCCATTGGCTGCCTCAAACAGCCCCATCCGCGCGGTGCGAGCATCGGTAAAGGCGCCACGTTCATGTCCAAACAGCTCCGATTCGGCGAGCGTCTCGACCATGGCGGAGCAGTTCACTTCCACCAGAGGCTGGCCAGCGCGCGGCCCGCGATGGTGAATCCAGCGGGCGATGGTTGTCTTGCCGGTGCCGGTCTCTCCTTCGATCAACACCGGGGGGAGGGCATTCTGCAGGCGACTGTCCGCTCCGAGGATTTTTTCCAACTGAGTTTGAAGTGAGCCGAGGGCGGCCCCGAAAAAGAACGTGTCCCAGGTTTGGGTGGCATCGCTGCGGCGGTGTTCGTCAATGCGCTCGCTTTGCTTGGAACGGCGGGCGCGGTTGATGACGAGAGGCAGCTGCCCAAGGTCAAATGGTTTGACGAGGTAATCGAGGGCGCCCAATCGCATGGCTTCGACAGCCCCAGCGACTCCTCCCTCCGCTGTCATAACGACCACACCGGTGTTGCCGGCGATGGCCTTGTCTTTGAGCAAATCAAGGCCTGAACCGTCCGGGAGATTCACATCCAACAAAACAAAGTCGAAACCGAGGTCCTGGACGAGCTTGCGCGCGCGTTGCACCGAGTCCGCGCTGGTCAAATCGGCACCGAGCCGCTCCAGATAGGCCGCTACTTGCTTTCTGAGCAGGGGCTCATCTTCGACCACCAGGATGCTCAAACCTGCCAGAGCCAGATTCTGCATGTCTTACCTTGGACATAAACGAGTCGGGACGACAAGCAAATGTGTGAGCGATCAAGGCCCCCAACGCTGGCTCGCGCTGGGCGGTTGAATCCATGGCCCGCGTCTGCTGTCGGATCAGAGGACGAGAGCGGCAGGCTCTTTCGGAACGGCCATTGGAAAGCTAAGGTGCACCATCGTTTGCTGTTCGGGAACGCTCTCGATCACGAAAGTCCCGCCGTGCAGCTCTGTCAGCCGCTTCGCGATGATCAATCCCAGCCCCGAGCCCTGTTGTTCGTAGAACTTGCGTTCGAACTGCATGTGCGCGCCGATGTTCGCAATCTGCTCGGGCGTCATCCCACGACCGTGATCCGTGATCGTCAGGGTAAAGGTGCCATCATCGACAAACGTTGATACCGCGACCGCATCCCCCGGGCGGGAGAACTTGAATGCGTTGTCGAGAACCTCCGCGGTCGCCTTTTGCAGCTTGTCCGGCGCAATTGGCAACGGCACGGGTTCAATTTGAATCGTGAGATCCTCTTCGCGGCCCGCGCGACGCGCAATCTGTTGCGCGATGTGCACGATGCTTTCCTTCGCCAGGAGGAATTCCCCGGTGCGAAGTCCGGCCACCTTGTTCGTGTCCGCCGCGACCAACTCGATTTGCGAATAGAGCAGGAAGTTCTCGATGATCCGCTGCAGCCGCAAGGCCGATTCGTGCAGATTATTGGCCAGCTCAAACAGCTCCGGCGGGGTAATCCGGTCGTAGTTCTCGGCCAGGAGGGATGAGAACCCGAGGATACCGGTCAGAGGCGTGAGCAATTCGTGGGGAAGCGCCAGACTGATGTTGCCGCGCAAATCTTCCAGCTTCTTTTCAGCCTGCCGGGCGAGAGCCGCTTGTTTTTCCAGGCGCGCTTTGACCGCCGCCAAGAGTTCCGTGATGGTGAACGGCTTCGTCAGGTAATCATCCGCCCCTAGCTCCATGGCCTGGCGGATGTTGACCTTGTCCGCAATCCCGGTGAGGAAAATAAAAGGGATGGTGGCGGTGCTGCTGTGCTGGCGCAGGGCTGTCAAGGTCGCATACCCGTCCAATTGCGGCATGTTAACGTCGCAAAGGATCAGATCAGGCCGGTATTGCTGCGCCAATTGCACTCCGGCCAAGCCATCTTCGGCCACGAAGACGCGATAACCATTCACCTGGAGCGCTTCGCCCACCAGTTGGCTGATGTCTGGAGAATCATCAATAACCAGGACCTTCGTCATTGTCTCAGTTTCAGATGTTCGGGTTCGACAGCAACTCTGGTGCTCAGTTGATACAGGCGAGAATAATTGCTGCTACGTTCGTCCTGTTCCCAAGCCCATGGTCGTGTTGCCTCTAGTCTCACCTGACTTCGTTTACTTGGCTGCCTCGTGCCCCCAGCGGGTATTATCGTTTGCCAACTCGCGCAATCCCTTGGCGCACATCATCATAGCGCGCCCGGCATGATAGCCTGCCTGCCAGGGCCCCGTGCGTTGCTGGTCCCCCGCTGCCGATCCATCCGACGATCGGGTGGCCCACCACCCACCTTCCTGCGCGACCTGGTGCCGTTCGATGAATTCCAGCGTCCGCGCGAACAGGTCGTAGTATTCCGGGTTGGACGTGGCTTTGAACATGTCGATCATTGAGACAATCGCCTCGGCCTGCACCCACCACACTTTCTTCATGTCATCGGCCGCCTTTCCAAGCGGGCCACCCGAGAAAAACCCGCCGCTTTGCCGGTCGAATCCAAACTCGATGCTCGACTTGCAGAGCCCTTCCGCCCAATTGCGCACCAGACTCGGGGAAGCGCCAACTGTCTTGACCGCGTCGCGCGTCAACCAAACGCATTCGACGTCATGTCCGTAGCTGGCGCGCAAATTCCGCGGCTCCGGCACGACCCGCCAATCGCCAAAGTAAGCATCGACGTTGCTCTCGACCCGCGGCGAGCGGACGGTACTGGTGTTGATGAGGATCAGATCATACAGACGGCGGGCGAGGAGGTCGTCTGGCCAGACACGATACAACTCAGCAAAAGACTCCAGTAGGTGAAGATGCGTGTTGTAAGTCTTGTGGCCGATGGCGCCCACGTAACCGGCTTCTTTCGGATCGGTGACCAGAGACCAATCCGTGTAGAAGAACTCGTTGTAGCCGCCGTCCTGATAATCGTGCGCTCTCTTTTCGAGCACCTGGAACAGGCGCTTGGCTGCCTCCAATGCCTCGGGATTCTTGCTGGCACGATAGTAACCAACCAGGCCGTAGAGCGCAAAAGAGTTGAGATAAATGTGCTTGCGCGTATCGCGCGGGTTACCCGCGTCCGTCACTTTGCTGTAGTACCCTCCGTCGGTTCGATCGAGCATTTTCCCCTGCAGAAAATCGTAGCCGACTTTGGCGGCGGCGAGCGCCTTCTCTTTGGCGTAACCCTCTGCCGCCAGCGTGCTGAAAAACCAGAGCTGCCGTGCCTGTAAGGTGAGGAACTTCTCGCCGGTCCCGGCGAACTTCCCATCCCGCAGCGATTCAAGATAGCCGCCGTTCTCGCTATCGACACACGCCGGCAAGTAAAAGTCGATGAGACTTTTCTGTAGGATTCGCTCGCATCGTTCGGCTTGGGCCAACAGTTCGTCTCGCGAGGGGGCGGCGGGCGTGGCCGCTTGGAGTCGCGAATCCGGTCGGGCGCTGGCCGCGCAAAGGACCAGCAGGGCGGCGATGGTTCCTTGTCTCACCCTTAGCGACTTAACCAGGAGGATGACCCCGTTCACAAGCCCAATAACTCCACGGAATGCCTGATCTGGTCAAGTGTGTTTAGTCGTTGCTTGATTCGAGAAGAGGGGAAAGCACCGCCGAGCACCGGTCCAGTCCAGGCAGATAGTCTTCCCTCCTCCCTTCTTTCCGTCCGGCTGTTGCCAATTTTTATGTCCGATTGGACTCCATCGCACCCCACCGCTCAGAGCCAGGGCTGTGGTAGAATTCTCGACGCTCACCCTGGTTGGCTGTTCGAATTCTGGACGGGTGCTGCGTGGGAACGGGGGGCTGGAGACGTCTCGTTGCGGAAAGCGAGGTCGAATAGAGCCATAGCTCCTCCATAACTCATTCGCGGGCAAGTTCTTTCCCGACTTTCCGCAATCGGCCCATCCGGGTGCGTATGCTTTCTGCTAATGCTCCGCCGTGTATTTGGAATATTATGGCCTGACTCAGTCGCCATTCGATATTACTCCGAATCCGCGCTTTTTGTTTTTTAGTCCGAAGCATCGGGAAGCCTTTAACCATTTGCTCTACGGCATCCGGGAGCGCAAGGGTTTCGTGCAGCTGACAGGTGAGGTCGGGGCCGGGAAGACGACCGTCTGTCGCGCCATGATGGAGCAGTTGGGCGAGCGCTATGCGACCGCCCTCATCTTGAACCCGGTGGTCAATGCGGACCAACTCGTTAAAGCGATTGCGATGGAGTTTGGGGTCGACGTCCATAACCTCGACCGGCTGGAAAGCGTCGCCGCGCTCAATGCCTTCCTCCTGCAACAAGTCGAGCTGCAAAAGGAATCTGTCCTCATCATCGACGAGGCCCAAGACCTGACCAACGATCTCCTGGAACAAGTCCGGCTCCTCTCCAATCTGGAAACCGACGACCGCAAGCTGCTCCAGATCGTTCTGATGGGACAGCCCGAGCTCCGGGACCGGCTCAACGATTTCGGCCTTCGCCAACTACGGCAGCGCATTACCGTCCGATATCATCTCAGCCCGCTGACCCGGGCGGAGGTCGGTCAATATGTCCATCATCGCCTGCAAGTCGCGGGCGCAAAAGGTGCCCCCTACTTCAGCAACGGCGCCCTCTGGCGGATTCACCGCCGTTCGGCGGGGATCCCGCGGTTAGTCAATGCCCTTTGCGACAAGTGCCTGCTGGCTGGGTTCGTGCAACAACGAGACCGAATTGATTTCCGGATGGTGGGCAAAGCCATCCGCGAACTGGAGGGTAACTTCGACCGATGAGTCTCATTAATGAAGCTCTGAAACGGGCCAAGCAAGCACCGGTGCGACCGCCAGCGCCTGTCGCTTCAGATCCATTGCTCCAACCGGTGATGCAGGCGCCGCCGGCGGTCAGTCCCTTCCTCAAAACCGTGCCGGTCGTGGCCGTGTTGATCCTGCTCGCTTCTTTTTGGTTCCTGTTTCAGTGGTGGCGCCACGCTGCGCCGCCAAAACGAGTTGCCGTGAGCTCCCCGCCAGTGACGAATCGGCTCGTCGCCGCTGTGCAAGTGGCTCGGACCACCGCCTCCTTGGTGAGTTCCAATCGAGCGGCCGCGGCCGCGGATGTGGCGGCGTTTACTGCCGCTCCTGACCGCCAAGCCAAGTCGCCGGTCGATGCCGCACCGGCCGTCGCTTCGGGCGATGCGACCAATGAGGCGACGATCGTCTCTTTGGCTGCCCCGGCCAATGCCGCTCCTAATCTAGCCGGGGCGTTAGCCGAGACCAACCGGGCCTCGGCCACGCCATCGGAACCGGAGGTGATCAGCTCCAATCTGAAGCTCCAGGGGATCTTCTATCGCACATCCCGAGCTTGCGCGCTGATTGACGGACAAACCGTCTTTGTCGGCGATGAAGTCGATGGAGCCAAGGTCATCAGCATCGAGCGGCAGAAGGTCCGCTTGGAGCGGGGGGACAAGCGAATCCACTTGACTCTGCATTAACGCGAGGCACTAGCTTCGGCAGCGTAAGAGCGTTTCCACCGGCTGACGGGCCTGGTGATATTTCCCCGCGGCCCCACGCGCTGAGGCTCATCTCATCCCGCGAAACGCCTGCGGTCTCCTTTGCGGTTGCCTCGGTGGTTTCCTGGACCGCGGCGAAGCGCGTTCCCGCCCGGGTTTTCGTGCCGATGCCGCTCCACCGCGATTGTGTGGCTATTTGGGTGGCCCGACTTTAGTATTCGCCGGTGGCGTCGAGACATTCATTCCTTCTCAACCGCTGGCGACAGTCCCCACTCTGGGTTCGTGTCCTGCCGTTTGCCCTCTTTGTGGCGCTCACATCGTGCCAGGGCCTCTTGGGCGAGGGTTCCAAGTATTGGATTTACGCGTTCAAAACGTTCATCGGCGCGATCCTGATCTACTTGGTTAGTCCCTGGGTGCGCGAAATGAGATGGCGTTGGAGTTGGTCCGCTCTGATCATCGGCGTGGCCGTCTTTGTTCTTTGGGTGGGTTTGGACGGACTCTATCCGCCGATCGAGGTTGTCGCCAAGAACATCGTCAACCCCGTGGCTCGCCCCCTGGGATTGGAACAGTGGTGCGCCGCGACGGCCGAGGCAGCGGCGCCATGGAATCCGCATCATCATTTCGCCGCGCCCATGGCGTGGTTTTTTGTGCTGGCGCGGTTGGTGGGATCGAGCTTGGTGGTGCCGCCACTGGAGGAAGTCTTCTATCGATCGTTCCTCTACCGTTATGTGGTCAAGCCGGAGTTTACGACGGTGCCTTTGAATTATTTTCGATGGGGGCCGCTCCTATTGACTTCGGCGATTTTTGGTTTGGCACATCGCGAATGGCTGGCGGGTGTTCTGTGCGGGCTCCTTTACCAGGGGTTGGTGCTGCGTTCTAATCGGTTGGGCGACGCCATCACCGCCCACGCCATCACCAATTTCCTTCTGGGACTGTGGGTCATGAGCAAAAGCGCGTGGCATTTTTGGTGAGCGACCTTCCCCTGCGTCTTGTTTGAAGACGACGCTCTGCTGGTGGTTAACAAACCTGCCGGCCTCAATACGCACGCGCCTTCACCCTACGCCAGCGAGGGCATCTACGACTGGCTCAGGCACCGCGAACCCCGATGGGCTTCGTTAGCGATCATCCATCGGTTGGACAAGGAAACTTCCGGAGTGTTGGTTTTCACCAAAACACCCGAGGCCAACCGTTCACTCACGCGACAATTCACCGATCGCGCGGTTCGAAAGAAGTATCTTCTTCTCGTTGACCGCCCGGTGGCGAAACGGGCCTTCACGGTCCAGTCTCACCTCGTTCGGCTCGGCGAACGCTCCATCAGCCGCCCCGGTTCCTCCGGGCAGTTTGCTGAAACCGCTTTTCGAGTGGTTGAAAACCGCGGCGCCACCCGGACGATCCTCGCAGCGGAACCGCGCACCGGCCGAACGCATCAGATCCGGGTCCACGCCGCGGAGGAGGGCTTGCCGATCCTGGGTGACACCCTTTACGGGGGCGAAGCATGGGCGCGCCTTTGCCTCCACGCCGCCGAAGTCACATTGGCTCATCCGGAAACCGGTCGGGAAATGACTTTCGCGGCCCCGGCTGAGTTCGACCAGGACATTCACATCGCGCTGCGCGAGGCGCTGTGGTCCGACCGGTTGACGAATTGTTATCGATTACATCACGGGGCGAGTGATGGCAACCCAGGGTGGTACGCGGACCGGGTGGGTTCATACCTGCTCTCCTCTTCGAACGAGGACGAATGGCCCGCGGGGCGGGCCCGCGCCCAACTGGAACGTTGGATGCGCCACTTTCAACTTGTCGGTGTTTACCACAAGCGTCTCCGGCGGGAGCCGGGCCAAACCGTGGCGTCCGCGGCCTCACCCCGCCACATTCTCGGCCCGACCATCCGCGATGGTCCGCAGGTTGTCGAGAACGGGCTGCGTTATCAGCTAAGCTTCCAAGAAGGTTATTCCATCGGCCTCTTCCTCGATCAACGCGAGAACCGCCGGCGTTTGCTCACGCGCCATGTGGCCGCCGGTTTTCCTCTCGTGGCAGAGCCGGGCTCTGCTGCTCCCGAAGTCTTGAACACCTTCGCCTATACCTGTGCTTTCTCCGTGAGCGCGGCGGCGGCTGGGTGCCGCACCACCAGTCTGGACCTGTCCCGTCGCTACCTCGATTGGGGTCGGCGAAATTTTGCCTGCAACGGTCTCGCGGCCGACGCCCACGAGTTTGTCTATGGCGACGCATTGGATTGGATGCACCGGTTTGGCAGAAAGGGGCGCCGGTTCCAGGTCGTCATCCTTGATCCGCCGACGTTCTCGCGGTCCAAAGAAGGCGGCGCTTTTCGTGTCGAGAAGGACTATCCCCACCTCGCTTCGCTCGCCGTATCACTGCTGGCGGATGGCGGCGTGTTGTTCGCCTCGACCAATGCTGCCACCGTGCCGACGGAGTGGTTTGTCACCATGTTAAAAGAGGTGATCAGTTCCGCTCGCCGCCAGTTGCTGGCACAGCATTACGCGCCGCAACCGCCGGACTTTCCCATGTCCCGCCAAGAACCCTCTTATTTGAAAACGGTCTGGTTGCGCGTCGCTTGAACTGGCTCTGTCGGCGCGCGCTCCTCGGGCCGAAGCGCCCAGGCGGACTCGCCTGTTCCTTCGGCGGTGGTTGGCGCAACCTGCTTCACGAGACGGCGGGCGGTGCCTTGGTTAGCCCGACACAAGCTCCAGGAAGCGCTCGCCGTCCCTCCTCCGAGGGATGGTCCGCTCGCCGGGGTCAATCGACTGGGAAATGAAACTGGCGGATGGAATTTTCGACCTTCCGCGAACGAAGTAAACCAGGGTCGCCGTGCCAATCCCGAACAAGAAGGCGCCGGCCAACAAATAAAGAAGCCCGCCTGCCGGCCGTTCCACATGGTCGGCCCGGGTCCTGTTGGGAGAAGCAGACGGAATCATTTGGGGAGTTTCGTGCGCCGGTGGCATCACCTCCGCCGACGCAACCTGGTTCGATCGGATCGCCAGCTCGATGTGCGCCCGTGCTCTTGCCGAGTCGCCCGCGGCCGGCGTCTTCGTCTCTCCAATCGGAATGGAGTTGGATGTTCCAGGGGACGGCGCAACCTCCTCGGTGTTTGACAGCACCGGTTCGGTCTGGACGGCCGGCAGGATCGCTCCGAGTGAAGCGGTGGCTGCGCTTTCGGACGCCTCCAAGCTTTTCGACAAAACGGCTGCCACGGGAGAAAGCGGAGCGGAATGGTCATAACCTTTCCCTCCGGACGGCGGCTCGGTTTGGGGCGCGGCCGCTTCCGGCATTGGTTGCCCTTCGGCGACCGAACGCTCCGAATCCAAAGCTGGTTTGGGATCGCTCGGTGCGACGGGGACGGCGAGGTCCCTCGTAACCCAAGAGCCCTGGGCCGGGACGTAATCATCCAGCGCCGCGGGGACGGGCCTCCCGTCACCCGTGGTCACGGACCAGCCGATAACCCGGCCGTCGCGCGCCAGGAGCGTCGTGACAAAAATGGCGTTGGCAGCGCCGTCGCCGGCGATTGCGCGCTGCAGCGTCGCGTTGATCTTTTGGTCGAAGGGAGTGCCCGCGACAGGATGGGTTCCGTCGGTGATGATGAGGAGGGTGATGGAGTCGGAGATGGAGGTCAGCTGCAACGCTTCCCCCAAGGCATGGGCGAGCTGGGCATCGCCGTTGAAAGGTTGGTTTTCCCAACTTCTCCGCAGATAGCCGGCCAGGCCCTCACCCGCCGATGGCATCCAGACCATCGGTGGGTATCGGTTGGTCGAGACGGATTCGCCAAAGGTCCAGAGGGCGAACATGTCTCCGGCGTGCATTTGACCCTCGAGGCCGTTTTCGATGCGGAAACCGATCGCTTGCGCAATGGCCGCCTTGTGTCTCGCCATTGGAAGCGATGTATCAATAAGGAACAGGTAAGGCGGGGCCGATGCCGGCCGTGCAACCTCAGCCAGAGCAGCTGCGCAAAGGTACAGGCCAGCTGCCGTGCAGAGAGTGATCTGTTGCAGCCAGGCTTTCATTGGTGTGGAGCAGCCTTTGGCTGCACCGCGGATCCACCGAGTGGGTGGCCGCGCCCACACTGCGGGAGCACGATCCAGACCATCTCCTCCCGGTTGAAATCGGAGATCGCTTGTGAAATGCTTAATCCGGAATGCCCTGCATGAATATGAGCTCTGTGACGGCGACTGGGTCTGTGGGGGCAAGTTCACTCTCCGCCGGCCCTTGACGGCTCCGGAACTGACCAAGTGCCCGCTCTGCAAGCGGCCGGTGCGCAAGCTCCTCTCCACGTTCAACTCCCCGGTCCATACTCGCCCCGTCTCCATCTCCGATGCGAAGAAGGCTGGCTTCACCGTCTTGAAGCGCCTTGGAAAAGGCGAATACGAGCGTCAGTGAAGCGGGACAGGCTGCCGCGCGCGGTTCCCTTCCCCCTCGTCGTTCTCTCCGCGGACCACGCTGAATAAGCATTAGCGCCCGGTCATCAGGCAGCCGATGCCAAGTTCAGAATCACCCCCGATTGAGAAGGACCCGTCCGCACGTAGGCTCGTAGGAGGAAATCAATCAACAAAGGAACAATATGATCAGATTACGATACGTTACCCCTGGTGTGATCGCGGCCATGGCCGCCTGGGGCGCAATGACAGCGATGGCCGCCGATGCCAATACCCGCGCCGAGAAGAAAGATGCTGCCTTCATCAAAGAAGCGGCTCATGGCGGCAAGATGGAAGTGATGGTTGGCAAACTGGCCGTGGAAAAGGGACAGGACGCCCAGGTGAAACAACTGGGCCAACGGCTGCAGGATGACCATAGCAAAGCAAACGAGGAATTGATGCAGATCGCCCAAAAACGTGGCGTCGTTCTGACCGAAGACGATTCGCGCAAGGACGAAAAGGCCATGACCAAGCTCCACGATAAAACCGGGGCCGCTTTCGATCAGGCTTTCGTCGAGAACGCTCTCACGGACCACGAAAAGGACATCCAGAAGTTTCAGCGGGCCTCGCAGGAGGTGAATGATGCGGAGTTGAAGGGATTCATTGAGAAAACTCTGCCCGTCCTGCGACAGCATCTCGAAATGGCCCGGGCGGCTGGAGCAGCCGTCGGAGTTGATCAGCGCAAGCTCAACTCCGCTGACCGCTTCCTCTCGGAACACGGTTCAACCACATATGACCGCGGCACGTTGCGGGATCGAGATGCGGTCGGCGCAGGAACCAAGTCCGAGACCGGACGGGCGGCAGACAAAGCAACCCCTCCTGCCACGACGACTCCGCGCAGTGGTGCTGACACCGAACGCAACAAGTAAACCATCTCACCGGATAACTGGGACAGCCAAGCCGCCATCACCTGGCGGCCTTTTCCTGCCGTGGAACGATCACCGGCCAGCTGGCGTCGGTCAACGGTCAGGTCGCAAACTGGTCCCCCTTTTCCTTAAAGAGAATGTTGAAGGTGGTCATCGAGCCGTAGCAACGGGTAATGTACTGCTGCATCTCGACTTTTTCCGCGTCACTGAGTTGGGGGTGAGCGTTGATCTTCTGTTCCAGCACGCGGAAGTTGTTTCGCATCATGACGATTTTGTGAAAGAAAACGTCCAGGGGGACTTCTTTGGGCTGGAGCGATCGGTCAGATGGTTGGAGGAGAATCGTTCCCCGCTGCCACCGCGTCCCTAATTGTTCCACTTCGGCGTCGTCTCGGGCGAGGCCCAGCTCTTCTGCGACGGCGGCGACGGTCTCGCGAACGAACTGTTGGAGGGGAATTTCCAAGCCGGTGATGCCGGCCTGGGCCTCCGCGGGAGCCAGGTCGCTCGTTTCTGGGGCGATCGTCCGAACGCCTTCGTCGAACTGGATGTCGGCGGTGTGTTCCAGGATGCGCCGAACCGTGCCCGTCCCATACTGCGGATGACGCACCCGCATGTTGATGTGCAAAGATTCAATTCTCATAGCAAGACCCTTCCGCCAGCTTAAGAGTTGCCTGGATAATTACGAGCGCTTCCTCGCTCCCGGTCTCGGCGGCACGCCTTGACCTGCTCGCGGCAGCAGGACGCATAGACAAGCAGCTGGAAATCCCGAAACCTTGCCTCTCCTTTCGACGTGAATAAATGCCATGTTAGCGTGATGGGCTATGGTCTGGGCCGCCGGAACCCACCGCGATGCGATTAACCGCACCTCCCACGCCCAGGGCAAACTCAATCATCTGGGGCTGGATGCGAACTCAAACCTCCGACGCTTTCCACGCCAACGCACCCCGACCCTGGGAATTGTATCAGAAGCTGCTTTTCGGGCTGCTGGACCCATGCCAAGCGATCAGCCCGAAGAAGAAGTTTCGGTTCAGGAGCATACTCGTCAGCCTGGACGGCACGACGATCGAACTCCGCGTCTGTGTTCGACTGGGCACGCTGGCGTCACACCAAAGGGGCGGTGAAAGTCTCGACCTGCGCATTGTTGGTGCGGTAATTCAGGTTCCCGGCGGCGTCATCACCGGCCAGTGGTTCGCTCAATCGTCCGTCGTTGCGTCTGACCGCGCGGAAGAGCGGCTCCGCCGCGTCGCCGCGTCGCCGCGGTGGCCCGCGCCGTCCGAACACTCCTCGATAAGTGTAATAGCCTCAGGCTTGACCGGCACGTAACGGATTTTCCCGCCTTTCCCGTGCACGCACAGCGTCATGATCCCGCGCTGCGGCGTGTAGTCTTCGACGCGCAACGCACTCACTTCCGCCCGGCGCAGCGCGTGGAAGAGCAGCACCTCCAGAAGGCGAGCCGAGGGGTCAGGGATGAATATTGACATATTTGGAGGAGTGAAACGCTCCGGGAATGGCGCGCAAGGTGCGAGTGGAGTACGAAGGAGCAGTTTACCATTTGATCAATCGGGGGGACCGGCGTGAGGACATTTTCCGAGATGATCGAGATCGGGGGCGGTTTTTGGAGACGCTGGAGGAGAGTTGGGGCAAAACGGGTTGGCAGGTGCATGCGTATTGTCTGATGCGGAACCATTTTCACCTCGTGGTCGAGACACCGCGGGCCAACCATTGTGCGGTATGCACTGGTTATTGGGCACCTCCACGGCGCGCTTTAACCGGCGGCATCGAGTGGTGGGGCACCTATTTCAGCGGGAGGTCCAAATCGCTCTCAGTAGACGGCTCAGGGAGCGGACATCTCAAGAGTGTTTGTGACTAGGCCTAAAACAAGCGAGTGGTGATTGGGAAAAGGCCGGTTCCGAGTTTTTCTCTGGCCCCGGGGTTTTTCGTCTCTGAAATTTCGCCTTCCGTAGTCCGAAGCGTCGCTTCTGCGATCAAAAGCCTCCGTCCTTCCGCGATCGGCTGATTTTTCATGGAACGTGAGCGCGGTTCTTCCGTTTTCGTCGTTAAGGGTTATCGGTTTGGCGGAATTGTGAATAACTTCAGATTGCTGCCATTCGCCGCAGCCGTTCCCACGTCGCGAAGAAATCTTTCAACCACCGGTTGTAGCTCAGGATCCGATACACAATCTTACGACCAGTCCGAATGATCTGCGCGGGCAAGAGGATGATGGCCTGCAGAAAAGTCCGGAATTCCATCTTCACCAACTCCAGCCCGTGCTCCCGATCTGGCACCAACAGCCCATACCATGCTTTCAGATTCCAGGCCAAGGCGGCCATGACCATGTAAGCCCAGTTGCTTTCCAGATTGTCCACCGGCATCCGCATCGCGTTGACTCCGCTCTTGAGCTGGGCGATCACGTTTTCCTGATCCCCGCGTTCGTGCGCAAACTGCACCACTTCATCCCAGGCCAGATCCGTACGATTGGTAATGTAAAAGAAATAGCGCACGTCCTCGAACAACACCTTCTCGCCCCGCTCGATACTCAGGTTCTTGCGCAGGACCACTACCCGGTAACTCTTCTGGCAAGCCGCCGGCTGATAACTAAACTCCGCCACCTGCTCGCTGATCAAGCGACGGTTTAGATATTCGCGCTCTTTGACGATCTGCTCTTTGACGCGCTCGGACGGGGTCCGCGGATCGGTCTTGATCTCGGGCTCCACCCGCATCAACTCGCGCCAATGGCCTTCTCCTAAGCCTTGTGCCAACGCCACCAGCTTGGAATGAGCGTCGATGCCAAAGACGAATTTCACTCCCTGTTTGTCCCATCGATCCAGTTCGGTGGTCTGGGAAAAGTCCGTGTCGCCGCGCAAGCAGATACTTCCGGCATAGGGCTGGACCAAGTCAATGGCTCGATCGATCCATGGGGCAGCCCCTTGTTGGCTGGTAGCGTTGCCCGGGCGATTGACCAAATAGAGCACCTCTTTCGTATTGGCCAAGCTCACGATCAACGGCGCATAACCCCAGATCCCATTATACGCCAGGCTCATCCCGCCTTTGCATTCGCCCAAGGTCCCGGCCACCGTTCCGTCCACATCCAGGATAGCTTCGGCGAGAAAGCCTTTCGGTTGCTGGCGCCAGACACGTTGCCGAGCTTGATTGATCGCCTCCATCATCGCCAAGGTATGGTGCGGGGCAAGCCGGCGCGTGAAGTCACCCGCGGTGGTCGGGTCGGGAATCCGTTGCGCTCCCAGACCGTTGAGGAAGCACTCGTCATTGCGCCGCAGTTCAATGTCCTCGATCCGCGTCCCCCCGACCATGATGTTATAGGCCAAGTTCAAAACGTGATCGCTCTCGTGATAGGGGAGATGTCGCTTGAGAACCGAGACTCTCTGGTTCAACAGATCCACCAATCCAATCTTCTGGGCCAGAAGGTGGATCGCGCCAATGCCGCCGCAACCCACCGCCTGCGTCTTCTCGGCCATTTCAAAGTGCACGTTGCTGCCGCTAAACATCGGCTCCTCCTGGTTGCACCAAGTCCGTGGCTCCAAGCGACGGGTAATTCGGGCCTTGCGGTTTCGGAGGATCTTGGGGTATCTTCTGCTCACTCGAAATGTCCTTCTGAATTGAGCTGTTGTATTTTCACAAACTCACTTCAGCCAATAAAGACGGGCCTTTCGAGCTTTTTTTACAATTTCTCCTTTCTGGTCACGCTTGGATCAGGCCTAGACGCAGTCCACGATTTGGCTGCCGTCTCCAAACGTGATCCAAAAATCGCTTTACTGCTGCGACTTTACAGGGCGTCGGTCCGAGAGCTTGAGCCCGACTACCAAATCCTATTTCAATTGATCTTGCTGGAAGAAGCCTCCGACTCTTCCGCTGGTGGTTCCTTCGCTGAACGTTTGCGGAATTTCGCAGAAGCTCACGGGTGCAAAGGGGACCTGGACGCGATTGCCGCCGAGGTCGGGTTCGCATTGCCTAGTGGTCGAGACATGGTGGATGTGATTGTAAAGCTCCGCAACTCAGCGGCGCACAATGGCATCATTTCCGCCGAAAGCTTGAAGTTATACAACGGAGAATGGTTGCTGCCGCTGATTTCGGACAAGGTCAAATTGCTGCGAGCGATTGGCGAGGCAGTTAGATATTTGTTCTGCGTGCTCGCCGGGCATACCCGTGAAAAGATGGCAAAGTTTGTGCCTCTAAAGGAGCACGAATTACTCCAGTTGCGTTTCGACTAGATTCCTGAGCGCCTGACAGCTTCGGACTGAACGCTTCTGCCGCCCCCCCGACCAACATCCGGCGATTATCGCCCTCCGAGATGCACGGGGTGGCTTTACAACTCCTTGCGTCTCGTCGCTCTTTGGGTATGATCCGACTCGATCAAATCATTCGAGCAACGGAGATGCCCTGTTCATCGAAAGCATTCGTGGTCTTAACGCCGCCAGCCTGCACGCCAGCAGGTTCCGGCGACGTTTTCCTGCGCACGGCAAGGCTCAATGGCAACAGAAGCTGACACCTGTTGAAAGCACGTCGTTCCACGACTCCAGGCGGCTGGATGGGACGATGAGCCGCATTCGATATTAACGCACCTTACGTTGACGGCGGCAGGATTGTGCTGGTGGGCGAAAAGGTGACCAGGCGACCGCAGAAACGTGCCGATTACCTGCTCCGCTTCACTCGCGATTTTTCGATTGCCGTCGTCGAGGCTAACCCAATTTCTGCTTCCAGGTGACGGACTGCAGCAGGCAAAGAATACGCCGAGATCCTCGGCTTGAAATTCGCCTACTCCACTAACGGCGAAGGCATTGTTGAATTCGATTACATCACTGGGCAGGAGCGGGTGATCGATGCCTTTCCGACTCCTGACCAACTTTGGGCGCGCCTTCGAGCGGGGGAGAAGCTCAAGGATGACACGGTGGCGCAACGATTACTCAGCCCCTACCACCACCTGAGTGGCAAGTCACCGCGTTACTACCAAGAGATTGCGATCAACCAGAGCGTCCAAGCCATCCTCCAAGGCAAGCGCCGGATCTTGCTGACGATGGCTACTGGAACTGGAAAGACGGTGGTTGCTTTCCAAATCTGCTGGAAACTGTGGAGCGCCGGATGGAACAGGCCCGGTCAACCGCGCCGACCAAAAATGCTCTACCTCGCCGACCGGAGCATCCTGGTCGATGACCCGAAGGACAAGACCTTCGCACCATTTGGCGATGCTCGTTGGAAAATCGAGAACGGAGTAGTCAACATGGGGCGGGAGATGTATTTCGCGATTTATCAGGCCATCGCCAAAGATGAGCGTCGCCCTGGCCTCTATCGCGAGTATCCTCGCGACTTTTTCGACCTTATCATCGTGGACGAGTGCCACCGGGGGAGTGCCAATGACGAGAGCAACTGGCGAGAGATTTTGGAGTATTTCGAACCTGCTTGCCAACTCGGGATGACGGCAACGCCGCTCCGCGACGACAACAAGGACACCTATCGATATTTTGGGAATCCGATCTATACCTACAGCCTGCGCCAGGGCATTGACGATGGATTCCTCGCGCCATACCGGGTTCGCCGGATTATTACGCAGTGGGACGCGGCAGGCTGGCGACCGAGCAAAGGCGAGTTGGACCGCTTTGGACGCGAAATCCCGGATGAACTGTATGGCACAGCCGATTTTGAGCGCGTTGTAGCCCTACGTGCGCGAACGCAAGCAGTGGCGCGGCATTTGACCGAGTTTCTCAAGCGCACTGACCGGTTTGCGAAGAGTATCATTTTCTGTGTCGATCAGGAGCACGCGGACGAAATGCGTCGCGCCTTGGTTAATCTGAACTCGGATGTCGTGCAGCAGTTCCCCGACTACGTGTGCCGCGTGACCGCCGATGAAGGCGACATTGGGCGCGGGCATCTGAGCCGGTTCCAGGACGTGGAAACGACTGCGCCGGTCATTCTCACCACTTCCCAATTGCTAACCACAGGAGTTGACGCTCCAACCTGCAAAAACGTCGTTCTGGTCCGCATCGTTAATTCGATGACGGAATTCAAACAGATTATCGGACGCGGAACGCGGGTTCGCGATGATTACGGCAAACTGTGGTTTAGCATCCTCGATTACACCGGGAGTGCCACTCGATTGTTTGCCGACCCGGCGTTTGATGGCGACCCTGTTCTCGCCACGGCAGAAGAGATCAGCAAGGACGGGGAAACTGTCACTACGGAGGTCGAAGTCCCCGAAGCTCCCGAAGACACGACGGGCGAGATCAACGAACCTGTCACTATCATCGACTACGAACCGCAGCAGAGGCAAAAATTCTATTTTGACGGCGGGCACGTCGAAATGGCGGTTGATCTGGTCTATGAACTCGATCCAGATGGCACGCAACTGCGGGTGGTGAAGTTCATCGATTACGTTGCGGAGAAGGTTCGCACATTACATCCCACAGCCGCCGAGCTTCGTAGTCGATGGGCTGACCCGGAGGGACGGTCAGAGATCATTGAGCGCCTGGCGGAGCGCGGCATCGACTTCGACCGTTTGGCGGCAACAGCAAATCAGCCGGACGCGGACCCATTTGATCTTCTCTGCCACGTCGCCTTCAACGCGCCCGTCCGCACTCGGCGCGAGCGGGCGGACCGTCTTCGGAAGGAGCAAAAGGAGTTTTTTGAGCATTATGGCCCGGACGCCCGCGCCGTTCTGGACGATTTGCTCGAAAAGTATGCCGAACACGGGACGGCGCAGTTCGTGGTGCCTGACGTATTGAAGGTCCCGCCTATTTCCCATCGTGGAAACGTTTTGGAGATCGTCGAGCTATTTGGAGGGCCGGAGAAGCTGCGTGAGGCCGTCAATCAGCTGCAGACACTCCTTTACGCAGCATAATGGAAATCAGGAAAAATGAATAACTCGGTGCTGTATTATCCGACGATTGAGTTCCAGAGCGATTTGTGGGTGAAATCGGCGCTCTGCATTTGGGAGAAGCTTTATCGAATCGTTCCAAATACTTATCTTCCCAACGATTCAGATGAAGTGAAGGAGGCTGTCGATGCAGGAGTTATTGAAGACATTCATTTAAGTGCGGACGACCTTTCCCAATGTGCCGAGTTGTTCGAACGGTTCTGGAATCAAGTTCCAATGCACCCCGCAGGCATCGAAGACCGGGAGCCTGTCAATCTGCATGAGGACAAGGTGGATTTGCGCCTGCGTCCGCTCTTCCAAAGCCTTTCTGAGAAATTCCCGAAAGACGGAATGCTGCGAGTATCGAAGGAAATTGCCGACACATACGTTCTGTTTCTTGCCGATGTGATCTCCCGCCGCAGATGCATTCAAAAATTGACAGATGACCCGGACGTATTTGCACTCATGCATTATTTCGCAAACGACGGCAACTTCGACGAGTCTATATTTGATGCCGAAGCTCAGGAAGCTAGTCTAGCTATCACCTTTCCCGCCGTGCTTCCGGCTGGTTTAGACCCGGCCCCGATAAAGACTGTTTTACAGTTTGCCCGTAAATACCGAGCGGATCAGGCTGAGTTCCGCGAGCGCGTTTCAAAGTTTGCAGCGGAATTGAGCAAGGTTGAAGACCAGAAGCATGCACGCAATCTGATCGATGAATTTGATTCTTCGCTTACAGGGAACAACCAGAAGTGGTTCCGAATCTTAGAAAGAGAAGGCATGTCCTTCGTAACCAGTTTCTTGTCCGTGGGATTTCCGGCGGCCTTGACGGCGGTCGGGACGTTTGTCTCCACGGGCGGATCTATCAACAGTGCTCCCACGGTTATCGGTTCCCTTGGTATCGGATGTGTAGCCACCATGGCACAAGTGGTAAGTTCTCGAAGAAGCGGGTGGACATCCGCTGATTCTTTTTATTATTCGCGCTTGCACCGGCAGTTTGACACACCACACGGTCGTGTTGCGACGCCAGCATACGGGACTATTTTCAACGAATTCATTAATGACTGAACGAGCGTCTACCACTGCGCAGCAACTCGGCTCCATCGTAAAGTCCGCCCGCGACATCATGCGGAAGGACAAAGGGCTGAACGGCGACCTGGATCGCCTGCCGATGCTCACCTGGATCATGTTTCTCAAGTTCCTGGACGACATGGAGCAGATCCGGGAGCAGGAAACGACATTGGCCGGGAAGAAATATCGACCGGCAATCGAACCGCCGTATCGCTGGCGAGATTGGGCGGCGAAGCCGGATGGCATTACCGGGCCTGAATTGATTTCGTTCGTGAACAACGACGAAGCGAATCGCCCGGATGGAAAGCGGGGCGCTGGTCTGTTCGCCTATCTCCGTTTACTGCAGGGAGCAAACGGTGGGGACCGGCGCGACGTGGTTGCAACGGTGTTCAAGGGCGTGGTGAACCGGATGATTAACGGCTACCTGCTCCGGGATGTGGTGAACAAGGTGAACGGGATTCACTTCACGTCGAGCGACGAGATTCACACCCTCGGCCATCTCTATGAGACGATGTTGAAGGAGATGCGCGATGCGGCGGGTGATTCTGGGGAGTTTTATACGCCGCGTGCTGTCGTCCGCTTCATGGTCGAAGTCATGGACCCGCGTCTCGGCGAAACCGTGTTAGACCCAGCCTGCGGCACCGGTGGTTTCCTCGTCGAATCGTTCAACCATCTGACAAAGCAGTGCAAAACGGTCCAGCAACGGGAGATCCTGCAAACTCGGAGCATCTTCGGCGGAGAGGCAAAACCATTGCCATACCTGCTGGCACAGATGAATCTGCTGCTGCACGGTCTGGAATCCCCACAGATCAGTCCTGGCAATTCCCTGGCGGTTAAGGTGACGGAGATTGGCGATAAGGACCGTGTTGATGTGATCCTCACAAACCCGCCCTTTGGTGGTGAGGAAGAACGGGGCATTCTCTCTAACTTTCCTGACGACAAGCAGACGGCGGAAACGGCACTGCTGTTCCTTCAACTCATTATGCGAAAGCTACGGCGTGCTCCAAAACCGGGGCGGGCGGCGGTTGTGGTGCCTAACGGAACGCTGTTCGGCGATGGCGTGTGCGCCCGGATAAAGGAGGAACTGCTCAAGGATTTCAACCTGCATACGATTGTTCGGCTGCCGAACGGCGTCTTCGCGCCCTACACGTCGATTCCAACAAATATCTTATTCTTCGATCGTTCCGGAAAGACCAAGGAAGTTTGGTATTACGAGCAGCCGCTGCCTGAAGGGCGGAAGAATTACACGAAGACGGCTCCCATCCAGTTTGATGAGTTCACGCCGTGCCTGGAATGGTGGAAGAAGCGGGCTGAGAATGACCGAGCATGGAAAGTGCCCGCGACCGAGTTGCTTGGTAATGGCTGTAATCTCGACCGGAAGAACCCGAACGCAGCGACGGACTTCGAGCATCTGCCGCCAGAGCAGTTGGCGGAGGATATCCTGGCTAAGGAAAGGCGGAT
Organism: Verrucomicrobiota bacterium; assembly: GCA_046346765.1. Taxonomy (GTDB): domain Bacteria; phylum Verrucomicrobiota; class Verrucomicrobiia; order Limisphaerales; family SIBE01; genus JAXMHN01. The sequence goes on along the minus strand of JAXMHN010000065.1, from coordinate 5,511 downwards.
TGCGGAAATCATGACAGAGATCAAATCGAACCTTACCTTGAAGCAATGACGGACTGGCGCACAGGATGCTTGGGTGAGTTTATTCGCCAGCGGAAAGAGTTCGTCCAGATAGACGACGTGCGAACCTACATCCGGTGCCGTGCCCAACTGCACGCCAGGGGGGTCGTCTTGAGAGATACAGTGGCTGGCGCTGAGATCAAGACCAAGCGGCAGCAAGTTTGCCGGGCCGGCGATTTTTTGGTTGCCGAGATCGACGCCAAGGTAGGCGGATTTGGAATAGTGCCGCCGCAACTCGATGGAGCAGTTGTTAGTAGCCACTATTTTCTCTTTGAGATTGACGAGTCTCATCTTGAACGGCGCTTTCTTGATTACTTTGTCCGCACCGCGGGATTCCAAGATCAGGTGGCGGCACAGGGGTCGACCAATTACGCTGCGATTCGTCCTCAGCATGTTTTGGGATACAAGATCAGAATGCCGCCCATTCCAGAGCAACGCCGCATCGTCGCTCGGATCGAGGAATTGGCCACGAAGATCGCGGAAGCACGAGGATTGAGGGACAATTCAAATCAACAGGTAAAGGCATTGGAATCAACGCTCATAGGCTCGATGGTGTTCCATCCACGATTTCCGTCTCGAACCCTAGCGGAGATAATCGCGCCCGAATCGACTATTTCCTACGGGGTGCTGGTGCCCGGTGCCGATGTGGATGAAGGTGTCCCTTTTGTGCGTGTTCAAGATCTAATGCTGCGCGACCATCCTTCCCATCCTAACAAAAGCATAGCTCATTCCGTTGATGCACAATACGCTCGGACGCGACTGCAAGGTGGAGAAGTTCTAGTAGCGGTGGTGGGAGCCACTATTGGCAAAATCGGAATCGTGCCTGAGTCGTGGCGGGGAGCTAATATAGCCAGGGCGGTTTGCCGCGTAATGCCCGGACCCGAGGTTGACCGTGACTACTTGGTAGCGGTTCTTCGCAGCAAGCCCTCGCAAAATCACTTCAACAGAACGACTCGGACTTTGGCACAACCCACCCTGAACGTTGGCCAACTTGAACTGACTCCAGTTCCGGTTCCCGCTTTATCAGAACAACGCCGCATCGTCGCCGACCTCGACTCCCAGCAGTCAAGGATTGACGCACTCAAGCGTCTCCAATCCGAAACCGCCGCTGAATTGGACGCGCTGTTGCCGTCGATTCTGGATAAGGCGTTCAAGGGGGAGTTGTGACGATGGCGTGTCCTTAGCGCAAGCCATGCCGCCATTCAAACGCCAGCATTATCTGCCGTCGGTCTATCTGAAACAGTTTTCCCCGGACGGTGCCAAGGCAGGCCGGAAATCTACCGTCTGGCGGCTCGACGAAAAACGGCACACGAAAGTCACCGTCGAGTCCCAATGTGCCGAGAGCTATTTCTATTCATCCGGCGAAGCCCAGGCGACTGAAGAAATGTTCGGGGAAATGGAAAAAGCTTATGGTCGCATCGCTCAAAAGGTCTGGACTCACCAGAATCCAGCGGTCAGAGATTATTTTGGCTTGATCCTGATGATGTTCGATTTGCACTGCCGCAACCGATCTTACGAGAATCAATCCGGCGAAGAGAACATCTACGCCTACCGTGCCCGAATCCAAGGTCTCCGAAATGAGCTTCTTCTGGGGGCCAAGGAGAACGTTTCCGACACGGAATTGCTCGGTCACTTAAAGGCAAACTGGAGAGTTCGTCTTTTGGAGACGGCGGCGGATGAACTTGCGACCTCAGACAACCCTTCGATCTGGTTTACCCTTAATGGCACGTCTGGCTTGCATTTGATCGTCCTTCCGATCACTCCCCACCATTGCGCGGTGGCATTCGACGTGCGCCATTGCGACGTAACGGGCAACAGTCTCGCTGAAGCGGATCAATGTCTGCTCAATCAGTATCAGGTCATGGTATGCGGCGAGTGCCTCTTTACGTCGAGTGAGCTTTCAGCAGAACAGCAAGCGTCGGTTCGACGGACTTGGAAGAAGAGGGAAAGGCCGTCGGGGATGGTTGATATGGAACAATGGGTGCTGAATCTGCAACGGCTTCGTGCGGAGAAGCAATTTGGATTCGTAAAGCGTTTCGCCGAACCCTAGGCGACCAGCGAACATGAATGACACGCTTCTCGGAGTAATCATTGGCGGGAGCATTTCACTTGCTGGTCCGATAGCAACCGCGCTGGTCAATCATTGGACGAGTCAGCGAACCGCTAAACAGGGGCGCACCCGGTCCAATTGGAGGAAGTCTACCAGTTGACGCTCAAACTCGAACGCTGGAAGCGAACAAAAGGAGATTCCCTGTATAACGCTTGGCAGATCATCGTGTTTCGTGAAGCTCGGGGATTAAAGGATGACAAGGAACAGACCAAAGCCGACGATTCCCCTATGATCCGGCTAGGCATAATTGCCGCGCTATACTGCCCGGCTCTCGCGAAAGATTACGAGAAGGTGAGCACGGCTCAGGATCAGCTGCATCACGCTCGTTTCGAAGTTCTAAAACGCGCAAAGGCAATCGGACCTGACCTTTCCGCGTTCGGAAAAGAAGTCGAGCAGCAGCTGCACAACCCCCAGGAGCAGGCGGGTCAGGCAATCGCCGCATTCAAAATCCGAATCGCTACGGAGGCCAAAAAAACAACTGAGCACGGGAAATTGGTGATGTTTCCCGAAAGCCTACTTGAAATCGGGGGCGATCTCAGTTGAGCTGTTGGTGAAAGCGGCGTGAGAGTTTGTTACCATGCAAACCCTGTTGAATCTGAAAGAAGATCCGCAAGGCAAGCCCTTCGTATCGCTTGCTGTTGGAACCGTCACGGTGCGGTTAGCTTGGAGACCTGGCCTCAGATGAACATACCGGCAGACCGTCACGATCTTTACGCGGCGTTTGGCCTAGCCGCTGAGAAGGCTCAAGTGTTGGAAACAGAAGCGGGAAATGTGGCGTTGGCTTTCGTAACTCTGTTTTTAAAACCGGAGCAGATCACAGGCGAGCAGCGCGAGATGCTTCGAAGCCTCGTAGATGACGTTAATCGGAAGACCCTGGGCACCGTTCTCAAGCACATCAAAGATTTCGGAACCTTCGACCAAACGCTTTTGGATACGGTTAACGTGGCATTGGAGCGACGGAATTATTTGATGCACAAATTCTTCCGCTCCCACAATTTTGCGATCCACAGCGATGACGGCAGGCGAAAGATGATTGAAGAGCTAGAAAGCATCCAGAAGCAATTAGATCTTGCCCATGCGATGCTATCCGGCATCACTCAGTCCCTGGAAGCACTCTCAGGAAGGAGCGGCATGGCCGAGAAGTTGGTGGAAAAATTGGTGGCGGAAGGTAAGAAGGTTGAGGTTTGACAAAAACAGATAACGCTCAAACAAGTCCTAATTCCCCATTTACCGGGAAAACCTCGGCGGTCACATGACCTTGGTCACGTCCATCGAATCGATCATTCAAAGCGTCAGCAGAATTTTCGCACGGCATTCAGACGCAACTGCCAAGAAGCGACCGCCGGTTTAGGGAGAACCAAAGTCGGGGAGCTATGTTCGTATGTTTCATCGACGAAGCGGGTGTGCCTGAGCTGAGAACCAACCAGCCAGACGACGTTTTCGTAATAGCTGGTCTGGTTTTGCCGGTGAGCAACTGGGCCCGGTTGGATGCAGAAATCGAAACGCTCAAGTCGAAATATGGGCTCGCCCCTGACACCGAAATCCATGCAGCAATACTGGAGGGCACTTACGCGGACCAGGAAAGCCTAGTCGGCTTCGAGTCGATGTCCCACGCCGCTAGGCGGAGCGCGGTCGAAAGCAATTGGCGACTTGAGCTGAAACGAGCAAAGCAGGAGGGACTTGATCCGAAACGGATCGAACGTCAGCACCGCCAACAACGCCCCTATGCCCACCTAACCCGTCCTGAACGACTGCGCCTTTTGGAGGACGCGTGCGATAGCCTGACCAATGCCGACGTAACTTTGCTGGCAAAGGCCCTGGACACTGGGTTGTATTCCAACGGGGAGACAACGCTGGCCCACGCACTACTGCAACTAATGTGCGGATTTCAAAGCCATTTAGAGCGCGAGTGGGGCATCATGGTCTTGGACGTGTGCAATCGCCCTGGGTATGCCCGAGGGTTGGTCAAGCTGCATCAAGATGCTGCGGTCCTAAAGCCGACCCGCCCGAGCACGATTTGTGGGACTCCCTTGTTCGTCGAGAGCACGCGAACGAATATGATTGGCCTAGCCGATTTGGTCGCCTATTCGGTTAGGCGTTGCCTTATTGGGAAGGACGACCGCTTGTTTGCTCGGATCGAATCACTCCTGCGGTATCCGACTCACTTCTCCAAACGCGACCCCTGCGGCTGTCGAATCTGCGCGGAGGATGGTCTTTAGGGTAAGCCTTCCTCCAAAGCGGCAATGCATTGTTCAGCAGTAGCGCCATCCATCTCCGCCCCACCTTCCAGGCAAACGACCAAAATTCTTCGGCCAACGCCAATCGCTTGATGGGAAAGTAGACGGGAGTAGTCAACCAATCTGGAGGGAGCGGCGGCCATCGGGCACGCTGGATGGGTTTTGGAGTGGGTTAAGGCAAATATTTGACGATCAAGACTTTGGTAATCCGCCTATAATTCGCCTGCCCATTGTTAGCCATTCCACGGAACTCCCTGGACGTGTTGGCCAGCACCACCGCGTCCCCGCCATGTTCCTTGCACGCCTTCGCAAGATCCCCGTCGCGCCCGCCGTGGACCCAGCCTTCGCCGCGCTTGTCGTCTACCACGCCCAGGATTTGATACTTCCTGTCCGGGTCGCCATTCTCCCAAAAGTCTACCCCATCAACGGAATGAACTGCTTCTCCTTTACCTACCGCTTATGCTTGGACGGACTTCCTTTAGGGCGATGATTTCGTGGAAACAACTCGACCACCCGGATGCGAAGCGGGCGAGACAGAAAGGGAAGTTGCGCAGGCTTCATGAAGAAGCGGCCAGACCACATCCAAGATACTGTTCCCACTCGGGAACAAATCTGTTGAAAGTTTCTGGACTGCTGCTATCAAATTGGATCATGAGCGACCCGCTTGAATGTTCTAGCGGTAGCAGGTTAACCTGATCGCCGCAGTAACATGGAAGACACGGCTCAAGGAGATCTCGGGCATGCGATTCAAAATGACGAGCGTCTCGGGTTCACGCTCAAGGAAGCTGCCCGTTTGTGCAGTCTCGGCTATTCAACCCTTCTGAAAGACATCCGCGCCGGGAAACTTCGGCCCGGAGCACGGCACCGGATTTTGAAGGCGGAGCTGGTTAGATACGCGGAAGCCGAGTTTGGTCCGGCGTTAGCGCTCACGGGAATAGACCCGCGTGTGCTCACGAGAACTGACCCACCGAGAGGCGAGCAGAGGGGTCAGGGATGAATATTGACATATTTTGGAGGAGTGAAACGCTCCAGGAATGGCGCGCCAGGTACGAGTGGAGTACGAAGGAGCAATTTACCATTTGATCAATCGGGGGGACCGGCGTGAGG
>JAXMHN010000064.1:0-40391 GCA_046346765.1 Verrucomicrobiota bacterium | reverse complement strand
CTGGGACGCTTACGACGGCGCCTATTATCTTCGGCAGCCCGTTACGCTTGCGTCTCCCGTCTATCCAGTTCAAAGCTACACTTATCCTGAGACGGCCCAATTGTTTCAGATTCCTGCAACACCCGCGCCAATCGTGGCGACCTCCGCTCCTGTCGCAACCATTTCGACTCCATCTACCCCGATGAGTAGCGCCAATAGCCTATTCGGCCGGTGAGCGGATGTCTCCGCTAAAGTCCGGCCGCAGCCGCTTCCAAATCCGCGGCTTCCAGGAAAGCGGCCATGACAGCTAGACGTGGTTTGGCCAACTCCAGGGTTCGGTGCAGGCTCAGGCGCGCGGGCAATTCGGCATAATTGCGACGGATGACCTTGATGGCCTCGGCGTGAGTGGGAAACCGAGTGTCACGGCCGACTTTGCTGACGGTCCGCAAAATACCCACTGCTCCAAGCTGTTCGAGGATGTCAGCTTCCCGAAGCAAGTGTCCTTCGAGGGATGTCGGCTTTTGAGACGGCAAATGGGTTCGGATTGCTTCCACTACCGGTGGAATCTTATCCGCTGGAAAGTGCCAGTGCTGCAGCAAGTCTGGAACAACCCGAAGCGCGTAAGCCACGTTATCCCACGTTGCCAAGGCAGCCAAGTCCTTGGGACGATGATGAACGAAGACGCCGAGGTCATGAAGCCAGGCCGCGGCGTAAAGGACATCGTCGTCGTAGAGTTGGCCTTCTCCGATGGCCTGAGCGAGGGCATAGAGCCTTGGTTGATGGCTGAATTTATCAGGCGGCTGGGCTTCGGTCTGGATGTAAGCGGCAATCGATTGCCGAAAATTGGGCACGGCCTGGCTCATCGCAGCGATACTTGCTGAGAGGGAGACCTGCTGCAACGCTCTTTCGAAGAAGACATGGCCAAGGAGCGGCTTAAGATGCCGGCTCCCTGGCCTGCGAACGATCACGACCGGCGGATCATCAGACCAATGACGACGCCGAGCAAGGCGGCGACCGCTACGCTGCTCCAGGCATACTCGTGCACATAAGCATCGGTACTGGTTGCCGCTGCTCGTGAACGTTCCTTGACGCGATGAGAAACCTCCGAGAGCTTTCCGCGCGCAGCCTCGCTCATGCGGTTAACGGTTTCGCTCATGTCATCAGTTGATTCATTGCTTGATTGGTGTCCATAGTATCTTCCTTTGTATAACCTAAGTTACACCACCTCACCGCCGGATGCATTCGGGTGATTAACCGTTCCTGACCACGGGGCGACCCGTAGGAAAAATTAAATGCTCGCTTCGGCTGAACCGGCAGTTTATCTAGGCTTGGTCCGGCTCTTTCCAAACGGCAGCCGGCATGTCCCAGCAGCGCTGGCTACCGATCCCGGATGCCTTATTACAGCCATCCGGGATGGGTTTTGTCGGCATCCTGGACCGGTGTGTTCCCGGCTTGCCGCTGAATAGACTTGAATCGCCCACGTCCAATCGGCAAGTTGTTAGCGTGCAGAAGTCGGTTGCGGCGGGAACCGATCAGCGTCAAAGACCTGCCATGGAACGTTTTATGAAACAGTATTTCCGTAAGTATGTCGCCTTAGTTTGCTGCAGCGCGGCCGGGAGCCTTCTGGCAGGTTGTGCTTCTACTGGGGTTAAAAACCCCTCCGGCGTGCCGGTAACGGAAATGCGGGCGGACGAAAAAGGGTTTGTTGGGGGAACTGGCATTGAATCACAGGATCTTGTTACGGTCGCGGATAAGATGGCGCGCGGTCTCCTCGGCGTTCCGCAGATTGCCAATGCGAAGGGCGTGCCGCGCATCGTGCTTCTGCCCGTGAAGAACGAAACGCGTTTTCCCATCAACAAAGAGATTTTCTTGAAGGAGATTCGGGCGGCTTTGAACGAGAAGGCTTCCGGCAAGGTGCTGTTTCTGGCTCGGGACCGAATGGCAGAATTAGAGCGGGAAAGGGACTTGAAGCAGAGTGGCCAGGTGACCAGTAGCACCGACCCGAATGTTAACCAGTTCAAAGGGGCTGATTTTATGCTGACGGGCGAACTTACTGGATTGACCACACGTATGTCCGCTGGGACAAGCGACTATATCCTCTATAGTTTTCAACTGCTCGATCCCACTACTAGTGATATCATTTGGGAGGGATCTCATCGGATTAAGAAGCAGGGCCTCGAGGATGCTTCTTACCGCTGACGCCCGATGGTCGGAGTGACTGCTCATGAGTGGTTTGCATCGCCTCTTCGCGGTGGGAGTCTGCCTCGCCTTCGCCGCTTGCTCGAGCGCTCCCAAGCGCTCGGCTTCCAACCCCTTTCGGACAGGCGATCCAATCGTTGACGGGAAAAACATGATCGAAAGCGGTCCGGCGAAGGACCGCGTCTTGTGGCAATATCGGACCGCGGCCGCGGCTATGCGCCGCGCTCAGTTCGACGAGGCCAAACGCCTGCTGGATGATGCGTTGCTCACCATTGGCGGGATTAGCACTCAGGACAAGTCTGCCCGCAAGGCTCGCAGTTACTTTTCGGAAGAATCCAAAAAGACATTCCGCGGCGAGCCATACGAACGGGTTATGGCTTACTTTTACCGCGGCATTCTCTACTGGATGGACGGGGAGCCCGACAATGCGCGGGCTTGCTTTCGGAGTGCACAAATTCAGGACGCCGATACCGAGAACAAGCAATATGCGGCCGACTATGTTCTCCTCGATTACCTGGATGGGCTGGCGACGGTCAAACTGGGCGGCGACGGGAGCGACGCTTTGAAGCGCGCAACGGCCGAGAGCCGTTTTGGGACTCCGCCTCCTTACAACGCGAAGGCCAATGCGCTCTTTTTTGTGGAGTTTGGGCAAGGGCCGACGAAGTATGCCACGGGCGAGTATCGTGAAGAGTTGCGGATCATGCCGGGGCGGTCGGTGCCCCAATCGGCGTTGATCAAGATTGAGGGGGTGCAAAGCCTGGGATTGCGTCCCTACGACGATCTCAGTTTTCAGGCGACGACGCGTGGAGGGAGGGTGATGGACCATATCCTGGCCAACAAAGCCGTTTTCAAGAGCTCGACCGACGCGGCCGGCAACGTCGGTCTGTTGGGAGGGCTCGTCGTCGCTGGCACCTCCCGAGATCGGACAGCCCAGGAAGTGGGCCTTGGCCTGGCGGCGGCGGGCTTGGTCACGAAAATCGTTTCGGCCGTGTCCACTCCCGCAGCGGACACGCGCGCCTGGGAGAATCTGCCGCAGTTTCTGAGTTTTGCCGCGGTCGAACTGCCGCCGGGAGAGCATACCGCCAGCATCGAATTTCTGGATGCCGCTGGGCGTCCCCTGTCTGGTCTCAGTCGTAAGGTGACCATGACGATTGTTCCCAACCGAGATACGGTTGTTTTCGTTAGTGACCGTTCGTCCTAGAACCCACATCTACACTTATGCGATCCATCTCTCTGATCGCGGCCGCTTCCGCTGTGCTCCTGCTGGCCGCTTGCCAAACCGGCGGCGCTAAGCCGCCCGTCAATACCACCAAATACAATTACGAAACCACCGCCAAGTTCGCGCTGATGGATTCACGCGCGCAACGCTCGGTCACTTGCACCGGACTGCAAGAGCGGAAAACCGACGATGGCCGGCTCGAAGTCGCTGCCAATCTCCGTAACCGCGAGAACCGACGCCTCGAAGTTCAGGCCCAGTGTCTATTTAAAGACGTCCAGGGCTTTGCTCTCGACGAAACCCCCTGGCAAACCGTCATCCTCACCGAGAATGGCCAGGAAACCATTCGCTTCACCGCCATGAACACCCGCGCGACCGATTACGAAATCAGAGTCCGCGCCTCTCGCTAAATTCCGCCATCTGCCCGCTGGAGAAAGGCATTATGAAACTCAATCTGATTTTTTGCGCTTTAGCCGCTTCGATCGTTCTCGCGCACGCGCAGGCGCGGGCGCCGAAGACTGCCCCCCAGGCGCCGCCACCTCCTCCGCCGGTTTATACAGCCGCCAACTCTCACGCCAACACCAACAGTCCGTATGTCTATGAACAGCAGCCCGTCGGAGGGCGACCTTACCTGATCGCCCCAGAGCAGGCCCAGGCCATTATCAACCGTTTCAAGGACGAGTATAAAAAGTTGGGCAGCCCTCGTTTTCTCATCTACGTCAACCGCGACCTGATCGATGAGAACTCCGGGATGAAACTGTCATCGCACAAGCGCGTCGTTGAGAGTAGTCGCACCGGCGCAAACAAGGATGGCAACAACGATGCGGCCAGCACCGCCGCTGCGCCTCAAACCGAGCGCGCCGCCAGCACCAATATCTACAAGATTCGCGACCGGAAAGAGGCCCCGCTTGCCGACAAGCAAACCGTCCGCGATGTGGAACGATTGTTTGGGCGTCCCCTTCGGATGGCGGGCGTTGCACTAGTGGACCAGCGCATCGCCACGCAGCTGTTGGGGAGCAAGCCGGTCGATAGCTTCACCATCCAGCCGGACAGTGAACAAGCTCGCAAAGAACGGGACGCACTCGCTAAGACAGCTGACGTGGTCCTTGAGATTTTGATCGCCTCCAAGGATGTGACCGTGCCGGAAGTGTCAGGAGATCGAACGTATACAACTCCTGATATCCAGGCAACGGCCATTCGCCTGAGCGACTCGAAGATCTTGGCTCAGGCAACGGCCGCCGACCTCATCGGCCAGGGTATCAGCGCCGGACGCGCCGCGCGAAACTTTGGCATCCGCGAAATTGCCGAAGCGACCGCGCTGTCGCTGATGGAAGATCTGATGCTGCAGTAAGCGGCTGAGGTCGCTGCTCAACGGGACGGGCCGCCGCGCTGGGTCCATGCTCGGCTTGGATTAGGCTTACGCGACCCACAAGTTCGAATCCGCGGACTTGTGGACGCCTCCACTAAAGTGCTAATGACACCGTTTGTCGAGCGGTGCTAGCTTTCGCCACTATGAAGGCAGACTCATTTTTCTTCCTCCTGCGGATGATTCCGGCCGGTATGTGGCGGGCGTTAGCGGTGGGTGCCGCTGCTGCTATTGGCGCAGCTGGAGCAGACCCGGTGCAGCCGGTTAAATTGCGGGCCCCTCTTTTCGATGACCTCGGCGATTGGCATCACCCGGTGACGGCGGCATCGGCCGAAGCTCAGCGCTATTTCAACCAGGGGTTGACGCTCTGTTACGCCTTCAATCACAAGGAAGCGATACGTTCTTTCCAGGCCGCAGCCGATCTGGATCCCAACTGTGCGATGGCTTACTGGGGGATTGCCTATGCCCTCGGGCCGCATGTGAACAAGCCCATGGATGGGGAAGAGAATGCGCGGGCTTGGTCGGCATTGCAGCAGGCGCTTGGCCTCCGCAGCAAAGTCGGCCGTTCAGAACAGGCTTACTTGGCAGCCCTGGAAAAGCGCTATTCGGCCGTTCTCCCAGAGAATCGCGCGCCATTGGACGAGGCATGGGCGAATGCGATGCGGGCAGTGCAAAGGGATTACCCGGACGACCTCGACGCTCGAACCATTTTCGCGGAGGCCCTCATGGACACGATGCCATGGGATTATTGGACCAAGGACCGTTCGCCCAAGCCCGAAACGGAAGAAGCGCTCGCTGCTCTCCGCTTCGTCCTCAGCCGTAGCCCGGACCATCCGGGCGCCAACCATCTCTACATTCACGCAGTCGAAGCCGGGCCCACTCCGGATCTCGGACTTCCCTCGGCCGATCGCCTTGCCTTTTACGCCCCAGGAGCCGGCCACCTGGTTCATATGCCTTCGCATATTTACATTCGCGTGGGCCAGTATCAGGATGCAATTGCCGCCAACCAACGTGCCGTCAAGGCCGATCAGAATTACTTGAGCGCCTGTCGCGCGCAGGGCTTTTATCCCGGAGCCTACTACCCGCACAATCTCCACTTCCTCTGGTGGGCGCTTGTGTTTGAGGGGCGGAGCGCCGACGCTTTGCGGCAGGCGGAGCTGACGGCCGCTTATGCCCGCGACAACAGCTGCGGACCCAGCAAGTCAGTCGAAGCGCCTCGGCTGCGCCATTTGCCCTGGCTGACCCTGACCCGTTTCGGGCGCTGGGACGAGGTCCTAACACTGGCCGAGCCGCCGAAAACCAATGACTTTCTCGTCGATCGCGCCTTCTGGCATTTCAACCGCGGCTTGGCATTCGCTGGCAAGGGGGATGCCGCCGCGGCGCGCGTGGAGGAGTTGAACTTGGTCAGCCTGGCCGACAGCGACGAAGCAAAGAAGCTAGATACGCCGCCGTTTCCGGTGAGCGGCACGTTGCGAGTGGCCAAGCACTGGCTGTCAGGCAAAGTGGCGAGTATCACGGAGGACAACCGCACTGCGGTCCAGCAGTTCGAGGAAGCCGTGGCCGCGGAAGACGCCTTGCCTTATATGGAGCCAAGCTTCTGGCCTTTCCCGGCCCGCCCGGCCTTGGGAGCGGCTTTGCTCAAACTGGGCGATGCGGCCAAAGCCGAACAAGTTTTCCGCGACGATTTGGAACGGTGGCGGCGCAATCCCTGGGGTTTGCTTGGACTGCGGACGGCTCTGCAACGACAGGGCAAGGTTGAAAGCGCCGAACTGGTGCAGCGGCAGTTTGACAAGGCCTGGCATAGGGCCGATGTGAAACTCGACCTGGCTTGGTTCTGAGCTCTAAGCGTGTCGATGTGACTATCTGGCTGCCGCAGGTCCTTTCAGCGGCAGCAGGTACTCGTCAAACCAGTTGGCAAATGTCGCCAGGTCCTTTTCGATGCCCGTCCAGCCGTGCTGCCCGCCTTCTTTGACGATCAACTTGGCGACCGCCCCCGCCTCCTGCGCGCGTTTCACGAACGCCTGCGCCTGCTGAATGGGGACCAGTTTGTCCGCGTCGCCGTGGATGATGAGGGTCGGCGGCAGGTTCGAGCTCACGTAGTATAGCGGGGAAATCTCCTTGCCGAGCGCTTGCCTGCCTTCGGCGGTGTCGGACCTGGGGCCAAATGCAGGTTTGAAATCCTTCAGCGTGCCGACCCCAACGGCGTCTTCGCCCGGCTGCCCATAGTTCAGAAAATCAGTCGGTGGAAAAAAGCAGGCGACCGCCTGGATCCGACTGCTCTCGCGATCGACGGGGTCTTTGCTGTCGACGTTCCCGGGGCCCCCTTGAGTTCCGATGGTCAACGAAAGATGTCCGCCGGCACTGGCTCCCATGATCCCGAGGCGGTTTGGATCCACTCGATAAGCGGTCGCATTGTGCCGGATATAGCGCACGGCCCGGTGGATGTCCTGGACGATTTCGGGAATAACGAACTTCGGTTGCGAGCCGTGCACGACGGCGAAAACAGTATAGCCGCGGTCCAGAAAAGGACGGCAGAAGCCCGCATTAATCGCTTCGTGGCTCGAGAAAAAGCCGCCACTTACGATGAACAAGACGGCTGCGCCGTTCGGCTGTTTGGGCTGAAAAACATCCAGGGTCAGCGCGGTCCCGAATTTGCGGCCATAGACCACGTCTTCGGTGCGGGTGAAACCGGCTGGGGCTTGAGCGAATAGAGATGTTAACCCAAATCCGAGGGCCAAGAGCAGGCAGGAGTGAAGGCGACGATTCATGGTCGGACGCGATTGATGGTTGGATTAGGCCAGAATCCTGGTTTGTTCGCAAGTTTCGATCCTTGCTTCGGCTGAATCCGGGGGCATCTTGAGCCGTGTTTCGGTGTCAAGCGTGATGCATGCGCAGCCAGTCAGTGCCGATGGGCCCCAAAGCGGGTCCGCGCGGATCCGGCTTGTGCTGCGCGGCGCCGTGCAAGGAGTGGGGTATCGGCCCTTCGTTTACCGGCTTGCCAGCGAAATGGCTCTCCAGGGCTGGGTCAGCAATTCCGCCCAGGGCTTAATCATTGAAGCGGAGGCCGCCGCCGAAACATTGCGGGCCTTTGTGCGCCGTTTGGAAGCAGAAAAGCCTGCTCAGAGCGTGTTGCAGAGTGTTGAATTCAGTGGGCTGGCGCCCGCCGGCTACCTTGCTTTCGAGATTCGCGAGAGTGAAGCGGCAGGGCCGAGGACGACCCTGGTCCTGCCCGATCTGGCGACTTGTTCGGATTGCCTGCAAGAGATCTTCAATCCGGCCGATCGGCGGTATCGGTATCCTTTCACGAACTGCACCCAATGCGGGCCGCGTTTTACCATCATGGAGGGTCTTCCCTATGACCGGAAACGCACCTCGATGCGCCGGTTTCCCATGTGCGCGCAATGCCAGGCGGAATACGACGATCCGCGAAACCGCCGCTTTCACGCTCAGCCAAATGCCTGCCCGGTCTGCGGGCCGAGGTTGGAGTTCTGGGACAGCCGTGGCCAGTGCATCGGCCAAGGCGAACCGGCGCTTGAGCAGGCTGCGGTGGCAATTGGGCGCGGGGATATCGTTGCTGTCAAAGGACTGGGCGGCTTCCAGCTCGTGGTGGCGGCTCATCGCGAAGATCGAGTCGCCCGCCTCCGGCGGCTGAAACACCGCGAAGAAAAACCGTTTGCTCTTTTGTTTGCCTCCCTCGACTCGATTCGGGACGAGTGCGAAGTGACGGCGCTCGAAGCGGAAATGCTCGTCTCCACACAAGCTCCGATCGTGCTATTGCGGCGGCGGGGAATGGATTCGAGGTCGGCGATCTGTCCGTCGGTCGCACCAGGCAACCCATTCCTCGGAGTTATGCTGCCAGCCAACCCGATCCAGCATCTGCTCCTGCGCCGAATCGGCTTCACCGTCGTTGCGACCAGCGGCAACGTCGCAGAAGAACCGATCTGTATCGACGAAGAGGAGGCGGTTCATCGCCTCGCGGGATTAGCCGATTATTTCCTCGTCCATAACCGCCCGATCATTCGTCATGCTGACGATTCGATCGCGCGTGTTGTGGCGGGACAAGCCATCGTGCTCAGACGCGCCCGCGGCTACGCGCCTCTGCCGGTTTCTTTGCCGGAGTTGCCGAGCGGAGCGACTAGTGCCTCCGCACCCCGGCCAACCGTCCTCGCCACGGGCGGTCATTTGAAAAACTGTATTGGCCTGGCTATCGGCCAGGACGTCTTCGTGAGTCAGCACATCGGCGATCTGGAGACTCTCCAGGCTTACGCCGCCTTCCAACGAGTTACGGAGGATTTTCAATCGTTTTACGGCGTCCGGCCCGACCTGGTTGCAGCTGATGCCCATCCTGATTACCTCTCCACTCGTTACGCGCTCGATATGGCCAAGCCGGTCGTGCGCGTGCAGCATCACTACGCCCATGTGCTCGCCTGCCTCGCCGAGCATAGGCTGACAGAGGACGAGATCCTCGGCGTGGCCTGGGACGGGACGGGCTACGGAACCGATGGTTCGATTTGGGGTGGAGAATTTCTCACCCTGACGCCGGCGGCATTTCGCCGCGTTGCGCATTGGCGCACCTTCCGCCTTCCGGGAGGCGAGTGGGCCGCGCGCGAGCCGCGGCGGGCCGCGCTTGGATTGCTTTATGAAATGGAGGGTGCCGGGGCCCTCCGGCGCTCCCAGTTAGCGCCGGTGCGTTCGTTTTCCGCCCCGGAGCTGCGGAACGTCTTGCGGATGCTGCAGAGTCATTTGAACGCTCCCTTGACCTCGAGCGTGGGGCGGCTGTTCGATGGGGTGGCTTCTCTTCTGGGCATGCGGCAGAAGACAAGTTACGAAGGGCAAGCAGCAATGGAGCTGGAGTTCGCCCTCGATCAGTTCGATACCCAGGCGCATTATCCTACCGGCCTGAAAACGACCGTTCGCTCGCGCGCAAACGCTGTCTCTGCGACCGAGCCGGAGGCGAGCGGAGATGTTGGACCTGAGCCTTGGGTGCTCGATTGGCAACCGATCGTTCAAGGCCTTCTCGACGATATGGAAAAGGGTTTGCCTCCGGGCATGATATCGCTCAAGGTTCATCTAAGTCTGGTCGAAGCCATCGTGCAAGTCGCGCAAAAAGCTGGCAAACCGCATGTCGTCCTATCCGGCGGCTGTTTTCAAAACAAGTTCCTCGTCGAACGCGCCCTGGCGCGCTTGAACGAAGCAGGATTTCACGCTCACTTCCCTCGACTGGTGCCGCCGAATGACGGCGGCATTGCGCTCGGCCAGGTCCTGGCAGCGCGCCGAACCCTCCGAGGCGATTCGTAACATGTGTCTGGCTGTTCCAGGGAAGATCCTCAGTGTGCAGGGAGAAGATCCGATGCAGCGGCTGGGGCGTGTCAGCTTCGGCGGGATTGTGAAAGAAGTGAATCTCGCCTGTGTGCCCGAGGCAGCGGTCGGAGATTACGTCATTGTCCATGTCGGTCTGGCCATCAGCTTGGTGGACGAGGAGGAAGCCCAGCGTACCTTGGCCTATTTTCGGGAGATGGGTGAACTGGCCGAAATGGATGAGGCAGGCGGCGGTGCTTCCAAAGCAGCCAAGCCGAAGGGGACAGACGTTGGCGAAGGTGCCGCATGAAGTTCGTCGACGAATACCGCGATGGCCGTCTGGTCCGGCGCTTGGCGGATGAGTTGGCTCGGGTGACGACCAAGTCGTGGACGATCATGGAAGTGTGCGGCGGGCAGACGCATGCCATTGTCAAATTCGGCGTGGACCGATTGCTGCCCCCTGGCCTCCAGCTGGTCCACGGGCCAGGGTGCCCGGTTTGCGTCACGCCGCTCGAACTGATCGACAAAGCCGTGCGGATCGCTTCCCAACCCGGTGTCATCTTTTGTTCCTTTGGCGACATGCTGCGTGTTCCCGGAAGTGAAAGCGATTTGCTCTCGGTCAAAGCGAGCGGTGGAGATGTGCGGGTCCTTTACTCACCGCTTGACGCCCTCAAAATCGCCCTCGAAAACCCCCAGCACGAAGTGGTCTTCTTCGCGGTCGGCTTCGAAACGACGGCGCCCGCTAACGCTTTGGCGGTCTACCGCGCCAGGCAGCTCGGGTTGGCCAACTGGTCGGTCCTGGTCTCGCACGTTCTCGTTCCGCCGGCGATGCGCGCGATCCTGCGCTCACCCCAGAACCGCGTGCAGGGATTCCTCGCCGCCGGGCACGTCTGCACCGTGATGGGCTTGGACGAATATGGGCCGATCGCGCAGGAATTTCGGGTGCCGATCGTCGTGACGGGCTTTGAGCCGGCGGATATTCTGCACGGGATTCTGCTCTGCGTGAAGCAATTGGAAACCGGCCAGGCCGAAGTGGAGAACCAATACGCCCGGGTTGTTCGAAATGAGGGCAATATCTCCGCCCGGCAATTGATTCGCGAGATCTTTCGGGTGGGCCCGCGCAAGTGGCGAGGTATCGGCGAAATCGCCGAGAGCGGGCTTCATTTGGCGGATGCCTACGTTCAATTTGACGCGGAGCGACGCTTTGGCGTCGTCGAATGTCGCGCCGACGAATCGCCGGACTGCATCAGCGGGGTCATTCTGCAGGGTTTAAAGAAACCGGTCGAATGTCCGGTGTTTGGCAGCCGATGCACGCCGGAACATCCCCTCGGAGCGACGATGGTGTCGTCGGAAGGGGCTTGTGCCGCCTATTATCGTTACCGTCCTGCGGTTGGCTCGCCAAGCGGTGCTGAACCGAAGGCCGCGTAGCTCTCAATCTCCGTGGAAGGCGAATTCACCACCTCCTGTCCGATTCCGTTTGCGGAATATCCCAAAGTACTGATGGCCCACGGCGGCGGTGGCAGGCTGAGTCAGCAGCTGCTGGATAAGATCTTCTTGCCAAGTTTCCAGAACCCAATCTTGGGATCGCGGCACGATGGCGCGCTCTTGGAGGCGGGCACCGGCCGTCTGGCATTCACGACCGATGCCTACGTCGTTCACCCGATTTTTTTTCCTGGCGGCGATATTGGGACGCTCGCGGTGAATGGCACTGTCAATGACCTGGCCATGTGCGGAGCCCGTCCTCGTTGGCTGAGCGCCGCGTTCATCATTGAAGAGGGCTTGGCCATGGAAACGCTCTGGCGCGTCGCTCTCTCCATGAAACAGGCCGCCGCTGCTGCCGGGATTGCGATCGTTACCGGTGATACCAAGGTCGTCAATAAAGGCAAGGGCGACGAGCTCTTCATTACCACCGCTGGCGTCGGGCAAGTCGAGCATTCCCAGGTGATCGCGCCCAACTGCGTCCGGCCGGGCGATGCCGTCTTGCTCAGCGGCGATTTGGGACGCCATGGCATGGCGATTATGTCGGTGCGAGATGGCCTGGAATTCGAGAGCAGCCTGCGCAGCGATTGTGCTCCGTTGGCTGAGCCCGTCCTCGATCTCCTCAAGAACGGGATTCATCTCCATTGCTTGCGGGACTTGACGCGCGGCGGCCTGGCCAGCGCGCTGAATGAAATTGCCACCGCCGGCCGGGTCCAAATCGATGTCGAGGAGCTGGCCATCCCAGTCACGGAAGAGGTGCGCGGTGCTTGTGAACTCTTAGGATTCGATCCCCTTTACGTCGCCAATGAGGGCCGCTTTGTCGTATTCCTGCCCGAATCAGAGGTTGCCGCGGCGCTTGGGATTCTGCGCCGGCATACGGTGAGCGGCAGCGCTACTCGGATCGGTCAGGTCTCAGCCGGCGCGCCTGGGTTGGTTACGATCCGTAGCCGAATCGGAGCGGAACGCATCCTCGATTTGCTCACGGGCGAGCAGTTGCCGCGCATTTGCTAGCCCAAACTAGCCTTTGAGCAGAGGGTTTGGAACCGCGTGCCCGAAAACGAAGCGTGCAGGGACTTTTTCGCCTGTCCAGTCGGCTTCGGTTCCCCCAGCCTCGCCGTTCGGCGGGAAGAAATCGCGCTCGAGCATGTCCAGGTACATGACGACGCTTCGGGCAGAGCTTTCGCTTTGGCCGGTCAGATCGACAAAGAAATTAATTAAGCCTGGTTCATCCATCTCAGCTGATAAAATTAGATCATCTGAGCCATGTTCACCTTGATCGCGATCAATCATCAGTCATCTCTCGAATCGGGCAATGATCCAATCATTCGGCGGAATGGACGCTCAGACCGGTGGTGCGAACAGTCTCGCGGCCATGTTGATTTGAGCTATTTGCGAGCTGCGTTGGACGGAGCGCAGTCGGACAAAGGCTGCCAGTTGCTGAGGATTCAAGATCGCTTCGGCCCGGATGGCCAATTCCCGGTCAAAATCCTCCTCTTCCTGGATGAACCTACTGATATTGGCTGGGGTGAACGTAGCTGGGTCGCAGCCCGTCTTTTCATCGCGACGGCCGAGATTGGTTGTCCAGGGATACTGGCTCCTGGCCTGGAATAGAGCCTCGAAGAGCTCGTCCAGCTGCTTAGGCTGCAGGGGAATGCCCTGCTCAGAGCAGGCAACATCGAACTGCTTCACCCGGGTTCGGTCGAGCAGCGTTCTCTCGTAATCATGCAACCGCCCTTGCATATCCGCGCCGAGCAATTCGCGGATTTTTGCTTCGGCGTCATCCGAGGAGTGCCGGAGTTGGTCGACCATTCGCGCGCGGGTTGATCGATCGAGCTTGCGGTTCATCAATGGCCAAGTCGCTCTCGTTTGAGCCATGACGCGCTCGACCATCAACTCGATCAATCTGCTGCGTTGATCGGGAGGGAAAATGGTCTGTTCGAAGAAAGCGGCATAGGCTTCCGCGGCGACGGCGTGTGGATCCGGCGTTCCCAGCGAACGCAGGCCGCTGGAAATGGCGCCAGCCATGCCGGCCCCGCTGCTGGCTCGCATCAAGCCTCGGCCGAAGACCGCCAGGGCCATATAGACCAGCACCGTCCCGAGGACGACGAGGCCAAGGGTGCGCATCAGTTCACGAGGTATTGGCGGTTGCACCGGACCCGGATGGAGAAAGAAGGGCAGGAGGGCGCCGAGCAGGCCAGAGCCCACCAGGATCGCTGGCACTAAGACGAGCGGATGGCGGACGAAGCGTTGCCCTGCCGAGCCGGGCGGGTGGTGGTTCATTGGAAACGTTAAGGTCTTTCGATAATGGTGGAAGGCCCACGCCAAGACAGCGAGCTCTGCCCCGGTGACCAGGGCACACCTGGCCCAGTGGTCCCGCCACGGCATAAATGGCAGGCCGACCGCCATCATTAGCAGCATGGGCATGAGCCAGCGCACCGCTTTGCGAGAGGCCTCCCGATCCAGCTCGGGGCTTGGCCCCGGACCCACACCCTCCAACGGGATCCCATCTTCCAACGCAATCGCCGTAAGCCGTGCGCTCAACCGACCGGGAGCAACGACCGATATGATCATGATCGAGAGCAGGAGGAGGCCTAGGCCACCCCCGGCTAGAATCGGACGACGTCCCAACAGAGACATCAAGTAAATGGCCAGTGAGACGCCGGCGATCAGACCGATTGTTTGAATCCAGGCCCAGCGCACGATCAGAGTGCGTTGGCGCCGAGACCGCGCAGCATCAGCCGCCGTCTTCCAGGACAGCCCGACGGCAGCCAGCATTCCTAGCCATCCACCCAGCGTGCCGAAGATCAAAGCCGCTTTAGCCCCGAGGCTGCCCTTGGCAGCGACCACCCCCAGCGTTGCCGCCTCGGCCGACTGCACGCCCAGAGGCAGGGCCGCCATTACTGTCAGGGTGAACGCTTTGCCCGGACTGCTCCGTTCCAATGCCGACTCCACAAAGGAGAGGACTTCCTCCTGAAGAAGTTTCCGGCCGCGCGACAGGCGCTGCCTGACGGCTTCTTCGGTCAGGTCAAGATGATGCGCGACGGCTTCCATAGACTGATGTTCCCGATAATAAAGCACCATCGGAAGCCGGTAATTCTCCGGTATCCGGTGGAGCGATCGCCAAAGAATCTGGGCCTCTTCCTGTCTAACAGCGGTCTCCGGCGGAAGGGGTTCGAGCGACATTAACTCGCGGAGATCTTCCATCGGCTGCGCTCGATGGGCCGGATCACGCTCCTGGGCTCGAAGCGAGTTTTGGGTGACGTGGCGGGCAATCCCGCAAAGCCACGAACGCAGCTTGCCAGGCTCGCGCAACTGATCGAGGTGTTTCCACGCTGCCAGGAAAGTCTCCTGGGCCAGGTCTTCACTCTGGGACAGGCTGCCAGTGGCGCTATAAGCCACCGAGCAAACAAGGGACTGATAGCGAGCGACGATTTGTCCAAAGGCGTCGCGGTTGCCGGCGCGGCTCGCGCTGACCAGTTCTGCGTCCGCTTCGGGGGCGAGGGGCGGCAAGAAAGATCTCAACATATGCCGCTTATGTCGTCGGCGCGGGCCGAGGTGTGACAAACAATCGCATCCAGCCGTTGGCTGCGGGGACCAGCGCAGGTCGCTCAGAGCACGTAAGGATAGCGTTGAGGTCTGGAAAGCAAGCGGTTCGCCACTTCATCTCCGACCACCTGCTGCTTGGCGCCATCCCAGACCAGCTTGCGGCCGAGGATATAGGCGAGATTGCCGAGATTGCACAACGTTGCGGTGCGGTGCCCGATCTCAATGTCCACCGCCGGACGCAGGTGCCCTTCGCGAATGGCCTTAAACCAATCGGCCTTGTGGTTCATGTTGAAGTCGTCGTATTCGTCCGTTCGATCGACTTCCTTCCCGCCGGAGGGCAACTGGAAGTTGACTGCTTCGGGATTGGCCGGTCGATATCCACCCTCCCATTCCAGGACCAGCTGCCCGTGTTCGCCCCAGAAGACGTTACCGAACTCCGTCTTGCCGACTTGATTGCCCGGTTGGCCCCACTCCAGCGTCCAATCCGGATTTTTGAATTGATAAATGACTTCCATGTCGACCGGGCAATCCCAGAGACCCTTGGTTGGCGCCTTACCTTTCGCTTCGACCGTAAAGGAAGTCTGATGATCGGCGTTCATGCACCAAAGAATCGTGGAGAATTGATGGGCCCCCCGGTCGCGGATCTGGCCGCCACCGATCTCCAAGAACCAACGGAAATGCGCTGGCTGATAGCGGCGGTTGTAGGGGCGCCACGGGAGTGGCCCGAGCCATAAGTCCCAATCGAGGCCGTCCGGCGGCTGGCTATCTGGAAGCGGGTTTTCGTCTATTGGATTGGCATAGTGCCAGCAGCTCACTTTGTGCACTTTCCCGACGATGCCATTGCGAATGGCGCGGCAAGTGTACCAGCCGCCTTTGGCCGTGCGTGCCTGGGCGCCCACCTGAACGGCAACCTTGTTCGTGCGAGCCGCGGCCACCATGGCCTGCCCTTCCCGTACCGTGACCGAGGCGGGCTTTTCGACGTAGACGTGTTTGCCAGTCTGGCAGGCGTGAACGGTTTGGACCGCGTGCCAATGGTCGGGAGTGGCGATCAGCACGGCATCAACATCTTTTCGATCGAGAATGTGGCGGTAGTCGCTATAACCCAGCACTCCCGAGCCGGCATTGGTGACTGCGGCTTCGAGGCGATTCTCGTCCACATCGCAAACCGCGGCGATCTGGACCTTACCTTCCCGTTGGAAACGCAGCATGTTTTGAAGATGGGTCATCCCCATGCCGCCCACCCCAATCTGCGCCACTACCAGGCGCCCACCCGCTCCAGTCCGCGCGGGGGTCGCCAGGACTCCGGTTGAAACCAAATTGTAACTGCCAATGGCCAGCGCCGAGGTCGTCAGGAAACGACGCCGGCTGTATTGGGGAAGCTTGTCTCGTTTCATGAAAGTCCTGCTTCCATTCACCCTGCTCGCAAGGCGCTCTCATTCCATTGATCTCAGTCAAGGAAAACAAGTTCGCTTCGAGAGATCATCAGGCTGAGCGTGCGAGTTTATGCCTGCCAAGCTGAACGGCGCTCCTCGATGTAAGCCCACGTTACCAGATTTGGCTGATTGGTCGTGCCAATGCGCACCTCCCAGCCCGTTTTCCGAAGCATGCACCTCAAACTGATCAGCTGCGAAATGTTCCAGCCGGAGATCCAAGCGGCCCTCGCCCGCTCGAACAACAATGTCGAAGTCGAATTCCTGCCGAAGGCCCTGCATCAACTTCCCCCGGACCAGATCGTTCGTGCCCTTCAAACCCGGATCGATCAGGTGCGGACGGCGGCCTTTCATGCCGTCCTGCTGGCGGCCGGCTCCTGCAAACACGCGTTCGCCGGCTTGACCGCAAGGACGGTGCCTCTGGTTCTGCCGCGCGCCAAGGATTGTATCAGCCTCTTGCTCCAAGGCCCCGGCGCGCCCTCTGTTCCTTTGTTGCCGCCACGCGCCCGAGTTCACCCGCCGCGGCGACGTCCCCGCATCGATCGCAGCCTTTGCCAGCGCTCTCCCGGCGCTTATTGGGTGGTGCCAGTGCAAAGCCCGGTTCCGGGCGCGTCTCATCGCGCGGCCCTGTCAGACCGATACAGCCGCTGGGACGGCCGATTTGCGTGGAGCCCTAGCCCTGACCACAGTTCGGGGGCCGAAGCTCCCGCCGTGCCGAGCCTATCGCTGCTCGATATGCTTATAGAAGGCTATTGGAACTACACCGACTTCCTGGTCGTCGCCCCCGGTTGGCGTGTTGTCGTAAATGAGCGCGAGGGAACCATCGCGGCGGAGGAAATGACATGAATGGACGCGAACGAGTTCTGGCCCATCTCGCCGGTCGCCCTGTTGACCGACTGCCGGTTATGCCCATCACCATGCAGTACGCTTGCGACCTTATCGGAGCGCGCTATCTCGATTACGAAACGGACCATCGGGTCCTCGCTGAAGGTCAACTGCGCGTCGCGGAGCAGTTCGACTTCGACTACGTCAACACGATGTCCGATCCAGGGCGCGAAGCGGCCGATTGTGGCGCCGTGCTGGAGTATTTGGAAAACTCCCCCGCCGCCTTGATAGAGGATCAAGCAGTCTTGCGGGACAAGACCAGGCTGGCTCAGTTGAAGATCCCAGACCCTTTGGGCGGGGGAAGAATGACCAACGGCATCAATGGCGTGGCCCTCTTGCGTCAGCGAGTGGGATTGGATAAGGCGGTGGAAGGCTGGATTGAAGGGCCGATGGCCGAGGCCGCCGATTTGCGCGGGATTAACACCGTCATGCTGGACTTTTTCGATGATCCCACCTTCGTGGCCGATCTCTTCGAATTCGTGGTGGAGATGGAATTGCGTTTTGCCAAGGCGCAAGTCGAGGCTGGGGTGGATTTGATCGGCGTGGGCGATGCGGCCGTCTCGCTGGTTGGGCCGGAGATTTATCAGCAGTTCGTCTGGCCCTACGAAAAGAAGCTCATTGACGGGTTGCATGCTTTGGGGACGCGGGCGCGTTTGCATATCTGCGGCAATACACGCTTCGTTCTCGAGGGGATGGGTCGCCTCGGATGCGAAATCGTTGATCTGGATTTCCTCTCGCCGGTGCGCGAAGGGCGCGCCAAAATGGGCGCCAACCAGATCATCCTGGGCAACATTGATCCCGTCCGCGTTGTCCGCAATGGCACTCCCGCTGACATCCACGATCGGCTGAGGGAGTGCCATCGCGAAGCTGGCCCGTGCTATGTCGTCGGCCCTGGCTGCGAAGTGCCCCGAGACACACCGCACCCGAATGTCCGTGCTTTCGCCGCATACGCGCGAGACGCCCACTAGCCTGGTCCAGCCTCCCGGCGGCGGGTGCACTCTCGCGCTTGCGAGGGTGCGGCGCGCTAAGTCCAGCACACATCTGCCCTGTCCCGAAAAAGATCGGGACGAATCTCGCTCCAACGATTACCTTAAGAGGTCTGGAGGTGATTATGTCACGAGAGACCCCGCAGGAAACAATGAGGGAATTGGTTTCAGCCATCAACGCCCACGATGCAGAAACGGCCATCAGCCTCTACCTTCCCGACGCCGTTTTTCTCCCCGAGCCGGGGAAGCCGGCCAGGGGGCTGACCGAGATTCGCGCGTGCCTGAATGAGCTGTTTCAACTCAAGCCGCACCTGACGATCGAACGGCACGCTTGCGTGGAAGCAGGCGACGTCGCTCTCTATTGGACAGCTTGGGCCCTTCGGACGGCTAGTCCAAATGGCTCGACCCATCAAATGAACGGCAGGGGCGCGGTGATCCTGAGGCAATCTGCCGGGAGGACTTGGGCCATTGCCATCGAAAATCCGTGGACGGAGTCGCTTTGAGCGAAGCCCGGCAGCCTCCCTCACCAGCTCGGAGCCTGTTGAAAAACGAACATGAGCGCTGTTTTCGAGGAAAAGGTTGGATGGCAAGGCGCGAGCACGGGAGCATCCCCGCAGCGGGCTGTGACCGTGCGAGCAACAAAGCCAGACGGCCTTTTCCTCGGAAACCCTTTGGGCGGCAGGTCTTTGTCCGCATCCGGCGTTGGCTCAGCCCTTACAGCCCGCGGCGGGAAGTGCTCGGGCCTCGCCGCCTAGGCTGCAGCCAAAATCCCTCGCCGCAGCGCCATGGTCGTTTTTCAACAGGCTCATGGCTTAGCTAGGGCAGCGTCAGGTGGGCCAACTGAGAGCTGGCTCTTTCGGGCGGGTTTGTGATACTCAGGACAATGGGAAAACGCGATACGGCCAGAGGGCAGACCGACAATCTCAGAGCTGAGATCCTGAAGCTGTTTGGACGGCGGGACTATGCTCCGGCGAATGTGCCTCAACTCCTGCGACGGCTGCGCCTCTCGCCCAACCAGCAATCGGAACTGCAGGAGACCCTGCAAGCCTTGGAGGAAGACGGCCAGGTTCTGCGCACCAAGGGCAATCGCTACATTCAGGCTCGCGAGGCGGGGCTCGTCTCGGGCACGATTCGGATCAATCGGCAGGGCAAAGGTTTTCTCCAGCCGGACGACCCTGCGCTCTCCGAACTCACCATCCCGGAAAGCCTGACGGGGACGGCTTTGCATGGCGACCGAGTGCTGGTGCGACCCGACCTGCGGGCGCGCTCGGAGCGGAGACCTTCTGAAGACGGGACAGGGGCGGTCATTCGCATCTTGGAGCGCAAGCGCAGTTCGATCGTGGGGACATTGCAGCGGAGTCGGCAGTTTCTCTATGTCGTTCCGGATGATCCGCGGATTCCTCATGACATCTATGTCCCACCGCCGCGGGATGTGGGACGCCCAGCGCACGATGGCGACAAGGTCGTCGTGGAATTGAGAGAATGGCAATCCCGCCACACCAACCCGGAAGGCGAGATCATTGAAGTCCTCGGGGCGCCTGATCAGGAGGGGGTGGATATGTTGTCGGTGCTCCGCCAGTACGACTTGCCTCTGCACTTCCCTCGGGAGGTTCTGGAGGAAGCCGATGCGATCAATCGGCGCACCGGCGGGGTGGTTGCCCCCGAACTGGCAGCCGGTCGCGTCGATTGCCGCTCTCATACCGTGGTGACAATCGATCCGGATGACGCCAAAGATTTCGATGACGCCATCTGCCTCGAGAGACTCGGGAAGGACCGGTGGAAGCTCTGGGTGCATATTGCCGATGTGTCCCACTACGTTCGCCGCGGCACGGCCCTCGATCGAGAAGCGGAGAAGCGCGGCAATTCTACCTACCTGGTTGACCGGGTCATCCCCATGCTGCCGGAAGCTCTCAGCAACGAGCTGTGTTCGTTGAAGCCGGACGTGGACCGGCTGACTAAGTGCGTCGAGTTTCTGCTCAACACCGAGGGGCAAGTGCTCGATGCCAAGTTCTACGCCGCCATCATCCGGTCCAAACGCCGCTTTACCTACAAGGAAGTTCTGCAGCGGCTGCAATCCGCTCCCGAGAACGACTTCGATCGTTTGCTCCATCAGGCGCATCAACTTGCCCAGCGCTTGCGCCGCCAGCGCTTCAAGGCCGGATCGCTCGATCTGGACTTTCCCGAGACAAAGATCCGTCTCGACGCGCACGGTCGGGTTGAGCGCATCGAGAAGGTGGAGAATGATGTCTCTCACCAATTGATCGAAGAGTACATGCTTCTGGCCAACGAAGCGGTCGCGGCCCGGTTGATGGCATCGCGCACCCCAGCGATCTATCGGATTCATGAACCGCCCAGCCCGCGCCGCCTGCAGGACTATCGCGAAGAAGTCACGACTCATCACATTCCATGCGGCAACTTGAATCAGCGCCCTGAGGTGCAACGCTTGCTGCAGCGGCTCAACTCATTGCCGATCGGTCCGGCCTTGAAAATCGGCTTCTTGAAATCCCTCATGCGGGCTCGCTACGCGACTGAACCGGTCGGACACTATGGGTTGAACAAAGCTAAGTACACCCACTTCACCTCGCCCATCCGCCGATACGCCGACCTCGCCGTGCATCGTGCCCTTTTCGACCCGGATCGCGAATCCGTCCAAGCACTCAAGCGAGTCGCGGATCACCTTGCCGAGACCGAGCGCAACTCAGATGACGCGGAACGCGACAGCCGGACCGTCAAGCTGTTTGCGTACCTCAGGCAGCAGATCGAGTCCGATCAGCGTCAGTCCTACGCTGCTCTCGTCATTGACGTGCGCAACTTCGGCTTCTTTGTGGACGTCCCGGACCTGGGCTTGAGCGGGCTTGTCCATCTTTCTTCTGTCGCGGACGATTTCTTTGTCTTTGACGCCCAACGTGGGCAATTGACCGGTCGACGGACTCGGCGGGTTATCAAGATGGGCGACCGAGTTACGGTCCAGCCGGAAAAGGTGGACACGTTCAAGAAGCAGGTTGATTTTCGCCTCGTCCGGGCTTCGTCCGCGAAGCCGAAACAGACCAAGCTGAAGGCGCGTTTCCTGGAGGACCCCAAAGCGAAAACGCTGCGCCAATAAGTGGAACGCTTTGCCGATTGACGTTGCGGCAGGCTGTACCTTAAACATTCGCCATGCGTGCGATGCTGCTTCTATTACTCGGCGGCGCTTTGTTGCTGGGCTGCAAACATGCCAATCCTTCCGACTCATCCGGACGCGATCAGGCCGCGGCGGCGAAAACCAAGCCGGAAAAGTCATCCAAACGAACCGCGCGCGAAGTCAAGGGGCAGGCAGACCGTGCTACTCCACTCAACGAGCCGGTTGGCAAGGTCGCATCGGTCAATAGCGGACTGCGATTCGTCGTCGTCGATTTCGCTTTCAATCCCATGCCTCAGGCAGAGCAACGCATGGGGGTTTATCGCGACGGTCAAAAAGTCGGTGAGGTCAAAATCTCCGGCCAAAGCCGTAACAGTATCATCGCGGCCGATATTACGGCCGGTGAAGCCCAGGTCGGGGACGAGATCCGGCCGCAGTAGGCCCGATGTCGTTCAGTCGTTCGCCTTTTCTTTCGGGGCGGTCTGGCGTTTGTGGTAAGGCGAATGGAGGTTGAAGTAAATGCCGCAAAGAGGCCGGTCGCCCTCCGTTTGGCTCAAAATGATGGTGACCTGTTTGTCCAAAGCGATGCCATGCCGGAGGTTTGGCCCTCTTTCGTTGTAGGCCTTGATCGCTTTCTCCATCAACGACCGCAGAGACGCTTCGCACTCGTCCGGCGTCTTCTCGAGGCAGACAATATACTTGTCGAACACCCGCAGTGCCTCCGTCATCTCCACTTTGAACGTCTCAGCAGTCACAGTCGCTACGTTACGAAGTCGGGCTCCAAGGGAAAGCGAAATATTACACGGTTGGTTTGGCTGCAGAGCGCGGTCCGAATAAGGCTGTGCCCACGCGGATGATGGTGGCTCCCTCTTCGATCGCCACTTCAAAATCGCCGCTCATCCCCATGCTCAAGTGCGGAAGCGGCGCGCCCAGCTGTTGTTCACACCGCTCTTTCAATTCCCGCAGCTGGCGGAAGATCGGCCGGACCTTCTCGGGTTCGGGCGTCCAGGGAGCGATGGTCATCAGTCCCTGGATTTCGAGTCGGGAAAGGCGGTTTACCTCCCGGAGCTGGTTGAGCAAGTCATCCGGCCGGAACCCGTGCTTGGTGGCTTCGCCCGCAATGTTCACCTCGAGAAAGATAGGGATCGTTTTGGCGGATTTCTCGGCCCATTTCTGAAGCTCCGCCGCTAAGCTCGCGCTATCGACGCTCTGAATGGCTTCGAAGAAATAGACCGCATCGCGGCACTTGTTCGACTGCAAGTGTCCAATCATATGCCAGCGGAGCTTGCTTGGGCATTGCCCTATCTTCGCTTTCGCTTCCTGCACCCGGTTCTCCCCAAAGAGAGTCAAGCCCAACTCGGCCAGAGCCCTCACCTGTTGGGGTGATTGGCCCTTCGCGACCGCGACCAACTGAACCGAACCGGCATCACGCCTCGCCCGGGCGCAGGCCCGGCTAATCCGCTCCTGCACCGTCTGCAAGTTTCCAGCCAAGTCCATGAACCCAAGCTAACGACGCCGCATCTGGAAAGACAAAATGTTTTTGCAAAAAGCCCTGCCTGGCGGAACCTTCCTGAGTGTCACGCAGGAAAGTCAAAGGCAGCAGTCCAGCTTCGGCCGCAGCCAGTTGGGCGATCATTTTGGTCGACGGCAGCGCGATTCGCGCCAAAGCGCTTCGCCAATATCAAAGGGCCCTCCGTGATCTCGAGTCGGCCCGCCGCGAGATCGAACAATTCGAACACCAAGATCAGCCTGCCTTTTCCCGCTGGCTTAGTTGCCATTTTGGCGCGTTTCTCACTCAAATCCGTGATTTGACTCATCAACTCGCGAGCCAGCGGGAACTGCTCACCGAAATTCAGACTGAAGCCTTCTGGGGCGAGTGTTCTTACGTGCGAGCCTACGAGCGCGTCATGTGGCGACGGAAACATCCCGATGACACCGATCAGGCCGAAGCCGAATCCGGGGAGGGCAGGCAATCCCGCCAGTCTGGGAGACAAAGAGAGTCCGAGCAACGCCAGCAGCGCAATGGAACTCGCGGCGGTCCTTCCCAGGATCAGGATCCGCACTTAGAGGAAGACGGGTCGCGCTGGCCGGACCCAGGCAATCCCTCCACGCAATTAAAGCAACTTTATCGGGCTCTGGCGCGGCGCCTGCATCCGGATGTTCAAACGCGCTTGACCGCACAAAAGAAAGAGTGGTGGCACCAGGCGCAAGCGGCTTATCAAAACGGAGATGCCGAACAGCTCCAAGTCATTTTGACCCTTTGCGAGATCGAAGAACAGGGCTCGGCCGTGAATACAAGCGTTTCCCTGTTGCTGCGAATCACGCGTGAGTATCGAAGCTCCCTTCGCGCCCTGCGCTCCAAGCTCAGTCAATATCGACTCGAACCGGCGTGGAACTTCAGCCAGATGCCTGATCGCAGTCTTTTGCTCAAAAGCACCGACCGGATGATGCAAGCCAACCTGGCCGCGATCAAAGCCGCTCTCGAGGCGGTCGAATCCCAGATTGCGATGTGGGCTCGCCAGGCGCGGCTTTCGGCCTCAAGGCCGGGCCGGCGTCCGGGCATTCGCATCCACCCCGAGTTCAGGTTCTAGTAGTTGCGCCGGCACGCTGGCGTCGAGCTCAAGGGCGAGTGGCCGCCGAGGTCCTTTTGGCAGTGCGCTCCGCTTAAGCCAGGAGCGGTCGGACCACTTCACCCGCCACGTCGGTGAGGCGAAAGTCACGACCTTGGAATTTGTAGGTGAGCTTTTCGTGGTTGACGCCGAGGCAATGAAGCATGGTGGCGTGGAGGTCATGCACATGCACGCCATCGCGGACAATGTTATAACCAAAGTCATCCGTTTCGCCATGGACCTGCCCGCCTTTGATCCCGCCGCCGGCCAGCCACAAGCTGAAGCAACGCGGATGATGATCGCGTCCGAAACTGGTTTTGCTGATCTCACCTTGGCTGTAGGCCGTCCGACCAAATTCGCCGCCCCAAACAACCAGGGTGTCGTCCAAAAGGCCGCGGTTTTTTAGATCCGTCACCAGCGCGGCCGACGCTCGGTCCGTCTGCTCGGTCTGCCGCCGAATTTCCTTCGGCAGATCGCCGTGATGATCCCAATCCCGATGAATCAGCTGGATGAAGCGCACTCCGCGCTCGGCCAGCCGTCGTGCCAGAACACAATTGTTGGCGAACGAGCCTTTCCCCGGTTCCGCTCCGTAAAGATCCAACACCTCTTTCGGTTCGTTCGAAATATCCATCAGCTCCGGCACGCTGGTCTGCATTCGGAAAGCCATTTCGTACGATTCGATGCGGGCGGTGATTTCCGGATCGGCCAGGTTCTCGAGCTGCATGCGGTTGAGTTGGGCGACATCGTCCAGCATGCGGCGCCGCGTCTTTTCGCTCAGCCCGGGCGGGTTGGAGAAGAACAGCACGGGATCGCCTTGTCCTCTGAATTGGACCCCTTGATGATTGCTGGGAAGGAATCCGTTCCCCCAGTAACGGGTCTGCAAGGATTGCCCGCCGCGTCCGGACAGCATCACAATAAACGCGGGTAAATTGGCATTCTCGCTGCCCAGCCCGTAGGAGACCCAAGCCCCCAAGGTTGGACGCCCCGGCTGTTGATGACCCGTCGCGAGGTAGGTCACCGCCGGGTCGTGGTTGATCGGATCCGTATTCAGCGTTCGAATGAGGGCGATCTCATCGGCTATTTTCCCGGTGTGCGGCAGCAGTTCCGACAATTCCATCCCGCATTTGCCGTGGCGATTGAATTGAAAGGGGGAGCCGACGCAAAACAGGTGCTTCTGCCCGCTCGTCATCCCTGTAATCCGCTGGCCCATGCGCACCGATTCCGGCAAGTCCACTCCTGTCATCGAGACCAACTTTGGTTTGGGATCGAACAGGTCCAGGTGGGATGGAGCTCCGGACATAAACAGGTAGATGACCCGTTTTGCCTTCGGCGCGTAGTGGAGCGGATTGACGGCGCCCAGGGAATGCAGCGATCCTGTCTGGCCGCCCTCCGCCGCCCGGGAAGGACTTAGCAGCGAGCCAAGCGCCCACGCTCCCAGCGTGCACGCGCTTCCGCGGAGAAAAGCCCGCCGGTTGAAAACAGTCCGAATGGGATCATGCAGAAACATGGCTCAGCCTTTTGTGATCGTCTCGTCGAGATTCAGTAGAGTCGTGCTGATGAGCGTCCAGGCCGCCAGTTCGCAAGGGTCCAGCTCGAGAGGCGGCGTCGACGCCCCGACATGAAGGAGTTGCCCGGCGCCCACACGATCGGCTTCAAAGGTGGCGAGGTGTTGGCGAAAAGAGGCCTCGAGCAAGGCCCTTTCCGCCCCGTTCGGCGGTCGCCCCAAGCAGACACGGAACGCGTAGCCAAGGCGTGATTCAACGGTCGCTCCACCTTCTCGCATGATGCGTGTCCCAAAGGTTCGGGCTGCTTCCACATAGACCGGATCGTTCATCAGGGTCAGCGCTTGCAGGGGTGTGTTCGTTCGCGGCACCTGGCATGCAAGTTTCGCGGGTGGGCGCATCCCGAGTTGATCCCGGGGACGGATGGGGCAGGGACCGCCGCCAATAAGTGTAGAGGCCGCGACGATAGTTTTCGGCCCCTTGGCTCTGTTCATGCTTCCGGGTGCCCTCGAAGGCGACCGCTTCCGCAACCCCCGGCGGCTGATAGGGATGCGCGCTCGGCCCCCCGACTTTCAGGTTGAGCAGTCCGCTGACGGCCAGGCGTTGTCCCGGATCGCTGGCATCCAGGCGCAACCGGGAACCGCCCGAGCAAACGGTCGTCTGGATCACGCTGCAAGCTCTCCCCAGTCACGGCCGATGCGCACCGATAGGTGGCAGACGTCACGATGAGGCGCTGGAGAGCCCGAATGTCCCATTGCCGGCGGACGAACTCCGCAAAATGCGCGAGCCAATCCAGCAGCTCAGGATGGCTCGGCCACTCGCCCTGTAGACCGAAATCTTCCGCTGTTTTCGCAGTCCTGTCCCGAAATAATGCTGCCAGAAATGATTTACTGTCACCCGGCTGACCAGTGGATGGTTCGGATTGGTGAGCACTGCGCGAGGCGGGGCGGTTCGTCGGATACCCGGCCGGCATGGGAAAGAGCGCCTCGGGAACACCCGGACTCACCTTTTCGCCGTGCTGCTGGAAATTGCCGCGCACGAGTAAGAACGTCTCGCGCAGCTTCTCCATCTCCTGCAACGACCATGGTGACGGTGATACTGTTGCTCATCCTGTTTGGCCTTCTTCTGTGCTTCAGCATTTGTCAATTCGATCACCTCTGGCACGAACGTCTCCCGGTAATAACGCTGCATTTCCGCCTTCTGGCCGGCTGACAACATCGGCGGCGCGCGCAGCGAGTGGTTGCACGCCGCATCGGGCAACACGACGAACTCCCCGGCAATGCTTCTGCCGTGGTGACGGACAGTCGGAAGCGGCCCAGGCTGTACCGAGGCTTGTCCGACTCGAACTTCAACCGCAGCACGACTCGGTTCCTCTCTGGAGCGAGCTGGGTGACTCGCCTGGAAGAGGGCCTGGTGCGGTCCGCGCGCCTCCGGTTTGTCTCCGCCAACGCCCCAGCCGGAATCGGCCTTGTCGTCGAGCACGCCTCGGACATGCCGTTCGGGCTGACTAAAGTCCGCGGCCGCAGCGGCGAACTCGACCGGGTGCTCGAGAACCGGCTCGGCAAGGAGTTTGAAATAAAAGCCCGAGCGGCCGCCACTGTTGCTGACCTTGAGCAGGAGCTTGTTTTCCCCCGAAGCCAACCACACGACGCTCTTATCCTGGTCGGGCGCCACGGCGCGGGTGGAGTCGCTCGCCAGGACTTTGCGGCCGTTCCACCAGACCTGAAGACCGTCGTCACTGCCGAAGGAGAGCCTGGCCCACCCGGGTTCGGCGGCGCGGATTGTGCGGAACAAGTATGTGGCTGAGATTCCCTCGGTTAACTCGTGCGGCTCGTCGCCGCTCCAATCAGTGTGCTCGGTCCACTTGAGTTTCCCTTCATCAAAGGACTTGCCCAAATCGACCCCGCTCTCGGGGCCGAACGTTTTGTCGTACGCCTCACGGGCGCTGCTGGCCTTGAAGGGTCCAAGGGCATACCAAGAGCCGAACTCGGGACGCGGCAGCGGAGACGCCATTTGTGGATTGGCGCTACGCGCCACCAGCTCGACGCCGGAAAGCAGGAAGTCGCCGTTCGCGCTCCGCCCGGCTTTGGCGAGGGAAGAGTCATCCTCGGAAGGCAACGCTTCCAGGCGCAAACCGGTTAACTTCTGCCGATCGGTTCGCAAGGTGATTTCGAATGTTTCCTTCTCCGGGTTTGGCCCGCTGGCGACGATCGTTCCATCTGGTCGCTTGCTCAGCGTGGTTTCGTGAGTCGAAGCGAGTTTGCCCGCCTCAAGCGGCTGCCAACTTTCGATGACACCGTGACGGTGCTTGGCCTCCCAGGCCGCTTGGGCAGATGCCTGTTCCTCGTTGGGCATCTCGACCATGGCCTGGTGTGCCTTGGTCAGCGCCGCGATTTCTTTGCCGAATTGTTCCAGCTTCTGGCGCTGTTCGGGAGTATCGAGGGAGAGGCGAGGGACCGGGTTGAGGTCCTGGTCGAGTCCATTCTCGCCAATGGTATTGAAGTAGGCGAAGAATTGATAGTAGTCCTTCTGCGAGATCGGGTCGTATTTGTGATCATGGCACTCGGCGCAGGCCAGGGAGGTGCCAAGCCACACGCGCGCGGTCGTATCCACTCGGCCGGCCACATATTTGACGGCGTATTCTTCGGGCATCGCGCCGCCCTCCGACGTCGTCATTTCATTACGGTGAAAGCCAGTCGCGATCCGTTGCTCCCGAGTCGGGTTAGGCAAGAGATCGCCCGCCAGCTGTTCTTTGGTGAACTGGTCGAAAGGCATGTTCCGATTAAAAGCTTGGATGACCCAATCGCGCCAGGGCCAGAGATCGCGGTGACTATCGTGGTGATAGCCCTGGGAATCGGCATAGCGCGCCAGGTCGAGCCAGTCCTGCGCCATCCGCTCCCCATAATGCGGCGACTTCAGGAGGCGATCGACCAGCTTGTCGTACGCCTCCGGACTGTTGTCGTAGAGAAAACTCTCCACCTCCGCCACGGTCGGCGGGAGGCCGGTAAGATCGAGGCTAACCCGGCGAATCAGTCTTGGCTTGTCCGCCTCGGGCGACGGTTTCAGGTTCTCGCTTTCCAGCCGCGCCAGGATAAAGTGATCGATCTCATTCCGTGGCCAGCTGGTGTTCTTCAACGGAGGCAACGGGGGCGTTTCCGGTTTTTGATAAGCCCAATGGCCGGTCCACTTCGCGCCTTCCTGCACCCAGCGGCGGATCAGGTCGATCTGAGCCGCCGAGAGCTTTTTGCCCGATTTGCCGGGCGGCATGATCTCGTCCGGATCGGTCGCACTGATCCGATGGACAAGCTCGCTCCGCGCCGGCTCGCCCGGGACAATCGCGAACGCCCCGGATTTGAGGGCTTTCAGGGCGTCTTCGCGACGATCGAGGCGGAGCCCGGCCTTGCGTTTGTCATGGTCAGGGCCGTGACAGGCATAGCAAGCGTCGGAAAGAACCGGGCGAATATCCCGGTTGTAGTCGACTGCGGCCAAGGCAGCTGCGTCGCTGGCGATTCGGCTCGAAAAAAGCGCGAAGGCAAACAGAGCTGCAGCCGTCGGCAACACGGCTGGCCTATGATTGACCTTTAAAGCCACGGGTTGTGAAAAGTTGCCTGGACTTTAACCTGCATCCCCTGCGCTTGGCAACCTCCGATCCCGAGGATTGAGGCTGATTCGCGCAAGAGCACGGGAGGGAAGGCGGATCGGAACTGGCCAGCCATCCTTGATCTCCGCCCTGCAAGACCCGTCGCCGACGCGTCGACTCGAACCAACAGCCCGGCGAGCTTATTCAGCGTTCGGAAACGAGCCAAGCACCTTGACGAAGTTGCAGTGTTTGCCCAATTGCCGCACGGCTCGAGCGAGGGCGGGATCGTCGATGTGGCCGTCGCAGTCCACGAAGAAGAAGTATTCCCAGGCCTTCCGCTTGCTCGGGCGCGACTCGATCTTGGTCATGTTGATTTTGGCGCGGCGAAGCGGGGCGAGAGCTCGATGCAGCGCGCCGACTTCGTCGATGATGCTCAACATAATGCTCGTCCGGTCTCGCCCGGTCGACGGCGAACATTGACGCCCGAGACCCAGAAACCGCGTCGCATTGCTTGAATTGTCCTGAATGTCGAACTCCAAAATGTCCAGTCCGTAACGTTCCGCGGCCAGCGCCCCGGCGATCGCGGCCGAGGCAGGCTCTTCCCCTGCGCGCTCCGCCGACCGCGCATTGGACGATGTCTCGATGATCTCCACGTGGGGCAAGTTGTTTTGGACCCAGCCACGGCATTGCGCCAGCGATTGCGGGTGCGCGAATAACCGCCGGATTTCCGTTCGGCGGCAGCGGCCCATGAGGCATTGCTGCACTGGCAGCACTATTTGGGCGACGATCTTCAGATCACTGTCGACGAACATGTCCAGGGTGTGCGTGACAACTCCCTCGGTGGAGTTTTCCACCGGCACGACCCCGTATTCGGCGCGGCGCTTGCTGACTTCGGCAAAGACGTCGGTGATCGTGTTCAGTGAGACGTAGCGCAAGCTCGACCCAACCGCCGAATGGCACTGGTGGCTGAAAGTCGCTTCCAGGCCGAGGTAGGCGATGGTCATCGACTTCTCGAGGGAGAGGAGCGCTCGACGCGCCATTCCCGGTAAATCGCGCGGAGCAGTCGTTGGTCATCGGCCCTTTGTTCAGCTTGCAGACCCGGTCGGAACGGCCAGCTCGATGCGGCGCCATCAGATCTCACCGCCGGAGCTGCTTGATCGCGCCGATCTCCAGCACGTGCTGAGTCGTTCGTTCAGCAGCCGAACGATCTCGTGGTCCAGCTTGTCGATGGCGTGGCGGTGCTCTTGAATGGACATGGCAGCTTAACGGCCCAGTTCGCGCTCCGCTTGCCTCGTTGGGCTGGCGCTGGCGCGGCGTCGGCAGCCACGCCGGCTGGCTCGCCGCTCGGTTGAGTTGCAGCTGTTCCGGCGGCGCTGTCGCCAGGCCCGGCTCGACCGTCAGCAACGTCTCGGGCTTTTCGACCACATTGCCGAGTTCGTCTGCGCGGCCGGAAGATCCTCAAGATTGCGCAGGCCGAAATATTCCAGGAACAGCGGCGTCGATGGCGTAGGTCATAGGGCGGCCGACGACTTCGGCGCGGCCGGCGACTTCAATTAGCCCTCTTTCCAACAGCGTCTGCATGACGCCGTCGACCGAGACACCGCGAATCTGCTCGATTTCGGAGCGGGTTAAGGTTGGCGGTAAGCGACGATCGCGAGCGTCTCGAGAGCGGGTTGGGAGAGACGGGGAGGGCGGGCTTTTTCCCCACCAGGGGCGGGAGCCAAGGGGCATATTCCGGAAGGCTAACGAATTGCCATGAACCGGCGACGCAGACGGGGGCGAAAGCTGCGCGCTGCCTGGAGGTGCTCCTGTTCGAGCGCAGCCAAGTGTTGCGCGATTTCTTCTTCTTTGAATTTTTTGTGCGGTTTGGCCTCTTCGGCGTGTTCGACGGCCGCGCAGGACGCGCGGTTCGAAGTCATGGGTTTCTGAGCGGCAAAGAGGATGGATTCAGGATGAACTTGGCTTCCATGTCAGTTCAGCTGCGGCCCTTCCACAGCCGCGACAGCCCCTTCCCGCGCTGTCTCGGGATTCCCCCGCTCGTGGGCCGCAGCGCGCGCGCTCCGACCGTTTTAATCTCGATCTCGCTGAACGGCTCAGGCTGCGCCGCCGTCGGCACCTTCCGAATCAGTTCCAATAACGCCAGGAAAGTCGTAACCACTTCCAGCCGGGAGCTGTTCCCTTCGAACAGTTCGGAAAAGCGCAGCCGCGGACGGCTTTTGACCAGGTTCAGGAGGTGATCGATCTTGTCGCTGACCGTCCACTTGTCCTCGTAGACGTCGCGTGTTTTATCCCGTTCTTGAATCCGCTTGAGGATGCTGCCAACGGCATTGATCAAATCAAACACGGACACATCCGGCTTCGGCGCAGCGCTTCCGGGGCCAGCTCCAGCTTGCCGGGCGCGCGCGCAAAGACGTTTTCCTGGAGCGCCTCTTTTTCCTGCAGTTGGGCGGCGGCATCCTTGAACTTCTTGTATTCCACCAGCCGACGGATCAATTCCCAGCGGGGATCGTCGCCTTCTTCTCTTTCTTCGACCTGGGCTTGCTGTTCGACGGGCAACAGTTCGCGGCCTGATCTCCTGGAATTCGCGGCCATCTACCAAAAAATCCCCCGCCACCTCTAGGTCAATTCGCGCATTACATCGATATACGCGATGAACTGAGTCGGCAATCTTCGTCAGGTTCACCTGATAAATGTCCCACCTCCTCCTTCTTGACTAAATAAGAAAGGAGATCGAGCAATCGCTCCGAAGACATCAAGCTGGACTTTGTTTTCAACCATGCCCGGAACCGTGAGCATTCTCTCATGCGGTTTGCGCATCTACCGCAGGCCCGCCTGCCTTTGGCAACGCCAGAACGCGTGCCTGTCCCAGTGGACCGGACTGATGGACCGAGCATGCCCCATGTCAAGAGGCAAAGTTCAATTTCCGGCCTCCGGACACCAATCGGCTGATCCTTCTTTGGAGCGCATCATCGACCGATCCAGGCAAAGGCCATTCCTCTGCTGACATTTGTCGCAAAAAGCGCCGTGGCGTGCCATCGTGGCAAAATAGGCCGTCCGCGCCATGCAGTTCACGCCAATAGTCCTCCAGCATCGGATGCTCCGGCGAGGCGGGCTGGGAATGTATTCGCTGGTGATCTGCCAGAAAGGCAGGTCAGCCGGGTCGACGCTGACGCATATTCACGGAGTTGACGCAGCGCGAGCAGAGGTGCAACCATAGCCTTCCAGGCTGGTTAGCGCAGCTTCAATCTTGCGCTGGCATAGTCAAAATGGACCACTTCCACCCGCGATGGCTGAGAGTAAAGTGTAAGCGCCGTAGCTCGGGTCAAAACGACGTTGTCCTCGGCCCCATCTTCCGGCTGCATCCAGGGCTGAAGATGCTCCGCTGTTGGTCGTGGCCCTCGCCAGCGAGCGGCTGTCCTGGTTGTCGTCCGGTATACGCTTGTCCACCAGGCAGGCTGCCGCAGGTTGCTGCTTCCTTCACCTGCCAGGCCGACCGCGCTTTGCCCGGCTCAAAACCGGCAAAAGCAGCGAAGCCAGGCAATAACGGCAATGCTCCACAGGCGGGATCGAAACCGGGTGAACGCGCTGTTTGGGCTGCCTTCGCCCACCAGAACTGGCCCGTCCGGGTTGATCGCTCCGATCCACTCAATTCGCCATAACGATCGCGGCGACGCGGCGCTGAACAGCAGCCAGACCGCCAGTAAAGGCCGCCCCTTCGGCCAGCGGGCATCCTCTTCGGGCAGCACGCTGTCCGTTCCGGCTGCCCCCACCCCAACCCTCCGCCATTGCCCAATCACGGTTCGTTCCGGTGCCGATAAAGCCCAGCCGTTCAGCTCATCCAGGAAGCAGCGAACTGCCCTGGACAGGTTCACGGCCAGAATGTTGACGGAGGATCGTCATCGTCGTTAAAATATCGTTATGCAGGCGCCTCCTGACCGTCAGCTCGCCGGTCGCCTGTAGCTGCGTCATAACCGCGTCTGCGAAATCGCTGAATTCGGCCGTCAGCCGCACGTCTTTGACCTGACCGGCAGACTCGCCATTGTGGCGCAGGGTAGTGCTCAGCGTTTGATTACCGCCGCCCAGTAGCGCATGGCGACGTTGAACCACTCCCCGCGGGAGTCAGACTTGAGGAAGGGTGGGCTCAGTCTGAATTGATTGTTGCTCGACACGATCGTCAGGGAAAGCGTCGCTCGAATCCCGAGTCGGGAAGTAATCGAACTCAACCAGATTGGGTGAAGCGTTGCCCGTTCCGCGGACAAGGTCGATCTGCATTGGCCGAACTGAGCTGGGTAAGGCCGATGGCCACCTCGAAGGTGAATGGCCTTCCTTCGGTGATGCCAAACGCAACCTCGTCGAGGCGCAACCGAAAAGTGACCTCGGGAAATCATCCGGCGGATAAAACCGTCGGCAGTGGTTGTAGTAGCCAGCTGTTCGGTCGGGAGGGTCGAGGTCAACTGGCTCCCACCCTCGGCGTTCCAGCGGAACAGCTCGTACGCCCAGGCTTGCCGCGGCTCGCCGGATCAGCGAAAGTCTTCCTGCACCAAGGCGGCCGGAGCGGTGCGTCGTCGTCTCGAAAACTGCGAGTGCCCCGATTTCCTTGAGCATCGCGTGTTGCGGCGGCCTCCGGCCGGTTTGGGTGCTTTCGGAGGACTCGTCCGAACAGCAGCGCATCCTCCCGCCATCACTGATCGATGGTTCCGGCGGATGCCGGGGCTGCCAGGCCGTCGATCTCCGCCACACCGGTCGAGGACATCGATGCGATCTGCTGAACTCCAGTCGTTCGGCCGGCACCCGTTACCGTCGCCCGCAACTGTCCGGCCGATGTCCGCCCGCTTCAGGCCATCGCCGGCGCGCTCGATCCCATAGGGTCGGTCGGCGATCTCGTTCGGTAAAGCAGTTCTGCCGCTTCGTCGAAGCTGCCGGGCAATCGGTCTGAGAAGAGTCGGTCGTTGGCGGCGCTTTGGTCAGATCGCTCGAAATAGATCAGGGTGTCCGCATCACGGAGACGGGCGAAGGTACGGATTGGCGCCGAAAAGCGGCCGTCGGTAATGCCGCTTCCCCGGAGAAGTTGCCGTTGGTGATCGCAAAGCCTGTGTTGCCATAGATCGTCCGTCGACTGCCAAAGCGAGCAGACGGTCATTCCGTCGGTTAGAGAGACGGACGGTGGGCGGGCGCTGCCCCAATCGAGACAATTTGCTCGCCGAGGTAAGGCGGGCTGAACGGATCGACTGGTCCACCGAATTGGCCGGGAGTGAGAATGGACGGCTGTCCCAGAGCTGCCAGGGCATTGGTGTTCTGGCTGGTGGCGAAATCGTGGCAAAACCGGTCCCGGGCGAATAAGCGACATTGGAAGGTCGCATACCAAGCGGCCTGCAGGGTGGTCGGGGCAATGCATGATGCAGCCAGCGCAGGCGCAGATTTGTTTCAGCGCGCTGGTCTTTCGAGCTGTGCTCTGCGCGCATGACGCTGGCGGTGGCGGAGACCAGAAGGGGCGGGAGGAGGCGTATTCAGGTCGGGTGAAGCGATGACCGCAGCCGCCTGAAAGCAAAAACCTTCACGCCGTAAATCGAAGATGAAGTTCCGCTTTGAAACCCGCCGAAAACAGTTCAGCGAGCTGGTCTCATCCGCTGACGGTTGGCATCGCTGTATTGGCTACGACAGGCGCGGCTTCCGGCGGTCTCCTGACTCGAGCCCGATCTTGCTCCGCTGCTTCTTTACCAAGCGGTGGCCGGGTTGGCCATTAAAGTGGCGCAACCGTCCCCGATTCTCACGGGGTTCCCGAGCGTCCAGCAGCGGCAATGGTGGAATGCTTTCCACCTTTCAAAACCGCCCTGTGCTTACTCGCGCGGGCTGGTTGCAGCCAAAAACGAAGGTAGCTTTCTTGCCCAACGCGAGCGGGGCAGGTGATGAAATCCCTCGCGCTGGTAGAGCGACTCGATGATTTTGTTGTCGTTGCCTGCTCGGCGCGTTGGTGGCCTGCTTCCACTTCCAAATCGACCGCCACACCGCTCCGACATGGCATGCCCATGCCATCACGCCCGCAAGGAGTAACGATCCGATTCCTTGCTGCGCCAGACCGGCCGCACGAGTTCTTCCAGCCAGATCTTCCACCTTCATTTCCGCACTCCAGAATGATCGCGGCATACGCCGGCCACCGCTGCTGCCGGTTGACTGGCCTTCCGGGCCGGAACAATCGAGCCTGGTCCCGGTTGGCGCTCGATTTGTGGAGCAAACCCTCCAGCCGTTCTCAGGAGGTGGCAAATCGTGATCATGCATTTGTTCCATCAAGAGGTCGGCACCCAGGCTGCCCGATCGGCTGGCGAAGCCAACATTGATATCAATGTCAGTCTCCGCCGCCGGATCCGCCTCGGAGCGCTCCACGCGGTAAACGGTCATTCCGCGAGCTTGGTAGTTCCTCAAGGCCGCCGGATGATCCAACGTGCACGTATGCACCCAAACGCGCGGCGGGGACATTCGCCACGCCTCGTGCAACGCGCTGGTCAGGAGCGAGCCCCCCAAGCCACGTCCGACGAAGTCGGGACAAAGTCCGAAGTAGGCGATTTCAATGCCACCTTCCGGATCGCGTCGCAGCTCGTAATAGCCTGCCGGGGTGCCATCGTAATAGGCGGCGAATGTCCGGAGCCTTTCGTCTTCGACGTAGCGGCGCCATTGCTCGTCCGACCAGTATTGCTTGTCTGTCCAGGCCCAGTCGCCTCCCACCAGGGCATACATGAAACGGTTGAATTGCCAGTGCCGCACGATGGTTTCCGCCACGCGAAAGCGCGGGTCGCGACAGTCTTTTGGACGCAGCTCGGTTCGCGCGAGCATTTCCAAATATGTGGTCGTAACCGGTGGCACGAGGAGAATGGCCTGGATTTGGAGGCCTTAGCTCAGGCGCGCCGTTTGGCGTAACCGAACATTCCTCGCGCTTTGATGATTTGCGCGACTTCAGCCGGGACCATTTGCTCCCACTGCGGATCGGAAGACTGGATTTTGGCGAGGACATCTTTCGAGAAAATGGAAAGGCAGCTGCGCTGGTAACCGTGGATGTCTTCGATAAATCGATTCTCCAACAGGTAAGCG
This sequence comes from Verrucomicrobiota bacterium, assembly GCA_046346765.1. Taxonomy (GTDB): domain Bacteria; phylum Verrucomicrobiota; class Verrucomicrobiia; order Limisphaerales; family SIBE01; genus JAXMHN01. The sequence goes on along the minus strand of JAXMHN010000064.1, from coordinate 4,115 downwards.
TAGAGGTGCCGCAGGTGGGGCGCAACCGTCAGCTTGCTGGCGCTGGTGATGGATCCATCGCTATCCTGGGAAGGATAGACGTATAATTTCAGCGTGTTCCGAAAAAGACGGCCAAACGATTCCAAAATGCCCCCTTCCAAATCCGTGTAGTATTTTTCGTCGAAGAGTTCGCGCAGGGTGGGCACTCCCATGACGATGCCGATTTTCTTTTTGGTGTAGCGAAACAAATAAGCCGCCAGCCGATGGTACTCTCCGTAGTTGGAGATGAGGACGTTCTTGCCAAGGGTGGCCAGCAAATCAGCCCGATCGAGAAAATCCTGCGGATCAATTTTGCCTTCGGTGACGAGGTTCTTCATCGTCATTTCGGTCAGGACGACGATTTCCTCTCCGCGCACATCGGGCTCCTGCACGAACTGGGCTTCGGCCCGTTTGAGCATATCGATCGTGACATGAGTGACAGGCCGGAAACTGCCGCGCTCCACCAGGATCGGTTTGCCGAAAAGCACTTCGGCCGCTTGCACCACTTCGCCGGCGGCGGTCAGCATGGCCGAGTTGGCGAGTCCCTGCTGCACCAATTCCAAGGCCATGAGCCGGTTGTCCAGCTTGGGAAAAGCCGGGCCGGCAAAGCGGATCATATCGACTTCGACGCGTTCGGAAGTGAGGCCGTCCATGAGCGAGCCCATCAGGGTGGCCGGGTTTTGGTGTAGATAAAGGGCGCTGTAGATTAAATTCACCCCCATGATCCCGAGGGCCTCCTGCTGCTGGATATTCTCGCGATCGAGCATGCGGACATGGATCCAAATATCCGACGGGTCCGCTTGGGGCTGTGCTTGGAAACGAATGCCCATCCACCCGTGCGATTCGTCCCGCTGCTTGAAACTGCGGGCCGTAACGGTGTTGGCAAAGGCGAAGAACTTGGAAGTCCGGCCTCGCTTCTGGTTGAGCCGCTCCACGAGCAGCGCATACTCGTGATCCAGCATGGCCGTCAGGCGCCTTCGACTCACATAGCGGTCCGTCGGGCCGTAAATGGCGTCGCTTACCACCATGTCATAGGCCGAGATGGACTTCGCAATTGTATTGGCGGCGGCGCCCACCCGGAAAAACCATCGCGCCACTTCCTGGCCGGCGCCGATCTCCGCGAAGGTCCCATACTTGGTTTTGTCCAAGTTGATCCGGAGCGCCTTGTGGTGAGTATCCAACGGGCGTTCACTCATAGACTTGAGACTGGAGAAAGCCGGGCTGGCGAGAAAGTGTAAAATAGGGCCATTCGACGAGACAATTTTCTCGCGGCCGGCTGCTTGCGAAATATACTGCAGCTATGAATCGGGTTGGTATCGGCTATGACGTCCACCGGTTGGTTGAAGGCCGCAAGTTGGTCCTCGGCGGCGTCGACATCCCCCATGGCAAAGGCCTCGACGGCCATTCCGACGCTGACGTCCTGATGCACGCCATTTGCGACGCGGTGCTCGGCGCCATCGGCGAGGCGGATATCGGCCATTTCTTTCCCAATACTGACCCTCGCTGGCGCGGCGTCCCGAGCAAGACTTTCCTGGAAGAAGCGGCCCGCCAGGTCGCTTTCCGCGAAGGAACCCTCATCAACGTCGATGCCACCGTCATTGCCCAACAACCCAAGCTCGCACCCCATTTGGAGGCGATGAAACGGAACATCGCTTTGGCGCTCAACCTGAACGTCCAGCACATCGGGATTAAGGCCACCACCAACGAGCATCTGGGTTTCCTCGGTCGCGAAGAGGGTATTGCGGCCATGGCCGTCGCGAGCGTCGACCTGCCGCGCTGATCATGGGTAAAGGCGAGATCAGCTGGAAAGGCCGCACCGACGAAGGTGAGAAGCGGGAGGTTTACGCCCGGCGGGTTGGCAATGAATGGCGCTTCTTCGTGCGCGAAAAGCGCTACGACCAATGGCAGGCGCTGGAGAATCCCCCCCTCGATGATTGGATTGAATTGCTCGACGGGGTCCGGCGGCGCATTGCCCGGCGCCTGGTGCGCCCGGAAGAGGAGAACCGTGTGAAGAAACTCATCTCTGAACGGTTCCCCAGCACGGTGCTCTGAGTGGAATGTGCGCTCCTCCGACCATTTTGGTGGTTCCCGGCACCATGGCGGAGGGGCCGGAGTTTCTGGACCATTCCATTACGCTGTCGGACGCCTATTTGACGGCGGTGGTGAAGGCGGGAGCGCTCCCAATGGTCATGCCATGCACCTCTTCCGCCGATTTGATCGCGGCCTACGTCGCGCGGGCTGACGGGGTTCTCCTCACCGGCGGCGACGATATTCAACCGGGCTTATATGGCGCCAGAGTCACCCCAGCCATCGCCAAAACCCTCAGTTCCCATGACCCAATCCGAGACCTGGCCGAACTTGAGATCGTCCGGCAAATCTTTGGACAGGGCAAACCGCTCCTCGCGATCTGCCGGGGCATGCAGCTCCTAAACGTCGCGTTTGGAGGCACTTTGTACATGGATTTGCCCTCCGAAGCCCCCGGTTCGATCGCTCATTCTCAATTGGAACTTAAGGATCGCGCTGTCCATCCGATAGACATAAGCGGGGATTCTCTCCTCTCGGAGATCTTCGAGAGACGGGAACTAGGCGTGAATAGTACCCATCACCAGGCCGTTCGGGACGTCGCGCCGCCCCTCCGGGTCACCGCCCGCAGCCCGGATGGAATTGCCGAGGCGATGGAATTAGGCTTGGCGGACCGGCACCGGTTGCCGTATCTATTGGCGGTGCAGTTTCATCCGGAGCGCCTCATCCCGCGGCACTCTGAGTTCATTCGGCTGTTCCGGAGTTTCGTGCGGGCTTGCGGGAAGAAAGAGTAATATGAGTGCAAGAATCATGGTCGTTGATGACGAGCCGGGAATTCGCTCGCTGCTGGTCACGGTTTTGTCGAAGGCCAACTATGAGGTAGCCGAAGCAGGCGATGCCAATGCATTGAAGGAAGCTTTCGCCGGCCCGCAACCCGAGGTCATGCTCCTCGACCTCAAGCTGCCCGACGCGGAGGGTATGGAACTGCTGCCGATCATCAAGAAACAGTGGCCCCAAACCGAGGTCATCATCCTCACGGGGCACGCCACCATTGATGCGGCCGTTGCCGCCACCAAGCTCGGTGCCTACGATTTCCAGAAGAAGCCTTTCGATCACAAGTCCTTGCTCATCGCCGTCGAACGCGCCATCGAGCACAAACAACTCACGGAACAGACCAGCTCCTTGCGCCAGGCCCTTTCCGCCATGAGCGGCGGTGCCTCTCCCATCTTTCAAAGCCCGGCCATGAAGTCGGTCGTCAAGACCGTCGAGCGCGTCGCTCCCAGCGAGGTCTCCGTTTTCATCACCGGCGAAAGCGGCACTGGCAAGGAAGTTGTGGCCGACCTGGTCCATGCCTTGAGCCCTCGCTCCAAAGGGCCTTTCATCAAAATTAATTGCGCTGCTCTCCCGCGCGAACTCATCGAAAGCGAACTCTTTGGATCCGTCAAAGGTGCTTTCACCGGCGCTCAAGCCGATCGTGAAGGTCTCTTCCGGCAGGCGGATGGCGGAACCCTCCTGCTCGACGAATTGGCCGAAATGCCGGTCGATACCCAGACCAAGTTGCTCCGCGTGCTGCAGGAAAAGGAAGTCCGCCCAGTCGGCGGCAAGACGACTTACAAGACCAATTGCCGCGTCATTGCCTCGACCAATCAGCAGATTGAAGAGGCGATCAAGTCGGGCAAGCTTCGCCAGGACCTTTACTACCGCATCAGCACCATTTCCATCCACCTCCCGCCGTTGCGGGAACGCCGTGAGGATATCATTCCGCTCGGGAACAGCTTTTTGAAGCGTTTCTCGGCGCAGGCCGGCCGTATTCTGACTGGCTTCTCGCCGGCGGCGGCGGACCAATTGCGCAACTTCGATTGGCCGGGCAACGTGCGTCAGTTGCAGAACGAAATCCAACGGGCGGTCCTGATGACGGAAGGGCCGCTGGTGGATGTGCAGGACCTGTCCATCACCCATGTGGCCAGCGGCAAAGACGAGATGGAGTTGACTCTCCTGGAAGGGATGGAGCGCAACACCATCGTTCAGTTGCTGAAAGAAACCGGCGGTAATAAGCTCGAAACCGCTAAACGCCT
>JAXMHN010000063.1:0-41768 GCA_046346765.1 Verrucomicrobiota bacterium | reverse complement strand
ACAGCCCAGCAGGAGGCCACCCATCAGCATTCTCCTCCATTGTTTCCTCTTCATGTCGTCTGCTTCTCCTTTTTGTTGTTGCGTTTACCAAACAGCCCCTTCACGGCCCATATACCGAGGGGCAAAGGCACCAACACCCAAATCGTATAGCGGAACCACCCAAGCCCCGCTGGCTTGATTCCGAGCAGGTCGACCGCTTCGGCTTCCAACGTCATCCGCGGCGAGTTTTGTGCCCGCCGGGTCAAAAGCGGATCGTCTGCCGTCACCCAACCGTTCGTCAGGATGTAGTCCAGTTTGGCTAAGCCTTCCCCGGCAAACCGTCGGTCTGTTACCAGGACCCTGCCCGGGGGCAAGGCGGCTGGAATAGCCTCGATCACTCCTCCGGAGACATTCGTAATGGTGCAGCGGTCGAGGTGACTCCGTTTAAACCCAATCGTCCCGCTCTTTCCCACCTTGGGCGCGTAACCGGTGAACTCGAACTCCTTTCCGACGTAAAGCCCTTCGACAAACAGGCCCTCGCTCCATTTCGCAACGCCTTCAACAAATCCGTTGTTATAGGGCGGCGCCCGCCGCACGTTCCGCAATTCCCCATTGCCTTGATCGCGGAAGACGAAATGGCCATCGTTGGTGATGACCAGTTCACGCGAGGTGGCCCGCTCGTTGAAGTTGGTCCATTGGTAGTGCGAATAGAAATTCGTGCTGTAGAAAACCGCCAAGTCAACCGACTCGGCCGGCTTCACCTGGCCATGCGGCGCCTTCAACTCATTGCCGGCAGCAACCGCAAACCAGATGCGCTGCAAGGCAAATTCATCCGACGGTGGATAACCTCCCGGATAGATCTTGGCCACCGCGACCGGCAGTTCCTTTTTCACCGAATCATACCGTTCTCCCCAAGCCTCACGGACCGCAGCCTGGCTTTGGAATTGGACAAAGTAGATGTTGGTGCCGTCGCAGCTGGCCGTCGCCCGTGTATTGAGGAGAGCGGCGTTGGTGGCGGCAGCAGTATCTTCGTAGTTAATCACCCACGAGCGGCCTGAGATGAAAGCCTCAAACTGATACCGCCGCTGGAAAAGCGGGTTGGGATCATCCGGCTGGACGGTGTAGTCGTAGCTGCCCGCGATGTTCACTCCGCGCACTCCCGCCGTGCATACGCTCTCTTGGGTCCAGACCCAGATGCAGCCAGCAGCAGTCAAGGCGCGAATCGTCCGTAAGCTCTTCTTCATAGCCCTGACTCCTGGGGCACAACCACGGCGTCCGGGTCCGTGCGACAGCTCAGAATGGAGCGGACCGCAATGGCCAGGAGCAAAAGCAGCATGGCCAGCGCGAGCCGATCCGCCTGCCGCGGGGTAATTCCGAGCCAGTCCGAAGCCCGCCCCAAACACGGGCACGGTGGATGCCCGGCCAGGGAGAGCAAACCGACCCGGTAGAAGACGAAGGTCGTGCAGAGGGCCAGCAGTCCGTAACGAGCTGGCGGTGTATTCGGCTGCACAACCAGTAGCGCGCCACAAGCGAACTCGGCGTTGGCGGCAAACAAAAGCATCAGCTTGTTGGTGATGAACGGGAATACCGGATCGTTGGTGTTGAGGTAAGGCACGCCCGAGAACGCGCTCATCACTTTCAAGGTCCCGACCACCAATAGCAAGGCGCCAGCGGAGCGGAGCAGCCATGAGTCGATCGAGGATTTGCCGCCAAGCCCAGGTTGCCCGATGGCCCGCGAGTGAATGAAGGGGCGAGAGAAGTGTCGGCGTAACATAATTACCTACTAAGTTGTTCATGGAATACCGTCCTTGGGCCTCGTTATACGAGGGCCGGTTGGGCCGCTTCCTTGACTTAGATCAAGCCGAGCTCCCCATTTAGCCAAAGACTGCGCCAGGCGCGGTTATTTCGGATCTCACCGGGCTGCAGAGAGGCCGCCGACTGTCGGCAGCAGAGGCAGGAGCACAGACACGAGCGGGCGCGTTACATCCTTAAAGCGGCTCTTGGTGCCACGTGGCAACAGATGCCGGCGGCGTCAGGATGAACCGCGCGCAATCGGGCTTGTATCCGGCGCCGATCGGGTTGCGCGCAGTCCAACCCACGGCGGAGCCCGCAGCGGCCCGTTCGCGCCCGGAGCGGCTTGGAGGTTAGGTCCGAAGGTTGGCCGAACTAACTCTTTCTTGATCGCTTCCTGACAAGCGGCTGTAGTTGGCGCGTCGGTTAATCCTCTTGCCTCCGCTTGAATTCTCTGCGACGACTAGACTCCTAGCCTGCAGCCCAACGTGTGACAGGAAAAGCGTATGATCATCTCCAGGGATTCGAGAGTATCCAAGCCGGTCAGCTCCCCACGCCCGGACGGTCTGAGCGGCGGTTGCGATCGGAGTCGGCGGCAGTTTCTGAAGCGGCTGGCCGTGGCGGCTGGGGCAGCTGCCTTGCCGACGTTTGTGCCGTCGACAGTGCTGGGCCGGAATGGCGCGGTGCCGCCAAGCGAGCGGATTGTGCTCGGCGGGATGGGAGTGGGAAACCGAGGGTCGTACGTGCTTTCGTGGATGTTGCCCGAGCCGGACGTGCAGTTCGTCGCAATCTGCGATGCGAAGAAAGCGTCCCGCGAAGCGGTCAAGCGAATGGTCGACAACCGCTACGGAAACAGCGACTGCGCGATGTATCGGGACATGCGGGAGTTCTTGGCCAACCGAACCGACATCGATGCGCTGCTGATCGCGACCGGGGATCGATGGCACGCGCTGGCTTCGATCATGGCGATGCGCGCGGGCAAGGATGTTTATTCCGAAAAGCCGTCAGCGATGACGATTGCTGAGGGCCGGGCGGTGGTAGAAACCGCCAAGCGATATGGCCGCATTACCAGACAGGCGTGCAACGTCTGAGCGAGGCCAACTTCGTCTTTTGCATTGAGACGGCCCTGAGCGGGCGATTAAGGAAAGTGCATACGGCTATGCGCACATCGCGCCCTGGGACGCCGCCGCCATGCGTCACGATTGGTTACCGGCCGAACCGGAGCCGCCCAAGGAAGAAGTGGATTGGGACCAATGGCTGGGGCCATGTCCATGGCGGCCTTACAATTCGGCCTATACGCGCGGCGGCTGGCGCGGGCATTACGACTTCCACACCAGTTGCATTGGCGAATGGGGCGCCCATACGTTTGCCCAGGCGCAAGCTGGCATCGGCGCTTTGCATACTTCGGCGGTCGAATACCGCTACGTTCACAACGAGAGCGGCGATGGCATGGTCACCCGCTTCGCGGACGGCACGCAGATGATCCTGTCGCGGGGAGAGAAGTGGTGGCACGGCTCGTGTGGGATGCGGTTTGACGGGCCGAACGGCTGGGTATCGGCCGCGGACGGGTATTCGAAACCGGAGGTTTCGTCGCCCGAGTTGCTGACGGATTACGCTAAGGTGGTGCGGGAGTATATGGCGCGGACGCAACGGCCGATGAACCACGTCCGGGACTTCTTCAACTGCGTCAAGTCGCGGCGTCAGACGGTGACGAATCCGGAGGTGATGCACCATTCGATGTCGACGGTTCATGCCGCCAACATTTGCATGTGGCTAAAAAGAGATGTGAAATACGACCCGCTGAAGGAGGAGTTCGTCAACGACGCAGAGGCAAATCGGTTGCGGTCGCGCGCGATGCGAGCACCCTGGATGATCTGAACCGCTTGAACCATCGATACGGCCTCATGAACATTTACCGAACCGAACTGCTGGCGGCGACGTTCTTCGCCCTGACAGGACCGCTCGCGATTGCCCAGCAACCAACCCCGTTACTCACCCGACCGGCGCTTAAACTAGTCGAGGTCCTGCAATCCGACGCGTCCCAGAAGGAAAAGGCTGATGCATGCCGCGAGCTTTCCGTGCTGGGCTCGAAGGAGGCTATACCCGTTCTAGCCACCCTTCTCGGGAATGAGGCGCTCAGCCACATGGCGCGCTACGCGCTCGAGACTATCCCAGACCCGGCGGCCGACCGGGCTTTGAGGGAAGCCCTCCCGAACCTGCAAGGTCGACTGCTCGCGGGCGTGATTGGGAGCATTGGCGTCCGCAACGACGCTGCCGCCGTGCCGGAGTTAGCCGGGCTTTTACAAAATACCGACGCGGATGTTGCCCAGGCGGCCAGCCGCGCTTTGGGCAAGATTGCGACTGCACCGGCCATTGAAGCGCTGCGCGAAGCGGTGGGGAAAGGGGCCGCGGCCAACGGCGCCTTTTTCAGCGAGGGTTTGCTAAGGTGTGCCGAAGCCTTGGAAAGCAAGGGCGAGCATGCTCCGGCCCTGGCTATTTATGAGCAATTGCGGCGCCTGCCTGGGCCCCAACCTATCCGGGTGGCCGGGTTGCGCGGCGCGATCCTCGCCCAAGGCAAAGATGGAGTGGACCTGTTGCGGGATAGCTTGCGGAGCGACGACGACGTGACCTTTGCGACTGGCGTTGGCGCGACCTATGATGCCCGCGGCTTGTTCGCGACGAAAGCTCTGGCCGGCGAACTCAAGCGACTGACGAACGACGATCGCAAGGTCCTCATTATCCAGGCGCTGGCGAAACGGAATGATCAAGCGGCCGTGGTTCCGCTCACCGAGGCGGCGCGGTCCGGCCAAACGCCCGTGCGGGTCGCGGCTTTGCGGGCGCTGGCAGAAACAGGGGACGCGGCGGCGGCGCCGACGCTGATCGATGTGTTGGGCGACAATGAGACTGCGATCGCCCAAGCTGCCTTGGAGAGCCTGGCGACTCTGCCAGGCAAGCCGGTCGATTCGGCCGTGATGGCTCTCTTAAAAAACCGGAATAAGGCAAGGAGATTGGCCGGCTTCGAATTGGCCGCGCGCCGCCGGCTGCCATCGGCCTTGCCGGTCCTGATCAAAGCCACCGCGGAATCTGACAGCGAAGTCCGCCAGGCCGCCTTAAGTAAGTTCGGCGAGTTGGGCGGATCGGGCGACGCAGCGAGTTTGCTGGACGTTCTTGCGAACCTGAATAGCCCGGCTGACTTGGCCGTGGCGGAGGAAGCCCTGACCGCCCTGAGCGCCAAAGCATCGCCACCGGACCGGCTGACGCCCCAATTGACGGCGCGCCTTGGGCAATTGCCGGCCGGCGCCGAAGCGGTCGTGCTCCAGGTTCTTGGGAACATCGGGGGATCTGAGGCCCTGCAAGCGGTGCAGGCGGCATTAAAGAACCCCGATCCCGCCGTTCGTTCGGCGGCGATTCGCGCGCTTGGCAACTGGAAGACGGTCGACGCCGCGCCGGACTTGCTCGGCCTGGCCAAAGACGCAGCGAATCCGGTTGATCAGACCGTGGCGCGGCGCGGTTACCTCGGCTTAGCCGCGAATCCGGATATTCCGCCTGCGAAGCGATTGGAGCTCTGCCGCGCGGCTGCTGCCGTGGTCCGCAATGAGGAAGACAAGCGTCTCCTGCTCTCCGCGCTGGGGGCTATGGATTCTTCCGACGCGGCAGGTCTGATTACGCCGTATTTGCGCGACCCGGCAACGGAGGCGGAAGCGAGTGCCGCATTGCTCGCGGTGGCGGAACGCCTATTGAAAGGCGCCCCGACCGCGCCGGCGGTCTCGGGTTTGCTTGAACCGCTGCGGCACATGGTCAACAGCAAGGACGAGGCGGTTGCGACACGAGCCAAGGCGGCGCTGGAACAGGTTCAAAAAATGGCTTCGAAGCCTTAGGAATCACTCGCTCCTTCTCAAGCCGGAGGTACGCCTCTAAGTTGAGGGCATGCCACCGGTGACTTTGTATGACGCGCTGCCGAAGAACGAGGGAATGAGCAATGATGCCCTCCTCGGGCGCTTCCTCGACTACATCGAAAGCAAACGCCTCCGGCTCTATCCCGCACAGGAAGCCGCCGTTCTTGAGTTGTTCGAGGAGAAGAACGTTATCCTCAACACCCCGACCGGGTCGGGCAAGTCGCTGGTGGCGGCTGCCTTGCATTTCAAAGCCATCGCCCAAGGCAAGCGCTCCGTCTATACCTGCCCGATCAAAGCGCTGGTCAACGAGAAATGGATGGCGCTCTGCCGCGAGTTCGGCCCCGACAACGTGGGCTTGAGCACCGGCGATGCCTCGGTCAACCGCGATGCGCCCATCCTTTGTTGCACCGCGGAGATCTTGGCCAATATCGCCCTGCGCGAAGGAGAACGGGCCAACATCCAAGAGGTGATCATGGACGAATTCCACTACTACGCCGATCGGGAGCGGGGCGTCGCGTGGCAGGTGCCCTTGCTAACTTTGCCCCAGGTTAGGTTCCTGCTTATGTCCGCGACCTTGGGCGATACCGCGTTCTTTGAAGAGGAACTGACCCGGCGGAACGGACGCCCCACCGCGACGGTGTCGTCTGTGGAACGCCCCGTGCCATTGGAATATGCCTATTCCGAGCTGCCGCTGGCCAAGACGGTTGAGAGCCTGGTGGCGGACGGGAAGGCCCCGGTTTACGTGGTGCACTTCACCCAGTTGGAGGCGGGGCAAAGTGCTCAGGATTTCACCAGCATCAACGTGGCCACCCGCGAGGAAAAGAATGCGATCAACCAGGCTGTGGAAGGCTTTAAGTTCACCAGTCCATATGGCCCGGAGATTCGCAAATGGCTCAAACATGGGATTGGCGTGCACCACGCCGGCTTGTTGCCCAAGTACCGCGTCCTGGCAGAACAATTGGCCCAGAAGGGACTGCTCAAAATCATCTGCGGGACCGACACTCTGGGCGTCGGCATTAACGTCCCAATCCGGACGGTCCTCTTTACTCGTCTATGTAAATTTGATGGGCAGAAGACTGGCATCCTCAGCGCGCGCGACTTTCATCAGATCGGCGGGCGGGCAGGCCGGAAGGGATTTGATGACCGCGGCTGGGTGGTTGCGCAGGCGCCCGAACACACCATTGAGAATCTCAAACTGGAAGAGAAGGCGAAGGAGGGTAAGAAGGTTGTTAAGCGCAAAGCCCCCGAACACAACTTTGTCAATTGGGACAAGCAGACGTTCGCGCGTTTGATGGCCGCCCCGCCAGAGCGGTTGGCGTCGCGCTTCCAGGTCTCACACGGGATGCTCCTGAACGTCCTCAGCCGCCAGAGCGACGGTTGCGGCGCCATGCAACGTTTGATCCGGGATTCCCATGAATCGCCCAAAGCGAAGAAGCAGCATACCAAGCGGGCCTGGCAGCTCTTTCGCTCCCTGGTTGACCGCAAGATCATCGAATTCATCCCGCCAACGCCCGAGGGCGCCTCCGTGCGCGTCAATGTGGCTTTGCAGGACGATTTCTCCATGGACCAGACCCTTTCGCTGTATTTGCTCGAGACGATCCCGCTCCTCGATCCGCAAGCCCCGGATTACGCGCTGGTCTTGCTCACCTTGGTCGAATCGATTCTGGAAGATCCGGAACTGATCCTGCGAAAGCAGTTGGATAAACTGAAGGGTCAAAAAGTCGCCGAAATGAAACTCGCTGGCATGGAGTATGAGGAGCGCATGGAAGAGCTCGAGAAGCTCGAGCACCCCAAACCCAATCGCGATTTCGTCTATTCCACCTTCAATGCCTTCGCGGATCGCCATCCCTGGGTGGGGCAGGAGAATATTCGGCCGAAGTCGATCGCCCGCGAAATGTTCGAGTCGTTTCGCTCCTTCGCCGATTACATCCGCGACTACGATCTGGAACGAGCGGAGGGGCTGCTCCTGCGGCATCTGAACAGCGTTTATAAGGTGCTGACACAGACGGTGCCGGATACCGCCAAGACCGAACAGGTCCGCGAGATGCAGCTTTATCTGGGAAGCATGCTCCGCCAGGTCGACTCCAGCCTGCTGGACGAATGGGAGAAGATGCGGGATCCCAACTATCGCCCTCAGGAAACCAAGGAAGTGCGGCCGCCAGGCGCCGAAGAAGCCATGGCCGACATCACTCGGGATCGAAAGGCCTTCACCGCCGCCGTTCGCCAGATCGTCTTCAGCTTTCTCCGAGCCTGGACTATCGGGGAGTTTGACCAGGCGCTCGGCCTCTTGGCCAGCGGCGAAGACCAGGATGGACAACCATGGACGGCCGGCCGCCTCCGCCAGCAAATCGAAGAGTACGAGCGCGACCACGAGCGCCTCTGCCTCGATCCTGAGGCGCGCAACGTCCGGCACACTTATGTCACCCCCTCCGACGACCAGCGCACCTGGCGGGTGCAACAGATGTTGGTCGATCCCCAGGGACACAACGATTGGGTCGCGGAATTCCTCGTCGACCTCGATGCGTCTCGTCGAGCTGGGGAAGCTGTCCTGACCTTGCGCCGAATCGGAAGCTTGGTTTGAACAAGCAGCCGGGCGGGCGACGCGCGGGGAAGCGCGCTGGCATTGGACGAGGCGGGACGGCCGTTTCAGCATCATCGCCCGCGTAGCAGGATTGGCCACTCTGGCTATAAGCCCCGTTAAAATCGGTTGCTCGCTCCGAATTCGCCGCAAGATCCGTCCACACGGCCGCAATAGAAGATGCCATGGTGGAGGTAGCCCCCAGCGGAGGCGGAGCGCGGCTGGCCGAAGGACACGCGTCTGCCGGGACAGACGACAAGACTGTGGCATGGGGATGGGTTGTGGCGGGCCTTGTCCTTTTCCACGTCGCATACCTGGCGGTTATCTGGATGGCTTTGCAGCTTTGGGGGAATCTCGATGGATCGATGTTCTTTCGGGTTAATCAACGCTGGCCCAGGGACGGGTGCCCTGTCTTTGCGAGCCATTTTGCAACCTGGGATGCGGCCCATTATCTCGCGCTGAGCGAGGTCGGGTACGAGCGCGGTTCGCCCTCGTGTGCCTTTTATCCGTTGTGGCCGCTCGCGGTTCGCGCCGGCGCGGTATTCACCCATGGCAACCACTTACTGGCGGGCTTGTTGCTGGCCAATGCGTGCTCAATCGGCGCGTTGACGATCTTCTATCGAATGGCTGCGCAACGTTTCGGTGGCATTGCAGCGCGATGGAGCCTGGTTTGGCTGGCAGCCTTTCCAGGCGCGCTCTTCTTTCACTTCATCTATTCAGAGTCGTTGTTCTTGTTGTTATGCTTACTGCTTTGGAGGGCTTTGGCGCACGATCGGTGGGGGCCAGCGTTCCGGTTCGCCTTTTGCCTGCCGCTGACTCGAGCCGTGGGTGTGTTCTGCTTGGGGCCGATTCTCTATGCGGTTGTGAAGCGGCATTGGCTGGCCACGCGTCAGGGTGAGGCAGTTCGCCCGCGGCTGGGGTCCGGGTGGCTTCGCAGTGAGCCGGGGTGGGTCCTGGTGGGGCCGCTGGCCGGCTGGCTCTTCTATCTGGCATTGATGTGGATCTGGACGGGCCACCCCTTTGAAGGGTTCGACGCCCAAAAGCACTGGGGCCGAGTGCACTCCCTGTCGAATCTGGTCAACTGGCCGAAGTTTGTCTGGGCCTTGTTTCACCCCTCCGCCTGGCATGAATTTGGCGGGTCACTGCTCGACCGATGCGTGTTTGCGATGCTGCTTTTTTGCCTTCCTGGGCTATGGCGGATCGACCAGGGACTGTGTTTATGGGCGATTTTCCTGGGAGTTGTGCCGGCGATGAGCGGCACGTTTACTTCCTTCACCCGCTTCGGCTGTGTCGTGTTTCCGATGTTCCTGGCGCTCGGTATCGCCTTGATTCGCCCGCGGTGGCGCTCCTGGCGGTGGCTGCTGCTCGGCTTCTTCCTTTCTTTGCAGGCGGTGCTGGTTTGGCGGTTTGTGAACTTCCGGTGGGCTGGCTAACGACATGGAGGAAGCGTGGCCACATGTGAGACGACCATGAAGAGCGGACGCATCGTTTTTCTGCGGCTGGCGCGACCGGTGGACAGCGGCTTTACGCTCATCGAATTGCTGGCGGTCATCGCAATCATGGGGATCTTATTGGCGCTGCTGGTGCCCGCATTGGCTGTCGCCAAGGGAAAGGTCGCCGCGGTCGTTTGCACCACCAATCTTCGGCAGTTCGGTTTGGCTTTTCATCTCTATTCCGGGGACAACCAGGACGCCATTCTCCCCAACAAAGACGGTCAAAATGTCCGTGTGCCAGAGACATGGGTGGAAGGCTGGCTGGGAGTGCCTGGGCCGGATTGCACGAATGTGCTCCATCTTCGCCGTAGCCTGCTGGCGCGGTATGTGCCCGAACCGAGGCTGTGGCGCTGTCCGGCCAGCAAGGACCCGACCGTCGGAGTCCGCATGCCACGGGTAAGGACCATTTCTTTGAATGGATTCATGGGCGGTGTTGGTGCGGATGAAGGCGGGACCTTTTATCGGCGATTGAGCGATATCACCCGACCGTCCCCGTCGGAGGCACTCATTTTCATCGAAGAGCGAATCGATACGATCAACGACGGGACCTTTGCCCTGCAAGCGCGCTTCGATGCTTCGCGGCCCAATACCTGGGTATTGCGCGACAAGCCGGGCATCGATCATCGCGAGGGGGGAAATATCGCTTTCGCCGACGGCCGGGCGGAAGCACGCCATTGGCGGGACCGAAGAACCGTTTTGGCGCCGCGTGATGACGCCGTTTCGCCGGGTAACGCGGATATCTTGTGGCTGGAGGAGCATGCGACCTGGCGGCCGGCGCAACCCCGGCCAGAGTGAACCGATGCGCCGCTTTGGCCGATGGTGGGGTCGTAGTAAAGTGGCGAGATTCTGTAAATTCGGGCTGGTCGGGGGCAGCGGAGTGGCGGTGGATATGCTGATCGTTTACCTCCTGGCGTCGCCGCAATGCTGTCATTGGGATCTGAGGTTGAGTAAGATCGTGGCGGCCGAAGTGGCCATTTGGAATAACTTCCTATGGAACGATTGCTGGACATTTCGTGCGATCGTTGCCGGGCCGGCGACGCTCTCTTCTCGGTTGCGCCGGTTGCTGCGATTCAACCTCATCTGCCTGGCTGGCATCGGAGGGAGTGTGGGGCTGCTCCAACTGGAGGTTGAATATCTCCACATCAGGCTGTGTTGGGCGAATCTCGCTGCGATCGGGGTCGTTAGCGTCTGGAACTTCTGGCTGAGCCAGAGGTTTTCGTGGCCGGTTCAAGGTGGAGGCGAGAGGACGCGACGTTGAGAGAGTTGCAGAGTGGCGCTATTCCACCTTCGGACCTGAGGACGTTCCATCACCGGCCTTCGCGTGGCTTTAGGCAAGCCTTCGGCGGTTTCGGCTCACCTGGCTTGGCTCGCCTTGGATAGGCCGACGGCTGCCGTGCTTGAAGCGGGAACGAACGTCCTGGGTTGAGCCTTCTGCGGACAACGGGCGGTGAAAGAATGGCAATTTCGGGTGCGCGTGAATTGCCGAGCGAAGGCAACCTTCAGCCGGATCGTCACTGGTTCATGCCACCAAACGCCAACACAATGGATCGATCGAACGTCGCGGGCCGCCCGAGGGCCGGGGAGCCGCAAGCGGCTGCGGACCCGCACGATCCATGCTTGGAGGACATGCGGCCGGGGTGTTTTCATTGTGGCACAGAATGCCCCGACAGGTCGTTGACCAAACAGAACAGATACTTCTGCTGTCAGGGATGTCTGACCGTCTTTGAACTTCTTGCGGAGAACGGACTGGATTCGTTCTATTCCATCGGCCCAGGCGCAGGGATGCGGGGCGGAGGCAAATTGGACCCCGAACCGTTCCTATTCGTGAATCAGGAGGTGGTGCGTCAACAGTTGGTGGATTTTGCGGACGGGCGCCTTACCCGGGTTACGTTTCGGATTCCAGCCATCCATTGTGTGGCCTGCGTGTGGTTGTTGGAGAACCTGCCGCGGCTTTGCCCCGGCGTGATTCACTCGGTTGTCAACTTCCCGCGGAAAGAGGTGGCGATTGCGTTCGAGACCCAGGTAGTGGAACTGAGTGCCGTGGTGAGCGCTTTGGCTTCGATTGGTTACGAACCCGAGCTGCGACTATCGGATTTGGGCATGCGAGCGCGGCCGTCCACGGCCAAGCGCCTTTGGTTGCAGGTGGGCATCGCTGGGTTTGCCTTTGGCAATACGATGCTCTTTAGCCTCGCCTCGGATATGGGATTGGACACGGGCAGCGGGGCGTCTTTGCGCCGGTTGATGGGAGTGCTTAGTCTCATCCTGGCGGTGCCGGTGGTTACCTACTGCGCCGCGGACTACTGGAAGTCAGCGTGGCTTAGCCTCCGCCAACGCCTGCTGAATATCGATGTGCCGATCGTGGCTGGCATTCTCGCGTTGTTCAGCCAAAGCTCGTTCGAGGTCTTGACCGGCCGCGGCGAAGGCTATTTTGATTCCCTGGCGGCCTTGCTCTTCTTCCTGTTATCCGGAAAGCTTTTTCAACAGAAGACATTTGAGCGACTCGCTTTTGACCGCGACTATCGGTCTTTCTTCCCTCTGTCCGCCCGCCGCATCCGGGACGGGCGCGATGAGCCGGTATCGATTTCTGAACTGTCGGTGGGAGATGAGATCCTGATTCGCCACGGCGAGCTGATTCCGGGCGATTCCGTTTTGGTCGAAGGAGCAGCCCTCATTGACTACAGCTTCGTGACGGGCGAATCGCAGCCGGTTTCGAAAGGGAAGGAAGACTATTTGTATGCGGGTGGGCGGCAAGTTGGCAGCGCAATTCAAGTCCGCATGGTCAAGGCCGTTTCGCAAGGATATCTCGCTTCGCTTTGGAACCAGGAGGCCTTTCAAAAGGAGCAGCCACCTGAATCGGTCAGCACGCTGACCAATCGGTATAGCCAGCGTTTCACCAAGCTGATTTTCAGTGTCGCAATCGGGGCGGCGTTGTATTGGGCTTGGGTTGATCCGCGGCTTTCGATCAAGGCATTCGCTTCTGTGCTGATCGTGGCGTGCCCATGTGCTCTCGCTCTGGCGGCGCCATTCGCTCTCGGATCCGCTCAGCGCCTTCTCGCTCGCCGCCATATCTTTCTGAAGCACGCGGCGGTCATCGAAACCCTGGCTGCGGCGAACACCGTCGTCTTTGACAAGACCGGCACCCTCACCACCAGCCGCGGGCGGGCGCGGTTTCAGGGGAGTGTCCTGAGTTCCGGCGAATGCCAATGGCTTTGCTCTTTAGCTCAGCAATCAACTCATCCACTGGCTCGCCGACTGGTCGAGAGCCTGCAATCCGATTCGCCGAAGCTTGGCGTGCAGCGCTTTGAGGAGCTGCCTGGCAATGGCATTTCTGGCCGAGTGTCCGGCCATGACCTCTTGCTTGGTTCCGCTTCGTTTCTCCAGTCGCGCGGCATCAGTCTTTGGAGCGACGATAGTCCGGCGCTGGCGTCGGTCGGCAGTCGGATCTATGCCGCCGTTGATGGAACGGCCCTCGGATGGTTCGACTTGCCGAATGGGATTCGGCCGGACATGGACCAGCTGGTCAGCAGCCTCACGCCTGAATACCGACTCGCCCTGCTCAGCGGGGACAATGAAGGAGAGCGGCCATCATTTGAGACGCTCTTCGGTCGCGACGCCGATCTGCGCTTCAGTCAAAGCCCGGCCCAAAAGTTGGGCTTCATTGAGCAACGACAGGCGGCCGGCGGCACAGTCGTCATGGTCGGAGACGGTTTGAACGACGCGGGGGCCCTGAAACAAGCGGACGTCGGCATCGCCGTCGTCGAACAGCTCAATGCGTTTTCACCTGCGAGCGACGTGATTATGGATGTCGCCCTGGTTCCGGACCTGGAGCGGATCATGCGTTTTGCCCGCAGGACCGTGTT
Source organism: Verrucomicrobiota bacterium (assembly GCA_046346765.1). GTDB lineage: Bacteria > Verrucomicrobiota > Verrucomicrobiia > Limisphaerales > SIBE01 > JAXMHN01. Next base: position 28,171 of record JAXMHN010000063.1, on the reverse strand, counting down.
GGTGGTGCGGACGAGTTTCGTGATTTCAGCCGTTTACAACCTGGTTGGGATGACGATCGCTGCCCGTGCGGGCCTTTCTCCGGCAATCTGCGCTGTGTTGATGCCGTTGAGCTCGGTGACCGTTGTCGGGTTCGCCTGCGGGTTGACCACCTGGTTTGGCCGCCAGGCGCTGGCGCCGGCGGCATCCAAGCCCGTCCCGGAGTGGACGGCAACGCGATGGGAGGCCGCGGCGGCATGAGCGTGATCTTTCTGCTGATCCCGTTAAGTGTCCTGCTGGCGACGGGCTTTCTCGGGGCGTTCGTCTGGGCCGTTCGCTCGGGCCAGTATGATGACACCTGCACACCGTCGATGCGTCTGCTCGTGCAGGACAACGAACCGAAGCGCGATGTCGCGCGAGAGTCCAAACATCCTCGGGAGCAGACCAAGTCCAAGCCATGACCAATATTGAAACATTCAAGTACGACAACCGGATTGTCCGAGCCTTTGCCATTGCGACCGTCCTGTGGGGAATCGTTGGGATGAGCGCCGGGCTCCTGGCCGCGGTCGAACTATTCTGGCCCGGGGCTAATCTCAATCTGCAGTTCATCACTTTTGGCCGGCTAAGGCCGCTGCATACCAATGCGGTCATCTTCGCCTTTGTGGGCAATGGCATGTTCACCGGTATTTACTATTCGTTGCAGCGGCTCTGCAAAGCCCGAATGTTCAGCGACACGCTCAGTTGGCTGAATTTCTGGGGGTGGAACGCGATTATCGTGGCTGCCGCTGTCACTCTGCCGCTTGGGCTGACCACCAGTAAAGAATATGCCGAACTGGAATGGCCCATCGATTTGGCCATCACACTCATTTGGGTTTTCTTCACGGTCAATATGATCGGAACGATCCTGAAACGGCGCGAGCGGCATTTATATGTCGCGATTTGGTTTTATATCGCGACCGCCGTGACGGTAGCTTTGCTGCATATCGTCAACTCGCTGGAAGTGCCGGTTACGTTCTTCAAGAGCTACTCCATTTATTCCGGCGTGCAGGACGCCTTGGTGCAATGGTGGTATGGCCACAATGCCGTCGCCTTCTTTCTGACGACGCCCTACCTCGGGATGATGTATTACTTTCTTCCCAAGGCGGCCGACCGTCCCGTTTTTTCCTATCGCCTTTCCATCATCCATTTTTGGGCGCTGATCTTCGTTTATATTTGGGCCGGGCCGCATCACCTGCTCTATACGGCGCTTCCTGACTGGGCGCAGTCGCTCGGCATGGTTTTCTCGGTCATGTTGGTGGCGCCGTCGTGGGGCGGGATGCTAAACGGGTTGCTGACATTGCGGGGAGCCTGGGACAAAGTGCGGCAGGATCCGATGCTCAAATTCATGGTCGTGGCAGTCACGGCTTACGGCATGGCCACGCTTGAAGGTCCTACTCTCGCGGTCAAGAGCGTCAATTCCCTTTCTCACTATACGGACTGGACAATCGCCCATGTCCATACCGGGGCGCTGGGTTGGAACGGATTCCTCACTTTCAGCATGCTCTATTGGCTCTTCCCACGACTCTACAATACCAAGCTATGGTCGGTTCGGCTGGCTAACACCCACTTTTGGATCGCGCTTTTGGGCATGATGTTTTACGTCGTGCCGATGTACTGGAGCGGGATTACCCAGGGCCTGATGTGGAAACAGTTCACGTCCGAAGGCTTCATGCAGTATCCCAACTTCCTCGAAACGGTTCTCCAGATTGTGCCGATGTATCGGATGCGCGCGCTGGGGGGGTCACTTTACATCCTGGGCGCGTTCCTGATGGCGTTCAACCTCTGGAGAACGGCCAAGAGCGGCGAATTTGTCCCGGAACAAGAAGCTCAGGCTGCCCCGCTTCACGTCCAGGCTGCCCATGCGGAAGAAAAGCATCCTTGGGGACATCGGTGGCTCGAGAGCAAGCCGATCACCTTCACCGCGCTGGCTTTCGTGGCTGTGCTCATCGGCGGATTGCTCGAGATTGTGCCAATGTATCTGGTCAAGCAGAACGTGCCGACGATCGCCAGCGTCAAGCCATACACCCCCCTGGAAGTGATGGGCCGCGATCTCTACATCCGCGAGGGATGTGTCGGTTGTCATTCCCAAATGGTGCGTCCCTTCCGCTCCGAAACGGAGCGTTATGGCGAGTATTCCAAAGCGGGCGAGTTCATTTATGACCATCCTTTCTTGTGGGGATCGAAGCGAACTGGTCCCGACTTGCACCGCGTCGGCGGTAAATATCCGGATGCGTGGCATTACAATCACATGGAAAACCCAAGGTCGACCTCGCCGGGCTCAATCATGCCGCGGTATCCCTGGCTGCTCACACAGAAGCTGGACACTTCTTCTTTGCCCGCTCGAATCGCTGCGCTCCGGAAGGTCGGTGTTCCCTATCCGGCAGGGACCGAGGCCACGGCGCTGGCCGCGTTGAAGGATCAGGCGTCCAAAGTCAAAGCGAGTTTGAAGACGGGGCTGATTCAAGCCGATGCCGACTCGGAGATCATCGCTTTGATTGCTTATCTGCAGCGGCTCGGCACCGATATCAAAAGCCAGCCGGCCGACACGATTCAAAGCTCGGATAGCGTGCCGACACCGCGCGCCGACGCGAAGCGGGACGGTGAAGCACTCAACTAAAGACGATCTTGCCTTCTATTTATGATCCAGAATGTCTTACGCGCCATTGGAGGCGTCGGAGTCTACGATACGATTTCGATATGCCTGTTCGTCCTGGTCTTTCTCGGCGCTTTGGTTTGGGCGGTCCGGCTCAAGAAGCCCTTCGTCCACGAGATGAGTTCGTTGCCTTTGCGTGAAGATGGCCTTTCCCAGAAAGGAGAGTCGAGCGATGAATGATCCCAAAGAGCCCCTCTTGATGGCGCACGATGCCGATGGCATCAAAGAGTTGGACAATCTGCTGCCGCGCTGGTGGGTCTGGCTGTTCCATCTGACCACGATCTTCGCGGTCATTTACATGTTCTATTATCACGTGCTTCGCCTCGGCGATTTGCAGCAGGCTCAGTTCAGCAAAGAATTCAAGCGGGCGGAGCAGATCAAAGGCGCGGCCCTGGCCCGATTCGAGGCTTCGCTCGGATCGCTTGAACCGGCCAAAGACCAGGTCATTCTGGCCAAAGGGCAGCAGACGTTTTCCACCCTATGCGCTCCATGTCACCGCGCCGACGCCGGCGGCTTGGTCGGACCTAACTTGACCGATGACTATTGGATTCACGGTTCCAATTTCGTCGACAACCTCAAGACCATCATCAACGGAGTCCCCGAGAAGGGAATGCTGACCTGGAAGGCCATGCTCAAGCCAAGCGAAATTCACGCCGTCGCGAGCTACATTTACACTCTCCGCGGCAGTCACCCGGTCAATCCAAAGCCGCCCGAAAACCTGCTCCCGCAGGGGCCGCAAAAGCCGTCTGAATTCGAATGACCCATCCGAATCTTGTCCAGGCAAGCAATGGCCCAAACCGTCCCGTGGGCCGATGGCACGCAGTGAGTCACCTTCGATGAACCGGCCCCCGCCCAGCTCGCCTCAACCCAATCCCCCTGGCGTCGCGCAGGAGATCGATTGGATGGACTTTCGAGACCACCTTTCAACGGCCGATCAAGCCGGCCGGCGTCGGTGGCTCTTCCCGAGGCAGCCTTCGGGTCGATTCTATCGATGGCGGACGTGGGTTAGTTACCTGCTCCTGGCCACTATGTTTGTCGGCCCGTTTGTTCGCATTAACGGCAACCCGCTCCTGCTTTTCAACATTGTGGAGCGCAGGTTCTCCATCCTCGGCCAGATCTTTTGGCCGCAGGACGGCGCTATCTTTGCCCTCGCCACCTTGCTGTTCTTGAGTGGGATCTTTGTTTTTACCGCTGCTTTCGGGCGGCTGTGGTGTGGGTGGACCTGTCCGCAAACGCTGCTCATGGAGATGGTTTTCCGGAAAATCGAGTATTGGATCGAAGGAGATGCCATGGCGCAGCGGGCGTTGCGTGCGGCTCCGTGGACCGGGCAGAAGCTGAGGAAGAAGCTGGTCAAACATGCCGTCTTCCTCAGTTTGTCATTTCTCATTGGCAATACCTTGCTCAGCTACATCATCGGGACCGAGCAGCTGATCCAGATCGTCACGGACAATCCAGCCCGGCATCTGACCGGCCTCGGTTTCATGACTCTTTTCACAATTATATTCTACGCGATCTTCGCCCGGTTTCGCGAGCAAGCGTGCACGTTCATCTGTCCTTACGGCCGGCTTCAATCCACGGTCGTCGATGAGAACACGCTGGTGGTGGCTTACGACCACCGTCGGGGCGAGCAGCGCTCGCGTTTGCATCGCAACCAGAAATGGGAACATCGCCATAGCGAAGGCTACGGCGATTGCATTGATTGCCGGCAATGCGTGCGGGTCTGCCCAACCGGCATCGATATTCGCAATGGAACCCAGATGGAATGTGTTCATTGCACCGCTTGCATCGATGCCTGCGATGCGGTCATGGACAAGCTCGGACAGGCCCGCGGCCTGGTCCGCTACGCCTCCCTCAATAGCGTCGAGCGCGCCCAACCCTTCCGGATCACTGCGCGCATGATCGGCTACTCAGCAGTGCTCGGAACCCTCGCCGTCCTCCTGGGTTATTTGGTCTTCACCCGTTCGGATGTGCAAACGACCTTATTGCGCGCGCCCGGCGCGCTCTTCCAACAAACTCCGGAAGGGCGGATCAGCAACCTCTATCTCCTGAAACTGGTGAATAAGACTTCGCGCGACGTCGCCGTGACGTTGAAACTGCAAAGCGTTTCGGGAAAGTTGCTGTTAATCGGCGGCCACGACGAGTTGGTCGTGCCGCGCGGCGAACTGGCTCAGACATCAGTGCTGATCGAGTTGCCGCCTGAAACGCTGCAGGCCAGTACGATGCCGTTGTCCGTCGATGTTTGTTCGAAAGACAAGGTGCTCGAAACAATCAACACCGTCTTCATCGGTCCGCGAAAATGAGACAACCTAAGCACCAGGCCGCCCCACCGCAGGCGAAGGGTGGCGAAAGCTGGCCCCGGGTGATCACCGGGGTGTTCATCGTCTTCTTTGCTGGCCTGGTTGCGTTTATCGTCTTTGCCAATCGGCATTCGGTAGATCTGGTTCAGGCCGATTATTACGAACAGGAAATTCAGTACCAACACCGCCTGGATCGCGTGAACCGCACCCTGCGCGCCGGTCAGCCCATGGCCGTGAACTATGATGGAGCAACCCGCCACATCGTCCTGCGATTAGCCGTCGCTGAGAGTCAATCGGTCGCCGGCCAGATCCATCTTTACCGACCGTCGAACGCCCAACTCGACCAACAGATCCCTCTCGCCCTCGATGCGCAAGGAATCCAAAAGCTGGATTCCACTCGGCTACGGCCCGGCTTGTGGAAGGTGCGGGTGGAATGGCAAGTGGGCGGGGAGGGCTTTTACATCGACCAGCCAATTGTGGTGCCGGCTGCTGGAGCTTAACTGGTATGGAATGGTGGACGGCGATGATTCTGGGCCTGGTGGGCAGTTTGCACTGCGCCGGCATGTGTGGCCCGTTAGCCTTGGCTCTGCCCGGAAGCGACGGCCCGCGCATGCCGTTCTGGCTGGGCCGCCTTGGCTACAACGTCGGACGGCTGACGGCTTATGCGCTGCTCGGCCTCATTTTTGGCGCCGTGGGCCAAACGGTCGCCCTGACCGGATGGCAACGGTGGGCCTCTTTGGTAACCGGTGCGGTCGTGCTGCTTGCCTGGATCCCAAAGCGCCGGCGGCGCGTCCAGCTCCCGGTCGTCCGGGCTGTCGCGTTCCTCAAGTCTCTCTTTGGGCCTCTCTTGCAGCGGCGGGGGTTCTCGGCGCTCTACGCTCTCGGCATTTTGAATGGCTTCTTGCCTTGCGGGCTTGCCTATGTGGCGGGAGCAAGCGCCCTGGCCCTTGGGAGTGTGCCGGCGGCAGCTGCCTACATGGTGATCTTCGGGTTGGGCACCGTTCCGATGATGTTGAGCATCGGACTGCTCGGCCGGAATGTTCAGCTCGCTCTCCGGCTTCGCTTTCAAAGACTGATTCCGGTCTGCGCGGTCTTGCTCGGTTTGCTCTTAGTTTTGCGTGGGCTTGGCCTCGGCATTCCATACCTGAGTCCCGACCTTCGGCAAGCCCCTCACCGTGCCAGGTCGTGCCACTGACGGTTACCGGACACTCGCGCGCGACCCTCTCGCTCGCGGCTGGCCTTTGAGTAACGCTGCCAGACTCTCTCCCAGCACTTCATATTGCGGCAACGCGTTGTAGAGTTGGCAGGATATCCGCAAAACCCGTTTTGGCGGCGCCGGCCACGGAATCACCGGAACTTCAATGGAATCTTCGGCGCGCAGCTTGTCCTGCAGCGGGTCCGCGTAGAGGGGCGAAGCCGCCGGGCTGGCATCGGTCGAGTCCGACAATGGCACTGACGCTAAAGAACCGATCAGGGAATCCGGGCAAGGGCTGGGAATCTGGAGTGTGCGACAAAGCAATTGCCGGGCGGCTAAAGCCAAGTCGCGGTTCCGGCGCATGATCTCGGGCCAGCCACCGCGCAGGCGTGTCTCCATAAAGCGCAACGCCTCCGGCACCGACAGCATGGCGGTGGGATCCCACGTTCCGGTCCAGCCGAATTCGATCTGGAAGCGGCTTCGGTCCGTGCGAGGCGAATTGGCGCCGTGGCTGATCGTCAGTGGCCGAATGAACTGCTGCCGGTCGGGGCGGACGTAGAGAAAGGCGGCGCCTTTTGGAGCGCAAATCCACTTATGGCAATTGCCGGTGTAGAAGGCCGCTCCCAGATTGACTAGATCGAGTGGCACCATTCCAGGTGCGTGGGCGCCGTCCACCACGAGGTCCACTCCTCGTTCACTGAGCTCTCGCGCTAGCCGTGCCACCGGCAGGATCAAACCGGTCTGGCTGGTCACGTGATCGATCAGCGCAAGCCTCGTTCGAGCGGTCACGCGCCCCATGATTGCGTCCGCGATCTCGTCTTCGCGGTGCAAGGGAAAGGGGATCTCCGCGACGACCACTTGCGCCCCCGCCCGTTTGGCCGCGTAATCCAGAGCATTCCGGCAAGCGTTATATTCGTGATTGGTGACCAGCAGCTCGTCACCGGCATTGAAACTGAATGACCGCAAAACCGTGTTGACTCCAGCAGTGGCATTGGGGACGAACGCCAGATCATTCGGCGGCGCGTTAATAAAGACGCCCAAATCCCGCCGCGCTTCGTCGAGCAGTCCCTCCAAATCCCGCACGAAAAAGCGTATAGGCTGCTGTTCCATCCGTTCGCGCAACGTTTGCTGGAAATCCAGCACCGGGCGAGGACAGCTCCCGAATGAGCCGTGATTCAGGAAGATGACGCTCGGATCGAGCGGCCAGCAGGAGGGATCAGCTCCGGGCTGGCTCAGATGGCTCGTTTCAGAGGGATGCATGAGAAAAGGAATACGAAGGAAGGCGATGTCAACCGCGAGCCGACCTCAGCCCACACGATTCGCAGTTCTGGCTTCTCGTTGGGCGATTCTCTCGGCGAGGCGCGTTGCCTCGCCCGGGTCAGTACCAGTTTCTTATCCGCACTTCGACTCCGCTGGATTCGCCGACTGCGTCGCGGAACTTCCCCAGGTCGCTGCCCCGGTAGTGATAAGGGTAGACGACTTTCGGTTTGAACTCCCGGACTGCGCTGGCCGCCTGCTCTTCGGTCATGGTATAGGGAAGGTTCATGCAGACGAACGCAATGTCGATGTTCTTCAAGGCCCGCATTTCCGGGATGTCTTCGGTGTCGCCACTGATATAGATTCGCTTGCTGCCGATGGTGAGGACATAGCCGTTGCCCCGGCCTTTGCTGTGAAATTTGAGACGTTCCGAGGTCAGATTGTACATCGGGACGGCTTCGATCTTAATATCCTGGATGGTCTTGGTCTCGCGATTGGCCAGCACCGTCGTCCGCGCCTTTAGGTTCGGCGGCAGCTTCTCCGCGACCGCCTGCGGGGCGACGAGCGTGGCTTGGTCACCGGCAATGGCGCTCAGGGTGGGTGCGTCCAAGTGATCGCCGTGGATGTCCGTGATCAAGATTAGATCAGGTCGGGGCAGAGTCGCGAAGCGCTGGGCGCCGCCGACTGGATCGAGGTAAATCGTCTTACCCTTCCAGGACATCGTCAAGGTGGCGTGATTGATCGGTTGAATCAACAGTTCCCCCTCCTGGGTCGCAAACGAATCAGGTGAGGGGGTGGTGCGGCTGCGCGGACGAGGCAAACGAGCAAGAGGAAAAGGGTGGCGGCGGCTGAGAACGAGAACCAACGCCGGCTTTCGGCCGCGCCGGTCTGTTGAACGCGCTGTAGATGCTCCATCCGCCCACCATCCTCTCGATCTGGCCGAGATTCAAACAGTTTCTCTGTCCCTCGCGGCGTTCGGGACGAAGATCGGCTCGCGTCTGCCGGTGCCGGCCGTTCCGCATTCCAGGCAAATCGCATCGGCCAGAGTGTGCTCGATCAGTCGTTCGTAATCCGGAAACGCCAGCGCCTCCAAATGCTGCAGTCGTTCGTGCACGGACCGGGTTTTGGGATGCCGGCTGATCAGGGCGCAACAATCTTTGTATGGCTCGATGGATATATCGTAGGTGCCTATCTTCTGGGCAAGCGAGATGGTCTCTTCTTTGTCAAAAGCGACGATCGGGCGGAGCACCATCAGATCCGTGACCCGCGATGCTGAAGCCAGGTTCGACATGGTTTGTGAGGCTACCTGGGAAAGATTATCCCCAGTCACCAGAGCTTTGGCCCGCCACTGCCGCGCGACCCGCTCGGCCACTCGCGCCATGAAGCGCCGAAATAGCACCAACTCGAAGCCGATCCTTTGCCGCGTCAATGCAAGGTCAAAGTGGACGTAAGGCAAGACCAGCAGCCTTGAACGAAGAGTAAACTTGGAAAGCTGTGCGGCCAGCCGCCAGATTTTAGACTGGAGCACCTCGTCCCGGCCGGTCGTCGTGGGAGTGAAGTGAATGAAGTCGACCAGACACCCGCGCTTGGCCATCAAATATGCGGCGACGGGCGAGTCAATCCCCCCTGAAAGCAAGGTCAAGACCCTTCCGGATGTGCCCACCGGCAAGCCGCCGGGTCCTTTGAGCTTCTCGCCAAATAAGTAGGTCGCGGCGCAGCGCAAATCGAGCCGAAAGGTGACATCTGGATGTTTTAGGTTCACCCGGCGCCAGCGCGTGCGGTCTCGAATTGACTGTCCAAGCCGCGCCGCCAATTCCAGCGAAGCAAAGGGCAGCAGCTTGTTCCCGCGGTTGACTCGAACGCTGAACTGCTGGCCCTCGACATATTGGCGCTCGGCCATCTCGGCCACATGCTGCTCCAGTTCGACAAAGTCCGAGCCCGCGGACTGAGCAGTGAACCGGAGAGGCCGCAGTCGGCGAGCGCAGGTCAGCCAGACAATGCCGAAAACTTGGCGCAGAGCCGCGAGCACCGGTTGAAGAGGCCTATCGCGCTCGGCACCGGGGACATGGACCGTAAAAACCCCGACGGCATCTTCGACCGGCCAGGCAAGCCCAAGGCTGCGGAGTTTCAGACGGATATTGCGGCGGAGCTGCCGCCGAAACATCGATTGATTCCGTCCCTTTAAACCGAGTTCGCCAAAATGGATCAGGATCGACCATGAGGCCGGCTCTGTCGGCCTGGATGGCAGCGCTTCCTCCGATGCAGAAGAGATCGCCGGTTCCACTTCCGGCATAGAATGGGCGTATCTCCCGTGGTCGCGCAATCCGCAAGTTCCGTCGCGCCGCGACGGAATGAGCAGACGCCATGTGCAGCAAAGGATTGACGTCCAACACCGCGATTGCGCAGAATCGGCAGCATCCGAAACAGTTTGGCTCAATCGCAGTCGATGGTCGCCGCATGAAAACCTCTCTCGCCCAGACAGACCTCCTTTCCTCGCTGACCCGTCGTCAATTCCTCGCCCGATCAGCTCTGATCGGCGCGATCTCGGTCGTGCCCCGTCATGTGCTCGGCGGGGCAGGGCAAACACCTCCCAGTGAGAAGCTCAACATCGGCGTTGTGGGCGCGGGTGGCCGGGGCAGTGAGGACCTGGACGGTGTCAAGGGCGAGAACATCGTCGCTTTGTGCGACGTCGACGAAGCCCGCGCGGCGAGCAATCTGAAGCGGTTCCCCAAGGCCCGGGTCCATCGCGACTTCCGCCGGATGCTCGACGAACAAAAGGACATTGACGCCGTCGTCGTGGCCACGCCGGACCATGTCCACGCGGTCGCATCCATGGCCGCCCTCAAACATGGCAAACACGTTTACTGTGAAAAGCCCCTGACCCGGACGGTCTTCGAAGCGCGGGCGATCGCGCGGGCCGCTGCCGAGGCCAAGGTCGCCACGCAAATGGGTAACCAGGGCATGGAATTCGAAGGCAATCGGCTCTTGAAGGAATGGATCTGGGCCGGCGTCATCGGGCCCGTCCGGGAAGTGCACGTCTGGTCAGACCGCCCCACGCATCGCGGCAAAATGCCGCTCTGGTGGCCGCAAGGCATTGAACGGCCCACCGACACGCCCGCCGTGCCGCCGACGCTTGACTGGGACCTATGGCTCGGTCCGGCTCCCTGGCGCCCTTATCATCCCGCTTACGTCCCGTTCAAATGGCGCGGGTGGTGGGATTTCGGCTCCGGGGGCCTGGGCGACATGGGTATTCACAACCTCGCCCCGGTTTTTTCAACGCTCAAACTCGGACCGCCTACGAGTGTGCATGCGACTTCCACCCCGGTCTTTGCCGAATCCGTCCCCGTCGCAGCCATGGTCCATTACCAATTCCCGGCCCGGGGCGACATGCCAGCCGTCAAGGTGCATTGGTACGATGGCGGCCTTCTGCCCGAGCGGCCTGATGAGCTCGAAGCGGACCATCCACTCGATGCCGAAGATGGCATCATCTTCGCGGGCGACAAAGGCAAAATCCTCGTCCGCGGGTGGGGCGGCGAGACCCCGCGACTGATCCCCGAATCCAAGCATCGCGAGTTTAATCCGCCCCCAAAAACCCTGCCGCGATCTATTGGCCACCATCAGGAATGGATTCAAGCCTGCAAAACAGGCAGCCATACCGAATCCAATTTTGGCTTCGCCGGGCCGTTGACCGAAGCGGTTCTCCTCGGCAGTGTGGCGATCCGCATCGGCGGCGGCGAGGTGTTGGCTTGGGACAGCGCGAGTCTCAAGATCCCAAATGCTCCCGAGGCGGAACAGTATCTCCACTACAAGTATCGAGAAGGCTGGTCCCTCTAGTGTGCTGCCCCTTAAGTCCGCAGGCATTTGCGGCGAGGGAATTTGGCTCGCAAGGCGCGAGTGAGGCGCATACGCGTAGCGGTCTGTGCGAGCGGGCAACGCTGCGAGCGTGCCAAAGACCGCCGCCCCAAGGTTGGCGCGAAATGACTTGCAGGCTTTGTTGTTCCTCCGTCACAGAGCGCGGCGGCTAGGCACCTTCGTCACGCCGCGCCTGCAAATCAGTTGAGCGCAACAAAAGGTTGCGGACTTAAGGGAAAGCACATTAGCGGAGGGCTTGTTGCGGAGCTCCGACGCAACGGATGCGTCCGTCCTGCCGGAGGGTTGGCCTGGCGCCCTCTTCGGCGATGCGCCCCGCGACTGAGCCGAGCTCAGAGGACGACCGTTCGTGGCTGCCAGCTCCCGAACGGTCGGCTGCGGCGAGAGATTGCGCCTTGAGTCCCTGGTCAATCTGCCAGGCGTTTGACTCGAATGTTCTTGTATTGCACGACGCTGTTCGGGTCGTGGGCTTGCAGCGCGAACGTGCCCTCGTCGAGCACCCGCGTAAAGTCCTTGCCCGGTTGGGCTCCGACCGGCTGTGTGTATTCGAGGAGCACCTGGTCGTTAATCTTCACGGTCACCTTGCGGCCATTGACAATGATGTGCTGGGTCCACCATTCGTTGTCCTTGGCCGGCGAGGAGGGGACGTTGACGACGTCATAAAGGCTGCCAGTTTTCTTCCAGTCGCTGTGCGAAACGTTGACTTGGCATTCGAAACCGTACTTGGGCCAGTCGTTCTCCTGATATTTGGTGTGGAAGTAGATTCCGCCATTCGAATTCGGTTTGGTCATGACGTCGACTTTCAATTCGAAATTCTTGAAAGGCTTGGGGTCGCCAACGTAAAAGAGGTGGCAACGCTCCCCGCGGGCGACAAAGGCCCCATGTTCAATCTTCCAAGTGGTCGGATGCTCCTTGGCTGTCTTCCAGCCATCAAAGCTTTTTCCGTCGAAGATCGAGACGAAGCCATCTTCTGAGTCCGCGGCGAGCAGTCTGAGGCTGGCGGCTGCAAACAGCGCCAGCACAGGAATGAGAGTGCGTTTCATGGCGGGGATCGTAACCCCCCGAAGCGTTGTCGCCAAGCTCCGGATGTCAGCAGCAGGCTCGGCCGGTGGCTTTCAATGCGAGATTCCGCAGCCACACGGTTCGCTGACTGCGGCTGGCGTGGGGCGGGTTGGTTCGTAATTGAGATACGGGCCGAGCCACTTCTCAACTTCCTCCAGCGGCGTTCCCTTGCGCACATGGTAATCCAACACCTGGTCCCGTCCCAGTTTCCCGACCGCGAAATACTTCGATTGCGGATGCGAAAAATAAAGGCCGCTGACGCTCGCTCCCGGCCACATCGCACAGCTCTCGGTGAGTTTGATGCCGGTTTGGGCCTCGACGTCGAGGAGTTCCCACAGAGTCTGCTTTTCGGTATGATCCGGACAAGCAGGATAACCGGCCGCCGGGCGAATGCCCTGATACTTCTCGTGGATCAGATCCTCGTTCGAGAGCCGTTCGGTGCGTCCGAAACCCCAGGTCTGACGAGCGCGTTGATGCAGCGCTTCGGCAAACGCTTCGGCCAGGCGGTCTGCCAGCGCTTTGGCCATGATCGAGCTGTAGTCGTCGTGGTCGCGTTCGAACTGCCGGCAAAGGTCGTCGAGCCCGAAACCGGCACTGACCGCAAAGGCTCCCAAGTAATCGGGCGCGGGCGTCGGCGGCTGATCGAGACCGGGCCGCGGCGCGACGAAGTCGGCTAGCGACCAATTGGGGGAGCCATCGGTTTTGTCCATTTGCTGGCGGAGAAAATGGAAGCGCGCCAGGACATGGCGACGCGACTCGTCGGCATAGACTTCGACGTCGTCGCCGCTGCTATAAGCCGGGAAGAAGCCGTAGATTCCAATCGGCTGGAGGCGTTGCTCGGAGATGATCTGGGCCAGGAGTTTCTGGGCATCATCGAAAAGCTCTTTGGCCTTGGGATTTTCCAGGAGCGCCGGATAGCGCCCGCGCATCTCCCAAGTATGGAAAAATGGTGACCAATCGATGAAAGGCACCAGCTCGCCCAGGGAAATACTCTCGGTCGCGCCCTGGTCGCCAGGGCTCCTTCCGGAAGCAACCAATCGCCGACCGATGAACTCGGGGCGGGGCGGTTCATAGCCAGCCCATTCCAACCGCGGCTTGCGTTGACGCGCCTCCGCCAATGGCAGAAGCGGCTTGGCTTGTTGGACTTGATGGTGCTGGCGGAGCGCATGGTACTCTTGCCGGACCTTTTCGGTGAATTGCGGTTTCGCGGCCGGATTGATCAGGCTGCTGACGACGCCGACGGCTCGGGAAGCGTCCAGGACATGGAGGACGCTCTCGTGATAAGCCGGGGCGATTTTGACGGCGGTGTGGACCTTGCTGGTGGTGGCGCCGCCAATGAGCAACGGAATGTCGAAGCCTTCGCGAGACATCTCCTTGGCAACGTGAACCATCTCGTCCAACGACGGCGTAATAAGCCCGCTCAGACCGATGATTTGCACATTCTGCTCGCGCGCCGTCGCCAGAATCTTCTCGCACGGCACCATCACGCCCAGATCAATCACCTCGTAGTTGTTGCAGCCCAGGACGACGCCGACGATGTTTTTGCCAATGTCGTGCACGTCACCCTTCACGGTCGCGAGCAGAATGCGGCCTTGGGCCTGACTCCGGCCCGAAGTGCGCTTCTCATCTTCCATGTAGGGCAGCAACCACGCGACCGCTTTCTTCATCACCCGCGCGCTCTTGACGACTTGGGGCAGGAACATCTTGCCGGCGCCAAAAAGGTCGCCGACGATGTTCATCCCAGCCATGAGCGGTCCTTCGATCACATCGAGCGGTTTGGGCATGCTGGCGTCGCGCTTCTTCCACGTCGGCGTCGATGTAATCGACAATCCCTTTGACCAGGGCGTGGGTCAAACGCTCCTCCACCGTTCCTTTGCGCCAGGCGTGCTCTTCGGCCTGCTCCGCTCCCTTCTCGCGGTGTTTGATCACTTCCGCAAACTGAATGAGCCGCTCGGTGGCATCCGGCCGCCGGTTGAGGAGGACATCTTCAACCAACTCGAGCAGGTCCTTCGGGACTTCTTCATAAACCGCCAGTTGGCCCGCATTGACGATTCCCATGTCCAGCCCGGCACGGATGGCGTGATACAAAAATGCCGCGTGCATCGCTTCCCGCACCAGGTTGTTGCCTCGAAAGGAAAAGGAGATGTTGCTGACGCCGCCGCTGACTTTGGCGCCCGGCAAATGCCCCTTGATCCATCGCGTCGCTTCGATGAAATCGACCGCGTAGTTGTTGTGCTCCTCAATCCCGGTCCCGACGGTCAGAATGTTCGGATCGAAAATAATGTCCTGCGGTGGAAACCCGGCCTTCTCGGTCAACAAACGGTAAGACCTCTCGCACACCTCGATCTTGCGCCGGAAGACATCCGCCTGGCCACGCTCGTCGAAGGCCATGACGACCACCGCCGCGCCGTAGCGGCGGATCAGCCTGGCTTGGGCGAGGAATTTCTCTTCGCCTTCCTTCAAGCTGATCGAATTCACCACCGACTTGCCCTGCACACATTTCAACCCCGCCTCGATCACGGACCATTTGGAACTGTCGATCATGACTGGCACCCGGCAAATCTCGGGTTCGGAGGCGATCAGGTGGAGAAAATGCGTCATCGCCTTCTCCGAATCGAGCATTCCCTCGTCCATGTTGACGTCGATCAGTTGGGCGCCATTCTCCACTTGCTGTCGCGCCACCGTCAGCGCCTCTTCGAACTTCCCTTCCTTGATGAGCTTCGCGAATTTCGGCGAACCGGTAACATTCGTGCGCTCGCCAATGTTGACAAAGCTGATCGAAGCATTGCTGCCTTCGCGGGCCGAAGCCGTCTCGCTGCTCACCGTGGGCCGCTCATGACGGATCGCGAGCGCCTCCAATCCCGATAGGTAGGTGTGAGGCTCCGGCCTGGGCAGCTGGCGCGGTGGAAGCTCTTTAACGCCGGCCGCGATGGCCCGGATATGATCCGGCGTGGAGCCGCAGCAACCGCCGACAATGTTCACCCAGCCGTTACGCGCAAACTCCGAAAGGTCCGCGGCCATGTGGGCGGGTGTCTCGTCGAAGCCGCCAAAAGCATTGGGCAACCCGGCATTCGGATACGAACTGACGTAAACAGGCGCGAGCCGGGCAAGTTCTTCGATAAACCCTCTCATTTCCTTCGCGCCCAAAGCACAGTTGATCCCCACACTGATCAAGGGAAAATGCGAGATGGAAATCCAATAAGCTTCCACCGTTTGCCCGGATAAGGTCCGACCACTCTTGTCGGTAATCGTGAACGACACCATCACAGGCATGCGCCGCTTTCCCCCGGTGGAACCCGAGGCCAAGCCGTGGCTACTGGCGGGAATAGCTTCGATTCCCAGATCCTCGAACAACTTGGCGATCGCAAACAGGGCTGCTTTCGAGTTCAGCGAGTCAAAGACCGTCTCGACGAGAAGGAGGTCAGCGCCGCCGTCGACCAGGCCCTTCGCCTGGGTGTAGTAGGCTTCCACCAACTCGTCGTAAGTCACACTGCGGAACGCCGGGTTCTGCACGTCAGGGGAAAGCGACGCGGTTTTGTTCGTCGGGCCAAGCGCTCCCGCAACAAAGCAAACCCGGTGCGGGTTGTCCGCCATGAACCGGTCCGCCGCGGCGCGGGCATTGCGGGCTCCGGCCAGGTTCAGTTCGTAAGCCAGCGCCTCCATGCCGTAGTCCGCCAGGGAGATCGTCGTGGAATTGAATGTGTTGGTCTCAATCATATCGGC
This sequence comes from Verrucomicrobiota bacterium, assembly GCA_046346765.1. Taxonomy (GTDB): domain Bacteria; phylum Verrucomicrobiota; class Verrucomicrobiia; order Limisphaerales; family SIBE01; genus JAXMHN01. Next base: position 12,098 of record JAXMHN010000063.1, on the reverse strand, counting down.
GCCCGCATCCAGATACTGCCGATGGATGGTGCGGATGATCTCCGCTTGAGTCAGATTGAGCAGGTCGTTGTTTCCTTTCACATCGCGGGTCCAGTCCCGGAAGCGTTCTCCGCGATAGTCAGCTTCATCCAGCTTGTAGGTCTGGATCATGGTTCCCATCGCGCCGTCAATGATCATGATTCGACGGCGAAGTAATTCCTGGAACTGATCCAGGCGGCTAGACTCGATCTTATTGTTTTCCATCAGAGCATCTGTGTTTCCGAACTGGCGGCCACCGCGCTGGGTATACACTTACACGCTCGCGGGTTAAGAGTCAAATCAAGATATCTTGATTTGAAGATATGTCATATACGTCTGGCCCGCCGTCCACTTTCGGGTTTACTCCTTTCATGAACGACTTCCACGCCATCACCGGCGTCCTTCGGCCCTTATACGTCGCCCTGGCAATCTCCTCGCCGTCGCTTCTCCACCCCGCGGATTGGTCGACGCCGAGGATTCCCATAAGCAGTCCGGAAGCCCAAGGCATGTCGACGCCGAAGCTCGATACGATTCGCGACCGGCTCGCTTCCAAGAAAACGCGCGCCTTTCTGGTCGTGCGCAACGATCGTTTGGTTTATGAGTGGTATGCTCCAGGTGTCACCGAAAGCAACTTGCAGGGGACCGCTTCGCTCGCCAAAGCGTTGGCGGGCGGACTGTCCCTGGCGGTGGCCATCACGGACGGGAAGATTTCGATCGACGATCCGGCGGCGCAGTTCGTGCCGCAATGGAAGAACGAAGCGAGCAAATCCAGGATTACGATTCGGCATTTGGGGTCGCATACGTCCGGACTGTCCGATTCCACGACCGAAAATATCAAGCACGAAGACCAGCCCGGCTGGATGGGGGATTTTTGGAAGCGTCTGGCTGTGCCGCGGGATCCATTCACGCTGGCGCGCGACGAAGCGCCGGTCCTCTTTCGCTTGGGGGAGAAACTGGAGTACAGCAACCCTGGAATCGGCATGATGGCCTATTGCGTGACGGCGGCCATTCGCGGCGGCGCGCAGGAAGACATTCGGACACTTTTACGCCAGCGGGTGATGCGGCCGATCGGCATTTTGGACAAGGAATGGTCGGTTGGTTACGGCCAGACTTTCCTGGTGGACGGATTGCCTTTGGTGGCGACATGGGGTGGGGGCGCCTTTACGCCGCGAGCCGCGGCAAAACTGGGGCGGCTGGTCTTGCACGAAGGCAACTGGGACGGGCGCCAGCTCTTGAGCCGCCGGGCGGTCCAGGAGGTGACGGGCGATGCCGGTTTTGCCGGGACACTGCAGGGCTGGGTTGGTGGACTCAACCGTGGCCAGCGCTACGGCCGATTGCCTCGAAGATGCGGTCTGGGGAGCGGGCGCCGGCGATCAGTTGTTGCTGGTTGTTCCCAGCTTGAACCTGATCATGGTTCGCAACGGCGAGATGCTCGTGCCCGGTCCGAACGAGCCGGCCATCCCGCAGGACGACGTTTTCACCAAGTATCATGATTACCGCGCCAACATTTTGTTTGTTCCGCTCGTCGAAGCGATTTCTCCCGCCGCCAAACCGTAGTCGCCAAGCTGGAACCTGTCTCTACGGGTGGCTCTCGAAGTCGAGAATATGCCGCGCCCCGCGCGCGAACATAATCGAACTCCGGCCATCCGCGTCAGAGTCTGCGATAAAGGGTGAAACCACCTCTTCCCATCACCGGGTCGTCGACTTCAACCGAATCGTGATTGGCGGGTTCGAACTCTGGCAGCGGAAAAGAGCGGAATCGATCCAGAGTTTGCTTCTTCGCTAAGGCAGGTTGCGCGGGCGAGCCGGACCATCATATGGTTTCGCCCCCGGGCCGGCCTTCCGCCCTGCTTCGACCGTGAAAGTTCCCTGGTCGGTAAGGCCTGGTGGGGCGATGAATTGGTAGTAACGGCCAATCCAGTAAGCCTCCAGCCAGCCGCCAGGCTCGACGACGTCCCGTCCTCCGGAACCCCCATCCAGCTGCATGGTCCAGTGATCCCAGCGCAACGGCTCCGTTTCGCGCGGGGGCAAGGCGCGGATACCGCCTTTCAACGTGCTGTAACCAGTGGGCGTGCGCAGGTCCGTCCGGTGGGAGTTTTGATATGACCAGGTGCGCAGGTCCAGCGGCCAGTCACGCAGATGAGTGACGGCCGCGGCTGCCTCGCAATCGTTGCCCGTCAATGCCCCGTAGACGAAGTTGAACCAGGGGTTTTGTTCGACGCGGACGATTTCCCAAGTGCGGTCGAGGCTGCGTCGGTAAAGGGAGCGAAGCTGCGGCTCTTTCTCCAGGCGGACCAGATTCCAGTAGCTCCACAGAGCCAGTTCGTCTTCGAAATGAGCGATGTTTTCCGGTGGGAATACTTGGCGTTGACGGAGCGTGAAGGAAGGATAGCCGAGTTCGACCAGCTTTTGATACGCTTGGCTGAACTTGGCATCGCCGCAGATCTCCGCCGCTGTTTTGATGAAGGAGAGGATTTCCAGGGCTTGCAGGCCACGATCAAAGCGGCCTTCGTCGGTCCGGAAATACTCGGGGTCCCAGCGGCCCCAGCGGGTCGGTTTGCCATCCTGGTCAATGAGTTGCCACTCGTGGTCCACGAGGTGGGTCGCCATCCGCCGCAGATGCTGTTTGGCCTGGTCGACTTCCGATCCGGTCGCGACCAGTTCCAGGAAACACATAACCGCATAGAAGTGAGAGCAAAGTTCGTCGCTGGACGTGTCGCCCTTCCATTCGAATAACCCATCGGCGGTGTCGTGCCATTCGGCGGGATAGCCGCCCGAGCCGTGCATGGCTTTGTGCCCGCGCTCGCCTTTGGCCCAAACGGACCGGGCTGGCAACCCGGGGATGCCGGTCATCGCCTCCAGCCAGCGCAAGGCTTCAAAAGTTTCGATGGCTTCCCGTCGCGCCTCCGGGTCGCGCGTGACCGCATACCGATAGCTTTGAGCGACCAAATAGTTGCCACTGTATCCGCCGTCATTGTCGCTTACTTCCCGGACGAATTCTTTCAGTCCGTCGTCCCACTCAAGTTTGTGGGTGAATCCGAGTCGCTTTTGCCCCCACTCCTGGAGATGGCGCTCGTAGTAAGCCGCTTTTTTGAGAAGCGTGAAAGGTTCGTAATGGATTATCCCGAGCCCGGCATCCGTCGCGAGGTAAACCGTCTGATCGTGTCCGGCGATGGCATTGACTTTATCGCTCGGCAGCCAACGCTGACCGGCGAAGTAGTGAAACTGGCCGCCGATTAGTCGGATCGCCCCGCGGGTGGAGCCGATCCACATGTCGTTGGTGAAACCTTTGGCCAGGCAGAGATTGTCTTCATAAGGCAAACCTTGTCCGCCGCGCACGGTCGAGAGCGACATCCCCCGCAGGATCGTCAGACCTCGGTCAGTCGCAAACCAGAGTCTGGCCCCGTCACTGAGCACATCCCGCAGGTTGCGTGACGGGAATTCGCCCCAGTCCACTGCCTGGTCCGAATAGGAATCGTAGACGTCACGCCCTCCGAAGCGTGCGCCATCAAAGACCGTCACCCGGCCCGGGCCGACGACGTAGAGCGACTCGCCATGAGTGGCGAGGTGCGTGATTGGAAAAGGCGCGTCTTCCGGCGATGCGGGCCGGAGTGCGTCGCCTTCCAGGCGGTAGAGTTTGGCACCGATTGCGGCGTAGATCTGGCCGTTATGTTCTGTCAGCGCCGCCAGGGCGGCGCTGCCCACCTTCCGCCACTGGCCGTCTTGAAGGCGGTAATATCCTTCGGTTCCAGCTGCCCAAAGCGAGTCCTGAGTTGTAAACAGCCGCTGGATCGGGGACCGCACTTCTGCCACTGGAATGAGCTGATCCCGCTCGAGACGGGAAACACCATCCTGTCCGCCGGTGAAAATCTCCTCCTGCCGCACAGCGACGGCATGAATCGGTCCGGCTGACTTGATTTGCCTGCCTACTTCCTGCAGATAAACCTCATCCGGCACTGGCTGCCAAAGCCGCTGACTGGGGGCGGATGTGCCGGCCAGAGCTACCCATGGACCGGCCAGGAATAGGAATAAGGCTCGGAGGCGACCCGCGAGGACGCGAGAGGTGGAGAGCGAAGCCAGCACGCATGACATCCCGCTACTGCACCGGCAATTGGCCCGCGGGTCAAGTCAGCCGTGGCGATGCCGTCACCAAACCGGACCTCACTTCGGCGCGTAGCTTAATGTGATCCAGCTGGCGACGCCCTCCCGGCCTGCCAGGTTCCTTGGCCGGACGCGGAGCTGGTTGCGCCCGCGATGCAGCGTCCAGTTGAACACCGACGCCACCGGCTTTTTCTCTGCGCCGTCGATTTCGGCCAGGAAGGTCTCGAAGCTCGGCGTCACCGTGTCCAAGTGGACGCGAAGTTGGCCCGGTTGTTCCGCCGGTTCGAGGACGTAGTGCGCTTGATTCAGCGTCCACTCGAAGTTGTCGCGGCGGTTGACGCGGTTGCCAAAAATCAAGCCCGCCGGCGCCGCTTCATCCGTCCAGACGTAATGGCCTGTCCAAGCCCATTCTTCCGTTCCCTGGTTGAGTGGGAGGGGAGATTTCTCTTGGACGAAGTTGCTGCGCGGAATCATACGCAGTTCCAGGTACCAATTGAGTGGCTCGGGACCGGCCAATCCTTTCCAGACGAATTGCCGGTTGCGGGTGCGGGGTGCATCGATCACCCGGACCTCTGGAACAGGTTGACCGCGCAAGGTCGGGAGTTGGCTCTGACGCAGCTCCCAAATGGAGAGCGGCCTGCCGGTCTTTTCGTCAGTAATGTACCAAGCGAGCGCCCCATCCACGTAGACCCATTTCTTCCATTCGTTGGACCACAGTTCTACGATCTCGTGGCCGCCGCCTGGGCATTGCGCTTGCCGGCCTCCTTGGCTGATGGACACGGCGCGTCCGGAGAATCCGAAGCTCTCGCAAGCTTGCAGAAAAACGACGTTGAACTGCTGGCAGAAACCGCCGACGGGTTTGCCATCCGCATGTGGTTTCAGGATGGCAAGCGCGTCCCATGGGGGATATGCCTCCGTGATGTGATTGGGCCAATCCCACGCATTGCACGCCCATTGCGCCAGGCGCAAAAGCAGGTCGAGCTCATTTGTGGCGCCGCGGGTCAGCTCGTCCAGACGGTACTGTTCCCGCAGTTGTTTCAGCCGTGGATGATCCAGCGGTTCGTACTGGAATGGAATGTCCGTGCGAACGATTTGTTCATTCTGCGCATCCAGGACCTGCACTTCCGAAGTCCAGTTCGTGCCGATCACCGGGCTCGATTCGATGACGAGACTCTTCACTCTCGGGCTTTGCAGCGGATCGAGCGTCGTCAGTTCGACGGCCACTTGCAGATAGCGTCCGCGTGGTTCAAAGGTTCCGCCTGCTTCGCCCAAATCAGTCCACTCCGACCAATGCTGCGGCTCCGGGACATACGTCTCGCCCGAGCGGGCGCGCATCAGCACCTTCCCGCCTGCTGAGTCCGCCAGCAAGCTGACCTTGATCGGACGCATGCTGCCGACCGGAGAAGCCAGCGCTTTGTTCTCCAGGTTGCCTGCATCCAGGATTGGCAGGGTCAACAGCCCTTCGGACCGATACTGATCCAGAAAGAGCCGCACCCCGTATTCGCCATCGAGCTGCCCGCCCGGCCCGAGGTGCTGGTCGTCCCAGGTCTTGCCGGCATCCACGCTCTTCGCGCTGCGGTTGGGGTGTCTGATTCTGGTCCGAGATCCCAGGGCGAACTCATCGTCCCGGGCGATCATGACCCGACCCGAATCGCGCAGGATAATTTCGTTGCTGCCGGCTCGAAGGATCTTGGGGTCGAACGAGAAGCTCTGGTAGCCTTGTCGTCCGCTTTGATTGTCTCCCAGGGTAAGCCCGATGCCATTGATCTGACCCTGGAACGGCTCGTCGGATAGGACCAAAAGGTGCGCCGCCCGAGCCCGGGGATTGGGAATGACCAACTCTTTCCGGATCCACGTCTGCGCGGTCACTCGTTCGCGATTTTCCGGTTTCTGATACGAGTGGCCAGCCGCCGGTCCGTCATCCTCGAAGAGTTCGCCCGCCTCCAGTTCGATTTGTTTGCCGTCTGACGCCAGCCGCAGGTTGTGGGTAAGGGACTGCTCGAAGAGCGCGCCCGCCTCCAGCTGCAGTATCGCAGCCTGGACGCAGCCCGGCATGGAACTTCCGATGAGCAGGCAAGTGGCTAAAAATCGGCTTGTCATGCCGGCCATCGTAGTCCGGCGAACAAGGAAGTTCGAGCTTGGAAAAATTGGCCGGTTCAGCCGCACAGCCGCTTTTCTGACCATGGCCGCGCCGCTCGCCGATTCAGACTTGCTTCCAGCGATTCCGAGTGAAAGTCTCGCTTTATGCAAGCACGTTGTCGTTGGCCGTTGTGGCTGCTGGCATCTTGGATTCTCGCCCCCTCCGCGCTCCCACAGAATCTGGTTCCCAACCCAGGCTTCGAAGACGGAATCAGCCAGCCCGTTGGCTGGCAACCACCGCTGCAGGGCACCTGGACCGATGAGGCATTTCATGGCAAGCGCGCGCTCCGGTTAGACGGCTCCGGCCAAGAGAGCGCAGCGTGGCGGAGCGAACCGATCGCGCTGGAACCAAGCGGCCTCCTATCGCTTGCGCTTCATGGCGCGACGTGCTGCAGGGGAGGCGGCGCCCTCATCTCGGGACCCGCCGAAGTCAACCGGGACTTTCCAGCGGGTGAGGCCTGGACCTCAGCTGGCTTCATCTTCTCCGTCCCAGAAGGCGTCAACCGGTCGTCCATCCGTCTCGGCCATTGGCAGGCGAACGGCGCTGTCCTGTTCGACGACGTGGAATTGCTTCCCGTGCAGGCGACCCATCAGCAGGCAGTGAACGGCATGGCGCTCGGCGAAGGCGAAAGGATCGCCAATGGTGTCTATCAATTCCATCCCAACTTCGCTTGGGCAGGCGCTAATTTTCACCGCCCGCTCCATCGCAGCCGCCTGACCTTCAATTCGGATCGCTGGTGTTTCGCCCCCAAAGCTGAACTCACTTACCGGTTTGCCTTGCCAGGTTTGCAACAGACAAGCGCCCTCGTCCGCGTCAGCCTCAATTACCATGCGGCCGGAGTTTTGCGCATCGAGGCTAGTCCCGACGGGCTATCCTGGAGCCCGATCGCATCCTGCGACGGGCAACGGCGCTCCACGAACGCGTCTTTGCCCGCCGCTTTCTTTCCGGCTCGCGAAATCTTCGTGCGACTTTCCACCCCGGACGGCCCGGCCAATCTGCAGGTGAACACGATCGATTACGATGCGCGGCTGGATCAACCCGTGGCGGACCTGGAGGGTGCGACCTGGTTTACCGCGGTGCAGCAGGCCATTCCGGAGCTGTCCGTTCAGCTCAAATCTGTCCGGCCCAACGCCGGTCATAGCCTGATTTGCCTCGACTGGACGGTCACCAACCGCGGCCGCAATCCGATTACCGTCCAGCCACAGCTCGCTTCTGCCGCTCTGCGAGCCGGCGAGTGCGACCCGCAATCCGTCTTGCCGGGCGCTTCCGCTTCCTGGGCCATGCGCGGCGAACTGAGTCGTCCCGGATCGCATTCGGTCGAGGCCCGATTCACGGACGGCGCCGCCCGCTTGCTTTTTGCTGGGACAACCGAGGTGAGTCGCAGCTTGCTGCTGGATCCACGTGCCGGACGATTGTTGGATGTTCCCGGCGAGCCTGCCCTTTGGTGGTGCGAATCCGGCTGGAAGATCGGCCGCGACGCCCAAGCGCCCGCGAACGGAGGAAGGCATGATTCGGCGGTCACCATCACCGCGGCGCGCGGCGAGTACGAGGCAGCTCAACTGATTATCCCGCCGGGCCCCGCCCGGTTGACGGCCATGGAGGTGACACCTCTGCGCGGCAACCATGGGGAGACTGCCTCGATTCAGGTCACGCTCTCCGAAGTCGCGTATCTTTCTGTGAGCCGCCCCACGGACGGGAGTTGCGCACGCGGTTGGTATCCGGACCCGTTGCCACCGTTAGTCACTCCCTTCAAGCTGCCGCCGCACAATCAACCACTCTGGATTACCGTGCACGTCGCCCGCGAGGCCAAGGCTGGAGATTACTCCGGGGAACTGGTGATGACGCTGGACCAGACGTCACGGCGCATTCCGCTCCAGGTCCACATTTACGATTTTGAACTGCCGCGCGCGACGCACCTTCGCAGCGCTCTCGGTTTGGGGACAGACACGATCAACCGTTATCACGGGTTGACCGACCGCGCGCAGCAGGAGCTGGTTTATGAAAAGTATCTCGCCAACTTCGCCGAGCATCGAATCAGTCCTTATTCCTTTTTCGCCTACTCGCCCATCGAGGTGTCCTTCGAAGGCGAAGGTGGCGCCAAAAAAGCCCAGGTCAATTTTACCCGCTTTGATGAAGCGGCAACCAAGTGGCTCGATCAAGCGCGGCTGAGCAGTTTCCAATTGCCGTTGCGCGGCATGGGCGGCGGCACGTTCCACAGCCGTCACGTCGGGTCCTTGGAGGGTTTCCAGGAGGGGACCCCCGAATTCGCGCGGCTCTTTAATGACTATCTCGGCCAGGTCGCGGACCACTTGCGGGCACGGGGATGGTTGGACAAGGCATTCACCTATTGGTTCGACGAGCCGGATCCCAAAGACTACTCCTTTGTCGTCGACGGCATGCAACGGATTCGGGCGGCGGCCCCCGGGTTGCGTCGCCTGCTCACCGAACAGCCGGAGAACGAACTGCTTGGCAACGTCGAGATTTGGTGTGGCCTGACCCCGGAGTGGTCGCGTGAGAAAGTAGCGGCGCGGCGGGCCGCCGGCGAAGAGGTGTGGTGGTATGTCTGCACCGGACCGAAATCGCCTTACGTGACTTTGTTCATTGATCATCCCGGGCTGGAGATGCGCCTTTGGCCGTGGCAATCGTGGCAGTATGGCGTGCAAGGATTGCTCGTTTGGGAGACAACCTACTGGACCAGCCCGGCGGCCTTCCCAGCCCCTCAGCTCCAGGATCCGTGGCTGGATCCGATGGGCTACGTCTCCGGCTACGATTTCAAAGCGGGCCATGTCGCTTATTGGGGTAATGGTGACGGGCGTTTCATCTATCCGCCCCGCCGCGATTACGGGCACGATCCCGCGCCTTGCCTGGATGGCCCGGTCAACTCGATCCGTTGGGAAAACCTGCGCGATGGGATGGAAGACTACGAATACTTCTGGGTTCTTCAGCAGGAAGTCACAACCTTGGCCGCGCGTCATGGCGACGCTGCCCTCCTCGCCCAAGCCAAGGCATTGTTGGTCGTCCCGGACGAAATCTCCACCGACCTGACTCATTTCACCACCGACCCGCGTCCTCTGGCAGCCCACCGCGACCGAATGGCGCGCCTGATTGAAACGCTCCGTCGCCAGCCTCGCTAAAGGCCCCTTCGACGGCCTCGGCGATAAAGGCGGGGAACTTCGGTGCCGGCTGCTGACTTGCCCGGAGAGAGGTTCCGCCTTACTTACCTTCCCTGAGCCCCCACTCAAAGAAGCGATAAACTTGCTCGTTCGCTTCCGCTGTGGGGGAATGGCCGTCGCGACTCGTCAAAGCTACCCTCTGCTCATAACCGAGCAATCGGTTGACGGCCCGGGCGTGGTTCAGCGCCGGCCACCTTTCCGGCAGGTCAGCCGTTCCTCCCGAGACAAGCAATGGCCGCGGCGCCATCAAGGCGTGCAGTTCCACGAGGTCATGCCCTCCTTCGATCAGCCCCTTGTAAGCGCCGGTGCGCGGCTGCCCTTCCGACGGCAATTTCCGAAACGGGCCGGCGTTCGGAGGGTCCGCCCGCGCGCCCAACTCGGCGCCGAGATACCATACATCCCAATAATTGACGCTGCCGCTCGGGTTTTGTCGACGACGGTCTCGCTCGTCGAAGACAATCCCGGGATCGGACCAGACCGCACAAGCGAACTTCTCGTAAAGGCACGAGGCAAACAGGGCCCACTTCCCACCAAAGGAATGACCAACAATTCCAATCCGGGCCGGATCGACCTCCGGCCGTCGCGCCAGGACGGTGTGGGCGTTGGCCGCCGCGTAGGCCAGCGCCGAGAGCGGTTGCACCTGGATGGGTTTGCCGACAGGACCCAAGTACGGCTCCGTCCTGCCCTTGTTCGTCGTGGTGAGATCGATCCGCGCATTGGGTTTTCCAATCGAGAGACTCACAAAACCCCGTTGAGCCAATTGCCACGCATAGTCCCGCAGCGGTGCTCCCAAGCCGGCGCCCGTTTCCGCGTCGTAATAAGTCACCAGAATGGCCGGGCATTTCCGATCCGGCGCGGCCAGCGGTGGAGTCAGCAGGAGAGCGTCGACCATCTCATTGCCCAGGCCGATTTCGATCCTCAGGTGCTGTTGGGTGATCGTGTCACGCCGGGTCGTCCCCACCACTTCGACGCGTGGTCGCTCGATGAGAGCAGGCCACGGACCCATCAGCTGGTGCCAGGTCGCCAAGATCTCCGCCCGGCGGCGCTCCCAGTCCGCCGCGGTTTGAACGCGCGTGCCATCGGCGAAGATGAGCGGCGACCGGAACGGGCCAAAGTCCGATCGGAACTGCGCGGGCGGCTGGAAAAATCGCCCGACCTCAGCTGGCGGGAGCGGAGGGTTAGGCTCCGCTGCATGGTTACAAACGGATAAAGCGGCCGCGGCGACCGCTGCGGACAGTTTAAGAACCATAGTCCCGCAACCATATCATACAGTCTGGCGTCACCAGATTAATCGTTATGCCACCGGCTCCTGCGAAACGAGGCCCCCTTTGCTGTCGCCCCATTCCAGTTTACTTCTGCGGCGCTGTCGATTAGACCTGTGTTCGGCGGCACTGTCATATGTCATTGGTCGATCCCCAAAAAAAGTACTGGTTCTACCGCGGCGGCAATCTTGTGGGCATTGTTGGTGTCGTAGGCAGCGATCAGCCTTTTTTCTGCGGCCGAATCGAGCCAGCAGAGGGCTACGGCGAGATCGCACCGTTGCTCGAGCGGCTTGCGGTAAATCGGCGGCAACGTCGTTCACCAGACATAGTTGGCGTCTCAGCAGACAAGAGGGCGGCCCGAGACCGACTCGCCTATGAACACGCGCAGATCGTCCAAGAGTTTGCTCAGCCCGGTTTACGAATGGTTGACATGGCTACCGGGGAGCTGGTGTTCGAGCCGCTGGATTTGGAGGTGGACGAGCGGGGTTTCTGGTGGACTGGGCACATCTGGCAGGATGGCAAACGAATCACCTGACCTGACTGAACCAAAATCCACAGGTTGGTGTCACCGAAATCGATCTTTGGGTGTCACGGTTTCTCTCCGGCTGCACCAGACTCGCTGTCGCGGCACGCTCCGAATAGACACCAGTGTAAAGCGCCCAACGGCCGCGAGGATAGTTGTTGACCGCGCCCGGTCGACAGATCGTCGTCGCACTCGCCTTCGGCTGGAGTTGTGTTCGGGCTGTGCCGCGCGTAGGATCGTTCCGATCCAGAACCATCCATGAAAAGAGCGGCGCAAGTGATCCTCGGTCTTCTGCTGGTGGCGTTAATCGGTTTCATCGTGTGGCACGACTGGTTGCGGCCCAAACCAGCTAGTCCGCCCGGCGCTCGAGACGAAGACATGGTTGCCCAGGAAGAAATCGTGGGCATCGGGGCGATGCTGAAGGACGACCCCGACACCGGCTTGATTCGTATCATGAACGCGCTGCCGAATTCACCGGCGATGAAAGCCGGACTCGCTTCCGGCTGGCTCATTCGCCGCATCAATGACGCCGAGATCAAAGGGATTCGCCTCGATCGTTGCGCCGCTCTCGTCCGCGGACCTGTCGGCAGCAAAGTCACCCTCGAATTGTGGAACCCGGAGACGGACGCCACTAACAAAGTGGAGCTGACGCGCGAGCGGATTGTGCTGCCGGCGGAACCCGCTCCTCCCGGCTGAACACCTCAACACCGATTTTGGCGTCCTGGGCGGCAACAATAGCATTGTCTACAATTGTAAGACATTTAGGCCACCAAAAGGGCCTTAATAGGCGTAAAACTGTCTCAAGGCGTGACAGTGTGCCTGTAAGTAGGACATCATTCCTGTTGAAAGCGTCCCAACGCCCCCGATAACATCGGCCTATC
>JAXMHN010000062.1:0-42200 GCA_046346765.1 Verrucomicrobiota bacterium | reverse complement strand
TCTTCCAGATGGGCTCGTAGGTCAGCCACCACCGTGTTAATTGAATCCCTTTCCGCCTTGGAGAGAAATGATCCGGGTGACTGATAACCTGGAAAGTCGGATGCGCGTAGATCACTGTCCCAGTCATTGGCGCTCCTGATTCGGAAAAAGTCATCTAGATCGCGAACACTCATGAGCACGGATTCCACACAACAGTTGGCAATCGCTCGTATGGCGAGTTCTTCTCACCGTGTCGCGGGTGCTTTGCCATCATGGGGTGGACTTGGGTGATCCACAAATAAAGGCTAAGGGTTCGAAGTAGCCGATTGTAAACCAAACTGACGGCCCGGCGTCGTTCTTCATCTGTGGGGAGGCGGCGCTTGCGTGCTTTCATTCAGGTCTGGTGCTGTTACGGCGGCGAATTGACCGGGCCACCGAAGCTTGGGCCAAACGCCGCTAGTTTTGAAAAGCATCCGCCTGGTTGTTCAATCGATCAAGCGTTGGTGTTCAGGAGCAGCTGCCAGTCACTCTATCGCCAGATACCGGTAGAGCGTTGGCCTTGAAATCCGCAGGGTCTTGCAGATGTCTGGAACGGGAATCGTCCTGTCGGCGTGCATCTTTTTGGTCATCTGGACCCGTGGATCGTCCGCCGGGATCGGTTTCCGTCCACCCGTGCGCCCCCTGGCGCGGGCAGCGGCCAGACCCGCATTGGTTCTCTCCTGGATCAACTTCCGCTCAAACTGCGCCAGGGCCGTGAAGATGTGGAACACCAGCTCGCCGGATGCCGTAGTCGTGTCGATGACGCCATCACATAGCGACTTGAACCCCACGCCACGCTGGCGGAGTTGGTCCACCAGGTCCAGCAGGTGGCGCATCGAACGACCCGGACGGTCGAGACGCCAGACCAGGAGGACATCGCCCTGCTGGAGCTGTGCTAGGCACCGATCCAGGCCGGGCCTGGCTGACTGCACGCCCGAGACGTTGGCCAGCATGTCGAGGTCAATGCCCGCTGCGCGGGCCGCTTCTACCGCCCTTTCGTAGATCAATCTATCACGGCCCGTGACAAGCAGGCCGGGCGGTTCACTCCGCCCCATCTTGCCCGCGAGCTTGTTCGCTTGCTGTTCCGCTGTGGCGAGATCGCGGAACTGGCGACGCTGGCGTTTGCCATCTTCGTCGTAGTAGGAGAGCGTAAAGTAGTCACGGCCAGCGTTCGGCGTATGGTGAATGCGGATCGAGGTCTTGGGCTTGATCTCGATCGGCGTAAACGATTTTGCGTCGCCGTTCTCTGCTGCTTCCATACGCTGGAAGAACTGAATTTTTCACGGCGCTCCGTCGCAAAATTGTCAGCACTTTGTCAGCAAAGCCGTTTTGGCAAAGCCGAAGAATCCGTAAGTAGCTGAAGATCAGGAGGTAAGACTTGGAGCGGGTGAAGGGAATCGAACCCTCGTCTCAATAACTGACGCTTAGCCAGCCTTGACGCCCAATGGTTTGCACATCGGCGAACGGCTGTAACGTCGACGATTGTTGTTACTTTTGTTGTTACTTTTGGCAATCACTAGACAACAGTTCTTCCTTACAAAGCGCGTTCAGAACGGTCACGCTCCGCTCACTCGTGCTTCCGTGGCAACTTGCTCGAGCCTCACCCGTTGGGCTTGTTCGATACGGGAATAGATCGGCACCGGGCATGCCTCCGCGTCAATTGTGACCGCCAGGGCAAACTTTGCCGCTGAATTTGGATCTTTACTCCAACCACTGTGCCCACGCACTGCGACAGCAAACGTCTCAGGCAACTCGTAAGCTTTGACCAAGACCCAGTCTTTCTGGACTGTCCCTGATTTCCTGTGGATCCCACGGAGAACTCCCCAATCTTTCTGTTCATGTAGCATCCAGTCGACAGCATCGGTCGATTCCGCCTCCCCAAATCCCCTGATCGCTCGAGCCCTAAAATCCTCTAGTGTCTCGGCCTTCTTAGAAGCGATCCAGTCGACCCAGATCTCCTGATATCCCTTTCGTGAACTCCTCGTCCGCCTCGGCCTGCTGGAATAGCTCAATGTGACCTCTATGCGAACATCAAACTCGTTGCCAGGCGATCTGAGTTCAGGAGGTATCTCAACCGTGAATATAGCGGCCTCAAGCGGCTTTATCACCTGCGGTCCCTCGGTCACTAAAGTAACTCGGCGGTCACTGTTCTTCGTCGCCCTCTCCACGTTAGGAATTCCGTAACCAATGGATCGCATCCAACCGACTTGCTCGTCGGGCGAGAGAAGTTCCATCCAACTTGGCCATCTAGCCGACTGGATTATGAGAGCTCGATACAAGAGGGTTGGTTGGTCTGGCAAAAGGCGCTGCAATGCAGCAGCAATTGCCGTCACGCGTGGCGCAGCAAAGGATGTGCCGACCAATGCTTTGGTTGTAGCCGTTCCGGGAGTGGAGAAGGTGGAGCGCACTAGTTCTAAGCAACAACTTTCTGCGGTCGAGATGTTGCTTCGACTCGTGTCCAGGAGATAATCACCCCCGACTTCGACCACCTCCGGTTTGAACGTCTCCCAAAGTCCCCACCCAGATCTGGAGAAACCGGACGGGCGTCCCTCGCCGCCTATTGTAGATCGTATGCCTTCGTTCAGGGTTGTCATTCCAACTGAACCGACTGTAATTGCCTGCAGGCTTTGACCTGGATTGGATATCCTCGAAGAAGCATCCTGTAGGTAGTCAGGATAAGGCCTTCCGGTGGAAAAGTTATCCAAAATCCCAGGCCTCACGTGCGTGCCTGTTTGGCCAGCGATATTGCCCGGTTGAATGACGAGCATCAAATGAGTTCGTGGCTCAACAAATCAATCTCAGCTGCCCACGCACCTCATCCGAAATCGGCCGGCACGGCCCGTTGGCCGCGATTGAATGGTTGAAAATGCGCGTGCCTCGATTGCTGTTCCGGTAATAGCTAACGATTTCTCTGATCGCCAATGGAGGGAATACATGATCGGGCAACTTGCAGTCGTCGTTCAGTAGCCGTGCATTCTGGATCCAGCAGAGTGCCTCTCCAGCACTGGTTCCGGGCGAGAAGCTCCTGTAAAGAACTGCGCCAGCCACTGGTGTGCCGTGGCCATGGCGACACACGATCCGCCGTGTCATACCCCGCCAGGAAAGAGCGAATTCACTTTGTCGATCGCCGCCCGCAAGAGCCGGTGTGCCTCTTGATACCGCTATCGATTATGCAAACGGCCGGAGCGTCTGCTGCTGGTTGCTCGACGGTGCGTAACTCGATAAAGCCGCTCGAGGAACGGGATCTGGCTGCTCAATATCTTCCGGAAGACTCGCCTCGAAACGCGAGGGTAGTTCTTTATCAAATCCGTGAAACCCTGTCCCTTCATCCTGATTCGCGCACTGAAGCTATCGGGAACTTGACAACTCCACCGTGAACAGTCGGCTGCTCGCCTACCTGATCAATGATTTGGCCCCCGTAAGGACGCAGAAAGCGATTAAGCTGTTCCTCAGTTTCGATTTGCTTCTCGTCCCAAGCAATCTGCGCACACCGCCATTCATCCTCCCAACCCCGTTTCCGTTCTTCAAATTCCTCCGTCGTCTCCTTTTTGCGTTTCCGAGGGGGATTGCTAACCTCGGTGCCGAGGCCGGCAGTCTGGAAGCTGAGATCCAAAACGTAAGTATTCGTGTCGACCAACGGCCAGATCTCAAAAAGTGCCGGGGACAGAATCTTCTGTAAACGCGCATCGGACTTTTCATCGTCATAAATATCCAGCACCGATGCTATCGCAGTAGCCCCATGGATCTGGCTCTCAAAATCCGATGTGAGTTGCCGGAAAGCTGTCAGTTGCAGGTCCTCCGAGGCAACCATCAGGAATCCATCCTCAAACTGAGCTACCAAACTTACCCCGAAGTCCTTCTCGAGCCGATAAAGCATTTCTTCCGCCCCGTCCGGGATTCGCAAAAGAAATGGAGCTCCACCAGGAATTGACGGGGCACCTCGTTCGGCTCGTTCACTGCGAGTCTTTTGCCAAGACGCGGTAACGTCTCCGAGTTTTTGGCGAATCAACGCTGCATGACCCTCACGGTTAACCTTGTTGGCGGTGACCTCCGGCGCTTCTTTGCCGCCCCCCTGAAGCTTCGCTCGCCCACGCTCAACTGCGACGAGTCTGAGATGAGGAAAATCCTTTGAGTCCATCGCGGGACGCCGATTCAACAGTGCCTCTTCAATTCCGCGACGGAACCTTCGATGTCTTTTTGAAGTATGGTGTCCCGATTGCCCATGACCGCTCGTTTCGCAGCGTTTTCAGCAGCCCGAGTAACATCAGAACATCGAAGTCCTTCCAGTTGAACCGCAATATGCTCCCAGCAAATACTTTTGTCGGTTGCGATGGCCGAGAGCGTCTGCTTTAGCAACCGCACGATTTCGGGCAGAGCCGGTCTTGGAATCTCAATTACCTCATCGAATCGGCGAAGGATTGCTCGATCAAGCGATTCCTCCAGGTTCGTGGCCGCAATCACAAACCCGTCTCCATGATACTCTTCCAGCAACTGCAAAAGCATGTTCACGATGCGCTGTGCCTCTCCGACATCATTTCGATCGCCGCGTGCGCGCGCGACCGTGTCGCACTCATCGAGGAATAACGCGCAGGGACTCTGCTGAGCAGCATCAAACACCCGCCGTAGATTTACCGCCGTCTCGCCGAAATACGACGACAGCAGTGTATCAAAGCGCACCTTATGCAGCGGTAGCCCAGTCGCCCACGCCAATCTCTCGGCACCCAAACTCTTTCCGCACCCTGGGGGGCCATGCAACAAAATGCGTGACCGTGGTCGCAAGCCATACATCGCAAGTCGGGTGCGTGCCGCATACTCCTTCTCGATCCGAATAAAGCGGCTCTCAACTGACTCGGGGAGGACCATCTCGTGCCTGAGTCGCTCGTGCGGTAGCACTTGAACGAGCGGAGCGGCATCTCTCCGACTCGACGGAAGGGGCTTTAGCCCGGAGGTGTCTGTGGGAGGCAAAGCCCGGGATGATTCTCTGTGGGTGCGCGCTGAGCTCGCGATTTTTTCCAAATCATTTGCCAGCTTTTCGTGACCAAGCTCCCGTTCGCCTTGAATGATGCGGGCGCAGATCGACTCCACATCAGGAGTGAGCCCCTGATGCACGGCCGAGAATAACCGTTTGAGCAACGCCGCCTTCATTGAACTCAGGATAGCTTGAATGCTTCCTAATGACAATGACTTCGGTTAGTCCCGTCGGAGACTTGGAGCCTTGAAGGTGCGATTACCTCGTGAGAGGTAAGGTCACGGCGCGATGAAGAGGGAGCTCATTGGCGGGATCCCCAGCCGTCTTTTAGCCTCACCGGCCGAAAAGGTTCGCGAAGAAGCCCTTGGCCGGTGGCTTTGCATACCCGAAAATCCGCTCAAATCCGTGCCGCCGAATCTCTGTCCTTGGCCCATAGCGGCCCCAGGAAAAGCCCATGCCAGGCTGCACGTTTCGGAGATCTACAATCTGGAAGTTCGGCGGTAGCGACTGAGCGAAGGTTCGCATCACAGGGTCCTGTGAATCGGACGCGACGGCTTGGTCCATTACGTCTGGATTCTTCCGCCACACATCGAACACCAGGTCCTCGTGGACATCGTCCACCAGAGATTTATTTGGCGGTGTGACCATACGGAAGACCTCCACCAGGAAGGAAGCGAGATCCGGACTCTGATACAAAACGACTGGCGCATCGTGGCAGGCGAAAAACACCGGCGCCACCTGGGTTGTCGCCGGGGTAAGATCAAGAACCCAGAAGTTCCCGAAGCCGTCCGCTGCAATCGGCAGTCCATGGGGGAATACCTCCGTGTGTTCAAAAGCCATGGCGCGACCAGTGAAGTCAATGCCTTCGAGGCACCCGTCGATCCCGGAGCAGAAGGCCAGGACCTCGTGCAATTCCTGCGGCAGCGGTTGGCCCACCTTGACCTGCAGAGATTCGATTTCGGCGAGAGCCAGCGGCGGCGTCAGTTCAACACGGACCCGCTCGCCGTCTTCGTGCACGAGTTCAGATTGCTGCGCAGCCTTGATGTGGTCGATGGCGGTCATAGCTCGGCAAGTGAGATCAGCAATTGGGGTTCTCGTGGGTGTGCCTGGCAGTCTGCTGCAGATGCTCAATTTTGGAACCCCTCAAGGAACCATGCTCTTGAAGAATTAGTCTCCACGGCGAAGTAGGTCCAACGGCTTGGCACACCTGGATCTACTTTTGAAAAGAACCAAGCGTTGGTGGGGCAGCTGATTTTCCGAGCCCATTCCACGCGGACCAGAAACATGTCTCTTGCGATCACGTTGTCAAAGCCGAACGCCTCAGTCCTTGTTAGGGCATGCCGCCGGACGAGCCGGTCGACATCCTTGGCGTCCATTCGAAACTCAAACAGCCAACGCCGAGCCAGGAATGAATTCAAGCCTGCGGCGTTGATGTCGCGAACGCTGGGCGGTATTGGGTTCGAAACCATGGACCGGAATCGACTTTTTGAGGTCGAATTGCAGATGCCAGCAGTAAGCCAGATGCCGGCCACCAACAACCAGGGAGTCAAAAGCAGAACCCGCTGAGCCTTCAGCGAGGCGTCACGCCCGGTTAGCACTCGATGAACAATCCAGAAGAGAACGCTCGCGATGACAATGCTAACTACCAGCAGGGGTAAGCAAAAAAAGAACGACATCAAAACTCCCAAATCCCAAAACTCCCTTGTGCTCGACCATAGCAGCATGAACACAAAGACGCTGAAGGCATTGAGGATACAGCCCAGGGACCAAAGGCCCAATCTTGATGCCTTGCTCAAGCGATCGCGGGACTCCTCCGAGCGAGGAGAATCAACACCAATTTCGGGATTGCTCATGGTGAAGGTAACTACTCTACCCCAATTCAAAGGCAACGAGGCATCTCGTCCGTTGGAATCGATCATGCCTTCGATGAATCCGTTCGTTCATTCTTTCCCGTCGAAGCATTCGCGCAGCCTGGAGCTGAATTGATCAGGCGTCCAACCGACCAAATCTGAGACCTGGCCGTCGCCAATTTCGACTACCCGCAGCTGACCATCGGAGTGGCGGACTACATCCACCGAGAAAAGCGGGCTTTGAATCCGTTTTGCGCACTCGTGAACGATTTGAGAAACATCGCCAGATGCCGCATATGGCCGTCCTTCCATCACGAAGTAACGTTGTTCGGTATCGGCCAGGAATTCCTCTACCCTGCGCACGCAAAAACCACCTTCAATGACCCCGCGATACCGGCGCATGTCCGCCACCACGGCGGCAACCTGCTCCGGCGTCGTTATTTTAGACCCTACCGATGTCTTCAATGACTTTACGTAATTCTTGATGAAATATCCTGGCCAGCCCAATGCCCGTAGCTCGGCCTCCAAATCGCAATCTGCCGGATAGACGCGAGTCTCTGGTGTCAGGTCCGCCAGCAGCGGATACCAGTTGGGCAAGTAATGGCAGCAGAGGTAGGTTTCCGGGTCTGTCATGAGGCGCGCACCGGCGTCAAGGATGGCGCTCGCAAATGACCGATATTCCGCCGCCGTTAACATCCAACCGCGGTAGAGCACCGTGGTTCCGTCCGGCAGTGGAGGACGCGCCCGGAATGTCCCGGCTTGGAAGTCTTCCAGAGAGAATAAAGAGAATTTGAATCCTTCCCCCACGACCGCCTCCACCTCAGCCGCGAATTGCTCATCCGGCTGCTTTGGAGTCAAGGGACTGGATGGATAAAGGAGATGCATGTTGCGGAGGGCGGAAATCATTCCTTTTCTGGTCTGTCTGAATATCGATTTAAGGCCAGTGACGAGAAATGATGATGCAACCACTGGGCTTGATCATTGTCTTCGAGCAAACGCGCGATTTCAAACGCCAGGAATGGAACCCTCCAAGGAGCATGGACGTCAAACAGGCCTGGGCTCCAACTGGCGTTTGAAATGCATTTAGCTGCAGCTTCTCCAAGCAGAAGGTAAGGATAGTCAGGCGTCTGGCGTTCGGGCTCCTCCATGCTCAAGGTGATCTGACGGATTTGATCAAATAAGTCTCGTCCTTTGTGCCAGTCACACTCCACTCGTATCAGTCGGTCCATTTCGTCCCAGACTTCACGCGACTTTAGGCATCCTCGAAACCGCCGGTGGATGTTGTAGGCCCAAAATGCGACCCATCGCCATTCCCTTCCCCTGCAAATCGTTTGTCCGATTCTGATTAGCTCTTCATTGGATTTTGTCGAGAGCAAGTCACTCATCTGATTCAAGGGTGTCCCGAATAATACAAAAGAAGCCGATGGCTCGCTACAGCGAAAACCAATACGCCTGGCAGACAGGTCAACAGAATTGAAAAGACCAGCCCGAACGCAAACGAGATCTCTCCGAAGTGACCTGCCCGCCCTTGCCATATGGCCCTCAGTATGAGCTCGGCAATCCAACCAGCAGTGTAGCAGACATTTGCCATGATCCCATAGATCGCCACGAAAATGAGGGCGACAGCTGGAGGGTCTGGTATCCCGATGGACTCTCCCAGGATTTTCTCGCATACAAGGCCGCAGGCAAGCATTGATGCGCAGACCATCAGCCCCACGGCACCAACGGCGAGATTGTAGAAGATGCGCCGAGTTTCCCACCAAAGGATGATCTTCACCGGTCTTTGAATCAGTCCAGGCCGGCGAAACAGTCTCTTCCATGGGTGATTTCTAAGCTCCCAATTTTCTGGGGTGCTCTGGATCATGCCAATCCATGTTGCAGTGTGGACATTGCTTGACGAGCGCCGTTTTCAGGGGTTTTCCGCAATACGAAAGGAGCGGTCGTCGCCTGTGCGTCGGGCCTGCCCATTCGCGAAATCTTGAATGACGCCGCGCTAATCAACAGAATCGTTTGGGGATGCCAGAGCGCGAGACTTGACACGAACCGTTTCGTGATGAGATTCGGAGCAATTCAACAAGCTCCAGGTCTGATTGGCTTGGATGCGAGGACCACTCTGTCCGAGCGTCAAAACCATGAAAACTCGCGCTGATGCCGAAGAGGCCATACGACGACGCTTCACATCGGAAGGTTTTAAGGGTGAGCTGAGGTATGACGCGGCCAGGGTGATCGAAAACGACCGGTGGTGGTATTTCCCTTGTGGGTGGATTGGAAGCCAAGGGTGCATCGTGAACAAGGACACCCTTTACGTGAATTGGCTCGGATCGTCTGTTTGCTTGGAACATTGTCTTTGGGGACATGACCACGGTCTATTCGTCGACTTGGTGGACTTCTCGTTTGCCCCGGAAACGAACCTGGATATTGCCCGTAGACTCGTCAGCCGATTTTGGCACATGCGGCCAGACTCCAACGGCAGGCAGCCAAGGGAACCGGTCCCCTACCGAGATTCCGAAGTTGATTCAGCGCTATCCAGTCAGTTTCCCCATTTTCGTCGCCACTTGGTTTGGTATGCTATTCCCGAGATCCGGCGTGCTTTTGAAACCAGCGGATTGCGTTTCACATCCGCGCTTTCAGAGCAACAGTAGGATTGGGACTGGCCAATGCCGCAGAATGACGGCGAAGCCTTCGGTTCCTGCACTCCTGAATTGTCGAATTGTCGCTGCTTCGTTGATCGGGTAAATGAGTGAGAGAAAGATGGGTGCGCACCATTTTAAGCTCGACCTTGTTCCGCGCGGGCATCGCCCTCAATGTAATGAGGACGGCACCTACCACGGAGATTTTCTCTTGGGATTTGAGTTATCCACTGACATTCTCCAACGCCTGCGCTCCCTATTGCCGAAGCCGAATCACTGGGGCAATGTCGAAGAGTTTAACAGCATCTCGGAATGGGGCTCTGACCTGCGCATTTGGCACGCCGATGACGGAAGAATCGAGAGTGTCGTGATGAGATACGCACCGGTCGGTGATCCTAATGAAGTTTTGCAGAAATTCGTCCGGATCGTGAAGGACGCCGGATGTGATTTGCTGGTTCAGTCCACGTTCGAGATAGTGCCCCCTGAATTCGATGCGGTATTCGCAGCGTTACGACAGCATCATGCCTTCCGATTTCTTGAGAATCCTGAAGGCGCTATCCACGAGGCCGCTCGTCAAAACCCTGAGAATAAGCTTCGAGGAGGGCAAACTTCTCGCGAAACATAATGAAGCTGGCGTGGCCCAAATTCGGCGACCGTGGGCTGTTTTAGGCAGGAGGGCGATGATTTCGGAGATTGAACATTTCTTTCGACGGCACTGGTGGCACTTGCTCCTGCTCATTCCGGGAGCCTTCCTGGTAACCCTGCTCCACGAAGCTGCCCACGCTGTCGCCGTCCTGCTCCAAGGAGGCACCGTAAACGAATTCGTCTGGTTGCCCCAGGCCGGGAGCTGGGGCCACGTCCTTTACACACCGAAGCCCGGAGAACGTGGCTTCCAGGCCATGGTGGCGCTCGCCCCAACGATGCTGTGGTTGGCGATGTCGATTGGCGCTTGTCTCCTTTGCCTCCGGGCGCACGAATTTAGCTACCCCGCAGCGTCATTTATTTTCTTCTGGCTCTATGTGATTCCCCTGGCGGACATTGCGCATGCCGCCTTCCCATTCCTGGCTGGCAAAGCCAACGATTACGCCGCCCTGGGCACGCCAGGTGCGGCGTCAGCGGCAGTGATAACCGTGGTGGCGCCCAAACGATCAATGGCCGCGACCGCCCGCGGTGTCAGTCCCAGCAATGAAATGTTCGTTTCCGGGGCCGCCACCGCGATGGCGTTTTGCTGATCCGCGCCGGGAGCAACCGTGGTGATCGGGCTGGGCTGGTCGAGGCCTTCAAAAATCTTGCGCCAGCCTCGCAACGTTTCATCAGCGTTATCAAACCGTTGGCGGAAGTCGCGCTTGAGTGCCTTCCGGAAAAACTCCAGCAGCTTCTCGCGGATGACAGCATCAAATTTTTCTGCGTCGAGGGTGACCTCGCAATCCAGTTGGGCAGGATCGCTGACACCATCACCCCAGACCGGCCGTTGGCCGGTGGCCATCTGGTAAAGCGTAACGGCCACACTTCCTTCGACGGCATCTTCGGAAAATTCGTTCGCGGACTGCCCTATCTCGCAATGGCTGCCGCGGAACGAGCAGGGTTGTCAGGAAACGCGCTACAGGCCGTGCGGGCGCCGGTCGGCTACATTTTCGAGGGTTATGCGACTTGGCTTGCAAGAGAACGCTTCCGCGGCAGCCCGGTGAGGGTAATCAAGAACTACAGAATCAAGCCTGAGCACCTCCCGAAAGATCATACGGACCCTGAAAGGGACCTGCTCCTGATTCTGGGAGAGATTGGGTTTTGTGTCGAAGTGAAGGCCAAAGTGCCGCCTCGTTCGCTCCGCGCAAGCGGAGATCTTCATATGGTTGCTGAGCTTGTCGAGGGCTTGAGTCGCCAGGCGGTAACGGCAGCCGATGCACTGACTAAGGGCTCGTGTTCCACTGAGGATGGGACGCACATTCCAAGGCTGAGAAAAGCATATCCAGTCGTTTTAGTGTTTGACCACTTCCCAGCACGTTTCCCATTTTCTGACGCCTTCGAAGCAGAGCTGGAAAACCAACTCCAAAGACCTCTTTTCCGTGATGGTCTAGATATCGGCCCGCTTCAGGTGTTCGACGTTGATTCCTACGAGGACTGGGACAAGGCATATCGGTTGCCTGAGGAGACGAATCTGCTTTTTGACGCCTTGCAGGAACGCGCATCGGCACCGTGGCTCAGATATGAGTCTCTGGCTGAGCTTCGTAAGCAAAAGGATGGGATCCAACCGAATTGGAAGTCGATGATGGACAAGCTTTGCGACGAATCTGAGGAACTGCTTTGCAGAACCAAAACATGAAACTGACCATCCCTGAACTTTCTCTCCTTGTCCTCATCGGCGCCTCCGGCTCTGGTAAGTCGAGCTTTGCTCGGAAGCACTTCAAGCCGACAGAAGTCCTTTCTTCTGACTATTGCCGCGGCCTCGTTTCGGACGATGAAAACAACCAGGCGGCAACCAACGATGCTTTTGAGGTTCTTCACTTTATCGCGCGCAAGCGCTTGGCAGCGGGAAAACTCACGGTCGTGGACGCGACCAACGTGCAGCCCGAATCCCGCAAGCCGCTGGTCGAACTGGCCAGGGAGTTTCACTGCCTGCCAGTGGCCATGGTGCTGAACCTCCCGGAGAAGATTTGCCAGGACCGCAACCAGAACCGTTCTGACCGGGATTTCGGACCGCATGTGGTCCGGCAGCAGGTTCAGCAACTGCGGCGCTCCTCCGTGGTCTGGAACGGGAAGGATTCCGCCACGTTTTTGTGCTGAACTCCCTCGAGGAGGTGGATACTGCCACCATCGAACGGCAGCCGTTGTGGAACAATCGCAAGGCCGATCGTGGCCCATTCGATATCATTGGCGATATCCACGGGTGTTACGATGAACTCGTCGCTTTGCTGGCCAAGCTTGGTCACGCGTTCGCTCTCGGCGAAAGCTGTGGCAGTAAAACGAGTAACGGAGAAAAAAGGAAGAAACACTCCGGGCGTGGACAGAGAAATCTGGCGCACGCCAGCAAGGAAAAGGAAAGCCATTCAAACGCTGAGGCAGCGAGGCTACAAAGCCCTGCCGCTTCGGCGCGTGTTTATTCCGAAAAGCAACGGGACAACGAGATCGTTGAACCGATCCGTGCGTGTCCGGTTCCCCGCGGGTCGTAGGCGAAGTCCACCCGCGTCGGATCAATCCACCGCCTTTCCACGTCCGACTCGCGAGGCGATTCCGATTGTCATACAAGGACCCGACGCTCACGCCGTAGTTGTCTGTCACGGATGCAACCTGACCCAATGGCGTGTAGGTGTAGTTGAGCGTGAAATCAGGTTGGCCTGGAACGGCGCTTTGCACGACCTGCGCGAGGCGATTCCAGCTTAAGCCAAAACCAGCGAAGTGGCCAATCTCTACTGGAGCGGATGGCGCGAAGATGTTTCCTCGCACGTTTTGGAGGCAGGAATTGTAAATGGGCCGACGTTAACCATCCAACCAATCGCGATAACACACACCAAAACCGCTCGAAGTGCAAAATCAGTAAAAAGGATTCTCACGAATCGCGAATTACCAGAAGCGGGCAGCCCACGCATAGCAAGCAACTTCGACAGTCTCCAAATTGTTGCGCCGATCGCCACCAGGTATATCGCAAGGTTCAAAAGGACGAGCAATGTGGACACATCCGAAAGCCTCGACCGAAATTCACACGGGTACACTTCGCGGACATCAAAATTCAGTGCGAACAATCCAATTACATTGATAAATGTAACTTCTCCGAGCCACAAGAACATTGCTTCGTAAACTCGGTTCAAGTCGCCGTAAGGGACAAGTGTCCCTTGTTCCTCGCGCAGAGACCTTTTTCGCCGGGAGGCGCGCGCTTTAATGCCCAAATCGCCCAATATGGATAAGAGGCCAATAATGACCAGAGTCGTATTCAAAAAAATTGTCCCCTTCCAGCCCAGCATTTATCTTATCATTTGGATTAAAGCTCTGGAAACCCCGGTGCTTTCACGTAAATTCCGAGAGCCCACGCCAGGAAAGTGTATGTACATTGAACAAGCGCGGGGCGAGGCTCGATACCGTGTTGCGAAAGCCAGAGAGCAATCGCAGCCTTCGGTGCATGACTAAAGAGAACATCTAAGCCTTCTGCCCCGATTTCATTGACAGTGCCCGCGGCGAAGACGTCAAACGCAAAGGCCTCCCCGAACAGAAGAGGAACGGCGAGCGCTCCTAGCCCGCCACAGATAGATGCCGCAGCGACTTCGTCCCCCGAGCCACCGTAAGCCGCAGTAATGGTTCCACTTACGAGCGCGCCAAGCGTTCCGGTTATCGCATATTCCAGGAAGGAGCGGCCACTAGGGTCTGAGTAAATTACTGGAGAATTGCCAGCATATCGGTAGAGGTTCCAATCGCCGCCCTGAAAACCGCTTGGATCCGGGCTTATAAAAATCCCCGATAATGAAGAAAAATACCGCGCTCGATAAAAAAGCAAGCGCGTTTCGCTGTCCAACTCGCGCCCTGTAAACGTAAATCGATCCGCTGTGGCCGGACTGCTGGCGTTGAGCACCTGCCCAAAACTGCCGTAAATTATGTGCGCGACAACAGTGCCTGTCGCGTTCGCAATGTCGCGTACTGTGCCCAGATTGTCGGTGAGATACCAAGCGCTCCCCTCACGCCTTTGGCGGGCAACAAGTTCGTCGATTCTAGGCCCGCGGAGGTAACGGGCGATAACAGTGTTGAAGCCGTCCAGATCAGCCCATGAATCGGAGCCGTTGCTAAGAAATCGGGTCAGCTGCGCATTTACCGTCTTTGCAAGACGGCGGTTTATTGCGTCGTAGGCGAACGTCACGCTTTGCACAACGGCGGCAGTGCTGTCTATGTCCGTGACGCTCACAAGACGGTTCCGGTGGTCAAACTCGTAAACGGTGCTTGCGCTGGTTGCCAGATTTGAGCGGCCCACAAGGTTTCCTTCCTTATCGTACGAATAACTGTATGTGCCGTCCGAATTGATCCGATTGTCTGCCCCGGTGACGTAATTTCAGGCTGATTGGGCTCCGACGCGATAGCCGTTTGCATCATATTTGAAGATTTCGTTTGGTTGAGCCGTGTTTACCGCTCCGGTAAGCTGGCCATTCGCGTCATAGGAAAAATCGGAGTTCCCCCCGTCAATCAGCCAATGCGTGATTTGGTACGCGGCGTCGAAGGTGTAGTCGTATTGCGCAAGAATTTCGTCGGCCGGACCGCGGTGAGTAATATTCGAAAGGGTGCTCGCCTGATTGTAGGCAAACGTGCTGTGTCCAACGCGGTGAGCGCCCGCAAGATCGCTGAACCGATCAGTGCGCGTCCGGTTTCCGACTGGGTCGTATGCAAAGTCCACCCGGGCTGGATCAATGCCGCCGCCTTGCCAGGTCCGCGTTGAGAGGCGATTCCGGTTATCGTAAAGGGAGCCGACCCTCACCCCATAATTGTCGGTTGCGGATTCGACCTGACCTAGAGGAGTGTAGGTGTAGTTAAGGGTGAAATCCGGCTGTCCGGGAACAGCGCTTTGGGCGACCTGCGTCAGGCGATTTAACGAATCGTACGTGTAGTCATAACGAGCTGCCGGATCAGATGCGAGCGTTTGAACGCCGAGCGCGTTGAACGCGAATAAAATCGTTCGAATGACGCTTGGCCCGTCCCACCATTTTTCGGCCACCATTCGGTTTAGTTCGTCGTAATCGAAAGTCCGCTTCCGGCCATTCCGATCAATTGTCTGAACGCGATTGCCGGTTTCATCGTAGGCGTATAAACGTTTGTCCCCGAATGTGTTGATTTCTTGCGTGAGCCGGTTAGCAGCGTCATATACAAAGCTTGTGACGTTCCCGACTGGATCAACGACTTTGGTGCGATTGCCGTTGGCATCGTATTTAAACTGGACCACCCCTCCGGCAGGGTCGACAACCTTGTTGGTTCGATTCTGCGAATCATATTCGTAGTGCGTCGTTCGCCCGAGAGCATCGGTCATTGCCGTGACGAGCAGGCCGGAATATTGGTAGCTCGTTTTGTTACCAAGAGGGTCAGTGACCGAGAGCAGTCGCCCCGAGTCGTCGTATTCGGATTTTGTCTCGGCACCGAGTTCGTTAATCGCACTCGTCGTCTGACCAAATTCGTTATAGCTGTAGAGCCGGAACGAACCATCCGCATTAATCACCTTCCCCGGTTTTCCGCAGCTGCATCCGCCATCGTAGTTAAACTGCGTCGTGTTCCCGGCGGCATCCTTGACGCTCGTGAGCCGCCCCATTGAGTCCCGCGTCATCGTGGTTTCAAATCCGGCATTGTTCACGACCTTGAGGAGATTACCTTGAGAATCGTAGTTGAGGGTGATCGATTGGTTTAGCGCATTCAGGATCTGGGTCGGCTTGTTCTGATCGTTATAGGTAATGCTGGTGAGATGGCCGAATGCGTCTTTGATCGTGGTGATATTGCCTTTCGCGTCGTAGACGTAGTTCGTGTTGTGACCTCGACCGTTGACACCGCGAGTGAGGTTGTTGTTCGCATCAAACTCGAATCGATTCGTGTAAATCCCGGGCAGCCATTTTAGGACCTCGTTTCCACGATCGTCGAATTGGCTGAACGTGACGGTGCCGCGGCCATTGGTGTAGGTGCCGATATTCTGGGCGAGATCGAAATCCTGGGAGACTTTGTTCCCGGCTGCATCGGTGATGGATTTTATGCGGCCGGCTTCGTCGTACTCGGTCTTAATCGCCTGATGGCCAAGTGGGTCGATGAGGGTTTCGAGGTAATGCGAGCGGGCCGAGCTGTAGGTGTAGTGCGTAAGGTTATTTACCTGATCAGCGAACGAGCGGAGATCGCCGCCTGCGTCATACGCGTAACGTAGTTCGTGGCCTGTCGGATCGATGATACTGGTGATACGCCCCTCCCCGTCTCTAACAAACCTGATGCTGGTATCCGGCGAACTCTGGCCGGATTGGAAGTGGGAAATCCCGGTTGCGCTGAATGCAATCTTATTCCCGTTAAGGTCCGTGATGTTTTGGAGGCCCCCCGTCTGATCGTACTTGTAAACGGTGCCGTCCTTCATCGTCAACCGGTAAACAGACGGGTCAAAGCCGACAAGCCCGAAGCTATCAATGAACCGGCCGTCGGAATCGACCTTGTAGGCACAAAGGGCGCTATCGGCCTCAAGCGTCTCGTAAACGCCAGGGTCGGCAGTAAACGCGGGGGCGTAAACGGGTCCAAAGAAACCAATGGAGCAAAGCTGGGGGGTAAAGTTAAAGCCGACCCGACGGCCGTCGGGGGTGTTTAAATAAATGCGGGTGGAAGTGGTAAAGGTGGAGTCGCCATCGAGGCCCGCGTAAGGAACTTTCCGAATTTCGGTAATTCGGGCGTCCCTAACCCCAAGCGTCCAGCCAAAGCCGAAATCTCCCTTGTCGCGACTGGTGCGGCTATCGTAAACGCGCCCGACCTGAATCGGAATGCCGGCAAGCGGAATCGTGAGGTCGGTGAACTGGAGGCGGAACTCGCCGAACTTTAGGTTATTGACGAGATCAACAATCACCCCTTCCGCTCGAATCCGGCCGTTGATGTTCTGCGCCACGACGCGGATAACGTAGCTGTCGTTTAGCAAAATCGTGGGATCGAACTTGCCCACGGCTGCATGTTCCACTTGACCTGCGCCATGGGAGATGTTGATCCAGGCGGAATCGTCCGCATCGAGCTTAGCTGGGTCAATCTGATCGAACTGGGCAAAATCGACATGATAGGACTCAAGCACTGGATCGGAAATGCTGGCGATGATGTCCGTGAGTGCGGAAACGAGAGTGCTATTGGCAGGGGAATGAATGGTGATAAGCGGCTCGTGGGCGTCCAAGGGGTCGATGACTCGGATGCTCCGCGAAGCCGTTCCAGTATTTCCAGCCGCATCTTTTGCGGCGGCAAAAACCGCGGAAATCGAGACGGAATTCATTGTGAGCATCGCTCGCCCCGATGAGTCCAGTGAAACGGGCACGCCTGCAACGGTGAGCGCGCGTTCGATGACGCCAACATTATCTGTGGCATCGACGCGGAACTCGACGGTGGTGCCGCGATTAACTGTAACTTCCGGGCCAAGCAAAGCCGACGTGCCAACGACAATCGACAAATACACGACTGGCGCCTGCGTGTCTTGTGCCGGGGCGGTCACTTGAATTGTGAAAGACTGGTCGGTAAATGCAGAGTGGGAGTCAGTTACGCGAAGTTGCACGGGATGGGGGCCCACGTCGGAAAGAGACGTGGCCCAGCGGATTATTCCGGTCGCGAGATCGACTGTCATGCCGGCAGGTGCGGTCACGAGCGAAAAAGTGATCGAATCACCGTCTGGATCGGAAGCCGCGACGTCGTAGGAGTAATTTTGGCGGACGGGCACCGACAAGCCAGGCGAGCTGGAGATAATAGGCGCTTGATTTCCAGATGACGACAAAACGGCAAGTGTGAAACTCTGTGCGCCTGACCCGCCGCGCCCATCCGAGACTGAAAGTGAGACGGAGTGCGCACCGATGTCTTGAGCCGTTGGGTTCCACTGAACCAACCCAGAATTCGCATCGATGGTCATCCCGGGAGGCCCTTTGACCAAACGATACGAAAGGGCATCGCCATCCGGATCGCTGGCCCTGGCTGCGTAAGCGTAGAGCGCGGTTGCCGCTGCCTCGATAAGAGGGACGGAAACGAAGAACGGTGCCTGATTGACCGGAACAAGAAGAGTCGGCTTATACGTGAACGGAACGCGATTCGGATTAAGAAAGGCGAGCGCGCGGTATGCAGTGAGCGCTTCCGGATTAAGC
This sequence comes from Verrucomicrobiota bacterium, assembly GCA_046346765.1. Taxonomy (GTDB): domain Bacteria; phylum Verrucomicrobiota; class Verrucomicrobiia; order Limisphaerales; family SIBE01; genus JAXMHN01. Next base: position 23,926 of record JAXMHN010000062.1, on the reverse strand, counting down.
ACGCCCGCAGAAAGCGCCCCGGTGAAGTTGTAAAGCGGCTCGCCATCACTCGATGTAGCATCGCTTGAAAGAGGCACGATTGACGGATCGCTGATGTCCGAGATCCCGAGAAAAAAAGGACCGTGGAGAAGATTGGCCGAGGTGTTTTGAAGAGCAAGCTCGGTGTAGAGGACTTTCGTTGCCTCGTTGAAGCTTGCTTCGCCGTAAACCGGGAGGGCATTTGCTGGACTGAAGGCAAGAAAGCCTTCCGGGCACGGTGAGCCGAAAACGGCAATTTTGGCCGTGGTCTGTTGTCCGTAGCTGTCGGTGGCTACGACTTCAATGGGATTTGCACCGGAATTGAGGTTGAAACCGGCGAAGAAATTACCTGAGGCGTCGAGGGATCCGGCCGGAGTTCTGTTCACCGTAATCGAGGTGATTCGATTAGGCGTGGCGAGCTCGTAAACGGAAACCGAATCGAGCGCTGGCCCGGCGTAAACCCTGCCATTTTCGTTTCTAAATTGAAGAGTTGAGAGCGACTCCGTGGCAACAAATGTGAAGCTGTATTGCTTCCATTTCATGTCCGATAGCGTGTTCTTTTCGACGGCCGTATCGAAAGTGAATAGGCGATCTTCTGCTCCCACGCTGACCCGCATTTGCATGAGTGTCGATTCATCTGGAAAGAGTCCAAGTGAATCCGGGTTTCCAGAAAACCAAAAGCTCACGCTGTACGCCTTGCCCGGCTGAGTGGAAAATGTTTGCTGAATGACTCCAGCCCCGGGCGTTCCGGCGAGATCAAGACTGATATTTCCATCGTGCGCGACCCAGCCGGGGTTCGTGCTACCAACCACATCAATGGGCTCGTCAAGGATTGTCCAGGAAGCGAGATCGGCGCTTCCTGGTAGCACGTTTGCGGAAAGGACATTCGGAAAGCCCCAATTCGCAGGCGGAATAGCCTAGGTTTCGAAACTCCCGTTTTCGACGAGGTTGGGTCCGGTCGGAATGTCAGCTTGACCGGCAATGACCGAACCTGTGATAAGAATTCGGCCAGTCGGCAGATGAGCCCCGCTAAGGGGCGAATTAATAGTAAGGGTCGGCGTCGCGAGAGTCCCGCCAGCCGGAAGGGTTATCCCCAGCAAGCCCCCTGTGGTGACGGGCGGTGGTTGCGCACTTGCGGCAAGACTTACGGAATCGCCGCAGCCGGAACTGGAGGTTAAGAGTGAAATGGCAGGGGCCCCCGTCCCCGTAAAGTCGAGTGATGGATTGAGCGGGACAACCTGTGCATCTGCGACGCTGACGCTGGTATTGTGGTCGTTGTCGTTATTTATCAAACGCAGGACCAAGCGAGCACTTGATCCCACCGCGAGTTGGCTTAGGTCGAGGTATAGAGTGGAAGCCTGAGGAATTGTGCCCGAGGGCATGAAAGCGGTTCCGTGACCGAAGAACGGCGATGCGCCTTCGGTGAAGTTAAAAAGTGAGTCAACCGACGGCGGCAGGCCGCCCGCGCCTAAAGGTCCATTCTGACTGCCCTGAATCGTTGGAAGGAGCGAGCGCCCAAGGTTGTCAATGAACGCAACTTCGAACGCGTCGTGAATTGCGTTCGCGGTCGTGGTGTCAAAGTTCACCTTGAGAGTGAGCGCGAGCATCGAAGGCGATGCTGGAACCATAAAATTGCGGCTCAACGTCGTAAGGAATGAGTCCCCCTCGGTCATGGCTATTGAACAGGGCTCGCTGAACACGACAGCGCCCGGCGCAGTAGGAAGCGCCGATCCTAAAGTGTCTCCGACAAAGATATCCCAGCCCGCGAGCGCAGGATTTAGAGGGCAAGGCGGCGGCGCCACGGTTCTGGTGAACGTGCGGGCGAGTGTGGCCGTATTACAAGCTGCGTCCGTTGCGTGAATGGTGAAGGGATTTGCGCCTTCCGATAGTGAGAGGTTCTCGAATTTAAAGTCGCCGTTCCCGTCAGCCGTCGTTGAGCTGAGCCCTTCGAGTTCAACCCGCGCGCCGGGCATTGTCCGGCCTTGAAACGTAACGGCGGAGAAAGTGGTTTGAGAATCGCCAGGCGGCGGTGAATCAAAGGCAGCCGCCAAATCAAACGTTAGAACCGGCGGTTGGGTGACGAGCGTGAAAGGAACCGATGTTGTCGCGAGAATCGAATTGTCCGAGGCTTTTGCTCTTAAGAACACGATGTGCGGACCATCCGAAAGAGGTCCGGTGTTAATTGATTCGATCTCGCCTTTGGTTAAACCAAAGTATTTGGCTTTTCCCAGATCAGTGAGCCGAGAGAAGCCGCTGTCTGAGTGATCGAGAGAGGCTTCAAGCGAAGTTCCCGTCGGGAACTGGAGCGCGAGCCCGCTTATGGAAGGATCAGAGGTAACTCCGTCGCGCGAGTTGACGCCCGTATCGTTTGAAAGCAAGGCGTAAAGACTAGCCTGCGGCGCATCAATACGACGCAGCCGAAATATGCGGGCGTCGCCGGCATTAAAGGTGAAAACGATCCCGTAATTGTGGGGAGCGTTTGGAAGTGGAAGCCAGTCGCGGCACGGGTCGACTCCGAGGTCATCGCGAAATTCCACCACGTAATTGTGTTGAGCATCAGTGAAAAAAGAAAGCGCGAGTTTGATGCGGCCATCGGGGAGGAGAACGTAGTCATGTTTTAGCTCGAGCTCCAGATCGGTTTGTGCCTGGGAATGTATGATGAGGAAGCTCGTCAAAATGGAGAGAAATATCGAGCCGACCGACTTCAAAAATCGATAGAAGAGCATAAAGATTACAAACGCGGACTTGTTTGAGGGGGGAACGCGAACGGCGGATTACGATCTGGACGGCACCACGTCGGATGGTTCTTTTCGTCGGGCGATCGAAACCGAGCCCAGACCAGCTAAAAGGATGGCAGTGCAAAATAAGTCCGGACCGCCATCGGGGACGGGCACCCCGACTCGGGGGAATAGACGCCCACGTATCTCGCCACCTGGGTGTGCATCAGTATAAATATTCACATAGTCGAGCCCCAAGAGAAGATCGCTTGCTTGTGTCGATGTCAGCAGAAGAGTTCCCAATATCGTTCCACCTGCTGTTGGATCGGGTGCACGGGTGTGGAACGGCTGGAGATCAAAAAGGACTGGGGCAGTCTCCCCGGAAGACGCCGGGCCGTGAAGGAGCCAGGCGAACGCTGGGCCCGAGAGATCATGAAATCCTCTGGCGGAACCATAACCGATTGCAAAGGCAAGTGTAAGGCTGTCGGTATCCAAGCTGACACCGAGATCGATTAGACCACCGGTGCCGCCGCCAACTCCCGCATCTAAACCGGCAAGGACTTCGTTTGCGGCGCTTAGACCAACGCCGAAATCCAAATTTGGAGGGGAAATATCAAACTGAATTAGGTTCGCTCGTGCCGACGAAAACACGTCGAGGAGCAACAGGAGTGTCAACGTAAATAGCTTTAGCAGCTTCATAGCGGCAACTGATCAGTTTTGAGTTCGATGGCACCACTAATGTTGGCGAGACATCCCTTCGGCGCATATCGCTAAACGTCGCTACGTTGGATGGTTCCAAGAGGCGTCGAATGATGGATTTTGACTACTCGCCCTGCCGACGAACCGAGCGCTCGTCCGCTAAGATGAAGCCTAACCTGACCTCAGAGTATGCTCCGGATCAGATGCGGTTTGCGGCGAATCTCCGGTCAATTCAACGCTGCCGAGTTTCGCGGCAGACGCCGTCCACGCTCCTCAATATCGTACAAAGCAAAGGAATCTATTGCGGCACATGCACTCCTGCTGACGAAGTGCGATTACCAGTCCTCCCGAATGCGGAAAAGAATTCTCTACGACTATTCCCTCGCGCGCTGTAGTCGGAAGTACGCTTGGCTTAGAGATTTGTCGGAAAGCACAACGTTGGTGCCTTGGAGCTTTGTCGGAGGCGTTTGGAGAGGCTGCCACGATAGAGGTGGTTTTAAGCTCGAGAGCCATTCGAGTTGAAAATTCGCGGTCGCAGCCCAACTGACGGAGATTGAATCGCCTTCTCGGGCGACGGACAAGAATGGCGCTGGGACTTCCTTAAAGGCGAGGCTCGCTATGTCACTGACGATCGAGTTGGTGCCGCTGGTCACAACGACTGTGTAATCTCCCAGGTTTCCTTCCTGCACGCTTGGAATGCGGAGGATGGAGTTCGTTTCACCAGGTACGCCAATCCCATTCCGCTGCCACTGGAATGGTGATGGAAAACCCTCGGCGCTGATTGAGAGCGCACGGTGACCTGGAATTGCCAGCCGTGGCCAAAAAGAGGCCGGTTGATCTAGAATAACAGGAAGACCTGTCAATAATGACGTGTTAAGCGCGCAAGGTTGGTAATGAAACTCCATCGAAGGTGGTGAACAGGCCGCCTACCAAGAGTCGTCCAGCTCCATCCATTGCCAGACTGGTAACAGGGCCGTTTGGCCTAAGCCCTTGGTTGAAAGTGGAGTCTACAGTTCCATTGGCGTGTAGGCGTTGCACTTGCCCTCACTAAAGCGGATATTGCGGCCCAACGATGATGCGGCCATCGGGTTGAAGAAAGAATCGCCGCCACAGGGTAGTGGTGGGCTCCAGCTTGAGAGAATCGAAAAGTCGTATCGGTCTTGCCAGCCGACTCCAAACGCATCACGTCGTGATCAAGCGAAGACTGTGAAGATTTGGCGGATCCTAACCCCACGATGATGATCTTTCCATCTGGCTGAATTTGGAGCGCAATAACTTCCGATCCCACAGGCAGCGCTGGAACGAACCCGTCATCAAAACTGCCGTCCTTCTGCAATCGAGCGAGTCCAGGTCGATTCGCCTGGCTAAAATTGGTAAAGGCGCCGCCAACTAGAATTCGTCCTTGTCCGTCCTCAATGACGACGGAAACAAGACTCTTGGGAGCGGACCCTTCGCCCGGATCAAATTCCGTGTCCAGCGCCCCGTCCGGTAAGAGCCGGGCAACTCCGCGTCGCGTCGCACCGAGAACATTTGTGAATGAACCGCCGAGCAGGATCTTACCGTCGGCTTGCAGCGCTAATGCCGAGATGATGGGCAAAGCAGGGGTATCACCTTTGACTTCGTCTGGTTGTAAGACCCGGAACGTCGAGGTCAATCGTCCCAAGCTGTCTAGCAGGGCGTTCAACAAGTGGTGTTTTGCTGCCAACGGGTGAGTGAGGGTCGAAAGGAGCCGTAGCGAACGCTGACACCAGCAGCAATAGGAGGGCCCCAGTCAGGAGAATTGTGCCTTGCCCCTCTGTCGTGATCATGCGGCCAGGTAGCTGCCTGACAGGGAAGCAAAAAGGCCAAATCGGCCCGCCGCTCCGCGGCTTGCTCAATCAAAGCGTTTTCTTAAGACCAGCCCCAGGTTGTATCCGGCACAGCGCATCAGGTAGGACTTGGTCACGTTGACCAACCCGCGTAACAAGCCCGTCGTCCACCTCCGGTCTCGCAAACATGCGCAAAGCTCCGTTCGCATCGCTCGCTCCGCCACCGGTTCGGCCGTCGTCCTTTGGCCCTGCGGACCCTCCGCCGGGCTTCCTCGGAGAGCTGCCTCGTAGCCTCGGGCTTATCAGCCAGGTCCGCGACTCCTGCTTGCGCTCGGGAATGTAAGTGCGAATGCCCCACCGGGCGCACTCGGCGAAGGCGGTTATCGTGATAGCCCTTGTCCTTAACGACCTCCGCAATCTCGGCGGAGCTGCCACTGACCACCAGGTTGGTCTGGGCTAAGATCAGCGTCTCCAGGCCCGTTTGCGTGTCACCACGGTTGGCGTGAGTCACCTGCGCCGCCACAATGGCTTCGCTTTCCAAATCGACCGCATGCTCGGCCTTATAGGCCAGCCTGGTTGTCCCGTTCTTCATCCGGGCGATGCGCGAGTCCGGATCGCTTGGGCTCTCCCACTCCTGGTTGAGACGGCTAGCGTCACGCCCCGCGGTCAATCCGCCGGAGATCCTCCTCCGGTCGGATTCTCGGTTACCAACCGGCTTTGGCCAAAGCTCGGAGGTATTCTTTCCAGTCTTTGCCGTCGGCCTTACGCACGATGGCTTTCATCGCGGCATTGGCTTCCAGGGTCGTGGAATTCGTGCCAGGGTCTTGGCCTTGAGTAGCCTTGCCTCGAGAAGACCTGTAACACGTGATCGAACACTTTCTCGAAAACCTCGGCGGGCGAGCGCTGCCAGAGCCGACCGTCACATGGAATTGTGGGCGGGAGTCGTGTCGGTCCAGTCGGCACCAGGAACTCGCGCAAGGAGCGGCTGTCCGCACAACGCCAGGCGATACCTCGCTGGCCATCGATTCACCAGAAGTAGCCGATGAAGAGCATGCGAAAGTAAATGCCAAGCGGATGACCGCCATATCTCTTTGTAGTGAGCTCGCAAAGATTTTCCACGAAGCCGTCAAAGCCAGAATCTGCCAATAGGGCGTTGAGCTTGCTGTAAAATGGATGAGCGGGTGATTTGGGCAGTTCCGCAACAGGCACGAACAGTTCGCTTTGCTTCACGGTGCGTTTGCCAAGAGCCATGCTTTCCTGACGCTCGCCACAAACTTTTCTTCAGTAATTTTCGGACTTTATGAACGGGCTGCTAGCCGAATGACTGTGCTTTCACCCGAAAAGTAATCGACCGTACTTATGACACACTGTCGCCCCGGACCTAAGCTTAAATTCGAAGGGATGCCGAGATCTCTCAGTTCAGAGTCAGCGCTGAACGAAGAATCCACGTTTCCGTCAGATAGAAAACGAACCAAGGCCGAATTGCCCATAAAGTCTCTGCCGCCGACAACGATGGTCTGGTCCGGGTTCACTGCCAGCAGTCCAACGCCAAGATCGAATTCACCGCGTCGGGCCGCAAAGGCAGCGTCCACCAAACTGCCCAGAATGGTTCCTTTGGCAGTCGCGGTTTTGATAACTCCGTTGCTAGGATTACTCAAATTGAACAATAAAGTGCGACTTGGTGGGCCAGAGCTTGTGTTGATGAGCCCCACGGTAACGGTCTTGTTGGTTTCGCCGGAAGCAAAGGCAAGCGTCCCGCTTACGGGGAGGTAGTCCTGGTTCCCAACGGCAGTGTCGTCAGAGGTCGCATAATCAACAGTTACAACGGTCGACGCTGCAGCGGTCAGGGTAACATCAAAGCGAAGGTTGGCCGCTCCACTCGTAACGCTCACATCTTGTACTGATATTCGAGGCGCGACAGCTCCATTGAGATTGAAGCTGCGCAGTCCTTCAAGCACGGCCGGTTGGCTCGTGGCGTTTGCCAATAAAAGTTCAATATCATTCGAAATCCCAAATCGACTGCCGGAGGCAACCGCACTGTCGTAGTTTGTCCCGTAACGGCTTTCCCAAATCCTAACTTGTACCGTTACTTGCGTTCCCCCTGGAATATCCGGGATTTCGATCTCAGAAGCTCGTCCTCTAGCCGGAAAGTAACCAGCCAGATCCCCCGTACCAAACGCTACGGCGTCTACGATCGGACGTGGCGTTGACGGAAGGCTTTTAACACCGACGAGCCAGAGCTGCGCAAAATACTCTCCTCCTGCCAGTCGCGTTACGCCATCCGAGTCAAATACGGGAGAGTCAAGGAGCGGATGCACTCGATTTCCAAAAAAGAGTGAACCTTGAGCAACGCCGGTCTGTGTCCCGATGAGCCAAGCAAATGTAGCTACCACGAACACGACACTCAGCCGCAGGCGCGGCCACGAACGGTTGATTGGAGCTGAAAACGAGATCGTTTGCCGTTGGTCCATCCGTCTTACCTTTCCACTTTGAAGTTTGTGCAAGTCTCTTGGGGACAAACACTTTGCTAGCCTGTCGCCTTTGAGGTTTCATCGCAGCAACTGATTCAAGTAATTTCGAATCATGCGCAATCCCGTCGAAAACCGAACTCCTCAGGTCGTCAAAAGGCGCTACGTCTCGGTATGAGATGGCGCGTTTTAGCTAGCGACGACACTTAAAAACCGCCCCTTTTTCGCGTGGAACCTGCGTAATGCCGCCACAGTTCAAGGCTACTTCATCATTGAGGTAAATCGTGAGCACGCGGCTACATTGAACGAAGGAATGGCCGAGGTGAATGGCTACTAGAAGCTAGGTCTGCGCGCCTATGGCCCGGTCAATAGTCACTTTTATCTATGGTCACTTGGAAAAATTGCCTGGAGTTTTCAGAAACCCCCGACGAACAATGGGGCGCGGCACAAGATCGTTCTTAATGCGTCTTCCCGATCAAAGAATTCAAACTTCTTCCAATGGCAAGATCGCCGTCGCTAGGAAACTGGGAGATTCATTTCGACGACAGTGGAGCGTGGGAATCTTAGCTGCCACTCAGTTCTACTCGACAGGAATTCTTCATGCCTTCATTCCCCCGACCCGGTTGGAGGGTGATCAAGCCAATTCGTTGTACGCGGGAAACTTCGGAAGCGCAGGGGATATCAACCACGATGGTACCGGCGACCTGTTCGTGACCCAGGCGAGTTGGACCAACAGCACGGGACAAAAGGTCGGCCGCGTTCTGTTTTATTTTGGAAACCGCCTGGGGGTAGACGCGCGACCCAGTTTTCAGCTTTGCGGACATCAACCCGGCCAGGACTTTGGACGTGGCGCCGCGAATGTGGGCGACGTAAACGGGGATGGATTCGAAGATTTCGCGGTAAGTTCACCTGAGATGAGTGGATTGCATTCACAAGAAGGACTGGTGGAGATCTTCTATGGCTCAAAGGAAGGGCTAACCGAGGTGCCAGCCTGGTCTTTCTATGGCGGATCCAAATGGGTTCAGCTCCATAACATTTTCCCCGCGGGTGATATGAACGGGGACGGTTACGCTGACTTTTTTCTGGGATCCATTTTTCCGGATGAGTCACTCCCAGGAGAGGGAAGGATCTGGCTTTTCCACGGAGGCCCAGAAGGTCCAGCCAAGATTCCGGCCTGGACGTATGCGGGTGATCATGCAGGGCAATACTGCGGCTGTTGGGTCGACGTCGGCGGAGACCTGAACGGCGATGGGATCAAAGACTTAGTGGTGTGCTCATCGTCCGCGCGAGTTCGAGGAGAAGGCCAAGGACGTGTTGATGTGTTTTATGGGAGCGCCAAAGGATTTGGCGCCAAGCCCGATTGGAGTGGAACGTGGGAAGGCGCAGATCATAACCTGCAGATGTTTGGCAATATTGCCGTAGCCAACGGGGACGTTAACGGTGACGGCATTGCCGATCTGGTCGTTGGCGCATATTACGCCGAGCGGAATTTTCAGAACGAGGGAGCGGTCGCAGTATGGCACGGTCGACGGAGTGCCTTACCGCAGAACCCTGACTCAGTCAGGATTGGTGGAAGTGAGTGGCTGATTTTCGGAAGTTCCATGTCGGCGCTCAACGATATCAATGGCGATGGCATTGACGACGTTCTCATTACTGCACGGTATGCCCATCCGCATTTTAGAAAGGAGGGGGTCTGTGGAATTTTTCTTGGTTCAAAAAAAGGCCTCGCTACCGAGCCATGCTGGAGCGCAAACGGCGGAGAAAAGGAGGCCGAATTTGGTTACGCTGCGAGAACGGTTGGTGATTTGAATGGAGACGGTTGGCCAGACTTTGCCGTAAGCGCACCGATCCATCGGACGGCGAAGGGAATTGTAAGCGAGCTCCGGGTCTTTTATGGCCCTCTTTCGAATTTGCCTCCGAGCACAGGATGGAAGATTACTACGCCCCTTCCGCTGCTTGCTTGGACTAAAGCGACTGCCCATCCATATTGGCTCGCCGGAATTGTCTCTGGTCTTTCGGTTGTCGCCGGTGGTGCCTTTTATAGGCTGTGGCAGCGGAGTCAGCTTCTCGGTTCCCCAGCGGTCCAGTCGGCGCTGACGCAGGAGCGAATTCGAATAGCCCGCGACATTCATGATGAACTGGGTGCGCGCATGAGCGAAATTGCGCTCCTTTGCAAGAACGGCATCGAACCAGGCTTGAATTCCAGTGTCAGCGACGAGCGGGTGCAGAAGATCTCCGAAGCAGCACGCCGTAGTGTCAATGCGATCAACCACCTGATCTGGCAATTGAACAGCGAGAAGCAGTCGTTAGAAGAAATGACTTCGGATATTTGCGAGTTCGCCGAGCAGTTTCTGGCCAGCGCCTCGTTGTCTCTGCGTCTTGAATTGCCGACAGAACTACCGGAGACTACCGTTCCTGCCAAGGTCCGCCACCACTTATTCATGGCGGTGAGAGAAGCTTTGAACAACGCCGTGCGCCATTCTAACGCCACCCAAATCCGCATTTCCGTTACCCTGGAACCCAGCAGCTATTCGATCACTATTGTCGACGACGGATGCGGCTTCCCCCAGAATGAAGCCCTACAGCGCATTGACTCGGGAAGCGGTTTAAAAAACATGAGCGAGCGAATGGCTACGATCGGTGGGGCGTTCCACTTCAGGAGCCTGCCTGGCGAAGGGACGCAACTCAGCCTCGTCGTACCAATTTAATCCTTAATTCCATGCCAATCCGAGTTGCAATTGTTGAAGACGATCGGGCTCTCCGGGGGCTACTGGCGGAACAAATGACGAGCAATCCGTCTTTTGCGTTGGCAGGAGCATATGAAGATTGCGGGGGCGCGCTTAACGCCATGGGAAGCGCTCGTCCAGACGTCCTCCTCTTGGACATTCGCCTTGGGAAAAGCTCTGGCGTCGATGCTATCCCGGCGTTACGGAAAGTCGCTCCTCAGTGTCAAATTCTAATGCTAACGGTCGACGCGAAACCTGAGACGATTTTCCGAGCGCTTGCGGCCGGCGCAGTTGGCTACCTCTTGAAGGCAGTATCACCCGATGAAATCGCTCACGCCATTTTCGATATTTATCGCGGCGGTTCGCCGATGAGCAGCCAAGTGGCCAGAAAAGTAGTGCAAGAGTTTAGCCGGGGCCGAACTGTTGTCAAAACCTCCTCTCCTAGCCTAACAAAAAGAGAGCACGAGGTCCTGATGGCCGCAACGAAAGGACTTCGAGATAAGGAAATCGCCAGCGAGCTGGGAATCAGTGTCCATACGGTTCGAAATCATTTTCGGAACATTTACGAAAAATTGCAGGTCAAAACTCGCGGAGAGGCTCTATATCGAGTGCTTCACTGACTTGCTTCCCAGGAATGGTCGCCCGAATTCTCCGTCGGCAACCCGGATTCTCGGTCTGCATGCCCTTGGTGATTACCTTTCTTTTGACAAAGCGTGAAGGACGATTTGTCCCCCTGGGCGAACGAACACACTCGATAGTGAACAACGAACGCAACGCAAGTTACGTGGTGGCAGCCTGCCACTTCGCTCGCTCTTTGTCCTGGTTAGAGGAGCCAAATACCTAGAGCTACTCCCAGCAGAACTATACCTGGCATGAACCTTTCGCGGTGACCTACGCCGCGCCAATTTTGCTTCGCCTTCCTTGCGTATTCCGGAATTTGGCGCTCCGCGGCAAATCTTGGCTTGGGTCCATTCGATCGGCGAGTGCGACGAGAAATATGGATTCGAATGCGGAGACTCACTCCCCTTTCTTTCATTACCGCGCTTCGCTGGTGAGGCGTTACAGAGACGTGAGCCGGATGCAGGGAAACTTGCCCGTCCGGTTCTTGGAGGAGCGGGCCGGGGCAACTCGGCTCGCTTACTCGACAATGCGGCGCCAATCTAAGGCACGCAACGCAGATGCGACAGAAAGTTTCAAAAATCCAGATCAAAGTCATCCCACAGCAGGCTTCCCAGCCGACTCCGACCCCGAGCCAGCGGCGGCTCAAGGAGTACGAGGCGTATCTGGAGAAGGAACAGTCGCTCTCTTTGGCCACGCGGATCAATTACATCCCTTTTGTCCGGCAGTTCCTCCACGGTCGCTTCGGCCGTGGGCCTGTCAACCTCTCGCTTCTTCAGGCCACCGATGGCCGAGACGAGCTCCCTCGCGACATCGTCAACGTCGCGTCCCAAAGGCTTCACAGCTTCAAGGGCAGCCAGGTAAATGCGGCGGTCGCGCCCAGTCAGCTCCAGACGCTCAGGATCGCTCTGCCGGTGAGCGGTGACCACGTCTTCAATGTAAGTTTCGACGTCCTGCCAAGTTGGCTTGCGCTTTTGGATGCGTCGCCCGCCTTCATGATGCGAGGCGAGGAAAGATTCGTACCTGATTCTCTCGCCGCTCTTGGCTGTTTTGAACAACGGGGCGGAATAGATCTGAAAGACCATGCCACCGGCTTTGTGCTCGTAAGGAAAGCTGTCGGGCTTCTTCATAACGGATGCGACCTCTCGAATTACAGCTGGTTGCCAGGAGCTGTTACGAATGTGTTACTACTGGAGCACCTTGGGGTGAAATTCTCGAAAAAGCCAACAAAAACTGGAGCGGGTGAAGGGAATCGAACCCTCGTCTCAGGCTTGGGAAGCCCGCATTCTACCATTGAACCACACCCGCGTTGAGAGGTGTTCTAGCAGACGCCGTTCGCCTGCGCAACTGTGCTTTTTAAAGCATTGACCGCCGCCCTTGTGACCGTGCGCCGCCGTTGCCATTGGGGCAACATGCTTCATGTTTCGCTCATCTGATTACCCGTGGTCATCGCAGCATCCGCAGTCAGGACGCGTGTTCGAGGGGCTACCGCAGCGGGGTCTCCATTGAGTGTGGGTTGGCCGAACCCCTTGTCGCTTGGCGGACCCGCGCCCTTCCGATAGCGTCGTCGCCATGCGGGCGCCTTCGGTCGATGCCATTCGAGGTTCAGTGCAAGCGCACATGCCAGCTGCGCTGGACCTTCTCCGCCAAATGGTGGAGCTCAACAGCTACACCCTCAATCGTGCCGGAGTCGAGCGCGTGAGCGCCTTGACAGCGGAATGCTTCGCGCCGCTCGGATTCAGCGCCGAACGAGTTCCATCCGTCGATCCGCGCTACGGCGATCACTTGCTGCTGACGCGCGGTCGTGGCTCTCGCGCTAGCCTTGCGATGGTGTCCCACCTGGACACGGTCTTTTCGCCGGAAGAGGAGGAGAGGAACCGCTTTCAATGGCAACCTGAGGGCGCTCGCATTTACGGACCAGGAACTCAAGACATCAAGGGCGGGTCAGTGATGATGTGGTTGGTCTTGCATGCGCTCCGGAACCACGCGCCCGCTCTGTTCGAAGAAACGAGCTGGCAGCTGTTTTGGAACTCATCCGAAGAAGTGCTTTCCCACGATTTTGGCGAGCTTTGCTGCCACCGCTTTGCCCCGGGGACTCGTGCCGCGCTCGTTTTCGAAGCCGAAGGCCGATTGGGCGAGGATCGATTGGTTGTGGTCGCCCGCAAAGGACGCGCCACCTGGCGCGTCAAGGTGGAAGGACGAGCCGCGCACGCCGGCGGCAAACACCGTCACGGCGCCAATGCCATTGTCCAGCTCGGCCACACCGTGGAGCAAATCGCCGCGTTGACCGATTACGGACGCGACCTCACGTTCAATGTCGGCTTGATCTCAGGCGGCACCGGGCTCAACCGCGTCCCACACGAAGCGTTCGCGGAAGGCGAGCTCCGGGCCTTCTCGCCTGAGGCTTACGCGTCCGGCAAGCGGGCCTTACTCCGACTGGACGGCCCAGGCGCGGTGCGGAGCTCGGCGGACGGTTTCCCCTGCCAAGTGCGCGCGGAGATTCTGAGCGAAACACGGCCCTGGCCGCGGAACCCCGCCACTGACAAGTTATTCGCAGTTTGGGCGCAGGCCGGCGCTGAGCTTGGCCTTTCGGTGCAACCGCAAGAGCGAGGCGGCCTGAGTGACGGCAACTTTCTCTGGGACGTAGTCCCGACGATCGACGGCCTTGGCCCTTGGGGTGACAATGATCATTGCTCGGAACGAAGCGCCGATGGTTCGAAGGAACCGGAGTATGTCGACGTGACGTCGTTCGTGCCGAAGGCGGTGCTCAATACGGTGGCCATCATCAAGCTGCTCGGTGGCCGGGAAGTTTGAATTAAGCCGGGCTGGTATAGGGTATAGGAGTCTTCGCTCCAGCTCCGCCGCGAGCAGGCTGGCTGAAATCATTCGCAATGATCGAAGCGGCGCGCCCGGAGAGCTATGCCCTACCCGGCTACCCTAAAGGTGTCGCTCAAGCCCTACCTATACCTACGGCGTTAGCGGGTCAGAGCATCGGCGCGCGCGGTGAATTGCCGCCGGACGTCCGCGGGAATCTCAGGATTGGCGGCGGCGCGCCGATACAGTGCCGCCGCATCGGCAGGGCGTCCTTCATCCAATAAAACCTGGCCGAGCAGAGCGTAGGACTCGACGTGGTCAGGCGCGGACTGCAGGTTCGCTTCCAAGGCCGCGGCTGCTTCCTTGACCCCGCCGCGCTGAACTAGAAAGTAAGCGAGGGTGTAGCCGTATCTGGGTTCGTTCGGGCGCAGTTGGGCGGCTCGCCGGCACCAGCCGAGCGCTTCCTCCGGCCGGGCGCCGGCCAGCAGCACGCCCAGGTTATAGGCAGCTGTAGCCGACTGAGGATCGCTGGCGAAGGCTGTGCGGAACGCTTGTTCGGCTTCGGCGGGTTTATCCAATTCGGCGAAGAGCATTCCGGCGTTGAGGTTGGCGACGGCGTTAGTGGGATCGAGGCGTAGCGCCCGGCGTAAGCTGTCCTCGGCCTTGTCTTTTTTTCCGATGGCATCATAGGCCAGAGCGGCGTTGACCAGCGGCGGCACGCTGCGGGGCTGCAATCGGCTGGCGTGGCCAAAGGCAGCCAGAGCAGCGGCATATTCGCGGCGCTCCAGGTGGAAGTTGCCGAGGTTATAGTGGCTGGCTGAATCATCGGGTCGCACGAGGAACGACGCCTTCAACTCTGTCACGGCCGATTCGACCGAGGAGCGATCCGCGGCTGGCAAAGCCTCGTTTGGAATCGCCGCCAGGGCCGAAGCCGCCCGGAGGCGAACCAGGCGGCTGGAATCCTTGGTCGCTACGATCAAGGCAGGCACGAAGTCCTGCCGCATTCGATCGCCACATACTTCCACGGCGGCGGCTCGCACCAGGGGAGACTTGTCCTGGAGACAGGCCAGGGCCGCGCCCCACTTTCGATTATCATCGCACGGGCGGAGCAATTGGAGAAGGGCTGCCGCCCAGACCTCCTCGCGAGCCGAAGTCCGGAGGTAGCTGACGATGTCGGGGAGTTTCGTCCAGTCGCGCTGGCGGGCCGAGGCGATCCACCCGGCTTTTTCGAGCAGAGGCGCCTGGTAATCGCTCTGCTGCCGTTGCCGGACCCAGCGATCAGCCCAGGCGGCTGTTTGATCGCGATGGCACTGGTTGCATGCGTTCGGCGACTGATGCGCGAGAGTGGCAGCTGGCATCGGCGGGCGCATGGAATGATCGCTGCGGCGCATGCGGGCAAACTCAGTTGTGGGCATGTGGCATGCAATGCATGTGTCGCCCTCGCTTCCCTGGCGATGTCTGGAATGCTCGGCGGAACGGTCCACTTGAGACTGATGACAAGGGAGACAAGCGTTATTCGCCTTGGCTCCCGTGAACTTGTAACGTCCGCTCGACGAATGGCAATGCGTGCAATCGAGCTGGCCGGATTGGGCGCACCGGCTCAGGCGCCAGCTCGTTTCGGTGAAATTCTCGCCCAGGTCACGGCCGTCGGGATAGAAGTCGGGATGTTCAAGACCGATGAGCCCGAAATGGTCGAAGAACCGGTCGCCGGGGGTGAAGGTGGCGGTGAGGGGCGACATTTTGGAGTGGCAACTGGCGCAAAGAGCGTTCATCTGCTCACGGCTGAATTGTCCGGTGACAATGAGTTTGAGATCCTTTAAGGGCTCGCCCTTGGGCGCGTTCCTCGCCGCCTGGATGTGATCCGCCCCTGGCCCGTGGCACGTTTCGCAGTTGATACCGGGTTCAAGCCAGGTGGAGTGATAAGCGTCGGAAGCCAGATCGTAGTTATTTGAGAGCTGACTCACATGGCAATTAAAGCAGGCCGTGTTGAATGTGAACGGTTCGTCGCGCCAATGAAACGGGGCGTCGGTCTGACTGGGGAAATGGCGGACGGCGCTGGCCGCCACATCGAACCATTCCTGGCGCCGGAGATCATAAGCCAATGGCAGCACCTGCAAGCGGCCGCGGTCGAGCGGAGTAAGAAAGTAGAAGACGTTCTTGCCGCCCATCGCTTGCTCGATCCGATAAGCGGTTTCTCCGGCCGGCCGGGTCTCAACCATCGCGCCGCGGTCGACGTCGATGCGATAGCGGCCCGTTCCGATGGCGAGGTTAGTTCCTTTCGGCCCCGTCCAGGCGCGCTGGAACTCCTGGGTGAAAGGTTGCATCGCCAGGCCATGGTGAGAAGGAGCCCACAAGGCATAGAAGTGCTGGTGACACGCCCGACAACTGCTCGATCCGGCGAAGCCCTTGGGATTGCTCGCGGTTTGAGGAGCGGCGACGTCGGCCAACGCGGCCTGGGCCGCGCCGGCAGTAGGGGTGAAAGTAGCCAAAACCAAGATTCCGGCCAGCAAGCCACGGCCCTGCCGGGAATGTGGTCTCTCCAATCGCATCTCAACTTGGCTGTCGCGCCACACGGTTCAGACCTCGAAGGTCCGGCAAAGAGATTTGGCCTTTGGCGATTAAGATCAAGATTAAGATCAACATGATGGCCAGTAATTATGACGGCCTCGACCCGTTCTTTGACTGGATCCCGGTGGGCTGTTGGACCCGGAAGGTGCCGGGAAGCTTGCTACATCGGCATTCGAGGCCTATAGTTGGCGCCGGTAGGCTGGATCAGTATGCGTGAGGCCGGAACCGATCGAAACGCCGACGATGGGCTGAACCTTTCCCAGGACCAGCTCAAGACCGGCTTACTGACTCTGGTTTTCACCGACATTGTCGGTTCGACATCTCTCAAGCAGCAGTTGGGTGATCGCGCCGGGGCTCGCATTATCGAAGAGCACCACCGCATTGTCCGAGAGATTCTCGGCCGTTTTCCCGGCGGACAGGAAATCGAAACAGCGGGCGATTCGTTCCTGATCATCTTCACGACGCCTTCGGAAGCCGTCACGTTCGCTCTGTTGCTCCAGAATCGGCTCATCCGCTCGCGCGACACTCTCCAGGGTTTGTCCGACCGCATCGGGATTCACTTGGGCGAAGTGGTCATCCGCGAATACACGGCGGGAGCCAAACCGCGCGACTTATATGGTTCCAATGTGGACATCTGCTCGCGGGTCATGTCCTTAGCCAAGGCGGATCAGGTCTTGATGAGCCGAGGCGTCTTCGACAGTGCGCGGCAGGTTCTGAAAGGGGAAGACATCGAAGGCCTCGCCTCCCTCGAATGGCTGAACCACGGCCCTTACCTCGTCAAAGGCGTTGAAGAGCCGATTGAAATCTGCGAAGTGCGAGAAATCGGCCGAGAAGCGCCCAGCCCGCCGACCAGTTCCGACAAGGCCTCCCGTCAGGTCCGCGCTGGCGAAGAGCAGGTGCTCGGGTGGCGTCCAGCGGTCGGGCAACTCGTCCCGAAGAGCCAATGGGTCCTGGAAGAAAAATTAGGTGAAGGCGGGTTTGGAGAGGTGTGGCTCGGACGCCATCAGACGATGAAGGAGCGGCGCGTCTTCAAGTTTTGCTTCCGGGCTGACCGGGTGCGGAGTTTGAAGCGTGAACTGACCCTCTTCCGCGTTTTGAAAGAGCGGGTCGGCGATCACCCGCACATCGTCCGGCTGCTAGGTGTTTCCTTCGAGGAACCGCCGTTCTATGTCGAAATGGACTACGTCCACGGCCAGGACTTGAAAAACTGGTGCGCGGCCGCTGGAGGGATTGGCCAGGTGCCGTTGCCGGCCAGGCTGGAGATTGTTGCGCAGGTGGCGGACGGCCTGCAGGCAGCGCACGATGCGGGGGTCATCCACCGGGATATCAAGCCCGGCAATATTCTGATTCATCAAATTGCCCGCCGCGAAGAGGTGCGAACTTCAACCGCGCCGCTGAATATGCGGGACGGAACCGCGCGTCCACCGGCGATGCCGGACCCGAGTCAACCCGGCTCGGGGTTGGTTGCCAAACTGACCGACTTCGGAATTGGTCAAGTGGTTTCGCAGGAGTTATTGGCCGGCATGACTCAAGCCGGTTTCACCAAAACTCTGCTCGGTTCCGAAAGCTCCTCTCAGACCGGGACGCAACTTTACATGGCGCCGGAACTGCTCGCGGGCGATCCGGCCTCGATCCGGTCGGACATTTACTCGCTCGGGGTCGTTCTATTTCAACTGTTGGTGGCGGACTTTCGATGCCCAGTGACGACCGATTGGTGGAAACGGGTTGAGGATCCGCTCTTGCGCGAGGACCTGGAACAGTGTTTCGCGGGCGAACCGACGGCGCGATTTCCCGGCGCGGGGCTGTTGGCCCAGCGATTGCGATCGCTGGAGCAGCGCCGAACCGCGCGCGAACGGGAGGAGGCCGAACGTCAGGCGCGCGAGCAACTGGCCTATCGACGCGGCTGGATTCGAGCCGCGAGCATGGCCTGCGTGGTGGTGCTGCTGGTTAGTGGGCTGGCTTTTCTCGCTTGGGACCAATCGAGGCACGCGCGGGCCAACGCCGACCTGGCGAAGCATCAGCAGGTCCGGGCGGAGAGTGGGGAGCGCGACGCCCGCGCGCTTCTCTATGTGGCCAACATCAACTTGGCGCAGACTTCGGAGCAGAACAACATTGGCCGGGTCCGTGAATTGCTCGAGCAAACCCACGATTACCCTGATCGGAAGTTCGAATGGTACTATTGGCAGCAGCAGGCGCATCTCGATCTGTTCACCTTTCGCGGGCATGCTGCGGCCGTTCGATCGGTGGCCTTTTCGCCCGATGGCCGCCGTCTCGTCACCGTCAGCGATGACCAAACCGTGAAAGTGTGGGAAGCCGACACTGGGCGCGAACTCCCCCCTTTGCGCGGTCATACCAACCAAGTAACGTCCGCGGTTTTTTCCCCGGATGGCAACCACATTGCGACCGCCAGCTGGGATGAGACCGCCCGGATTTGGGACGCGAGCACCGGTCAAGAAGTCCGGCGGCTGGTCGGCCACGGTTCGCGCCTGTCAGCCGTAGCCTTTTCGCCCGATGGCAAGCGCGTGGCCACTG
This sequence comes from Verrucomicrobiota bacterium, assembly GCA_046346765.1. Classification (GTDB taxonomy): domain Bacteria; phylum Verrucomicrobiota; class Verrucomicrobiia; order Limisphaerales; family SIBE01; genus JAXMHN01. Next base: position 4,958 of record JAXMHN010000062.1, on the reverse strand, counting down.
CGAGCTGGAACTCGACAGCGAAGCTGTGGGATGCGGACACGGGCAAAGAGCTGCTCACATTGGCCGGACACAACGGGTCCGTTTCCGCCGTCGCTTTCTCGGCGGACAGTGAGAGGGTGGCAACTGGAAGTGAAGATCGAAGCGCCATCATTTGGGATGTCGCCACCGGCAAGGCTCTGCACTCTTTGAAAGGGCCCAAGGGACACACCACCATCATTTGGTCCTTGGCCTTCTCGCGCGATGGCAACCGCATCGTCACGGCCGGCGGCGACCAGGTCGTCAAGGTTTGGGACGCGAACACCGGGGCCCACCAATTCACCTTCAGCAGCCACTACGCTCCCGTCCTGGGTGTCGCTTTTTCTCCGGACGGCATGCGGGTGCTGAGCGGAGGCGAAGATCAGATGGCTTTGATTTGGGACCCGAACAATGGACGAGTGATTCAGACGCTCAAAGGCCACACCGGTTCCATTCTGGCGCTGGCCTTTTCCCGGGACGGCCGCCAGGTGGCCACGGCCAGCGACGATGGGACCGTCAAGCTTTGGGACCCGGCGCAGCAGCGCGGACAGAAGCGATTGATCGGACACAGCTCGAGCATCGTCGCGGCCGAGTTTACGCGCGACGGGCGCCAACTGGTCACCGGCAGTTGGGACCGAACCGCCAACTTGTGGGACCCTGTGACCGGCCAGATCCTGACGACTTTCAGAGGCCACTCGAATGCGATCAACGCCGTCGCTATTTCCCCCGACGGCAAACGCCTCCTCACTGGCAGCAGCGATCGCACCGCCAAACTCTGGGACACGGCCAGCGGCGCGGAGATGGTGACGCTCCCGGGACACCGCGGCGTCGTCACCTCCGTCGCCTGGTCGCCGAAAGGAGACCGGGTCGTGACCGGCAGCGAAGACTACTCGGCGCAGGTTTGGGACGCGGGCACGGGCCGCAAGCTTCACCGGTTGATTGGTCACAAAGGTCCGGTCCGTGCGGTCGCCTGGTCGTCCGACGGCGCGTGGATTGCCACTGGCAGCGACGACCGGCTGGCCAAGATCTGGAACGCAAGCACTGGAATCGAACAAGCGACCGCGCGCGGTCATTCGGAACGCGTTGCTTCCGTCGCCTTCGCCGCGGACGGCCAACGACTCGTGACCGGGTCCGAAGACCGGACCGCGCGGACCTGGAAAACGACCAACGGGCAGGAGCTGGTGAAATTTGTTGGCCATACCGCGCGCCTGGTTTGTGTCGCCATCAGCCGCGATGGTGAGCGGCTGGTGACTGGCGCTTGGGACAAATCCGCCAAACTGTGGGAGACGCGGACCGGTCGGGAGTTGCTCACCTTCAAAACACCGGGTAACCCGGTGTTGAGCGCGGCTTTTTCGCCGGACGGGCGCCAGATCTTCGCTGGCTTATGGGATCCGATCGGTCTGATCTGGGAAAGCGCCTCCCCGGCAGAAGTGGCGCAATGGCGTCGGGACGATCAAACGACCATCGATCGATTGGCCAGCTTTGAGGCGGCGGGCAAAGCGGCCCAGGAGAAGACGCGCCGGGCGTTGGCGAGCGATGCCGGCGCCATTCGTCATTGGCTCGTGCTGGGTCCGGTTCCGCTCAAGCCGGAGCAAGATGGGGCGCATGCCGTCGCCATGGCGCAAATCCCGGGCGAAGCTGACCTCCGCCCACGCCCGGGCGAACCGTGGTTGCCAGGCCAGGCCGACCTCCTTTGGCAACCCGTGCAGCAGGACGATCCAATCATCGATTTCGAAGGGATCGTCGGCAAGGCCTCCCGCCACGTGGCTTACGCGGTCACTTATATCTACGCTTCCACCCCGGCCAATGACGTCCAACTGAAGATCGGCAGTGACGACGAAGCCAAGGTTTACCTGAACGGCAAGGAAGTCTATCTCTGGTCAAACCCCCGCTCCTTTAAAGCGGACCAGGACACCGTCCAAGGCCTCCAGCTCCGCGCCGGAGTGAATGTCCTCGTCTTTAAGGTCGTCAACGAAACGCTCGATTGGAAGGGCTCGATTCACCTGCTCACACGGGAGGGCAAGCCACTGTCGGGCATCAAGATCCAGTTGACGCCCGACTGAGTGGCCGAGCAATATCCACCGCGATCCGCAGCCTGTTTAGGTCGGCGGAACGACCACGCCGCCGTGGGAGTGATCGATCGACTACTAAAATGGACGTGAACTGGACTGAGACTTGCGCCGTCGTCATCCCTTGTTTCAACGAAGCGAGCGCGCTGCCTGCACTCCTGCCCCAAGTGCGGCAACACCTGCCCCGGATCATTGTCGTGGACGACGGTTCGTTCGATGGGACCGCGCCAGCCGCGGCGCAAGCGGGCGCCACTGTGCTCCGGCATCCGCATCGGGCTGGCAAAGGCGCTGCGCTTGCCACCGGCTTGCGATACCTGCATCAGCTTGGACAGGATTGGGCGCTCCTAATGGATGGCGATGGCCAGCACGATCCCGCCGATATCCCTCGCTTCCTCGCCGCCGCCACCAGGACCGCTGCGTCGCTCATCGTGGGCAACCGTATGACGGCGGCCGCTCCCATGCCCTGGCTGCGTCGCACCGTCAATCGCTGGATGAGCCAGCGTCTCTCGCGATTCACCCGTTGTTCGCTACCTGATTCCCAATGCGGCTTCCGGCTTCTCCGCCTCTCCGTCTGGGCCACCTTGCCGCTCGAGACGGCTCATTTTGAAACGGAATCCGAGCTGCTGATCCGCTGGGTCGAAGGAGGGCATGCCTTATCGTTTATACCCATCACCGTCATCTACGGGAATGAGCAGACAAAAATCTCGCCCCTGACCGACACGTGGCGCTGGTTCCGCTGGTTCGGCAAAACCGTCGCCAGACGAACCTGGCTGGGGCCTGCCCAAACGCGGCGCGCCCACAGTCCATGCCATGGCTATGCAAGCAGCGCCCCTCCCCTCCTGTCGCCCGGAAAAATTTTGCATTCCACGATCCCGTCGGCCAAGCTTCAGTCATGACGAAACCGCTTGCCCTCGTGTTTTACGAGGCGCTCTTGCCGGGAACCCAATTAGTCAATCGGCTCCAAGATTTGGGTTATCGTGTTCTGGCGCACACGCAAGCTTCCACTCTGTTGGAACAAGCCAAACAATCCACTCCCCTCGTGATGCTGCTGGACCTGGCTACCCGCAACGCCGACCTTTGCGAAGTCATCCGACAGATTCGTCAGAATACGGATACGGCCCACATTCCCATCCTGGCTTTCGCCAAAGACGGACAGGAAGAGCTCCGCACCGCGGCACACGCGGCTGGGGCCAGCTTGGTGGCCGGAGATACCGCTGTGTTGACACACTTGCCTGAACTGCTCGAGCAGGTCCTCGACATTGACTCATGAGGACGCGCCTGGCTTTTTGGGCGGCCTGATCGCAATTCGATTTCAAGGTTGCGCCGGAGCATTCTGGCACGCGTTATGGCCGGTGATCGGGATTGTGGCTGGAAGAAATCGGCTGGCGACCAATCGGCCGCCCTGCTCGAGGAATTCCCTCTGGCCCGTTCGTCAGCTCACCGCAGAGGCATGGTTCATCAGCTCCATACGCCGTTCAGAGCCAACGCCTTGCGGATGGGGGAGAGCAGGCGCAGCGCAACTCGCACGCTTCTCCACCGGATGGCGCCGCCAGTTTCATCCGGAGCGCTGCGATGGATGTTCAGCCCTCAAAGCCTACCGCGGAGATGCGTGGGCTTCGCCGCGCGGGCGGCTGTCAGCATCCCTCACCGCCGCACCCCTCCCAATTTTCAACCAGACTTCGAAGCGGCCTTCATGCGGCACTAATCCTTGACCTTAGGCCCGCTTGTTCCTACACTCGCCTTCCAGAAACCAGCATAACTCGAGGCCGCGAGGCTTCTGGTGCGTTCTTCGTAGGCGGTAAGGTGGTCGACCGGCGCCCACAAGATTCACACCGCAACAGGAGTGAGTATGGTGAGTGGCAAAGTAAAGTGGTTCGACAATAAAAAGGGTTTCGGGTTTATTTTACACGAATCAGGCAAGGACGTTTTTGTCCACTACTCCTCGATTCAAGGCAAGGGTTACAAGACCCTCGCAGAAGGCGAAGTAGTCAATTTCGATATTGTGGAGAGCACGAAGGGCTGGAAAGCGCAGAACGTCCAGCGCCGCGAGCAGTAACTCTCCCATTCGCGATTCTTGCCGGTTCGGGAGAAGTTGTCCCGTGCCCGAATCGAGGCTATTCTCAGGGGCATGGCTGGCGCAAAGCCCAATCCCCTTTCAAGCCTGTATGTGCACGTGCCTTTTTGCGCGCACAAATGTGAGTATTGCGCCTTTTATTCCCACCGCCCGGCCGCCGATCAGATTAACCGCTACGTCCGCGCGCTCATTCGCGAGTTGGAACTGCTCGCGCCGGACCTGAACCTCAAGACTTTGTTCTTTGGAGGCGGCACACCCTCGCTTCTGACCGTGCCGCAGTGGGAACAAATCCTGGCCGCGTTCGACCGTCTCGGACTTCTGGGAGCGGAAGAGTGGACAGTGGAGTGCAATCCGGCCACCATCTCGCTCGACAAGGCCAAATTGCTGCGGTCATTCGGAGTCAATCGCATTTCGATGGGCGTCCAATCCTTTGACGCATCCTTGCTGGAGCGGCTCGGACGGATTCACACACGCGAGATGGTTTTCCGATCTTTCGATACATTGCGTGAGGCCGGTTTTGCCAATGTGAACCTGGACTTGATGTTTGCCATTCCAGGCCAAACCACCGAGATCTGGGAGCAGACCATCGCCGAGGCGCTGGCGCTGCAGAGCGAGCACCTCTCCTGTTACGAAGTCATCTACGAGGAAGACACTCCCCTTTACGCGCAGTTGAAAGCGGGCCGATTCGACGTCGATGAGGACTTGGCCTGCGAGATGTACGACCGGCTGGTTGACCGCGCCGGCGGGGCCGGATTTGCCCAGTATGAAGTGGCCAATTTCGCGCGCGACTCCAGCGACGC
>JAXMHN010000061.1:0-42342 GCA_046346765.1 Verrucomicrobiota bacterium | reverse complement strand
GGCTCTGGGCTTTGCTCTTGTTCTTCATTTGCATGGGAACGTTGGACCTCTACTCGGACGACCTGAATCTGAACATTAATGTGGATTCCGGCCGGGCGGGCGGCGTGCTCGGCATGGCCATGAACAAAGTCTTGTTCAACCATTTCGGCCGAGTCGGCGCGACCATCATCTTTCTCACCGGTTACCTCATCAGCATTCTGGCCCTCACCAATATCCAACTCGCCGAGTGGATCCGCGACCGCTGGCAAAACCGCGGTCAACCAGCCGAAGACACTGCCGACATGAGCAGCGAAGAAAAGGCCCTCGCGCGCCGCGCCAAGGAACTCGAGCGCCAGGCCCGACAGTTGCAGGAGCAGGTCGACAAGTCCGGCCTCGGCGCGGACCTGCAGCCAGTCCCGGAGCCGACTGTTCGTGACTTGAGCGTGCCCCAAGCCCGAGCCAAAGCGGCCGCCGGCAAAACTCCGCCGGCCGAGCCCGCTTCGGCCGAAGAACCCAAACTGGAGGAAGGCGAAGTCATCACCGCCAAGGAAATTGCCGCCGCCAGCACCGATCAGATTCTGGGGCATGGAGCCGAAAAGCCACCGGCCACAGTCGAGGCCGACGGCGAAGCCGACAAGGTTGGCCCGGAGGAAGAGCGGATCCCTGCCGTAACCGATCTGTCTGGCGCCGCTGTCAAACCTCGGTCAGCGCCGAAGAAGAAGCCGATCACCGTTGCCTCCACCCCGATCATCGGCAATTACCAACTGCCGCCGATCACGCTCTTGAACTTTCCGGACACGACCGTCAAGCCGACCGAATCCAAGGAAGACTTGATGGCCAATGCCCGGCTGATGCAGAGCACGCTCGCCCAATTCGACATCGAAGTAGCCCTTGGCGATATCACCAAAGGCCCCACCATCACCCGCTACGAGCTCCATCCAGCCCCTGGCGTCCGTCTGGAACGAATCACGGCCTTGAGCAACAATATCGCCGCGGCACTCAAAGCGGAGCGGATCCACATTCTCGCCCCAGTGCCTGGCAAAAGTTCCGTCGGAGTGGAAGTGCCGAACGTGATCAAGACGAAGGTCATTATGCGTGACCTTCTGGAATCGGAGGAGTGGGTTAATACGAAGGCGCGCTTGCCCCTCGCTTTGGGCAAAGATGTGTATGGCCATCCGATCATTGCCGACCTGACCGAAATGCCGCATCTCCTGATCGCCGGCAGCACCGGCTCGGGCAAATCCGTCTGCATCAACGCGATTATCGCCTCGCTCCTCTACCGCTATCCTCCCGATCAGCTCCGCTTCGTCATGATCGACCCTAAGGTGGTTGAACTGCAGCACTACAATTCCCTCCCTCACCTCGTCGTGCCCGTAGTTAACGACCCCAAAAAGGTAATCCTTGCTCTCCGATGGGTCGTCAACGAAATGGAGAAGCGCTATCAGATCTTTGCTCGCGTCGGTGTCCGGAACATCAAATCGTTCAACGATCGCCCTAAAAATGCCGCCCTCCCCTCTCGCGAGCCAGAACTGCCGCTGACCGCCAAGAAAGAAAAAGTCGAAGCCGGCGCCGAAGGTTTCGCCGTCGAACTCGATGAGGAGATCGTCGTGCCCCGAGATGAGGATATCGTCATTCCGGAGAAGCTCAGTTACGTGGTCGTGATTATCGACGAACTCGCGGACCTCATGCTCGTCGCTCCGGCCGACGTCGAAATGGCCATCGCCCGGATCACCCAGATGGCTCGCGCCGCGGGCATCCATTGTATCGTCGCCACTCAACGGCCCAGCGTCGACGTCATCACCGGCGTGATCAAGGCCAACATCCCCGCACGGATCGCTTTTCAAGTGGCCGCCAAAGTCGATTCCCGCACGATTCTCGACGCTATGGGCGCGGATAAGCTCCTCGGCAAAGGCGATATGCTTTACCTCCCGCCGGGCTCGGCTAAACTCATTCGCGCCCAGGGCGCCCTCATCACAGATCAGGAAATCCAAGGCATCGTCGACTGCATCGCTAAACAGGGCAAGCCCAGCTACGAAATGGAAATCCACCAGCAGCTTTCCAAACCCACCAACGGCCTGGAGGAAGGCAGCGGCTGTGATGAAGACGAGGAGCTCATTCAGCAATGCATCGAGGTCATCCGCAGCGAACAAAAGGCTAGCGTCTCCCTCATGCAGCGCCGCCTGCGCCTCGGTTACACCCGCGCCGCCCGCATCATGGACGAGTTGGAAAGTCGAGGCATCGTTGGCCCGAGCAAAGGCGCCGAGCCGCGCGATATCCTGATTGACCTGGATGGAACCGGCGCCGACGGGCCCAAATAAGCTCACCGGGCCCCGATCGGTATTGTCGTCTTCAACTGATGCGACCCGTCCGGCCACCATGAGGTGTCTGGCCGGCATCTCGCGGCGGCTGAAGGCTCATCCCGGCTCATGCCAGGGCCGCAACCAATCGCCGCCCTCGGTGTGATATCTCGTGGCTGCTGCACCACGGGCCGCGCCATTTGCCTATGCAAAGACAAACTGGCTTCACTGGTTGGCAACGTCTGGCCTTCGGCCTTGCCTTGCTTGTCAGCCTGATCGCCTTCTTCTATTTCTTCGAGAATTGGAGGGGCAATCGCGCGTGGCGCAAGTTGGTGCTCGAACTGGAGGCGCGGGGCGAACGGCTTGATTGGCCATCCTTCTTGCCTCCGCCAGTCGCGGAGCAGGAAAACTTCACTGGCACACCGGCGCTGGCCGCCGTCGCCTACAAACAACAGGTCGACCCTGCCGCCCTCGCCGTCTTCGAAGCGAACCCACTCTACGCTTATTCGTTCGATTGCTCTGTCTGGAGGCTGGCCGAAGCCATCGATCTGGCTGCATGCGCTGACTCACTCGGAGACTGGGAGGTTCCTGCGCCGGGGGACGCCCAGTCAATTTCGCAAGCCGCGGCCGCGCGGATCCTCCGCGCCCTGGCGGATCTGGACCCAATCTTTGCTGAACTGCGTCAAGCGGCCAAACGTCCGTTCTCTCAATTCCGCGGCGACCCAAACCCGGATGCCGTCATCCCTAATTTCGTTTTCCTGCGACGCTTAGCTTATCTCCTCGCCCTGCGCGCCAGCGCGGAACTGGCATTACAGCAAACGGACGACGCCTTTGCGGATGCCTGGGTCCTGCACCGTCTGGCCCAAGCGACCGAAGCACAGCCTTACCTGGTCTCAACCATGATTGGCACTGCCATTCTGGGGGGGATGGGCCTGCAAACGTTCTGGGAAGGGCTCGCGGCACGCCAGTGGTCGGACGGTCAACTGCGACAGTTCCAGGAAGCTTTTTCGGCGACGGATCTCCTGGCCTCGTTCGATCGCGCCATGCGTGGCGGTGAACGAGCTGCCCTCTATCAACTGACGGAGGGCAAGGGGATGGATGCCGTGCGCCACCTGTTCTCCGGCGGCGCTGGCGACCGCGGGCTTCGCCCATCGGCCGACCAGCTGCTTTATCGCGCCTGGCCGGAGGGATGGCTCCGCCAAAACCAGATCTTCCACTGCCAGCTTGTGGAGCAGACTGTCTTCGCCAGCTACGATCTCAAGGCGGAGCGGGTCTATCCGCAAAAGTGTCGAGATGGCCTTCAGTTGCTGGCCGGGAAGGTGAAGTGGTGGAAGCCCTTCGCTCAACTCGCGGCTGTCGGGGTTCCTAATGTCGGTAAGGCGCTCGTCACGCTTGCGCGCACCCAAACCGCGTCGACGGAAGCGGCCTTGGCTTGCGCTCTGGAGCTTTATCGGCGAAAGCACGGTGATTATCCGTCCGGCCTTGAGGATTTAAAGCCCGAATGGCTGCCACGGCTGCCTCATGATCTGATCAGCGGCCAACCGTTGATATACCGGCACCCCGAACCAGGGCGCTTCATCCTTTACGGCGTTGGATGGAATGGAACCGATGATGGCGGCACTCCGGAAAGTTGGCCTCAAGCGGCCGTCCCGGGCGGCGACTGGCTTTGGCCAACGGTCGAATAGGCGCTGGCAAGAGCAACTTCTACTTTTCGATCGGCGCGCCCACCAAGTTGCCGTATTCGGTCCAACTGCCGTCGTAATTGCGAACGTTTTTCAAGCCGAGCAGGTATTTGAGAACGAACCAGGTATGGCTGGAACGTTCGCCGATGCGGCAATAAGCGATGGTGTCTTTCTTCGCATCGACCCCCTTCTGGTCCAAATAGATCGAACGCAACTCATCCGCCGACTTAAAGGTGCCGTCGGGCAGCACCGCGCTGCTCCAGGGCACGCTTTTCGCCCCCGGAATGTGTCCCCCGCGCTGGGCAGTCTCCGTCATTCCCGGTGGAGCGATTACCTTGCCGCTGAATTCGTCCGGGCTGCGGACATCTACCAGGTTCCACTGGCCGCTTTTGGTGGCCTCAAACACTTGCGGAACCATGGCGCGAAGTTCCATATGGGTCTCGCTCACGTGATAGCGCACCGGCTTCGGACTGGGCTTGTCGGTCGTCAACGGTTTGTCGGCTTCATTAAGCCACTTGACCCGGCCGCCGTTCATCAGGCGGACATCTTTATGGCCATAAATCTTGAAGAGCCAAAAGCCGTAGGCGGCAAACCAATTATTATTATCGCCGTAAAGAACCACTGTGTCCTCCGGCGCAATGCCAGCGTTCCCCACGAGAGTCGCAAAGGCATCCGGGCTGATAATGTCACGCCGCACTTGGTCCTGGAGCTGCGTCTGCCAATTGAACCCCACCGCGCCGGGGATATGTCCGGCGTCGTAAGCTTTGGTGTCCACATCGATCTCCACCAGCTTCGGTCCGGGTTTGCCCAGGGTCTCCTTCACCCAGTCGGTCGAAACCAGCACTTCGGAAACGGCGTAGCTGCTATTGCTCATGAACTCGTTGCTCCTATGTTTATGCTTGAGTCCCCGCCAGCAGGCTGGGGATGTGTTTAACCATGTTGGCCGTGTACTTGAAGATGTTGTCAGGAAAAATCATAACGCCCAAGCCCGCTCGATCACGCAGGAGGATTTCGCGGGCGCCCTCGTAAATCAGCCCGGAACTCGGTCCGGCAAGCAACCCTTCGTTTTGACACAACTCCAGAGCACGCGAATAGGCCAGGCGAAAGTCCACCTCGATCAAATCGTCAATCAAGGACGAATCGAACAGCTTGGATACGCCTAATTGCGTCACGTTGCGCAATCCGGGCACGTCGTGTCCCTCGGTCGGTTGCACCGCGATCACTTTAATCGCCGGGTTCTGCGAACGCAGAAACTTGCTTGTTCCCATCGCGGTCCCACAAGTTCCCAACGAGACGAACAAGTGGGTGACTTTGCCCTCCGTCTGCCGCCAGATTTCCGGCCCGGTCGTTCGCTCATGCGCTTCGGTGTTCTTCTCGTTCTCGTACTGATTGGGCATGGCATACCGCTGCCGCTGCGCCTTGGCATGCGTCTTGGCCAGATTGATTGAGCCTTCGCCCAAACCGGGCGCCGGGCATAATTCATCATTGAGCACATCCAGCTCCGCTCCGGTGATCTTCAAGAGGATCTTCTTTTCCAGCGGGACCTTGTTCGGAACGACCGCCCGCATGTGATAACCCCGCGCCCGTGCCATCGCGGCCAGACTGATCCCCGTATTGCCGGAGGTCGGCTCCACCAAGCCCCGCCCGTTGCCCACTTCTCCTCGCTCCTCCAAATCCCGCAACATCTCCCAAGCCGCGCGATCCTTGATCGAACCAAAGGGATTGACCCATTCCAGTTTGGCGAAGAGCTGGAATTCCGGCACCGGATTCAGCCGGTTGATGCGGACCAGCGGACTGGGATTGTCGAGGCTGGGCAGCATCTCGAAAACGTCATTGTAGACCCGGGTCTGGTGATTCATGGCCAAGTCGATCGCCCAGCACGATTACTCCAAAGCCTGAGCGCGTCAAGGAAACGGTCCAGCGCGCCGTGAGACGGCGCGATTTCAACCGGCCTCAGTCTGCCGCATGACCATCCCTCTATCGACTCCGCTCCGAGCGAAGCGGGCGCGGCTGACGAGTTGCGGATTCGGGCAAGGCGGGTAGACTTCGTGCGATTGCCAGATCCCGTCACAACATGAAAGCTCTGACCATTCTTCTCAGTTTATGCGCGGTCACCGTCGCCGCCCACGCCCAGGACTGGGCCCGCGCCAAGTTGGACCAGTCACCCCGCCACCACGAGTGGGTCAAAATCAAACAGGTCACCCGCGAAGTCCTCGCTTTCCTTGCTTTCCCCGAGATCAAGGACAAGGCCACGGCCGTTATTGTCATCCATGAAAACCGCGGCTTAACCGAGTGGGTGCGCTCGGTCGCCGACCAATTGGCCGCCGAGGGCTACCTGGCGATTGCCCCTGATCTGCTTTCAGGGACCGCTCCCAACGGCGGCGCCACGAGCGATTATGCCAACCAGGATGCCGCCACCAAAGGCATCTACGCTCTGCCGCCCGACCAAGTGACCGCCGACCTGCAGGCCGTCACCGAGTACGTCACCAAGTTGCCGGCCGCCAGCGGCAAAGCAGTGGTCGCCGGGTTCTGCTGGGGCGGGAGCCAGACCTTTCGCTTCGCCACCAACAACAAGGAGGTCCGCGCCGCCTTCGTCTTCTATGGAACGGGCCCGGACGACCCGGCGGCTTTGGCGCGGCTGACGAGTCCAGTCTTCGGGTTTTATGGCGGCAATGACGCCCGCGTCAACGCCACCATCCCGAAATCCACCGACCAAATGCGAAAAGCCGGCAAGCGATACGAGCCAGTCTCCTACGGCGGCGCCGGACACGGTTTCATGCGCAGTGGCGAAGAACCTAATGCTGGACCGGAGAACAAGCAGGCCCGGAGCGATGCGTGGAACCGCTGGCTGGAACTCTTGAAGAAGATCTGATCAGTCGAGCCCCGACGCCCGTTTGGCCCGCTGAAGCACACCGTCGGCAACAGCTTTGGCTTTCCCGGCTCCCTCCCGCAGCACCGCCTGGACATAATCAAGATCGGCCGCCAGTTCGGCGCGCCGGGCTCGCATCGGCGCGAAATGAGTCCAATACTGTTCGAAGAGTGCTTTTTTGAGATCGCCGTAGCCGAAGCCGCCCTGGCGGAGTTTCTCTTCGTATTCAGCCGCAGCCGCCGGCGGCGCCACTAACTTGAGCAGCTGCACTGCGATATTCTTATCCGCATCCGGTTTCGGCTCTTTTAGAGAGCGGCTATCCATCACGATGTTCATGATTTTTTGGCGAGTGGCCTTTTCTTCGCCGAAGATGTCGATGGCGTTGCCGTAGCTCTTGCTCATCTTCTGCCCATCGGTGCCCGGAACAACCGCCACTTCCTCCCGAATCCGCGGTTCAGGAATGACGAACGTCTGCCCGTACTGCTCATTGAATTTAATGGCGATGTCCCGCGTGACTTCCACATGCTGCTTTTGGTCCCGACCGACTGGAACGACGTTGGAATCGTAGATGAGAATATCCGCGGCCATGAGCACCGGATAAGCGAACAGTCCGTGATTGGTCGAGATGCCTCGGGCGGTCTTGTCTTTGTAGCTGTGGCATCGCTCGAGCAGGCCCATCGGGGTCAGTGTGCTCAAAAGCCAGGTGAGCTCGGTCACTTCCGGCACATCGGACTGCCGGAAGAAAACGGTCCGCTTTGGGTCCAAGCCGCAGGCCAGAAAATCCAAAGCCACGTCGCGCGTGTTCTTGCGCCGCTCCTCGGCGTCAAACAGCGATGTCATCGAATGATAGTTGGCAATGAAGTAGAAAGCCTCCCCTTGCTCCTGCAGCTCCAGCGCCGGCTTCATCATCCCGAAATAATTCCCGAGATGGAGGGCGCCGGAGGGCTGAATGCCTGACAATATTCGCATGCGAAACGGTAACAGGCGGCCTAAACGCCTTCAACTCGTTCCTCGGCGGCGAGCGCTCGGCCTCATGCACGTCCAAATCGCCGCCGTTCAAAACGCAAAGGCCGCTCGCCGCTGGGATCCAGATGCAACACACAATAGCCGCCATCCTTCAGCAGCTCGATGCCGGCGAGCGCCGGGCAGAGACGGACACGGAAATGCCTCCAGGTGCGTGCCTGGTGCAGAGCCACGCTCATTCGCCGAATTGAGTTGCCCAGGAATGGAATCGCCGGCATGCCCGAGAGCAATCGGCTCTTCCAAAGAAACAGCTCCGAATGCAGGTGCCCAATCACCGTGGTCTCCAGCTGCGGAGCCTTGGCGCGCACCGTTTCTTCCGCCCAGAGAAAAGGCAACGCCGTCGGGTCATGACAAAAGAGCAGCACCCGCTCGCCCGGCCGCACGGCATCGAAGGCCTGCCGGACGGCTTCAAGGTGCCCCTCCCGCAAATGGCGCCACTCGGCGCGCTCGGATGGCAAAGCCTCCGGCTCGAAGATGGGAAAGGCGAGCAACGATGAAGTGACTCCCAACAAAACGTTCTGCCCGATGGCAAGGCGCCAGAACGGCTCCAGGCGCAGCCCGGCCTGAGCCCGTTCCCAACTCGCCAGGCGCAGCCCGCCCCGGCCGCCGAACAAGCTCATCTTGCCGAGTTCATGGTCGCCCAGGATCAGCCGCACCTTCGAGCCGAAACGGGCCCGAACCCGCTCAAGACACAACTGGGCGCTTTCCTCGGAGGGTGCATCAGCGACCCCGATAAAAGCGCTGTCGCATGAATAATCACCGTTGCCGATGACGAAATCGGCCCCACCCGCCTGGACGAGGAATTCATCGAGAAGATGGTTGTGAGCGAACGGATCACGCCGCCAGAGGAAACGACGGTAAAGGCGGACCAGCAACCTGAGCCAGGCGCTGGCAATCACCCCGGACTCGCTTGCGCCGCGCTGACGTTCCGCCGGACCGGCATAATGGACATCGCTGAAAACGTAGATTTGCTGGATGTTTTGCATGCTCCCCACGCCAGAACCTCCGCCGCGACCCGGAGCCCCACGATCATCCGGCCACGCTCGCCACAGTGCCTTAAGCAGGCCGACCTGAGTCGAGCAAGGGAAAGGAGATCTTAAAAGTGGTCCCGTTTTTCAGCTCGCTCTCCACTTCCACCCTCCCATGGTGCTCCAGAATGATGCGTCGAGTGATAGCCAGCCCGAGGCCGGTTCCGCCGGCTTTCGTGCTGAAGAAAGGTTCGAACAAGTGGGGCAGATTCTCGGGCGAGATTCCGGCTCCGGTATCGGCGATCGTCACCTGCAGCCAAGGCGGCGAAGGTGCGACTTCCGAAGCGGCCGGAGCGGCCGGAGGCAACACTTCGGTCGATACGCTGAGCAATCCGGCAGGTTCCGTGGCGGCAACCGCATTCAGCAGGATGTTGAGAAAGGCTTGCTCGAGCTGGTAATCGTCGCCTTCAACCCGATCGGGACGCGCGCTGAACGACCGGCGCATGCGGATCTGTTTGGTTTCCAGCTGGGGTTGGATCAACCGCAAAGACTGGTCCAGAATCCGATGCAGACTGAGGCGCGAAAAGGTCGGTTTGGATGGACCGGCAAACTTCAGCATTTGGCTGACGATGGTATCGACCCGGTGGAACTCGCGCGTGACGATACCGGCCAGCTCGCTGTCTTTGTTGCGCTGAACCAGATCCTGCAGAAACGTCTTAATCGCCACGAGCGCATTCTTGATCTCGTGCGCCATGCTGGCTGAGAGGGTGCCAATGCTGGCCAGACGATCGAGCCGCTGCATGTTCGCGGCCAGTTTCTGCACGGCCGCGAGATCGTTTAAGACCACGATCAACGAGCCCAATTGCCCGTTCGGGCCGGCACAGAGGTTGGTCGCCACGCGCACCACAAAGGACGAGCCGTCGGATTGAGGCAGGTCGACCTGATCAGCCAAGCCCGCTTGGGAGGCAAAGGTCTGTTCGATCAGGTCGTGCAGCCGCCGAGGCAGCAGTTGGCTTTGCTGGCCGATGGCGCCATCTGCTCGCAACCCAGTCAATCGTTCGGCTTCCGGGTTCAGGGCGCAGATGCGGCGATCGGGATCCACCGCGATGATGCCGCCGACGAGGCAATCACGAAGGACACCGGTTAACTCAAGGTCTTCCTTTGCTTGGCCAACTCGGTCGAACGGATCCATCAAAATACGGGTCTGGTTTCCACACTCGGTCGTGACAGCCCGGTCACGCTGGTGAAGGGGGCACCCTTCTGCCGTCTCGCCATCGACGCCGATACGGGCCTGAACCCACGCGAGCGCATCATACGTTCTGGGGAGGTCCAGACAATGAAAATCAGAATGGACTGCTCCAGAATGAGGCAGCCGTTCGCGGCCGCTCCAAACGCCCTCGTCCGGCCGGAAAATTGGCCAAAGCGGCCGGGTGCAGGCCCGGCGCGGCCTTCACGGAGCAGAATCTGATGAATTAGCGTTGCAGCAGCGTCTCGAAATCATACAATCTGCCCCAGAACTAGTCTTCTGAGCTGGCGCGGTTGGCACGACGGACCGGTCGGATGTTTTTTCGCCAGACCACCTTGCAGATTGGCACTCGATCAGCTCAGAGCGTCAAACATGAGTGTCCTTAGGCAAGATGTATCATTTCGCTCGCTCGGTGAAAACCTGGCGGCAAGCATCTTCTATCCTCAAGAGCAGCCCGCCCCCGCGGTGTTGATCTGCCATGGGGCGGGAGAGTTCAAGGAAAACTACTTTGAATTGGCCGAATTCCTGGCGGCAAGAGGGGTGGCAGCAGTCCCGATGGATATGCACGGGCATGGCGGGAGCGGCGGGGAGCGCTTCCACGTCAATATGCGCGAGTGGATCGCGGATATCCGCGCGGCCATCGATTTTCTGACCGCTGATCCGAGGATCGACGGCCATCGTCTCGGGGCTTTCGGTCTTTCGTCCGGCGGGACGGCCATTCTGGAGACGGCGCTGATTGACAAGCGGTTAAAGGCATTGGTCGCGCTGGATGCCACCGTGCGGAGTTCCATGCCGCTTTCCTTCTCGGCCTGCATGCGGCTGCTGGTGCTGCTCGGCAGGGTGAAGAAGCAATTTACCCAGCTGGACCTGCGGGTGCCGCTGGCGAAGATGATGGGTGGCATTCATCTGGTTTCGGATCCCCAAGTGGACCGTCGTTTGCGCTCCGACCCGCGTTTGCTCGAAGCGTATATGGCCTTCCCTTTTCCGGGCGCAGCTGATTCCATCTTTGTGGATACCATTCGGCGGGTAGGGGGGGTCGCAGCTCCAACCTTGGTGCTCTGGGGCGAGGAAGACAAGCTTGACCCTCCCGAAACGGCCCGGTTGCTCTATGAAGCCCTCGCTTGCCCGAAGCGGCTCCATATCATTCCGGGCAATGGCCACATGGGCCACCTGGACCGAAATAAACATGAGGTCTTTGCCTCCACCACCGATTGGGTCCTGGAACATCTAAAAACCAACGGCGCGAGTTGATATGGGCAGTCGAATCATCGCTGGTCAGGAAGCCATTGAGTTGGCGCGGGAAACCAAATGGGACCTCCTTTCCCCTTTCCTCAAGCGATACGGCACTCAGTCTCTTGCCTACGCCACCCTCCAGGATGGCATGGAATACTTCGTCCACGATACCGGCTACATCGCTTTCAATACCGTCTCCCATCCCGTCTTTGCCCGCCGCCCCCACCGGGTGGTCCTCTCTGACCCCGTCTGTGCACCGGACAACTATGCCGAGATCGTCCGCGCCTTCCTGGAAAGCGACGCCCACGCCTCTTTCGCCGTTGTCTCCGAGCCCTGCGCCGAGGCCCTCCGCGCCCTGGGCTTCAAAATCAATTGCCTTGGGTACGAGCCCGAACTGGCCATTCAAACTTACAACACTAAGGGCAACTGGCAGGACCTTGACCTGATCAAACGCGCCCGGAACGAAGCCAAACGAGAAGGCATCTCTATCCGCGAGGAATCGATCGAGCGGCTGGATAAAACTGAACTCACTCAAATCTCCGCGCGCTGGATTCGAAACAAAAAGGTGAACGACCGCGAAATCTGGATCTATGCGCGGCGGCCCGTCCTCGGACACGAACCGGACGTGCGCAAGTTCGTCGCCTTCGACAAAGAAGGGCACGTGGTGGGTTTTGCCTTTTACGACCCGATGTATCGCGATGGCAGCGTCTTTGGGTATTCCTCGAACATCTCACGGTGTGACGAGGAAAAGTATGGCAAGCTGGCCACGGCCATTCACATGACGGCGATCGAAGCCTTCCGCCAGGAAGGCAAACAGGTTTTCAACCTGCTCCTGGCCCCGTTCAGCAAACTCGACGACGGCAAGTACAACGATGATTTGATGGTCAAGTTGTTCTTCCAGGTGAGCGAACGGTTCGGGAATAACATTTACAATTTCAAGGGACTCTCCTTCCACAAATCGAAGTATCGCGGCCAAGAGAAATCTCTCTACTTCGCCTCCAACCGCTTGATGCCTTCCAACGATGTTTATCTGGCCTTCCGCGCCGCTGATATAACCAAGAATTACTTCTCCGTTCTGGGCCGATTGATGGTCGGCTTCGTCTCGACCGTCTTTCAGAAACAGCCCGCAGCCAAGACCGCCAAACCTGCCCCATCCACCCCGCTATGAAAGAGTGCCTCCGCCCGTCGCTCCTCACCCACATTCTTATCACCTGGTTGTGCCTGGCCGCGGCCAAAGTCACAGCCGCTACCGACGAGGCTGCAACCACGCCCGCGCCCGCCGCGACCGCGCCGGACACCGGCTGGTCCGAACGGGTGAAGAACTTCCTGATGCGGGACTACATGCTGGGGGATTGGAACGGCTGGCGGACCAATTTGTCGCAACGCGGCATCGATTTTGAGTTCTTTTACGCGGGCGGCGTCCCCTCGAACGTCTCGGGCGGCATCAAGCAAGGTTCTGTCTATGAAGGCATTTTCCTCATGACGATGGACCTGCATTCCGACAAGCTCCTCGATTACGAAGGCGGCCAATTTCACGTCGGTTCCCTCTGGGTCCATAACGGACGCAGCTTTTCCCCCAACTTCATCGGCGATCTGAACGTGGTCAGCCTCCTTGACTTCAAGGACACGTTCCGCCTTTGGGAGCTCTGGTACCAACAGCAGTTCTTCAACGGTCGCTTTACCGTCAAGCTCGGCCAAATGGCCATCGACCGCGACTTCATTCTCCCCGAACTCTCCGGCACGATCGGATCGTTCAGCTTCCTCAACCAGACCTTTTTCTATCCAACCTTGGCATTTGATATCTACGACATCGCCGGCTTCCCGCGCGGCAGCCACGCCCTCGCTTCTACTCCCTACGGAACGCCAGGGGCCCTGGTTCGGTGGGACCCAACGCCGGCCTTCTATGCCCAAGCAGCCGTTTACGACGGCAACCCGGACCGGAGCTACTCCGGCACCCGCATCAACTTGAATGAAGACGAAGGCGCCTTGGCCTATTTCGAGCTCGGGTATCGCC
This sequence comes from Verrucomicrobiota bacterium, assembly GCA_046346765.1. GTDB lineage: Bacteria > Verrucomicrobiota > Verrucomicrobiia > Limisphaerales > SIBE01 > JAXMHN01. The sequence goes on along the minus strand of JAXMHN010000061.1, from coordinate 29,031 downwards.
TCAACCCGGGCAAAAACCCGGCCGGCATGCCAGGCGTTTACAAGGTCGGGGCCTACTACCATACCGACGATTTCATCGACGTCTCCGCCGGGACCGAGAATTTCATCAACGAGGCAGTTGGCCTGCCCGGCACCGATCCGCGCACGCACTCCGGCAACTACGGCGTTTACCTGCTGGCGGAGCAAATGCTCTTTCGTGAACAAGCACCGGACGATCCGGCTCGCCAGGGACTGGTCGGTTTCTTCCGCACAGCCGCCGCCCCGCCCGACCGCAACCTGGCCGAATTCGAAATCGACGGCGGTTTGGTCTACACCGGACTCATTCCAACGCGCGATTACGACACGATTGGCCTCGGCGCGTCCTATCTGCGCATCAGCGACGACATTCGGAAATCAGTCAGCAGGGCAAACAACGCGTTCGGCCTGGGGCTGGCCTTGCCCGACTCAGAATCGGTCATCGAAATCAGTTACAAAGCGCAGCTCACCGCCTGGTGGACCGTTCAACCAAGTTTTCAATGGGTCATTCACCCTGGCGGCCGGGCCAGCGCCGACATCCCGGACGCGCTCGCTGTCCTCGTGATGACCACCCTTCGCTTGTAGCACCGCGACGTCGCAGCTGACTTATCCCATTCAGGGCCCCCGATGACCACCAACGCTCCCTCAGCCCGCGAGGAACAAACCGAAGCGCTTGCCACGTGCCGGACCAGCCACGGGGTCGAGATCCGCAGCCCGCTGCGGCGTTTGAATCATCACGCGGCCATCTTCGAGATCTACACCGGCGATATCGTTCTCCGCGTCTCGGAAGTCTTGACCGAGTTTAAGATCTCTCTCCGCGAGCAGGTCATTTACTCCGGACGCGCCGTCGTCAGCAACCTGCTTCAGGACGGCAATGCACTCGTTTGTGAGGTTGCGTTGGACGAATCCTGGTGCCCGACGGAACTGGCGGCCGCGTTGCCGGCGTTAGATGCGGTTGAAACGGAGTTTGCCAACTTTCTGAGACAGTATCGTGGGGCATTCAAAGTCCGGCCGGCATTCAAGCTGATGGTGGCCGATCTGCAGATGCTGTTGATGGACTTGAAGAGCTGGCTCGATCAACTGGAACTGGCCTTGCGCGGCAACCCGAGCGGCGACCGGGATGCAGCCGAGATCCAGGTCTTGAGCCAGTTGCAGGGGCGAGTGGTTCCATGGCTGGCCGGAGCGTTTGAGCGTTTTGAAGAGGCAGCCGAAGAGATCGAGCCGGACGAGAGGCCGCTGCACGCCTCCTACGCGAAGCGGCAGTTGCACCGGCTGGTGCTTTCCGCGCCCTTCATGTATCGGACCTTTCAGAAGCCGCTCGGTTACGCGGGCGATTACGAAATGGTCAACATGATGACCCGCGATCCCTTCGAAGGCAGCTCCCTCTTCGCCAAGATGCTGAACACTTACTTCCTCAGCACCGCCCCGGTCGTCGCGCATCGCAATCGGATCGAATACCTGGAGCAGCACCTCCTCCACGAAGCGGCTCGCGTCGCCGCCCAGGGGCGGCCCATGACGATCTTCAACCTCGGCTGCGGTCCAGCCAAAGAAATCCAGCAATTCCTCCAGAAGCACAACGTCTCAAACAATGTTAACTTCACCTTGCTCGATTTTAATGACGAGACCTTGATGCATGTGCGGATGGTTTTGGAAGAAGTAAAGCGACAGTCCGGACGCCGGTCGGATCTCCAGCTGATCCGCAAATCGGTCGCCCAGTTCATCAAGGGCGGGGCCAAGGCCAGCGCCGGCGCAAAGGCCTACGACATGGTCTATTGCGCCGGGCTATTCGATTACTTGCCGGACCACGTTTGCGCCACCCTGCTCGAAATCCTTTACGATTCACTCCGTCCCTCGGGGCTACTACTGGCCACCAACGTGGCCCCTTCCAACCCTTGCCAGGCTTGGATGGAATACGCGGTCGACTGGCAGCTGATCTATCGCGACCACGCCCAATTGCTCGCCCTCCGCCCCTCCAAAGCTTCCCCGGATTACTGCCAGATCCGGTCCGAAGACACCGGCGTCAATATCTCGCTGGAGGTCAGGAAACCTGCCCATGGTTCAGGCTGACACAACTGCCGAGCAGGCCAGCCGCCAAGGGTTTGCGGAACACGAACGGACCGTTCGAATCCAAAATTACCGGACAGCGTGCATTGTCGCGCTCGTTTTCATGCCCGCGGGCGTCTCGCTCGATTACCTCATGTACGACAAGAAGGTCGGGCGCTTCTTTTGCCTCCGGCTGTGCTGCTCCGCCTTGCTTCTGTTTATCTGGTGGCTGGTCAAAACACCATTCGGCGCCCGTTACTATCAGTGGCTCGGCCTCATTCTGCCAGCCCTGCCCAGCTTCTTTATCTCGTGGATGATCTACGAAACCACCGGCGCCCTTTCGCCTTACTACGCCGGGCTGAACCTGGTCCTGCTGGGCGCGGCTCTCATCCTGCGCTGGAGTCTGTGGGAGAGTGTCTTCGTTTTCCTGGAGGTCCTCGCAACCTATCTAGCAGCCTGCTTGTTGCATGGGTGGGACTATCAGAAAGACAAAGTCTGGGCCGCGGTTTTCTTCAATAATATTTACTTCCTCATTGTTACGGGAGTGTTCGTGGTCATCGGAAGCCATTTCTACAACCGACTCCGCTGGCGGGAATATTCCTTGCGCTTCCAGTTGGATCAAAACCGCCGTGAGCTCGAACAGAATAACCAGCGCTTGATCGAATTGGATCAAGTGAAGAGCCGGTTCTTCGCCAACATCAGTCACGAGTTGCGGACGCCGCTCACCTTGCTTTTGGCGCCGCTCGAGACGCTCATCCAACGGACCGCCCGCTCGTGGGACGATGCCAGCCGGGACTTGTTGGGCACCATGCGCTCCAATGGCATGCGCTTGCTCAAGCTCATCAATGACCTCCTCGACCTCGTTCGTCTCGAGTCCGGCCGAATGGAGGTCAAGAAATCGCCGCTCGAGATCGACCATTTCATCAAGGGCCTCGTCAGTGCCGCGCGCCAGGTCGCCGACGACAAGCGCATTCGCCTGGAAGCCCAGGTCGATTCCAACCTGCAACCAGTCCTGGTCGATGGCGACAAACTCGAAAAGGTCGTCCTCAACTTGCTTTTCAACGCCCTCAAGTTCACCCCATCGGGCGGACGGGTCGAGGTTCGCGCGGAGAAGCAGGAAAACCACTTGATCCTGACCGTCAGCGACACTGGCATGGGCATCGCCGCGGCCAGTCTGCCCTACATTTTTGATCGTTTCTGGCAGGCCGACACTTCCTCCAAGCGCAAATACCAGGGCGTCGGGATTGGCCTGGCTTTGGTTAAGGAATTCGTCGAACTCCAAGCCGGGACGGTGAACGTCAAGAGTCAGGAAGGGCAAGGGACCACTTTCACCATCCGCCTTCCATTCGAACCCGCCGAACTGAATCAGGCGCATCCTTCCGACAGCCCCGCTGGGGAAGACGGCGTCATCGCGGAAAAGCCGCCCGATACCAGCTCGGAAGAATGGCTCGCCAACCTGTATCGCCGGGCTGAGCTGTTCCCGGCGATTACCCCTATCCAGGAGTCGTTGCGACCCGTGGAAACTTGGAGCACCGGCAAGCGTTCTCGCATCCTGATTGCGGATGACGAAGCGGACATGCTTCGCTTCCTCAAATCCCAGCTGAGCACCGCTTACGAAGTCCTGGAAGCCGTTGACGGGCAACAGGCGGTCGAAAAGGCATGTCAGTTCCTGCCCGATATTATTCTGTTGGACATGATGATGCCGGGAAAGAATGGAATCGAAGCATGCCAGGAACTGCGTGAGCGCACCCCCACGCAAAGCATCCCCGTCCTCCTCCTGACCGCGCGCGCCGACGAAGAAACCAAGCTCTCTGCCTTGAAGGCAGGCGCGAGCGATTTCCTGCCCAAACCCTTTTCCATCACCGAACTGCATGTTCGGATCAAGAACCTGGCCGAATCGTACGAATACCAACGGAAGCTCTCCAAGCAGAACCAAGTGCTGGAGCGCACCATCGAGCAGCTGAAGGAAACGGAAAGTCAACTGGTCGAAAGCGAGAAGATGCGTTCACTCGGCCAATTGAGCGCCGGCATGATTCACGAAATCAACAATCCGTTGAATTATGCGACCACCGGCCTCTACACCCTCCGGCAAAAGAGCGGCTCGGTCGGCGAAAGCGAAAGGCCGGAATACCTCGAGATTCTCGGCGAGGTCGAAGAAGGGGTCAAACGAGTGAAGGATCTGGTCTCGAAAATGCGCGAGTTTTCCTACGCCGATAATAAAGAAATGGCGCAGGTGGAAGTAGCGCAGGTGGTCACATCGGCCCTCCGCTTTCTCGGTCCACAATGGAAGGATAAGGTCGAAGTCCATCAGAACATTCCCGAAGGCCAGACCATCTCCGGAAATAAGAACCGCATGATCCAGGTTCTCCTGAATCTGCTGCAGAACTCCGTCGACGCGCTCAGTCGCAAAACAGCCGCAGGCGAGAAACCCCAGATTTGGATTGAAGGCCAGGTCGATTCGGACCGCAGCGTCCTCCTCGTCCGCGACAATGGTTCCGGCATTGACCCGGAGCACCTCGACAAAATCTTTGACCCGTTCTTTACCACCAAAGATGTGGGCGAAGGGATGGGCCTCGGCTTGAGCATTTGTTACCGAATCGTGCAAGACTGCGGCGGCCGCATTACCGTCAAAAGCGAACCGGGCCAGTCCTGTGAATTCCGCCTCGAGTTCCCGGTTAAACACGCCACTCCGGCCGCTGCCGCGGCTTGAAAAAGGATCCGTATGCAAGACCAGTGCAACTATAAGAAATTCGCCGTCCTCTACGTGGATGACGAAGAAAAGTCCTTAAAGGCTTTCGCCCGGGCTTTCGGCAGCACGTTCCGCCTTTACACCGCCCCTAATGCCACCGAAGGATTCCGCCTTCTCGAGGCCCACAGCGAAGAAATCGGCGTCCTGATGACAGACCAGCGTATGCCCGGCGAGAAGGGCGTTTGGCTGCTGGAACGAGCCCGTCAGCTCCAGCCGCGGATGCTGCGGATGCTCGTGACGGCCTATACGGACATGGAAGCCGCCATTGCCGCCGTCAACTCCGGCGCGATTTACAAGTATATCCACAAACCTTGGGATCCGAGTGAGCTGGAACAGACCTTGAAACGCGCGCTCGAGTTCTTCGAAGTGCAGTGGGAACGCGACCAATTGCTGAAGGAACGGATTTCCATCCTTCATAACATGATGGTCGCCGATCGAATCGTCAGTCTCGGCTTAATGGCAGCCGGCTTCAGTCACCATATTCGCAATGCCCTCGTCGCCGTCAAAACCTTCCTCGATCTGGCTCCAGCCAAGATGCAGGAGGAAAAAGCTGTTCCCGAGACCATCCGTCATCCGGATTTTTGGCGGGATTACTACCTGAGCGTCCAGGGCCAAATGCAGAAGATTAATAACATGCTGACGGAACTCGGAGCCGCTTCGGAAGACCCCTCTTTCCATTTCGAGGATGAAGTCCGGCTCCATGAAGTCGTGGCCAAAGTCACATCCCACCTCGGCATTCAACTCGCTCATGCCAAAATCAGCGTGGAAAACCAGGTGCCGCCGTCTCTGCCTTCGCTGAAGGTCGACAAGACGAGGTTCTCCCGTCTCTTTGAGCTGCTGCTCAAGGACGAGATCGTCAGCTTGCCCGCCGGGAGCACAGTCACGATCTCGGCCAGTGTGGTTTCGGCCGGAACGCCCCAGGGGCCGGAGATCGAGATCTGCTTGCGCGACAATGGACCTGGTGTGCCGGAGGAATCGTTGCGGGTTCTGTTTGATCCATTTGTCGTCCGCTCGGAAAGCCCGATGGAGTATGGGATCAACCTGATGGCCTGTTACTTCATCGTCCACCATCATGGCGGCCATATCCACGCCGCCAGTGAGGCCGGCAAAGGGACCACCTTTACCCTCCGTATGCCCACCAATCCAGGCCATCCGCCCCCGACCAAAGAAGGCCCCGAACTGGTCCAGAGACTCCTCCTCAATCAGACGCTCTGGGAGAAGGTATCGACCGGTTAAGCTCCGGCCAGGGTCGACAGGCGGCCGCGTGCCACCCTGCGCGCCCGTCAACCGATCCAATAGCCGTTGTGAATAACTCGGCATTGCATTCAGTTCCGCGCCGGCGGACAATCTCAAGAAAGTAGATGCACACCTACCAGGGACGAGGCGACCCGAGGGCCGGGTCGCCCTTTTTTCAGGCCGGCGAAATAAGGCTCCCCATCCCGCCAAAAATCGCTATACTGCACCCAGCCACTCCTCGTCTGAACGAGGGATTTGCTCTGTTGCCAAATTAGGCGGATACTAGCGATGAGCTATGGAAGAACGGCCAACAGCAGGAACGACTCGATTATCCGTCCGCAGTAGAAGAGGATCGATGCAACCACGCTCTGCCAAGATTACCGCTGGTAAGCGAAAGCCGGCTTCGGCCGAACCCCTGCTGAAGGGCCAAATCTGGAAGGTAAAGGAGACTTACGTGCAGATCGTGGATGCGGGCAAGACCCTTATCCACTACACCATGTCCCCGAAGCCCCGGCAGCGCGGCCTCAGAGTCCATATGGCCACCCGCGATACCGTCCAGGATTTTCTTAAGTCCAACCAGGCCAAACTGTTCAGCGCCTAGGAGAAGCCCTCCCGCACGTCCGCTTCCCTCGCTCGCGCTAAACGCGAGCTGCTGAGGGTCTAGCCCCCAGCAGCCCACCCTCCATCGCCCCTTTCAGACGCACAATCCGTGGCCCAATGTCGGCAGGTCGATGACCCGCCCACCCCCAAGAGCCTGCCATTGCTGCCATCTGAACTGGCTGGCGTTCTCGGATGCAACTCCTTCAACCGCATCCGATCAGAAAGACTCTACCCGTCATATACGCAACCAGTGAGAGAGATCTTTCAAAGATTCTGCCAGCGATCCGCCCTCTTCTGCCGAACTCCGCCCCCCGGCTCCCTTTTTCTGGTTAACAGACTGGTATTTGAGCATCGTCACGACTATTAGTTCCCAGCCGAATGAAAACCGCGCCCAGCAGCCACCCAGTCAACGCTTTTGCAGGAGTTATCTTCGACCTGGATGGAACGCTCCTGGACACCCTCGCCGACATCGGTAACGCCGCCAATGCCGTCCTGGCCCAGCACAACTTCCCCACTCACCCTATCTCAGCTTACCGGCAATTCGTCGGCGAAGGCGTGCGCGTCCTCCTGACGCGTTCCTTGCCCTCTTCCCACCGCGACGAAGAGACCATCGAGGCCTGCTTGAAGACCATGCAGGTCGAGTATCCCCGTAACTTGAACAAAACCGCACAACCCTACCCGGGCGTCCCCCAGGTCGTCAGCACGCTGAAAGCGCGCGGCCTTCGGCTGGCGGTGCTCTCGAACAAACCGGATGAATTCACCGCCGCATGTGTGGAGCAATTCTTCGGTAAGGGCCTTTTTGACCCAATCTTCGGTCTCCACCCGGATCGCCCGCGTAAACCCGACCCCGCCGGCGCTCTGGCTATCTCCGGTGGTTGGGGAATTCCGACACCGAACATCCTGTATGTGGGCGACAGCGGCACCGATATGCAAACCGCCATTGCCGCAAACATGTACCCCGTCGGCGTCCTTTGGGGGTATCGCGATGAAGCCGAACTGCTGGCAGCCGGTGCGAAGGAATTGATCCGGACGCCAGCCGACCTGGGCGCAGTCAAGCCCAGGCAATAATGAAACGAGCGGCGAGGCAGAAAAGCCTATCCGCTCGAGGTTGTTGAAGACCAGGCTAAGCCGCGGCCGGCGCTGGGCTGCCTAAACCCGGCAGGTGCGGCGGTGCGGGTTTGGGGACTTCCGGCAACGGTGTCGCGGCCACTGCGCCTGTGGGCGCCTGGAGATTTGGGGTGTTCTTGGGTGGCGGCGTCATCGACCCGGTCCGGACGATCTCTTCCACTTGGCTGCCTTCGAGCGTTTCGTACTCCAGCAGGGATTGGGCGATCAACTCGAGCTTGTCGCGGTGGGTATCGATGATGTCCTTGGCGATCTTGTATTGCTCGTCAATGATGCGCTTCACCTCGCCGTCAATGTCCTGGGCAATGCGTTCGCTGTAGTCCTTGCTGCGAATCATTTCCCGGCCGAGGAAGACATACTCATTGTTATCGCCATACTGGACCATTCCCAGTTTGTCGCTCATGCCGAAATGGCACACCATCGAACGCGCCAACTGCGTGGCCTGTTGAATATCGCCAGCCGCGCCGGTCGATATGTCGCCTGAGACAATCTCTTCCGCGATACGCCCTGCCATCGTCACCGCAATCATCGCCAGCATCTCTTTGCGCCGACGGTTCAGGACGTCCTGCTTCGGCAACGACATCGTCGCCCCAAGCGCTTGGCCCCGGGGAATAATCGTGACCTTGTGGAGGGGATGCGTGTCCTCCAGAACGACGTTGACCAGAGCGTGGCCAGCTTCATGCCAGGCTGTCAGCTTCTTATCTTCGTCCGTCATGGCCAGACTGCGCCGCTCCCGGCCCCACCGGACTTTGTCGCGGGCTTCCTCCAATTCGTGCATGCCAATGGCACGCTTGTTCGTGCGCGCTGCCAGGAGAGCTGCTTCATTCAACAAATTGGCCAGCTCGGCCCCGGAATACCCCGGCGTGCCTCGCGCGATCACAGCCAGGTCCGCGCTCGGGTCGAGTTTGACGTTTTTCGCGTGCACCTTCAGAATCGCTTCGCGCCCTCGCACATCTGGCAGGTTGACCGTGATCTGCCGGTCAAACCGGCCTGGACGGAGCAAAGCTGGATCCAACACGTCAGGACGATTGGTCGCGGCAATGATGATGATGCCTTCTTGGGTGTCAAACCCGTCCATTTCTACCAGCAAGGCGTTCAGGGTCTGCTCGCGTTCGTCGTTGCCGCCGCCCAAACCATGACCCCGGCTGCGCCCGACCGCGTCGATTTCGTCGATGAAGATCAGGCAAGGTGTGTTCTTCCGGGCCTGTTCGAACATATCGCGGACACGGCTGGCGCCGACGCCGACGAACATCTCCACAAAGTCGGAGCCGCTGATGCTGAAAAAGGCGGCATCCGCCTCACCAGCGATCGCCTTGGCGAGCAGCGTTTTCCCGGTGCCAGGCGCTCCTACCATCAGGATGCCTTTGGGTATGCGGCCGCCGAGCTTTTGGAACTTCTTGGGATCCTTGAGGAACTCGACTAGTTCGGAGACTTCCTCTTTGGCCTCCTCGACGCCGGCAACGTCCTTGAATGTCGTGCGGTTCTTTTCCTTGCTCAGCATCCGCGCCTTGCTTTTGCCGAAACTGAGGGCGCCCTTTCCCGCCATCTTGATTTGCCGAATGAAGAAGAAGTAGATCAGAAATGCCACGAACAGAATCGGCAGGATCGTGACAAAAATGTTCAAGAGAAAGGTATTCGGTTCTTCGACACGAAAACCTTTGTTCAGCAACTCATCCACAAAGCTTTCGGTGAGCTTTGTTTTGACGCGGAAATGCACCGGCACTTCCCCGCCCGTGCTCGGGTCCTTCGCCAGGTTTCCTGTTTGCGGGTCAACCTTCGCGTACCACCCGGTCACTTCATTGAGAACGGATGACTGCGGATTGTAATGCACCACACCATCGTGGACGCCGTTCGTCGCCACCAACGCAACCAAGTCCTGGTGGGAAATCTGTGTGTACTTGGCCCCGCGCCGGTCCTTGAAAACCATGAGCAACGGGATGCAGCCGAGAATCAAGATCCACAAAAGCCAGTTTCGAGATGGCACTTTGATCTCGGTCTTCTTCTCGTTCTTGCCGTTACCGGTGAATTTACTATCGTCAGACATTTAGAAAAAGCTGGAACGCTCTGCGGTTAAAGTCGCGTCAACGTAACATGATCAAACTAGCCATGCAACGTTGGATGTGAAGCCCGCTTTGGCCTTGCTTTGCTCCGGGCGCACCAACGGTCCGTCGCGGACGCTCGCGTCATCGCTGCGGGCTGACGCCGAGCCTGCCCCAGCAGCAGTTGACATACCAATGTCACCCGGCCTTTTGGTCCTTCCCTTTCCTCTCCCAACGCCATTCCAAACATTCTCCCGTCTGCGCATCGATCTTGAAACTCTCCGAAATCCTCAGCCCCTCAATCCAGATGATCTGCCCGGCAAGTGTCTCTGCCACAACCAGCCCGCGCCTCTGACGAACCGGGATCTTCTGGTTGGTCAATAGATCCTGCACCTTGACGGCCCCCGCCATCCCAATCGGCTGGAACCGGTCTCCAGGCTGCCAATGCCGCAATCGGACAACAGATCCCACCTTCTCCCAGTCAAATCTTTCCATCCCAGCCGGCGGTTTTCGCCAGTTCCAGTCGGGACGCGGCGTCCGACGCCATGAAACAACCACGTCCCCGAAACGAACCTCGCCCGGACGCGAAACACGCACCTGACGCCGTTCGCTATTAAACCCTTCGCCCTTGGCCGGCCATTCCAGATGTAACCGGCCGCTGCGGTCGACCCACGCGACTCGGCCCCCTTCGACCATGTGCCGCCGGGCGGGTGAGCCACGCAGATCATCTATCAAGCGCCAATTTGGCTCAATGCCCAGCCGAAAACACTCCTCCCGGAGCCAACGCCGCTGGATTGCCACCGGTAATTCTCCAAATGTCTCCCGCTGCTGAGCGACAATCTCTCGGGTCTGGCTTGCCAGGTAATCCGATTCCGCCCCAAGCACTGCCATGAGCCGGCTGATGATTGCATCCACTCCACGCGGGAAGTGCTTTTGCAGGAACGGCAGCAGCTGATGTCGGACTCGGTTCCTCTCGAAGTCCACGTTCGTATTGGTTTCATCCTGGCGAAATTGGATCTTGTGTTCCCGGGCATACGCCTCGATTTCGGTTCGCCAGACAGCCAGCAACGGTCGAATTAATGTTACCCGGGAATCCGCCGGCGAGGGAGAGGCCTCCCGCATGCCCGCCAATCCTTCCGGGCCAGCTCCTCGCAGCAGCCGCAGAAAGAACAGTTCGACTTGATCATTGGCGTGGTGCCCCAGCGCGATGACCCGCATCCCTAGCTTCACTGCCGTTTGCGCAAGAAAGCGGTGGCGTTGGCGACGCGCCGCCATTTCCAACGAGATTCCCAGCCGGGTCGCCGTGCGGCGAACTTCCCCCCGTCCCACGACCACACGCAAGCCCAGCTCAGCGCCGACCCGACGGACAAATGACTCATCCGCATCGCTCCTTCGTCCCCGAAGCTGGTGGTTAAAATGAGCCAAAGCCAGCAGGCGGGGGCGGTCCTTGAAGACTTGGTGCAGGATTCGAAGAAGAACGATGGAATCAACTCCGCCCGAAACGGCCACGAGAAGGGGCTCGCCGGAATCAAGGAGGCCCTGATCGGCCACGCGTTCCGCAACTCGCTCGGCCAAATCGATCACACCGCGACGTTACGGATCGATGCGATTCCATTCAAGCCCAAGGCAGCCCATCCTGACCTCATCCTGGGAGACGAGACGTTGGGAAGACCCTCGCCCATCCCGGGCTGGCGCCTGGCCACGCTTGCGAAGGTTCAGCCAGGAAGGAGCCAGGGGAGAGCCAGGCACAAGCCAGCCAGGATGAATGCTCCAAGTCGGGCCCAGCCCTTGGCCCTCTATCCAAATAGCTCCAGATGCGAATCAACAGTCTTGTCGGCCCGTTAGAAACTCGCGAAGAACCTATTTGTTTATGTATTCGCCCCGCCGGATAGCCCGGGGCTTGGGTCCCTCCGGCAAATCACCTGTCTTGGCCTTCCGCCGACCGGCGGACCAGAACATTCCAACGGTGATCACCGCCAGCAGTATCAAGGGAACGAGCCAGTAATAGAACATAGGCCTCCTTTAGATTCAGTCATCGCAACTCCGCCGCCCGCAGGATCTCACCGCCCGATAGACGAATATATGGCCCCACCCAGCGCGCCGCAGGCCTGAAACTCAGTTCAGGGAACGTCCGCGTGCAGCTTGACCTGGATCAATGGCTCGGTCCCCCTTGGCGAGTAGCCTCTCGGCGTGATCACTAAGCTGACGGCCTGCTGCTGGATCGCTTCCTTTATCGCATCACTCGGCGCTGAAATCTGCCCTCTGCAAGCAGGTCCGCCTGACCTGTCGGTTGATTCAACCCGTGGCCCAGGCGAGCTGAAGGTGAGTTATCAAGGGCGAACACTCCTGGTCTACGCCTTCGCGACGAATCAATTCAAACCTTACGTGCGCGAGTTGCACACCCTCGCTGGCGATAACGTTCTTCTCGATGCCCCACCGGACCACCTGCATCACCATGGCCTTATGTATGCCATCCGAGTGAACGGCATCAATTTCTGGGAGGAGCAAAACCAACCTGGATACGAACGATCCATCAGCCTGTCCAATCCGGAGATTGGTCGAACCACGCGTGGTTTGCCCAAGGCCTCCTTCACCCAGTTGCTCCATTGGGTCAGCCGGGAAGACGCCAATAAGCCGGATACGACACCGGTCGCCCTTCTGGTCGAGCAGCGCACCCTCACCATCTCGGTCGATGAACAAGAACAGGAAGTAGCGTTGTCCTGGACCAGCCAGTTCCAAGTCGGGAAAGGCGCAAATAAAGTGCAATTGACGGGGAGTTCTTACCATGGCCTTGGGTTGCGCGTCCCGCGCTCATTCGATCGCGTGGCGGAGCACGTGAATTCGGAGAAGGCCGCTTATCCGACGGCAGGCAAAGGCGATGTTACTCGGGCACGTTGGAGCGCCCTTCGGCATGAAATCGGAACGCGGTCGGTCACCCTGGCAATGTTCGGACAGCCGGAGGCCGGGCGCGGTCTGCCGAGCTTTTTCACCATGGTCGATCCGTTCACTTACCTGTCGGGGACGCAAGGCTTGGACAAGGCGCCGTTGGAGTATGAGGCCGGACAGACTTTTCGGGTCGATTACCTGCTGTTGGTCTACTCGGACCGTAAGGCGCCGGAATACCTGGAAGGGCGCTATCGGCAATGGACGGCGCCGAAGTGAGGTCCGCGCAAACCGTCGCTGCCGGCAGAAGATTGCCCGCATTTAACCTACTGCTGCCATGAATCGAATCTATCTCGGGGTCAACATGGAATTTGTCCGGCACCAGGACAAACCGTTTGAGTGGGGCGTGCAGAAAGCTGCCGACCTCGGCTACGATTATGTCGAACCGATGGTTCATTGGGGCCGCGAACTGCTGAGCGAAGCTGGCTACTTCCACAGCGTTTCCATGCTGGACGATCCCTGGCGCGTCCGCCGCGCCTGCGAGCAAGCCGGCATCAAACTGTCCGGTCTATCCGCCCATACTCCCCTCTGCAAACCGGAGATCAGCGTCGAGTATCTGAAACAGGCCATCCGTTTCGCGGCAGAATGCGGCGCCCCAGTCGTGAATACGGACGAAGGGCCCAAACAGCCTTGGACCACCGAAGCGGAGGACTTCACCCTGATGCGTTACACGATCCAGGAAGCGGCCAAGGTGGCTGAACCGCGAGGCATCCTGATCGGACTGGAGCCGCATCAGCAATACAGCAAACAGCCGGAGGGTTTGGACCGCATTCACGCCCTGGTGAAGAGCCCGTCCGTCGGCATCAATTTCGACACCGGCAATAGCTATCTCTGCGGCCATGATCCTTACCGCTGGCTCGAACGGGTGCTCGACCGATGCGTCCACATCCATGCCAAGGATATTTCCATGGAGCAATCGGCCGACGAACGCGGCAAAGTCACCGGAACCGCGGTCGGTTGCGCCTGCGGCGACGGCGTGATCGATTGGGCCAGGGTCATTGCCATCTGCCACAGCTGCCCGCGCGATCTCGTATTGTCGGTTGAATGCGGCACGGTCGAGCAGGCTGAACGTTCGGTTGCGCACCTCAAACCGCTCCTCGCGCGGGCGGGCACGAAATGACTGGGAGATCCAATCGTCCCGCCCCCTGGTGGCTGTGGATCGGCATTTGGAGCGGGCTCCTCCTCCACGCTTATGGGCACACGCTGCCGATCAGTTTCCTGACGCTGGTGCCTGACGCGGACTACCTGCACCTCGAACTTACCTTCAACCCATTTGAGCTAACCTTTGCTGCCGAAATCGATGCGAACCGGAATGGACGCCTCGACGCCACCGAATGGGCCACGGAACAACGCCGCGTCGCCGAAGAACTCATGCGCTGCCTGACGGTGGAGGTGGACGGTCGGCGCATCTCAGCCGAAATCGCCGGCGTCACGCCAGACCTGGATAGTCACCACGCCAGCTTGCGAGCCCATTACCGCGTTGACGTCCGCCACCGCGGCGTGCGGGTAACCTCGCACTTGTCGAGAATCACGAGCGGATCGCACCTCACCCAAGTGACATTCAACGACGGCTCCGAGCCGCAGCGCGCCGCAACTGGACGTAATCGACCGTTGCCATCTTCGGGGAAGGCCCCGGCCGCGCCCGCTCAGTCCGAGCGCCTCGCTCCGCCCCGATTGTGGCGCCGGGCCGCTTTGTTTTGGGCCGGCATCAGCGGCGTCCGCTTCATCCTGGCGGTCTGCTTGCTGCCGCTCTCGCAAACCGCCCGCCGCCGTCAACGCCCTGCTGGTGTTTCTGGAGACCTCCGTATGAAGCGAACCCTTTTCTGCCCTGCTGAAACAGGCCGGGGCTTGGGCCTCATCCTCGCGGCCTTGACAGCCGCGGCTCAACTCTCCAATCAAGCGATCGCGGACGTGGTGTGGTCGATTGGCAAACCCGACGGATTTTCAATCGAGTTCGCGCCTGGCACCCGTTCGGGTTTGACCTACATCGTGGGCGAGAGCACGCCGAGCCGAGACTTTGCCGGCCATCAAGCCGGCTCGATCGGCTTCGATGGCACAAAGGAGGAGAAGCCTTACACGGTGGTCTTCGATTTGCCCGGCGCGGCGGCGCCGTCTTACAGCCTTCTGATTGACCTCATCTACAAGTCGGGAGCGCCCAGCCAGATCAAACTTCAGGTGAATGAACACACCGGCATCTTCCCGATCCGGCACGCCTACAAGAAGAGCGGCGACGGCGAGGAAGGGAATGTCATGCTCATGGCGCAACAGCGTTTGAACGTGCCCCTCAATCCGGCCTGGTTGAAACCGACGGACAACCACATCACGATCGTCCCGCTCGGCTTGGGCGGCCTCGATTATGACGCCATCCAATTGGTTACGCCCGGGGCGCCTTGGCCAGAAGCGTTCCGCCTCGAACCGACGATCTTCTACCGGAACAGCAACGGACACCTGATGGAAGTTTGCGAATTGATTGTCCCCTTCCAAAACAGAATCGAGAAGGGCCGCGCCATCGTAGGGTTGGGGTCCGGGAAGATTAGCCACAGCTTCAGCAGCGGTCCATACGACTTTGGAATCCTCAACGAAATGATCGCAGTGCCGGCGGACGAAGCGGTCTCGAGCGCCAGCATTGAAGCCACACTGGATGGCTTGACGGTCTCGACCAACCAATCATTCCGCGCTGCGAAGCGATGGAAGCTGTTTGTCTGTCCGAAGGTGCACAATGACGTCGGCTATACCGACTTGCAGCCCCATGTCAATGAGCTGGACAACCGGAATACCGACCAGGCCCTCGCGATCATGGACCGTTTTCCATTTTACAAGTTCAACTTCGAGACAGGCTGGCTGGTGGACAATTTCCTGGACTGCCGCACCCCCGGTTCCCAACAACGGTTCTTCGAATATGCCAAACGCAACCGCGCGACGATCAATGTGCTTTACCTCAATCTGATGACCGGGCTGTGCACAGGGGAGGAACTCTATCGCGCCATGTATTTCACCGAACGCCTCCATCGCGAGCGTGGCAGCAGTTTCGACTTCGCCTGCTTGACCGACGCGCCGTCGCACACTTGGTTTCTCCCATCCCTGCTCCAGGATGTCGGTGTCCGCTGTTTCTCAAACGGCAGCAACCAAAGCCGGGCTCCGATCCTTCACCATTCGGACTTAAATGAGAACTCGCCTTTCTGGTGGGAAGGAATGAATGGCGAACGCATCTTCATGTGGTACGCGCGGAGTTATACCCAATGGAAGCGTCTGACCGGACCGGATTTCACCGATCGCTCCGCGAATTACGACTACCTCAAGACGAGCATCCCGCAATTCCTGACCCAGTTCCTGCGGGCGCAGTATCTCCCCGACGCCGTCATGATTTACGGCGCTTACGTCGATAACGCCGCCATTCCCGACACGGGTGAAGCCGAATTAATCGAACGGTGGAACAAGGAATTCGAGTTCCCCAAGTTGGTCTGCGCATCCGACGCGGAGTACTTCCAATATATCGAGAAGAACTTTGGCGGACAGCTGCCGGTTTATCGCGGAGATTGCGGCGCCTACTGGGAAGACGGTGTCGGCTCCACCGCCGCCGCCACCAGGCTCAACCGCCGCTCGCAGCAAATTCTGCCAGCGGCGGAAACGGCCGCGGCCCTGGCAACCCTCTTTACGCCGATCAACCGTTACCCGCACGAAGACTTCCGCGGAGCCTGGCGCAATGTCATGTTTTACAACGAACACACTTGGGGGGCTCACAATTCGGTGAGTCAACCCGGCCGGGAATTCGTCGAGCGCCAATGGGAGATCAAAGAAAGCTACGCCACTCGGGCCAACCTGGACGCACGCAACCTCCTGGCGCGCGCTTTCAATCGTCTTTGTCAGCAAATCGATGTCAGCGGCGATACCATTCTGGCGTTCAACTGGCAAAATTATCCCCGCACCGAACCATTGGAAGTCGAGATCGGCGCTGGTCAGGGGCTCCTCAATCTCGAGACCGGCAAGGCTGTCGACCTCGACACCATTTCGGAGCGCGATGGCTGGAAACGCGTTCGGTTTCTGGCCGACAACGTGGCGGCCTTCGGATACAAGGGTTACGCCATTCGCAGCCGGGACGAATCCAGCTCGAAAGGCCAGGGTGAAAGGACGGTTGAAGACACCATCGAGAGCCGGTTCTACAAACTCACGGTCGATCCGGGCACCGGCGGTATTAAAAGCTTGGTCGACAAAGCTGAGAACCGCGAATTGCTCGACCCGAAGGCCCCCTATCATCTCAACGAGTATCTCTATGTCAGCGGCGGGGAAGGGTCGCGCATTTACCTTGCACCGCTACCAGTTGACGGTGGACCTGCCCCGCGATGGCAAGGCCAGAGAATCTCAAAACGCCTCGGCGCCCGCATCGTTGTGCAATCGAAAGCGAAGAATACACCGGTTATTCGAAGCGATTATCTGATTTATGACAGCATCAAGCGGGTCGACGTCGTCAATACCGTTGAAAAAGTCAGCACGCGGGCGAAGGAAGGCGTCTATTTCGCGCTTATCCTTTTCGCCGCGGCGCAGCTCCGCCTTTGAGGTCACCAGATTCAGAATGGGTGGTGCCGCCCAAATACAGACCAAATGCCCGAGCCCGCCGCGAATGGTTCACGCCCCAGAACCTGATTCACCTTCGCGATGGAACATTCGACATTGCCCGGGCTACGCCCGACGCACCGCTCGTCTGCCTCACCGACATCAACCGCGGCAATTGGCCGGCCGAACTGGCGGTCAAGAATGGCCATGTCTACAGCTACGCGATGAACAACTACTGGTTCACCAATTATCGAGCGGAGCAAGGTGGACCCTGGTGCTCGGCTTTTCCTCACCAGCGGCCGTAGTCTCGACCGAGTCGCGCTTGCGCACTTTGACGCGGAAACCCGGGCGCCCGTGCTCGCCTATCCCTTCGTTTCCACCTTTTCAGCTGGGGTCGCCAAAGCGGGACGCCCGCTTGCTCCGCAGCAGGGTTCCTTTCTGAGGCTGGACGCGGTCAATTTGCAGGTCGTGACGCTTAAAGAAGCGGAGGATCATGATGGTTTCATACTCCGCCTCCGGGAGACGGCCGGCCGAAGCGGCACCGCTGACCTGGCCGCTCCGATCCTTGGTGTTCGCGAAGCATGGCTGTGCAATGGCGTCGAAGTGCCAAAAGAGAAGCTGACCGCCGCCGGCGAATCGATTCAAATACCCTACACGCCGAACCAATACATCACTGTCCGATTGAAGACCGCGCGGCAATGAGGATCTCCCGGCTTCGCTTGACGTCTCAACCTGGCTGCGCCAACGCTGCCGCCGGTCGACCAATCCGACAGGCTAAAATGTAAAGACGGCGTGAGACCCTTCGAACCCGTGCAACACGTGGTTCCCGGCCGGCGACGCGCCGATCAGTGAACCCAATTTTTCCACTGCGACCGGACTGGCCAAGCGAACGACTTTCAGCTCGCTAGCCAAGCGTTCCAACCGGAAGGCGAAGTTTACGTCCGGGCCTGCCAGGCTATCTTCACCTAGAGATGGCACACCGCCCATCGTGACCTGGCCATGGTGCAGGACGACGCGGAAAGCGGTTGCTGTTGATCTTGGTAGGACCCGGAGATCGCGCAACACCTGCCCCACGTAAGCCGGCGGTCGCGCGCACCCGCCAATAGGCGAGAAAGCCGTCTCTGAGATACTTATTGATGCTGCCGCCGTTGTCTTCAATTACTTCCTTGCACCGCGCAAACCATCCGCCCACTCAACATGGTGGCGAGTTCCTCGGCGCTTCTTTCTCGCGCAAGCCGGGATGAGTTGGCGATGTCGCCCACCAGCAATCCAGCAGCAGGGCACCAACTGCAGCTCGACCAGCGTTTGGGCCGATTGCGCCGCGGCAGCGGATGCGCCGCGGGGACCGGTGGACTGGTGAAACACCAATTTGAACGGACCCATTTGACTGATCGCCATCTTGCAGGCGAGTGGGTTGATTAACTCGCCGCCCGCGGAGATAGGTTCCGTTGCGGCTGCCCAAATCGACGAGCAGGAATTCCTGCTCACCTTGCGCATGGATGGTCGCGTGGCGGCGAGAAACCCGATCATCCATCAAGACGACGTCGTTGCCCACAGCGCGGCCCAGAGAACAGTTGCCAGTTAACCGGACGGGCTCCGCGCCGTGGCGTTCCAGCCAGGCTGATATAGCGGGTGCGGGTTCACTCATGCAGGTCGGCAGAAGTCTATTCCAGAGGGGGAGCAAAGCTTCAAGACAAACAAAAGTGCGTTCGGATAACAGACGCCAAGGAGGTGGGGGTGGGGAACCCCGCTGAAAAAAACGTGCTGTTTCCCGAACGCGCCATCAGGGTAACCCTGAATCCCATCAGGCGCAAGTGAAATCTTGCACTGTTTTGCACAACCGATTGTTAATTGCAGGAATCGCGATCTTTCAGAGAGTCGAAACCCAACTCATCCAACAAAAACAGCCACCCTCAATCGAAAGTGGCTGCGATTCCCCATCCCGCTCCGGCGTTTAACGAAAATGAAACTGCTCCGAGGACCTGATCATCTAAGCGCTACGAGTCAACTACCTTAGCACGGAACGGAATGAGCGCAACCGGAGATCAGAACTTTTCGCTGCATCCCTTGCCGCTATCTCCTCGGCGGGCGAAACCAGCCTGCCTGGGCGTGGAAGATTTGCCCACGTTGATTTATTTTCCACCCTATGAGGTATCACGCTCTGGCCACGGACTACGACGGAACTATTGCAACCCATGGCGACGTCACTCCCAAAACCATCCAGGCCCTCCGCGAACTGCAACAATCCGGGCGCAAACTTATCCTTGTCACCGGACGTGAACTGCCCGACCTGTTCAATGTCTTTCCTCATCCCGAACTGTTCGATCGGATTGTCGCCGAAAACGGCGCGCTGCTTTATCGCCCTGAGACCAAGGAGGAGCGGACTCTGAGTGAGCCGCCACCACCGGCCTTCGTCGATCTGTTGCGTCAGCGGGGCGTTTCTCCTTTGTCGGTCGGCCACGGAATCGTTGCCACAACCGAGCCCAACGAAACACAGGTCCTGCAGGCTATCCGGGAACTTGGCCTGGAACTGCAGGTGATCTTCAATAAAGGGGCGGTCATGGTTCTTCCTTCCGGCGTCAACAAAGCAACCGGCCTTCGCGAAGCGCTCAAGGAATTGCATCTATCGCAGCACAATGTGGTCGGCGTTGGTGATGCCGAAAATGACCATGCTTTTCTCGAATTCTGCGAGTGTGCCGCCGCGGTCGCGAACGCGCTGCCGGCACTGAAAGACCGCGCTGATATCGTTCTCCGATCAACCCACGGCGAGGGGGTCGTCGAACTCATTCAGGGTCTGCTGCAGGACGATCTGGCCCCGGCGGCGCCCAAGCTAATGCGTCATGAGATTTCGATCGGTCTGGACCTTGAAGGCACTGAAATCAAGATTGCTCCCTGCGGATTGAACTTGCTCATCGCGGGGGAGCCAGGCCCCGAGAGGTCCAGGTGGGGCTGTCGCATCATCGAGGAGCTCCTGGAGAAACGTTACCAAACCTGCATCCTCAGTCCGCACGGCGACTGCGCCGACCTGGAACAAGCCATGGTTCTCGGGGATAGTCAACGCCCTCCGTCTTTGGAAGACCTCCTCCAGGCTTTGGATCAAGCGCAGGACAATGTCGTCGCGACCCTCGTCGGCTTGCAGAAGCAGGACTGGCCAATGTATTTTGAACGCCTTTTGCCGCGGCTTTTAGACTTGCGCCAGCGAACTGGCCGTCCGCACCGGACGGTGTTTCCAGAGGTCGAAATGTTCCACGCCAAACCTGACTGCAGGCGCAACGGGTGGCCGGATCTCATTGGCAGCAGTCTGGTGATGGGCAAGCGGATCCCCATGCCGTCCAGCCCGGCGTGGTCGCGTCGGCAGACCTGGCTATAGCAACTGGTCCCAACCCAGCCGCTGTCGCCAACGATATCGCAGAGGCCATGGGAAAGCGGAGCCAAAGATTCCGCCCACGTCAAGCCCGGGGAGCAAGTCGGCTGGCGTTGCTCGAACTGGTGCCCGCTTGCGCATGTTCGAAACGAAGGACAAGCGCAAAGGACACCTCAGAGCGTCTGCACGGGAGGCATTCCTGCCATCCGAGCGGCTTGATTCGAACGCCCGACTTCTCGTCCGCATGAGTTCGCCGTCGACCACCGCAGCCCTTTCCACCGATGGGCCTTATCAGTGGATGAGATTCCTATTGGTCAGCAGCAAGCAGTGGCGGAGCTCAAATGGATGGCTTCCGCTGGCTCTATCTTTCGCGACGGCAAGCTGGCACTTACAGTCCAAATCTGACAGCCATTGGGGCGATATTTCCCGGAATTAGTCGCGGCGGCGAAGCGATTGGCCGCAGCCGAATTGCGTTCTTGACGGTGAAATCGTGATTCCGGTTGACGAACGCTTGTCTTTCTTTCGATGAGCTCCTGCTCCGCATCCATCCAGCTTCGAGTCGCGTCCAGAGTCAGCGGCTCCACCGGCCGTAGTTTGTCGCTTTTGACCTTTTGGTTGAGCCCGGTGGCGAAGCCCTGCTTAGGAAGCCGTTGAACAGCGCCAACGGCTCGAGCGGTTCGCCCGCGAACAGTTCGATGGCATGGACGAGTTCCGCGTCTCACCGGCGACGACCAACTTGCGAAGGCGCGCGCCCAGTTCGAATCTGCCGGTTCGACCTCGATGGTATCGTGGCCAAGCGCTTGCGCATGGAATATCAATCCGGAGAACGGACCGGCATGTTGAAGGTGAAACCGATCCGACGGCGGATTGGCCGTCGGTGGAGGCTTCCGCCATTCCCTCGAAAACAAGTGCGGGCTCGCTTCTCCTGCTACGACGATCAAGGTCTCTTGCATCACGTTGGCTTCGTTCCGGCCCAGCAGCCGAACAACGAAAGGAATTGTTACCGAAGCTCAGCTGCCTCGTGCGCTCCGCCCGGCTTTACGGGCCGTGCCCCGGGCGGCCGAGCCGGTGGAACGCCGGCAAGCCGACCGCCTGGGAACCGCTCCGGCCGGAACTAGTCGTCGAAGTGGGCTTTGATCACTTCACCGGGGGACGTTTCCGCCACGGCACGCGACTGATTCGTTGGCGCCCGGACAAAGCACCCCAACAGTGCCGGATCGCGCAGGTCTCCGGGGCTGGCAAGACCGCATTTCAGTTGCTCTAGCGTCGCTTGGTCGGACTCCGCCGGCCAATTCGGAAAGACGTTGACTCAGATCACGGCGATTCCACCCTGGAATCGGCAGACTTCACCGATGGCCCGTCATCCGGACATTCAATCGCGTCAGGATGGCGATGCCCGAAAGGATCTCATGCGCTCTCGTTTCGCTTTGGCGATGGCAGGCGGCGTCCTGCTCGCCTTGCTCTGCCCCGGCAACACCCCGTCCGCAACCCCGAACCAACTTGCCGCGTTCCGCCAGCCTCCTGTCTCAGCCCAGCCATGGGTTTACTGGTTCTGGCTCAATGGCAACATCACGAGCAACGGAATCAGCGCAGACCTTGAAGCGATGAAACGCGTGGGCATTGGAGGGGCTCTGATCATGGAAGTTGACCAGGGCGCGCCACTCGGTCCGGTCCCATTCATGGGACCGGACTGGCGTCAGTTGTTCAAACATGTGGTCGCCGAGGCAAAGCGCCTCAACCTCGAGATTAACATGAACAACGACGCCGGGTGGAATGGCAGCGGCGGCCCGTGGATTGAGGCGAAGGTCTCGATGCAAAAGCTGGTCTGGACTGAGACGCCAGCCGAGGGCAACCGAAGTGACGCAGCGACCTTGGCGCAGCCATCGGTAGTCCATGGCTTCTATCGCGATATCGCCGTGCTGGCGTTTCCAACGCCGGGGGCGTTTCGCATCCCGAACATTCAGGCAAAAGCCGGCTTTGAAGCGGCTTACGTTGCTCCCGGCCTCGTTTCAAACGCACCCGCCGCCTCGGTCATCTCGCTTGGCGGCATCACCAATCTCACGTCTCGAATGGATGCCAACGGCCGTCTCGCGTGGGACACGCCACCAGGTCAGTGGACTATCCTACGTTTCGGCGCCACCAGCACGGGAATGGAAAACGCGCCCGCGCCTGTTAGCGGCCGGGGCCTCGAATGCGACAAACTCAGCAAGGCAGGAATCGAAAGCAACTTTGCGGGGATGATGGCCAAGCTGGTGGCCGACTCGCCCTCCGAGGCAGGCAAAGCTCTGGCCGCGACTCACATCGACAGCTGGGAGAATGGAGCCCAAAACTGGACGGAGCACATGCGGGATGAGTTTCGCCGCCGACGGGGTTATGACCCGGTGCCCATGTTAGCCATCGTCACTGGACGGGTTGTGGGCAGCTTGGACATCTCCGAGCGCTTCCTTTGGGACTTGCGCAAGACAATTTCCGAACTGGTGATCGAAAACTATGCCGAGCACATGGGCACGCTCGCTCACCAACGCGGTCTCCGCCTATCCATCGAAGCCTATGGCGGACCATGCGAGGATCTGCCCTACGCCGGGCGGGCGGATGAACCGATGTGCGAGTTCTGGATCGGCGGCGGCGCTTTCAACACGGTCAAAGGCATGGCCTCGGCCGCTCATACCTACGGCAAGCGCATATTGGGCGCGGAAGCGTTCACGGCCGCCGATCAAGAAAAGTGGCTGGAATACCCCGGAAGCATCAAAGCGCTCGGCGACCGCGCCTTTTGTGAGGGAGTCAACCGATTCGTCTTTCACCGATACGCGCTGCAACCCTGGCCCGAGGTGCGCCTCCCGGGCATGACCATGGGTCCATGGGGTCTGCACTATGAACGCACTCAAACCTGGTGGGAGTGGAGCCTGGCGTGGCATCAGTATCTTGCCCGCTGTCAATGGCTGCTCCGGCAAGGGCTCTTCGTCGCCGATTTCTGCTTCCTTCAGCCGGAAGCGGCGCCCCAGGACTTTCACGCCCATGAACTCAAAGGATACGCCTACGATGAGTGTTCCGCTGAAACCGTCTTGACGCAAATGGCGGTCAAAGACGGTCGACTCATTTTGCCGGATGGGATGAGTTACACGCTCCTTGTGTTGCCCGACGTTCCCACCATGACGCCCGCTCTTCTCCGTAAATTGACCACCCTGGTGGAAGCGGGCGGCACGATCGTCGGCACGCCCCCGCGGCAATCCCCCAGCCTGGCTGATTATCCCAGTTGCGACGAAGACGTCAGCCGACTGGCCAGTCAACTTTGGGGTGATTGTGACGGCGAACGGATTAAGCAACGTCGCCTCGGCTTGGGCAGAGTGGTGCGCGGCATTTCACCCGAGCAACTGCTCCGTGCAGACGGGCGCGACCCTGACTTCACCAGCCACCCAGCCCTCAACTTCATTCACCGCACTGAACCAAATCGGGAGATCTATTTCGTGGCGAATCCCCGCCCCCATGAAGTCCAGGCAGTTTGCAGCTTTCGGGTCAAGGGCAAGGTGCCGGAAGTCTGGGCTCCTGATACCGGCGAGATTGAGCCGGCGCCACTGTGGGAAGAAAGCGGCAACGGGATACAACTCCCTCTTCGATTGGGACCGGCCGGATCTCTCTTCGTGGTATTCGAAACACGGGAGGCTATGCCTCCAGCATTCAGGGCCTTGCGCCACAATGGGCAGCTTCTCCAGCCGACAGCAGCTGCTCCCAAACCGATGAAAATCCTGAGCGCCCGATATGGGGTGCTTTCGGATCCAGCTCGGACCCGAGATGTCCAGGCGGAAGTCCAGCGACGAATCGACCAAGGGGCGGAGAGCTTGCCTGTCGCGCAATTTGCGCTTGGAGGGGATCCGGCCCAAGGCACCGCCAAAGAGGTGCAAATCGAATACGCCACCGGCGGTGGACACGTTATCAAAGTCGTCGGCCGCGATTCGGAGACGATTCACCTTCCGGAAGACGCCGCCCAGGTCGTGGTCCAGCGCGCGCGCTATGGTGTGTTGAACGATCCAGTTCGAACTCGTGATGTTCGCGCCAGGATGCAGGCCTTAATAGATCGCGGTGAGTTTGGATTCCAGGTGGCGCGCATGGCCGAAGGGGATGATCCGGCGTTCCTCGTGGTCAAGACTCTTGAAGCTGACTATACAGTCAACGGCAAGCAGGCCCAGATCCGGGGAACCGATCCGGAAACGATTCAGCTCGTCGAACCGAGCCAACCTCCGATCGAGCAGGTTGGAGAAATCCATTGCCGCCCGGATGGCAGCTCCTTCTTGCGGGCGTGGCAAGCTGGCACCTTCGAAATTCAAACCGCCTCCGGCCGGCAACAGACCCTTGAAGTCTCACCGTTGCCCTCGCCACTTGCGCTTGCCGGGCCATGGACCGTGCGGTTTCCCGCCAATTCCGGAGCCCCAAGTCTCGCTCGGTTCGACACGCTGCTGGACTGGTCCAAACATGCGGACAACGGCATCCGCTATTTCAGTGGGAGCGCCACGTATCACATTGGGTTTACACTTTCCGCCGACCAGCTGAAAGCACCGTACGGGTGGCAGCTCGATTTGGGCCGCGTCGCTGTGATGGCACAGGTCCGCCTGAACCAGAAGAATCTCGGGATTCTTTGGAAGCCGCCTTACGAGGTGGACGCCACTGACGCGGTTCACGTTGGCGACAATGACCTCGAGATTCAGGTGGTTAATCTCTGGGTCAATCGTCTTATTGGCGACGAACAACTGCCTGAGGACTGTGACCGGAATGCCGATGGGACACTGAAACGCTGGCCCGAGTGGCTGGAACGCGGGCAACCCAGCCCTTCCGGGCGGTTCACGTTCACCAGCTGGCGCCTCTGGAAAAAGGACTCTCCCTTGCAGCCGTCTGGACTCATCGGTCCGGTCGTGATGCGTTGCGCCCAACGGCTCGACATCAAGTAACCTGATGCCGACAGGAAGTTGCCGAGTGGCAACATCGCCGCTGGCCGCGCTATTAGGCCTGGTTTTCCGCGCCAATCCCGCGCCCGTTCATTTCGTTTGACACGGCCCCCCCTCAAGGTCTAAGCCACTGCTGCTTCAGATAGAAGCAACAAGGACAGTCGCTGTCGCACTTAACAGGGGGTGTTTTATGTGGGGATCGGCCTTTTCACGCATTGCTGTTTGCACATTTCTCCATGCTCACTCCATTTGTGCCGGGCTTCTCTTCACGGATGATTTCAGTTACCCGGATGGACCACTCGTCACCGTCTCCAACGGCCGCTGGCGCACCCATAGCGGCACCACAGCGCAAGCTGCCGTCGTCGCCGGGGAACTTCAGCTCGCTCAGAGTCACTCCGAGGATGTAAGCACGGTCCTCGCTGCTGGCCCCCTGAGCGCCACCAACGCGACCGCACTTTACGCTGCCTTCACCGCTCGATTCATGGTGCCGCCCACCGGCGCCGCGGGCGGATATTTCGCGCACTTCAAAGATGCGACTCCGACCATGGGGCTGCGGTGCAGAGTGTTCGTCACAACCAATGGAGCCGCGCCTGACACCGTGCGTGTTGGTATAGCCGCCGGGACAAACTCCGCCAGTGCTGTTTGGGGGCAGGCGCTGAAGTTGAACAGTCCGTACCGCCTGGTATGTCGCCTCGTTCTGAGCAACAACTTATCCACCCTCTGGATCAATCCGAGAAGCGAGCGCGACACCTCTATCACTTCCACGGATGAAGTGACCGTGAAATCGGTTTCCGCGTTTGCATTGCGGCAGTCACTCGCGAGCGGCAATGGCATGGGTTCACTCGCAATCGATAATCTAAGCGTGGCCACGTCATTCGCCGAAACCTTTCAGAATATCCCCCCTTCGATCTTGAACCACCCCAAAGCGCAAACGGCGCCGGCGGGAACGGATGTCCGTTTCACGGTGGACGTCGTCGGGACCGAACCTCTGTTCTTTCAATGGTTATTGAACGGCATTGAACTCGCCGGTGCAACCGCATCGATGTTGACGCTCCCTCACGTTCGCGATTCCGACGCGGGAGAATACCAGGTTTGGGTCAGTAATAGCGCCGGGTCCGCCACCAGCGAGCCGGCAACGTTGACGGTGCAACCCACGCTGCCCGTGCTTCAAATCTGGTGGGACCAGGACATTGGCGTCCGCCTGGCCTGGCCAGCCGAGCCCGAGCACAGCTACTCCGTGTGGGCTGGGGACGCAGCGCTCGCGACCTGGTCGCTGATTCAAAGCGAGCTGGCTTTCTGGGACGGGAGCGGATGGTTCGAAGAAACTCTGCCCACCAACCCAATCCGATTTTATCGGATCTCATCCCCATAGGCTCGGAACAGACGCTCGCCTGTGCGAAGCCGACTGCCCAGTCATTGCGGATGCGCTCCTGCGGGTCACACTAAGTGGCCTGCCGGGCGGCGACATGGCTTTACGTTGCTTGAGCTGCTCGTGGTGATTGGGGTGATTGCGCTCCTGGTCGCGTTGCTTGCCCCGGCGCTGGCACGAGCCAAGGGGCACATTCGAGCCACCACATGCCTTAACAACTTGCGCCAATGGGGTATTGCCACGCAGCTCTATGCCGCCGGAAATGATGATTTTCTGCCGCCAGAAGGTTCACCCAATGGTCTATCGGTCACGGCGGGGTGGTACATCAATCTGCCGCGCGAGTTGGGGCTCAAGCCCTATAACGAGATGTCGTGGCGGACCAACCCCGCCGCCGCGCTGGGGAGATCAATCTGGATTTGCCCAGCGAACACGAACCGCAGCAATGGGGACAATCTGTTTCACTACTGCCTCAACGAGCATGTCGACGATACGGGAGCGGAGGACCGGCCCGTTCGACTCGGCTCGATCCAATGTCCCGCGCAGGTTGTTTGGCTATTTGACAACGGCAAACGAGCAGCCGTGGCTCAGCAGAACAATGCGCACAGCAATCTCCACTCTGGCGGGGCACAGTTCCTCTTTCTGGACGGGCATGTCAGGCGCTTCCGGAATATGGCTTATTGGGATTTCACGCTTAACAAGGGCCGCACCAACAATCCGGAAATCGTCTGGATCCCATGATTTCGAAAGTCGGCGATCACTCGAGAGGACGCTTTCATCCATTCCACGCAAGCTCCGACATCGCCAGGAAGAGCGCCGTCAGCAATCGAACTGGGACCGTGAATTGTCCGATCTCTTGACTGGCGTGCCGGCCCCGCGATTGTTGGCATTGAACCCCAAAGGATTGCCATCTGCCCAAGCGCCCCGTGGCCACATGCTGTCCGGGACGGTCGTGGCGCCGGGGAATCACTGGCCCAGCGGCAGACGCTTCATCAGCTGCTCCGCAACGGGCCATTCGGGTCGCAGTTGAATGAGCGATTCTAGCATTTGGCGAGCTAGCTGCGGGTTGTTCTTTGATTCTTGCGCCGCGATGCTCAAACACTGGGCGTATCCAGTGTTGAACCGGGGACTGAGCCGCACACTATCCAGGTAAGCGGCGAGAGCAGCTCCTCGCTCTCCGTTGGATTCCAAGACTAACCCTCTCAGGTAAGCATCACGAGCCGATACGAATGCCGCCAAGGCGTCAGCGTAGTCGCTTCCGAAAGAAGAGCCTCCGCGCACGAGCTCGCGAACGTCAGAAGAACAGGTCTTCAACAGTTCGAGCAAAAGGTTTCCCGGACGGGGTGAATTGACGAAGCTCCGCGGTGCGCCAAAGACAACCCGCGGATGGTCGTCTGTATTCAAAGGAGCTCCGGCACAGAATCGTCGGATGGCGTCGGTTCCGCCAACGTAACAGCCCAACAGGTGAAATCCATCCCGCACCTGTTCGGCATTGAGATGTTCGATCAGGTTGGGGTCGGTCACGCGTTGAGCGAAGTAATCCGGGGCAAAACCTCCGGCAGGCAGGCCGCTGACCAGTCCAATGACCGGCGTGTCCACATTGAACCGAAGCAGAAAGACAGCTGCGTCCGGGAACACTTCCAGGAAGGTCCCGAAAATGACGCGTAGCATCGGGGCGTCCAGCTGGTAAAGCGGCAACCATTGGCATACCAAGCCTGCCGGCGCGAGCCGCGCTTGAATGGCTTGATAATGCTCGAGGGAGTAGAGGAAGCCGGCGCCGTCGCGCGCCGGATGAAACAGATCAGCGACGATGACGTCGTACTTGGCGGTCGAAGCCCGAACAAACCGGCGAGCATCAGCCACATAGACGCGGAAGGCCTTCTCCCTGGGCCAGGCATTGAACGGTTCAAACCACGGCATGGCCTCCACAATTTCCTGGACCAATTCAACCCCGTCCGCCTCGAGTCCAGGCTGGACGCTCGCCGCTGCGAACGTTATCCCAGTTCCCAGGCCAAGAAAAAGCGCGCGATGCGGTTGGGCGTGTAGCAACAAGGGGAGCGTCGC
>JAXMHN010000060.1:0-42855 GCA_046346765.1 Verrucomicrobiota bacterium | reverse complement strand
CATAAAATAGAAATGGGTTAAAAGGGCACATCGTCGTCCGCCGGCGAGCCTTCGGCATCGGCTGGAGCGCTCTCGGGGTTGGCCCCAGTGCCGGCGGGCGCACTTGGACGCGGGCGTGGCATTCCCCCGCCGCCGTCCTCCGCCCCCCGGTAATCGAGGAACTGAAATGATTCCAGGACCACGCCGAGTTTGCTTCGCTTTTGATTGGTCTGCTTGTCTTCCCAGGTATCGAGCTTGAGCCGGCCCTCGATCATGATAGGCCGGCCCTTTTTCATGTACTGGCCAATTGTCTCGGCTTGCTTGCCAAAGGCGTCAATATCGACAAAGGTGACTTCCTCCTTCATCTCGCTCGAATTGGCGTCGCGCCAAGAGCGTTTGACCGCCAAGCCAAGTTTCGCGATCGCTACCCCTTTCGGGGTATAACGCAACTCGGGATCGCGAGTCAGATTGCCGATGAGAATGACTTTGTTGTAATTGGCCATACTCAGGCCGCGGGAACGGGCTTCGGCTCCGGCGCGATCGTGAAGAGAACGCGGAAAACATCGTCGTTGAGATCGAAGCGATGTTTCAATTGGGCGAGCGCCGCCGGTTCCAGGTCAAAAATGAAGTTGACAAAATAGCCTGAGTTGAAGCGCTTGTTTGCCACCCGCGAAAACTGGCGCTTGTCCATTTTTTGCACGGTTTCAACTCTCCCACCGGCGGCGTTGATGTCGGCCGTGATCCGATCGATCATCTCTTTGATGCCCTCTTCCTTCGCCGCGGTGTTCAGAATAAATAGACCTTCGTATTTTTTCACTGAATCAGCTTTCCTTCACCACTGAGGTATTAATCGTTCCGTTAAACTCATTCATGGCCGCTGCCACGCCCGCTGCCAGCCATCGTTCCATCTGATCGCAAACCCGATCCAAAGTCGCTCGCAGCAACGGCCGCTCCGCTCCGTCAAACCGTCCGAGCACATGGCCACTAATCTCCCGTTCCCCTTCCACGCGCCGGCCAATCCCGATCCGTAACCGCGCATAATCGCGGGTGCCAAGATGCTGCTCGATCGACTCCAGGCCATGATGGCCTCCACTGCTTCCACCCGGCCGCATCCGAATCCCGCCCAGCGGCAGATCAGCATCATCCACCACAATCAGTAACCGATCCAACGGCACCTTAAAAAATTCGGTCACCGCCCGAACCGCCGTCCCGCTTTGGTTCATGAACGTCTGCGGTTCACAAAGAACAACACGTCGCCCTTCGAAATCAGTCCGGGCCAACCGTGCGGCAAATCGCCCATCCTGCTTCCAGGGGACTGCTCGCCGCTCAGCCAAGAGTTCCACAGCCATGAACCCGCTGTTGTGCCGAGTTTGGGTATACTCGCTGCCCGGATTGCCCAACCCGACGATCAGATGCACGTTCTCCACAGCGACCGTTGGAGGCAAAGCCAAGCGCGAGCTCCACCCCGCTTACTTCTTCTTCTCAGCGGGCTTTTTCTCGGCCTTCTCCGCCTTCTCGCCCTTGTCCTTCTCGCCCTTGTCCGCCCCCGGTTTTTCGGCGCCCTTCTCCCCTGCCGGCGCCGCTCCCTCTTCCTTCTTCTCCTTGATCATCTCGGGCTCAGCTGGACCCGCCGCCGCAGCCTCGGCCGCCGCTTCCTGGGCTTCAGTCACCGGTGCCGCGACCGACAGAACGACGACCTTCTTGTCGCCCAGGATTTCGACGCCGGCCGGCGGCTGAATGTCGCCGATGTGGATGGAATTGCCGATTTCAAGCGCAGTCACGTCCACTTCCAGGAACTCGGGCAAATCTTTCGGCAAGGCGCGGACTTTGAGACGGAAGAGCACGTGCTCCAGGACGCCCCCGCTGGTCTTGACGCCAGCAGCTTCGCCGACCGTTTCGACGGGAACGGTGATGCTGACCTTCTCCGACTCGTTCACCTCGTGCAGGTCGACGTGGACGAGTTTGCCGGTGAGGGGATGGTGCTGAATTTCCTGAACGAGAGCGAGGCGCTTGGCGACATTGTCCGCCTGAATCGAAAGATCGACCAGAATGTTCTCGGAACCGGATTGATGAATCAGGTTCTCCATTTCCTTGGCCGTGATTTCCAGGTTCTGGGGTGCGTTCTGGCGGCCATAAATGACGGCCGGAACCCGGCCGGCGTGGCGGATCTTTTTCGTTCCGCTGCGCTTCATCAGGCTTCGCGGGTAAGCTGTCAACGATACAGATTTCATGTCTTCAATCCTGCTCCTGGCGCGCGATCAAACCTCGGTCAATCGGTCCGACCGCCCTTAAATTCGAAGAGCGAAGTGACCGACGAATTGCTGTGGATTCGCTTGATGGCTTCGCCCAACAATCCCGCAACGGACAGTGTGGTTATTTTCACCCCGTCGATGGCAGGGCGGAGAACAGTATCAGTAGTTATAAGTTCGTCAATCTTTGATTTGCGGAGGCGCTGAATGCCCAAATCGTTCAATATCGCGTGGGAAACGCAGGCGTAGATCCGGTGGGCACCCTTCCTCTTCAGCAAGGCCGCGGCGGCGGTCAAGGTCCCGGCGGTCTCGGTCAAATCGTCCACCATCAGGACGGTCTTGCCGCGGATCTCGCCGATGACGGTCATCGATTCGATTTCGGTGGCGCTCTTGCGCCGTTTCGCCACGATGGCCAAGCCAGCTTCCAGAACCTGCGAATAGGCGTGGGCCATTTTCAAACCTCCGACGTCCGGGCTGACCACGACCAGATTCGGCAAATGCTTTCGCTTCAAATAATCGTACATGACCGGAGCCGCATACAGATGGTCCACCGGAATATCGAAGAAGCCTTGGATTTGCTGCGCATGCAAATCCATGGTCAAGACCCGGTTCGCGCCCGCGGCCACGAGCAGGTTCGCCACGAGTTTGGCCGTAATCGGCACCCGCGGTTGGTCCTTGCGGTCCTGGCGGGCGTAACCGTAAAACGGCAACACAGCGGTAATGCGCGAAGCGCTCGACCGCCGCAACGCGTCCATCATGATGAACATCTCCATCAAATGATGATTCGTGGGCGGACTGGTCGATTGCAGGACGAAGACGTCCTCTCCGCGGACGTTCTCCTCGATCTTGACAAAGGTCTCTCCATCCGGGAACGCGCTCACAGTGCACTTTCCCAATGGCATGCCTATGGCCGCTACGATGCGTTCGGCCAAAGGCCGATTGGAGGTGCCGCTGAATATCTTCACGCCAAAATGTCTTCGATCCGCTGTAAAAAGAAAAAAACCCACCCGCCAAAGGTGGATTCGCTACCGTCAGGGGCACGACTGTACCAACGCGGCCCGCGCCTGCAAGACGAAAGTAGAGGGAGCGGCGACCTGGGAAGGAAGGCCGCCCGATGCCGGGCAGACCCTGAACAGCCGTCGCGGGCAAGGCCGCTGGCCTAGCAGACGCCCGCGGCGTGACCCGCTTGCAGTGGCGTTGACCTGCGTGGTTCGATCCCATGCCTCCTCCCTGCAATATCATTGTCGGCCATCGGCGCAACCTTAACGTCTTTTCCGCTTTGCATTGCCCCGCCCCTCTCGGTCGTGCTAACTGGACTCATGTGGAAGGCTCGTCCGTGCGTCGTCGCTTGCCGCGCCTTACTGGCGGCATCGGGATGCCTATCGCTCATGCCGCAGATCACCGCCCAGAGCCCGCCGCATTTTCGGCAACTCCTTCGCGCTCCCTACCTGCAATGCGGCAGTGCCAGCAGCATGTTCATCCGCTGGCGAACCGCGCAACGGACGGAAAGCGTCGTGCGCTACGGTTTGTCTCCCGATCAACTCGGCTCCCAGGCGACTGTTACAGGTCTCTCCCACGATCACTCAGTCCGGATTAGCGGGCTGGAGCCCGGGACGAAGTACTTCTACGGCGTCGGCACGTTCCGCCAGATCTGGCAGAGCGGCCCGGAGAATTATTTTGTCACTTCGCCTCGGGCGGACTCCACGAACGGATTTCGGGTCTGGGTTCTGGGCGATCCGGGAACGGATTATCCCACGCAAAAGGCGGTGCGGGACGCTTACCTGCGCCAGGCCAAAACGAAACAGGCCGCCTTGATTCTGACCTTGGGTGACAATGCCTACAGTCGGGGAAGCGACGGCCAGTATGAGAAAGTGTATTTTGAGGTTGACCGGGACCTGCTGAAACACACGGTGGTGTGGCCCTCATTGGGCAACCATGACACTCGCACGGCGAATTCGGCTTTTGAGTCGGGGCCTTACTACGAGATTTTTGCGCTACCCAGAGCGGGCGAGGCTGGTGGTGTGTCTTCCCTGACCGGCGCCTATTACTCTTTTGACTACGGCAACGTCCATTTCATCTGCCTCAACTCCGCTGACAGCGACCGCTCGGAAAGCGGCCTGATGATGGATTGGCTTCGGCGGGACCTGCAGGCCAAGCGCAAAACGTGGACGGTGGCCTATTGGCATCATCCCCCTTACAGCAAAGGTTCACATGATTCGGATGTCACGGAACCGGACGATGCCGCCATGACAGAAATGCGGGAGACCTTTCTTCCCGTGTTGGAGAAAGGCGGGATCGACCTGATCCTCTGCGGCCACTCGCACTTGTATGAACGATCCTACCTGCTCGAGGGCCACTACGGCAAATCGCCCTCATTGCGGCCGGACATGATCAGAGACCGTGGTGATGGACGGAGCGAAGGGAGCGGGCCATATGATCTTTCCAGTGGCGGAACGATTTATGTGAACGCTGGGAGCGCGGGTCACGCCACCAAGAAGAGCAAGCTGCACGGACTCAACCACCCGGCGATGGCGGTTTCGTTGAATGTGCCCGGATCATTCGTTTTGGACATCGACGGGCCTCAGTTGAATGGCACGTTTCTGGACGACCGAGGCCGGCGGCGCGACTGGTTCACCTTGCGGAAGGGACGATAATCGCTATTTGGCCAGGGCGACGATGTAGCGCTGCAACCGCGAGGTCTCGTCACTCAGCTCGAGCTGGGCGTAGATCTGATGGAGGTTGGAACAGACCCGCAACAGGACGCGGCGGTGACTGACCGGCGCCAGATAGCCTTCCTGGAAGCCGTGACTGGTATGAAGCAGGTATTTGATACAGTCGGCTTTGGTCAGAAGCTTGCCGCGGTTGAACGCGTCGATGAAGACCTCTCCGGTGGAGGATTGGAACCGGATCAGGAAGTGGCCAGGCATACCAATCCCGACAATCGGCAACCGCAACCGGCGAGAAATAAAGAGGTAAATGAGACACAAACTGATCGGGTTGCCCGTGCGTCGGTCAACCACCCGGTTTAGATAGCTGTTGTCCGGGTCATAATAGTTGCTTTCGTTGCCGACAAAGCCGAGGTCGCTGAAGAGGTATTGATTGATCGTGGCGAGAATGCTCTCGGGCGTTGAGCCAAAATCAATCCGCTCCCGAAGGTCGGCGGCGTAGCTATCGAACAAGGCCTGGTAGGCGGCCAGGTTGATATCGGGATACTGCGTTTGGGACAGGAGCCAAGTGCCTTCTTCGATGTCGAGGTCCTCCCCTTGGTTCAAGCAAAAAGCCAGAAAACGATTGTCCGCCTCCTGCTTAGCGAGATATTGGACCAACTCGTTGGCCCGTCGGCGAAGGACTGGATCGCTGCTCAGCATGTGAGGCCGGAGCCAATCTCCAGCGGAGGGTCCGTAAGAGAGGATTTTGCCGCGAATCGTGTGATAAACGGCAATGTCGTCGTCCGTCAGCAGCTTCAGTAGGGCAGTCTTTTGTGTGTCAGACAGCGCTTCGCTCGCTTCGGTTGAACTCGAAGGGGTCATCAGCTAACTGAGCCGAAGTATAGGACAGAAAAGAGCCGTTCTTCAAGCCGAAATCGAATGAGCCATCGCGGACTCTCGACACCGCGCCTCCAAAGTCTGGCCCCGCCGAGCGGCGCAGGTCCAACTGGAAACTGTTGCAGAACTGGCTTATGAATCCTGGTCGTGATAATGAAGCCGTTCCTTGCCCGCCCAAGAACCTGTTTTGCCGCTGTGGCTCTGGGCCTCGCTGCCCTTGCCCCGGCATCGTGGGGTGTTGTTAATGTCGCGCTCACCGAGGTTCCCGACTACCAATGGTCCTGGGGCTGCTTTGGGACGGCGACCGGCAACTTGATGGGCTACTGGGATCGCCACGGGTTTCCGAACTTCTACACCGGCCCGACCGGCGGGGGGGTCGCTCCGCTCACCAGCACGAGCGCCAATGCCAGCATCTACGCGTTGTGGGCGAGCCGGGCGGGGGTGGACGGCAGGCCCGCAGACCTGCCGGGGCATTGCGACGATTATTGGATCCAGCTGGAACCGTACTCATACGAAGATACTGGGCCGGACCCGTACGTCTTGGCTGGGCGGCCAGAACATGAACCGGACTGCATCGGAGATTTCATCGGCTTGAGTCAAAACAAATGGCCGGACTTGAATGGGGAGTGTCAAGGAAACATCGATGCTTTTTCATTCGTTTTTTGGGATGCAACCGGTGACCGGCGCGCGAATTATGTCCCCACCGCTGCTGACGGCACGGTCATTCCGGACATACCCTCCGGCCTGAGGGCTTGGACGCGCTATCGGGGCTCCGACGCGATGGTTTTCTCCCAGTTGACGGACTTCAATCCGACGGTTGGGTCTGGGCACGGCTTTACTTTCGAGGACATGAAAGCGGAGATCGACGCTGGTTACCCGGTCTTACTTTTCCTCCAACGCTACGATCAGCTGAGCCGGGCTTTGCCGGGAATGCCGCGGGCCAACCCGGAGATGCACGGCATGCTCGCTTATGGTTATTATATTACGGACGATGGCGACGTCCGTGTTCGCTATAAAACCAGTTGGGGCAGTAGCGGCGACTTGACTTTGTCCCGCTGGACTTCTGCTTATTGGCAGGCTGAACTGCCGGTGCGCGGCGTCATCGCCTACCACCCGCTGCCGCGAATAACTCAAATGCGCCGGACCGGCGGTGCCCTTACGGTGGAATGGGAAGGACCGGATTCAGTTCTGACCGACTTCGCCAGCCACACGACCACTCGGCTGCACAGCTACGTTTTGGAGAAAGCCCCGGCGTTGAATCCATCCGAATTCTCGCCCGTGGCGGAACCGACCACCGAACGCTCGGTGACCATCCCGGATTGCTGCCCGGCAGAGGCGGGCTTTTTCCGTCTTCGGTTGGTGACGGCCAACGTCGCGCAGTGATCTGGGGGTGGGGCCGGGAGCCTTTCGGGGCGGACCTTCTCGTTAAAAAAGCTGCGGGTAGGTCGACAGGAGTTCGTCGATGTTCTCGCGGGTGACCAGGAGGAACCGGCGCTGAAAAGCCTCTCGATAGTCCCTGGAGCGCGTCTGATCGATCGCGGGGGCTCCCGGCCGCTGCATGACGGCAGCCACCATTTTCCCGGACTTGAAGGCCGTTCGGACCGACTCTCGATCGCCAACCAGCCGCCAGTCGGGCAACAACAAAGCCAACCGCTGGTGCGGATGGTCCCGCCAGAGAGCTGAGTCGCGGATTTGGACCGGAACGCCAATCAGGCTTACGACCAAAGTCGCGTTTGCGTTGGTCGCCACCAAGCGATCGAAGGCATCGTCCGCGACCAAATAACTCAACGGCGTCGTTGTTTTCGGATCAATGAAGACGGAGCCGGGCTGTTCCAAAAAGGCCCTCCGCAGTTCGGGGAAGACGACACGGACCTTTGCGGGTGAGCCAAAGCCCTGGACCAGGCCGCGTATCGAAGCTTGTTCGAAAGCATAAATTTCCGCGCTTTGGCCGGAACGCTGGGTGAACGGGTTGCCTACCACGAGGGCGCTGGCTTGCGGGTATTGGCCCGCGAGGTATTCCGCCAAAACACGTGTGGCTGCTTCTCGCGCGGTCAGAGCTGGGTGCCAGGGGGCGGTCCGCCAATGGAAGTACCACCAGATCGCGCCGGCGGCAGCGAGAAGGGACGCCACTATCGGTAAAAGTGTTCTCCGGTTCATCAACTGAGAATCGGACTCACTCAGGACCGGCTCACTTGTAATACGCGGGCACGTCGTCCGTCGTAAACAGCGGTGCGATACCGACATTCTCCAAGCGCGTCCGGCCGCAACCCTCCACGTGCCCATCGAGGAAGAGGCCATTGGCACGCTGATTGTGGCGGGCATGGACTTCTTTCTCGGAATCGGCTCGGAAGTAGTAATACTGTTCGGCACCAATCCCCTGTCGCCCTCGACTGGTGGTATCGGCAAGATGCAAGTATTCGACGGGACGGGTAACGGTTTCAATCTGGAGGATTTCACCGAAGTCGCCCGAAGTGTTCTCCGGCGGTGGATCCTGCCGGATGCCATAGGTTTTGAACCAGTTGGTGAAGTGTTTGGGCGAGTAGGTCGGGCAGACGAAAAGATCGTAAGGCTTCAGGTTTTGATTGGTGCTGAGGACGCTCGCCCATGTCGTGCCGGCATCGAGCGGAAAGTCGATTTGGACGGCATTGCGATTGTCTTGTGCATACATCAGCGTGGCCAGGCCGAGCTGTTTCAGGTTGTTGAGGCACCGGCCGGCTTGAGCGCGGCCTTTGGCTTTGGCCAAAGCGGGCAAGAGCAGGCTGGCTAGTATTCCGATGACGGCGACGACCACCAGGAGTTCGATCAAGGTGAAGCCGGGAAACGGGCGGCGCATGGCCTGGCGGAGGCTGGCTTTGTCCCGGTTGGCTCGTCGGTGCGTCACGGATTGAATTCAACGAAGGTTATGTCACTCTTCGTCCTCAAACGTAGCTGAAGACTATTATGGGTCAAACGTCGCCTTTTAACAGCCTGAATTGCGGCGGTCCTGAGGAGACCGTGGCCAACGGCACGTCCTCGAGGTTGGCTGCCCCGAGTGCGCCTTCGTCTGAGCGCGGCTGGGTGTCGTAGTCCCAACCCGGTCATGCTCTTTAATTCGGGAACGTTCCTGCAGTTCTTCGCTGCCTTCCTGCTACTCTACTATTGTGTCCGGAACCATTTGCGAGCCCGCAATGTCTTGATCCTCGCTGCCAGCTACTTGTTCTATGGCTGGTGGGACTACCGGTTCCTTGTCCTGCTGCTCTTTTCGAGTCTGCTGGATTACGCGGTCGGCCTGGGCCTCGGGCTCTCGCGAGAAGACCGTGCCCGGAAATCCTTGCTGATCGCCAGCATCGCCGTCAATCTGACTATCCTCGGCTTCTTCAAGTATTACGACTTCTTCCTGGAGAGCGCGGTCGCTGTCCTGGCGCGGCTCGATATCCCAGCGCACCTCCCTACCCTGCGAATCGTGTTACCGGTCGGTATTTCCTTTTACACGTTTCAAAGCATGAGCTACGCGATCGATGTCTATCGACGGCAGATTGAACCCACGCCAGACCTGGTTGATTTTCTCGCCTTCGTGTCGTTCTTTCCCCAGCTGGTCGCAGGCCCAATTGAACGCGCCCAGCATTTACTTCCGCAGTTCAAAGTGAGCCGCCGCATTACGCGCGGCATGCTCGAGGAAGGCGTGTGGCTATGCCTTTGGGGATTATTCAAGAAAGTGGCCCTGGCCGACAATCTGGCCCCGCTGGTCGAGATGGTCTACGACCACCCCAGGCCAGGCGTGGCCATGACGATCGCCGGCACCGTCGCGTTTGGGTTCCAGATCTACGGCGACTTCTCCGGCTACTCGGACATTGCGCGCGGAACCGCCCAGATCCTGGGCTTCGACATCATGGTGAATTTCAATCTGCCCTACGGAGCGACCAACCTGCGCGAGTTCTGGAGCCGCTGGCATATCAGTCTCTCGACCTGGCTGAGAGATTATCTCTACATCGGCCTCGGCGGGAACCGGCACGGTCGGGGCCGAATGTACCGTAATCTCGTGATCACGATGGTATTGGGCGGGCTCTGGCATGGGGCCGCCTGGAATTTTGTGCTCTGGGGCCTGTGGCATGGCATCGGCCTGGCGGTGCATCGCTGGTGGACTCACTTGCCCTTCCGCTCCGGAGCTGGCGTAGCTGCCCCTCAGGCTGCCTGGCGGCGAGGCCTCGCCTGGCTTGCAACGATGACATTCGTCTTCTATGGCTGGCTTTTGTTCCGCGCTCATTCCTGGGACCAGATTGTCGCGCTGACCGGCTTCCTGGGTGATTTTATTCTGCCACCGTGGGCGGGCAGCTACTTGATAAACCTGGCCCTGTTCACGCTCCCTCTCGTCGCCATGCAATGGTGGCAATTCCGTCGATGCGACCTGCTGGTGGCGCTTCGTTTGCCACCCATGCCCCGAGCGGCGCTGACCGGATCATGCCTGATCGCCGTGTGCCTGTTCTGGGAAAAAGCGAAAGTGCCCTTCATCTACTTTCAATTCTAATCCGTGAAAAGCCACTGTTACGCTTTTACAGTGAAGGACCTGCTCCCGATCGTGGGTCTGCCTTTGGTGCCGCTGGGTTTGTTTGCCCTGTTTCTTCATGCCGGAGCTGCGTTGCGGATCCTGCCGCCGCCGGTGGCGGCGCTGGATACGGATCGCACTATTCTTTTGCATCAGGCCACCGCCGGTCGCCAGCGTCATGACGCCGGCACGATATTGATCGGTGACTCGTCGTGTCTGATGGATGTCTCCGCCCCGCAGCTCACGACCATCCTGACGTCCCATGGTGCAGCGCTTAACCTCGGGACATTGAGCTATCTCGATCTGAACGCGTTTGCCGCGCTGCTGCGACGCTATACCGCTGCCAATCCTGTTCGGCCAGACACGGTAGTGTTGCTGATGAACCCGGAGGCCCTTCGCCGGCCAGCAGCCGAAGATTATGACTTGGAAGCCCTCGAGCGATTTTATTCTCAGACGGACGATTGCCCGCCCACCCTATCGCCGTTGCTCTGCGGGCTTGGAGTCGAAATCTTCCGCGGTCGGCTTCTGAGCCGATCCGTGCCGATTCCGCTGCCCGGATCTTTTGGTGGGTATTACGGGTTCACGCATGATCTCTGGCGATATCTGAGCTCCCATCAAGGCAGCGCCGTCGACCCGGGGCGGTATGATCCGGCATTCGCTGTCGGCAACGCGGAGTACCGCCTGGCCCGAACACTCGAAAGTGCCAGCGCTGTGTTTCGAGCGGCCGTGCCGGCCGGGACGAAGTTGTGCGTGGGCATCACACCGTTGCCGGAAAGTTTTGTCTTGGCCAACTTCGGCGAGGTGCGCGGGCGGCTGCTGGCCGGATGGAGCCAATGGTTAAAGGCGGACCTGGCCCTCGCCCGCTTGCCGGCCACCATGCCGGACCACCTTTTCGCGAGCCCGACCCATCTAAACCCCGCCGGCGCCCGTGCCTACACCACCCTCTTGGCGGCCGCGCTCCAGGGGGAACCATCCACCCGCCCGCAGCGCCCGAAGTTGCAATGACGCCGACGGCCTGCTAGCCTGCAAGCCTGTGACGGCCGGTGTTGCCACCCTTCAAATCGCGAAACAACTCGCCCTTTTCCTCGAGAATCGGCCGGGCGCGCTCGCGCGGGTCTGTGATGTGCTCGGCGCGGCCAAGATCAACATCCACGCTATTTCGACGAGCGATACGGTCGACCACATTGTCATCCGGATGGTCGTGAGTGAGCCGACCCGCGCGCTGCGTATTTTCGAGGAACACGGTTCGTTGGTGGTGGCAACGGATGTTCTGCTGATCCACGGCTTCAACAAGCCGGGCTCTTTGGCGTCGATTGCTCACGCTCTCGCCGACGCCAATATCAATATCGAATATGCCTACTGCGCGACAAATCCGGACGCGCGCCAAGGCATCATGGTCCTGCGCGCCTCCAATCCCCGCAAGGCGCTGAAGATCCTCAACCTCGGCTGGAAGTAAAGCCGCCCGGCGCCCTTGAGTTTAGGCCGGCAGCGGTTACCTTAGGCTGAATTTGTCCAGCAAGGAGGACAGGACTTACCCAAGGTTTTGCCATGAAGATCTCGCTCAAGCCGCAACATTTAAAGCGCTACAAAGAGATTGCACGGCTGCTGATAAAATACGCCAATCTCGAAACGGTCGAGCACTTCGGCTTGGAGGAGAGTCCGGGCGAATCGGATCAGAAGCCGCCAAAGAACGGCGCGCCGAAGCCGCAGGAACTCGCCCATGACCTCGAAGCGATGGGGCCGACGTTTATCAAACTCGGCCAGATCCTTTCGAGTCGCCCGGATCTGTTGCCCGAACCATATTTGAAGGCGTTGGCGCGTCTGCAGGATGACGTGCAGCCTTTCCCATATGAGGATGTCGAGCGCATCATTCAATCGGAACTGGGCATCCGCATTTCGAAAGCGTTTCTCGAATTTGACCCGGTGCCGATTGCGGCCGCGTCATTGGCCCAAGTCCATC
This sequence comes from Verrucomicrobiota bacterium, assembly GCA_046346765.1. Taxonomy (GTDB): domain Bacteria; phylum Verrucomicrobiota; class Verrucomicrobiia; order Limisphaerales; family SIBE01; genus JAXMHN01. Next base: position 30,600 of record JAXMHN010000060.1, on the reverse strand, counting down.
GGGCCCGCCTGCGCAACCGGCGGGAAGTAGTCGTGAAAGTGCAGCGGCCGGACGTCCGCAAACAGATCGCGGACGACATTGAGGTCCTGGATGAAATTGTCTCCCTTCTGGAGCAACACACCGCCTTCGGCAAGCGATACCAGGTCGCCAAGATCTTCGGAGAATTCCGGCGCGTCCTCATCCAAGAGCTGGATTATCAGCGCGAGGCGGCCACGATGCTCCAGATGCGCGAAAGTCTCCGCGCCTTTGACCATTTACGTATCCCGGAACCGATCCCTGACTATACCACCCGGACCGTTCTGACGATGGACTACGTCCGGGGAGTCAAGATCACCGACCTCAGTCCGATCATCCGCACCGAGCTCGACGGGGCCAAACTGGCGGATGAGCTTTTCCGTGCTTACCTCAAGCAGGTCCTGGTCGACGGCGTTTTTCACGCCGATCCGCATCCAGGCAATGTGCTGCTGACGGAAGACAATCGGGTAGCGCTGCTGGACCTAGGAATGATCGGGCGCATTTCGCCTGAGATGCAAGTGCGCTTGCTCAAGCTCCTCCTGGCCGTTGCCGAGGGCCGCAGCGATGAGGCAGCGACTTTGGCCATCGGTGCGAGCGAAACGACGCCGGACTTTAACGAAACGGACTTTCGCCGGAAGATTGCGCAGGTCATAGCCGAGCAACAGAACACGACCCTGCGTCAACTCGACATCGGTCGGACCCTCCTGGATCTCGGCCGCAGCGCCGGGCAAAGCGGCCTCTATGTTCCGACTGAGCTGACCATGCTGGGAAAAGCCCTGCTGCAACTCGATGAGATTGGAAGGTTCCTCGATGAGTCCTTCAACCCGAACGAAGCCGTCCGGCAGCACGCCCTCGATATCCTGAACCAACGAATCAAAAAGGATCTGACGCCCCACAACCTTTTTGCCGGCATGCTCGATCTGAAGGACTTCCTCGGCCACCTGCCTTCGCGGCTCAACCGGATCCTCGATGTGATTGCCAACGCCGAACTGGAACTGAAAGTCAAAAGCCGCGAGGTCGACATCCTGCTCGACGGGTTTCAGAAGATCGCTAATCGGATTACGACCGGCCTGATCCTGGCCGCTTTGATCATTGGGGCGGCTTTGCTCATGCAGGTGCAGACCTCGTTCCTGATCTTCGGTTACCCAGGGTTGGCGATGGTCTTCTTTCTGACAGCCGCCGGGATTGGCCTTTGGCTTGTGTTCAATATTCTCCTGCGCGATCGCAGCGCGAAACATCATCGCCGCGACGGCAACGAGTAGCCAACCTGTCGTCGGGAGTATTCCAGGGCAAGGATCGCATCGTCACCCCCTCCCATTGCCGCGACCGAGGTTCCGCGCCTGCGCTCGGCCTGCGTCGCTGGCAGGATTGATCAGTCTGCCGCCCACTGCTACCGTCCCTCCGCTCGAGGCTGTTTATGTTCACCCGCATGCTTGATCGACCGCGAATAGCCGCAATCTGCGCACGGACCGGGATGCTCTTTGCCTGGGCAGCTTTAGCCCAGGGCAGCGACTTCTACGTCGCCGAGCAAGGAGATGACGCGTCTTCCGGTGAATCGCCGCGCCTGGCTTGGCGCAGCATCGAACGGGTCAACCGTCATCGATTTCAGCCCGGAGACCGTCTTCTGTTCGAGAGCGGCCAAACCTTTCACGGCAATCTCTACCTGAGCGCAACCAACGCCGCGCCCGACGGGACTTTGGTGGTGACGACGGCTGGAGACGCGCCTGCCCGCATTCTGGCCGGAGACGGCACGGGCGTGCGGGTTCACAACCTGGCTGGGATCACGAACAAGAACCTCTTGATTGAGGGGAGTGGTCGAACGAACAACACCGGCTATGGCATCTGGTGCGAGAATCGACTCGCCACCGGCGAACGGCTCCAGCATCTCCGGGTCGAGCAGGTGGAAGTGAGCGGCTTTGGGATCTTCGGGATCCTCATCACAGGGACGAAAGCCGGATTTGAGCACGTCGTCGTCACTCAGTCGACGATGCGCGACAACCTGCGCGGGGGCATGGAAATCGCCGGTCAGCTTCCGTACGACTCGCCCAGTTATGCCCATCAGGATGTGCAAGTGACACACTGCCGGGCTTACAGCAACACCGGCGACCCCACCTATCTCAAGAACCACTCGGGCAGCGGCATCGTTCTTTACCAGGTTGACGGCGGACTGATCGATCACTGCGTGGCGTGGAACAACGGGGCTTTGTGCCGCTCGAGTGGCGGAGGCGTCGGCCTTTGGGCGTGCGCATCACGGGGCGTCACCATCCAGCATTGCGAAAGTTTTGCCAATCGCACGAGCGGGGCCGATGGCGGGGGCTTCGATCTGGATGGCGGGAGCGTCGAATGCGTGCTGCAGTTCAATTACAGCCATGACAATGATGGCCCGGGCCTGATGATCTACTCCTATCCGGCGCCTCCCATCGCGACCACGGCAACGTCGTCCGGTTCGGCCCTTTCCGAAATGACTCCCGCAAGAGCCGCCGCTATGCCGGCCTGTGGGTGCAAACGGATGGGCCGGAAATCACCGGACTGGAAATCTATAACAATACGATCTACACCCGTGGAGCAGCTGATCAGGCGGCTTACCTTCGCGCTTCGAGCGTCACCGCTCAACTGCGAAACAACATCTTCTGGGGCGCGGATGGCACGATCCCGCTGCAGGTCGATCGACCGGCCGAAGGCAACCTCCGGTTCGAACAAAATCTTTACTGGTCGACAGATGCCCCGGTGCAGATTCGCTGGGGATCGCGCAATTATGCGGCGCTGACCGATTGGCGTCGGGAAACCGGTCAAGAGACACTGGGCGGCGATCCCTTGGGGCTGTGGGCGGATCCACGTCTCAGCAACCACGGATCGGCGCACCGGCCGGGGAAAATTATCGGCCTTCCCAATCTCAAAGCCTTCTGGCCCACCCCAGGCTCACCTTGTCGGGGAAACGGTCTGGACTTGCGGGCCCGATTCGGCCTGCAGGTTGGACGCCAGGACCTGCTTGGCGAAGCGCTGCCAGCAAACGAGCCGCTGCCTGTCGGCGCAATCGCCGGCCGCACTTCCTCGCGCTGAGCTCTGCGGCCTCGAGGAAGGATGCAACAAAACGCTGCATCCCAGTCACCACCTTTTGGGGACAATCACCCAAAGGGATAGAGACTTGTCCGGAGCTGATCCTTTGATAGGCTGCGACGGACATGTCACGGATTGTCTTTTTTCTTCTGCTGGTGATGACGCTCGGCCTTCGGGCGGAGGAACGCATCATCGACTTCGGCAAATATCCACTCGACCAAAGTCCGGCGGGTTTTCAAAGCATGCTCTCCGGAGGGGGAGAGGCCGGGGAATGGAAAGTGATTCGCCCGCCCGGGGACTTGGCCGGGGGCAAAGCGTCGGCTGTCCTCGCCCAGCTGTCCCAAGACAAGACGGATGAGCGGTTTCCGCTGATGGTGCTGGATGATGCGACCTATGGTGATTTTACGCTCACGACGCGTTTTCGGATCGTGAGTGGAGTTGTGGAGCAAATGGCGGGCATCGCCTTTCGCATTCAAGACACGAATAATTACTACTATGTCCGAGCGAGCGCATTGGGAGGGACATTTCGCTTCATCAAGCTGGTCAATGGCCAAAGGCTGACCACGTTGGGTCCGTCCGTTCCGATTGAACGCGAAATCTGGCATGAACTGAAGGTCGACTGTAAAGGCAACCGCATCGCGTGCCTCCTCGACGGCAAGGAACTGATCCCGCCCTTGACGGACAACACCTTCACCTCGGGGAAGATCGGTTTTTGGACCAAATCCGATTCCGTGTCCTATTTTGGCGAAACCAAGATCACTTACACGCCCCACGAGATCCTCGCCCAGGTCCTGGTTAGCGAAGCCCTGCGCAAGTATCCGCGGCTCCTCAACCTGAAAATCTTTTCGCTGGGCAATGGCGCGACTGAGCCGAAGGTGATTGCGAGCAAGCATCCGGACGAACTCGGAGAAGCTGGCGGCCGGATTGAGCGCGACGTGATCGAACGGGACGTGATGTATTACGGCCGAGAGAAAAAGGTTGCTCTGATGACACTTCCCTTGCACGACCGGAACGGAGAAGTTGTTGGGGCTGCGAGGGTTGTTATGCAATCCTTTGTTGGCCAAACGGAGCAGAATGCCGTCGCTCGGGCGCAGCCGATCATTAAAGAAATGGAATCGCGGATTCGGAACCGAAAGGATCTTTTTAACTAAAGGCTCGCATTAATTTCGCCTTTGGCCCGGACTCGGCGAGCTTCTTGCTGAGAGGGGTGCCAATGAAAGCAGCAGTCATCTTCGAGAGGGACGGGGTGCTCAACCAGGTGCGCGTCGAGCGACAGAACCAAGTGACGCCATTGACCATGGATGAGTTTCGGGTCAACGACCAGGCCTTGGAGCCGCTGCAAGCGTTGAAGGCGGCAGGTTTTCTCTTGCTAGCTACGACCAATCAGCCCGGTCTTTCGCGCGGATATCAATCCCGTCATGGTCCTCGATTTGATGCACTCGATCCTACGCAAGCGACTGCCGCTGGATGACATTCTCATCTGTGCCCACGACGAGATGGACCGATGCCCATGCCGTAAACCCAAATCCGGGCTGCTGGTCGAAGCGGTTTTCAAATGGCACTTGGACGTCGACCGTTGCTTCGTGGTGAGCGACAAGTGGCAGGATGCGCAAGCTGCACACAATGCCGGCTGCACTTCCTTGCTCATCCAATCCCCGTGGATCGGTTCGGGACACCGCGATTTCACCTTGCCCGATTTGCAGGCCGTCGTGAAAAAGATCCTGCAACTAGCCACACCTGCTGGCGTCCACGCTGGCGCGTGAGGGCCGCGCGCTCAGAATCGAATCCCAAGCAACGACCGGATCTGCAGGTCGTTTCTAGATACTCCGCTTGGCACAGCGGTATCATACAAATCCACCACATTCAGGCTTAAGGTCAGATTCTGCCGCAAGAGGTAGCTCAGATTGGCCTCCAACCGCAGCCGATAATTGGAGAACTCCTGGATCTCCGGGAAGAACTCAAGACGTTCGTCGACGCGAATCTTGGAGGTAATTTGCCACCACAAGTCTTCCGCGAAGCGGAGTGAATAGCGGCTGGCGGTCTTGTCGCCGATGAAGAATTGCTTCTGATAATCTCCGCCCAATTCGTTCTTGAAGACAAAGTTCGTCAGAACGATCCATTTGTAGCCCAAGCCCGGCCCCACATCGTACTGCAGGTCGATTCCCCGAATTTCGTCGTATCCCGCCCGGCTCACATTGTAGAGCAAGAACCGCTGGTTGAGATCGTACTCGGTTTTCCAGGAGCCCTCCATGCGATTATCCGAAAGGACATTCTCGGTGGTGCCGTAGGAGACGTCGTAGTCGATAATATTGCGAATGGCCCGCGCGTTGGAAAAACCATGATCATGGGTGGTGCGGAAGCGTCCCGTAAATGCCTCCCGATCCTTCGTGCTGAACGCAAGATTGGCCCCCAGTTGCGCTTCGCCGCGCCATTCCGAGAGGAACTTGCGGAGGGCCGAGGGAGGGATGGGCTCGATTTTGGCGGCGGGCGGTTTGGCTGCGCCTCCCGCCGCCTGTGCCATGGAGGGCTTGTTGGTTAAGACCAGTTCACCGGCGATCCCAGTTGCCGGCACGGGCGGGCGATTGGTCGAGGTGGGGACGGGCGGGACTGCCTCGCGCCTCTCGATCAAGGAGACGGGAATGGATAGGTTGGTGGAAAAGTCCGTGGCCAGGACCAGGTCATTGGTCGTCTCGGACACCAACCGGCCGCTAATCCGATCACCATTGCGCAAATGAAGGATGAATGCTTGCGGGTAACCGAGAAGGCATCCGGACCACGCCAGGAGGATGAAAAGGGCCCAGCACTTGAGTGAAGTGTATTTATGGCTGGGGCAACTTGGCATTCGCAGGCTGAGTTGAGCTCATCGGCGGCGGCAAATCGGTCGACATGAAGCGGCGCATGCCGCCGTTCACGGTAATTCGGCCGTCGTTTTCGGCATGCAACACGGGCCGAGAGCTGGAGTACTCGTATGTTTCGCGGGCCAGGAGGACCCCATCCGGATTGATCACGCAGTGCATGAACAGGCGGCCGCTCGTCTGGTAAAGCACATGCAGATTGCTAAATTTGTCGACTTGCGGCTCCGGGTTGCTGAACGAGACCATTTGCCCGAGCGGGAAGACGCGGTAGACGTAGTTCTCTTTCGAATCGGTCAAGCGGAAGTAAAGCCGAATAACCTTGGAATGGAGCGTCTGAACGAGCGCAAATCGTCGCACCTCTGGAAACGACGTTTCTCCTTTGCCGGTGCCAGGCACGCCGAATTCCTGGTCCCACAGGCTGCTGCCTTTGATGATATCAAAGGAGATGCCCTTCGCTTGGACGGGATCACGCCACTGCGGCACCATCACGGTGGCGCTTACCTGGTACCGCCCTGGCTGCGTGAGATCGAAATACGGTGCAATATCCACTTTCTTCGTGCCGGTGGTGGACGGCTCGAGCACAAATTCACCCCCGACCGGAACCGTTCCGCGCTTGGGCACCGCCAGGTGCCGAGAATCTTCGACACTGAAGGTCAGCCAGGCTTCTCCCTCGCCCAGCCGAAGATTCTGGCCGGTGAAGTTGGTAATCCGCACCTTCACGGGAAGCGATTCCCCGGGCAGGTAATTTTCCTGCTCCAGTTGGAGGGCCACGGAGATCCCCTGACCGCAAACAGTGGAGAGAGCAGCTAACAGGCAGCTGACCGTCGCGATGACAGTTTTCATGCAACCACTCTAGGAATGGCCGCGATTCAGGCAAGCCGCAAATCTGAACCAGGCATTTCTGAGCAACGGCCTATCGACGCGTCGCGGGAAGCCGTTATTCAACGCGCAGGAGCGGCTCGATTTGCGCCACTACTTCCGCTGGGGTGATCGCCCGCAGACATTCGAGCGGCTGACGATAACGGCAGGTCGGCTTCAAACAAGGGGCGCACGGCAAAGCAATTCGCAAACACCGGTCCAGTTGACCATACGGCCCCGTTCGCCGGGGGTCGGTCGGGCCAAAAACCGAAACGATCGGCTTGCGCAAAGCCGCCGCGATGTGCATCGGCCCGGTATCGTTCGTCAACATGACGTCGCTGAGCCGGACCCACTCGATCATCTCTGCTAAAGTCGTCCGCCCCGTTAGGTCGACACACTGGCGGCTGTTCGCCTGGATGATCTCCTCCGCCAACGGCCCATCCGCCGCCGTCCCGAGAATGGCGAAGCGCAGATCGGGATGACGCTGGCCAAGCTCGCGCACCACCGCGGCATAACGTTCGATCGGCCACCGTTTGTTCTTCCAACGAGCGCCAGGACTCAGGACCAGCCACCGTCCCGGAGTCCAATGTTTTTTGACTTGGGCCGCTGCCTCCGGGCGAAGCGGCAGCCAATTGAAATTCCAATGAACCGGGATATTCAACAGCCGGGGCACTTCTAGGTATCGATCGACGGCGTGCCTCGAATCGGCTGGCGCCGGCACGACGACGTCATAAAGGGCGGGCGCTCCCTCGCGCCAGTCCTCCACCCCCAAGGTCAACTGCCCGCGCGCCAGCCATCCCACGACCGCGCTCCGCGCCAACCCCTGCAAGTCGATCACCAGGTCAAAACGATGCGCTCGCATTTGGCGGACGCTTTGGAGTAATTGGCGCCAGTGCCGTGGGGAAGCCCAGCGCCGGCGGGGGAAAAGAAAGATGCCCGAGAGATCAGGGTCGTTGTGGAGCAGGCCGGCCAAATCCGAAGAGATCCACCAGTAGACCTGGTCCTGCGGCTGATGAGCCTTGAGCAAGCGCAGAACGGGCAGAGCTTGGACCACGTCGCCCAGCGAGCTGGGCTTGAGGATGAGGACCTTCAAGGCATTCGCCCTCGGAAATCGATCTTCAGCCGGTCTTCTGCGCGGACCGCGTCCCGCATCCATGCTTCCGGTTATCTTGTGGGCCAGGATTGGGCTAGCGGCCGACCGCAAGGCGTTCGGCGAGCCGTTCGGGCAAGCCGGCGGCGCGGATCTTCGCTTGGGCCGCGGCGATGTCGTAGTCGAGCCGGCGCAACTCGATCAGGCCTTCGTCGAGGTCATACGTGACGTAAGCGGCTTTAGGATTATTATCCCGCGGCTGTCCCACGCTGCCCACGTTGATAAAGTATTTCCGGCCGGGCTCGACTTTGAATTTAGAATAGGTGCCGCCGCGCACGACCGTATCTCGAATAAAGGCAACCGGGACGTGAGTGTGTCCAAAGAAGCAAACGGTCGTATTTTGATAGGTAAAGCTGGCGGCGGCGGCGAGCCGATCGAAGACGTAGCCCCAACGTTGGGGGCCATCGAGGGTGGCGTGGACAATGGAGAAACTGGCCACCAGCCGAATGTACTTCAGATCGCGCAGCCATTGCCGGTCATCTTCGGTCAGCTGACGCCGGGTCCAATTGACAGCTTCGGCAGCGTGAGGATTGAAACCTTCGAGGTTGGTTTCGATCGAGCAGTACTCGTCATGGTTTCCCTTGACGCAGGGCATCCCCATATTGCGGATGATGTCGAGGCACTCCTTTTGGGTTGGCCTTGCTGACCCACGACATCGCCAAGACAGGCATAATGGGTGCATTTTTGGCTCTTGATGTCTTCCAGGACGACCTGGAGTGCTTCAGGTTGGCGTGGATATCCGCGACTCAATGGCGTAAAGCTCATCTCTCTAGCCGCGCGCTTTAACCAGCGATGGTAAAACCGCGAAATTCATCTTCTTGCTTCACTCCAGCTGACTTCTTCGTGGGTGATCAAACGCCCCAAGCCGGAATCCTGGACGGCATGTTGAAAGGCCTTTAGCTCGTCCTTCACCCCTTCCGCGACCAGCTCCACCCCGCCGTCCGCCAAGTTCCGAATCGCCCCGGTGACTTCAAAGCCTGGAGCGAGCGATTTGACGGTAATAGCGGAACCCGACCCCTGCACCTGCCCACGATACAATATGCGCAGTCGATGCCGCTCCATACTCGTTTGCTCGCGCTCCTGGGTGAGGCCCGTCCACTTCAATGGCGTTTTCACGGCACCGTGCCCTGCGCTTTCACGTCTGGATGAAGCCATAATCCCGCCTTCCAAAGCAACGCTTTTGTTTCCGTTCGTCAGGAGCTGGCCGAGGTGTAATGACGCAGCGAAACACGCCACACCGCCTCCGAAACCCCAAAACAGGCCAAGCTTAAGAGCCCTAAAATCAACACCTCCCGGGCCGACCCGAGCTTGTGAGTCAACAGCTTCGCCGGCACATTCGCGACCAACAGGACCGGCAAGGCATAGCTAAAGAACACCCGGTAAAATCCGCGAAAGGCCGCATCTGGCAGGCGGGCGATGTTGAACAAGTTGTAATAACCCCACACAATCCCCTGCCCTCGCACTGTCCAGAAGCTCGAGGTCGCCAACATCAGCATGAGCGAGTAGTGCACCAACAACCCGGCCACAGTCAGTCCGAGGAAGCCCACCACGCGCAACGCCGTCCATTCCAACTGCAATTGCGCAGCCGCGTAACCCATCACCGCAACGGCCGAGGCCGCATTGACAAAACCGCCCAGATCCACTTGCCGAAACGACACTAAAAAGCGCGTGTTGACCGGCAAGAGCAGCATGAAATCCAATTTGCCCGTCCGAATGTATTCGGAGAGCTGCGTGATGTTCGACAGGAACACAGCTGTAAACAATTGCTGGATAAAGTGACTCACTCCCATCAGCAGCACCACCTCCCATTTCGTCCAGGTCGCGATGCGGTCAGTGTGCTGGTAGATGACCGCAATGAACCCCAATTGCAGCGCAAACCAGAGCATCTCCACCACAATCCAGAGGAGAAAGTTCGCCTTGAAACTCATCTCCCGCACGATGGAGTTCTTCCAGAGCGCGGCATAAAGCTGCAAATACCGGGTCACGCGCGTCAGTCAATAAGCCTTCCACTCCCGGCTCAAGCCGTAAAGCGGGACGGGGCCAAAAAAAATGCGACTCTCCACAGGAGAGTCGCACAGTGTGCCTGAGACCAACAACAGGTTGATCCCAATTATTTAAAACAAAAGAGCCGGCCTGTTGGTAACTCGCCCGCTCAACCGTCGGTTCAACCCCGAGCTTGTTTCAAGGCCCGCAGCTGATTGCAAACTTCTCCCATCTCTTCATAGTAGTCTCACGCATGAGCGTGAGTAAGTCGAAGGAGACTGCGCCCCTCTCCCCCCGTGCCGGCCCCCCCCGCAACGGCAACAGCTGGATTTTGCATCAGCGACAGTTGCCCGCGGGCGCTGAGGTTGTCTCGACCGGCGGCGCGCACTTCCGGGTTTGGGCCCCACGCTCCGCCACCGTCGGCATTCGTCTCGGCTACTCCGCCGCCGAAGTGGACGCGGCTGCGCCCCAGGCGCTGCTCAGCGAGGATGGCGGTTACTTTTCCGGCCACGTTCCGGGAGCAGCCGCGGGCATGCTGTATCGAGTGCAACTCGAGGGCGGCTCTTACCCAGACCCCGCGACGCGTTTTCAACCCGACGGACCCCATGGTCCCTCCCAGATCATCGACCCGAGGGCTTACCGCTGGGATGACCGCGACTGGAAAGGAACTCGGTCCGATACCCAGATCATCTACGAAATGCACGTCGGCACCTTCACGCCCGAAGGCACGTGGCCGGCCGCCGCCGAACAGTTGCCGCATCTGGCCGCTCTTGGGATCACGATCGTTGAGTTAATGCCGGTGGCTGAATTTGCCGGCCGCTTTGGCTGGGGGTATGACGGCGTCAACTGGTTCGCACCCAGCCGGGTTTATGGGACGCCAGACGAGTTCCGCGCCTTTGTGGATCGAGCTCATCGCGAAGGATTGGCCGTGATTCTCGACGTCGTCTACAACCACTTCGGACCTGATGGCAACTATCTGAAGGAATTCTCGGCCGACTATTTCAGCAGCGCGTACGCGAACGAATGGGGCGAAGCGATCAACTTCGACGGCCCGAACAGCGGGCCGGTCCGCGAGTTAACCATCGCCAACGCCGGCTACTGGATCGACGAGTTTCACCTCGACGGGCTGCGCCTCGACGCCACCCAGCAGATCTTTGATCGCTCAAGCGAGCACATCGTCGCGGCCATTGCCGAGAAGGTGCGCGCCGCTGCCAAGGGCCGCGGCACCTACGTGGTGGCCGAAAACGAAACCCAGCACACTAAGCTGGTTCGTTCCAAAGAACGCGGCGGCTACGGCATCGATGCCCTCTGGAATGACGATTTTCATCATACCGCCCGGGTGGCCTTGACCGGCCGGGCCGAAGCGTACTACAGCGATTACCGCGGCACTCCGCAGGAATTCATCTCCTGTCTGAAGTGGGGATATCTCTATCAGGGCCAACGCTACGCCTGGCAAAAACAGCGCCGAGGCACTCCCGCTCTTGACCTGGAACCCTGGCAGTTTGTCAATTGCTTGCAGAACCACGATCAAGTGGCCAATTCGCTCCGCGGCGCCCGGATTCATCAACTCACCAGCCCAGGTCGCTTGCGCGCCATGACCGCCTTGCTTCTCTTGGGACCGGGCTCACCGATGCTCTTTCAAGGTCAGGAGTTTGCCGCGGACAGTTGTTTTCTCTATTTCGCCGATCACCATCCGGACCTGGCCAAACTCGTCAGCCAAGGACGGAGCGATTTCCTCGCCCAATTTCCCAGCATTGCCAGGGCCGAATCCGTCTGCTTGCTGGCCCAACCCCAGGCCGAGGAGACGTTCCAGCGGAGCAAGCTTGATTTGACTGAGCGCGCCAAACACGCTGCTGTCTACGCCCTCCATCGCGACCTGATCCATTTGCGCCGACATGACCCCGTCCTCACCGCCCCAAAGCGCGGGGCATTCGACGGGGCCGTGCTTTCTCCGCAGAGTTTCCTCCTCCGTTTTTTCGGGCCGGAAGGAGACGATCGCCTATTGATCGTCAATCTGGGCGTCGATCTGCGTCTTGAACCGGCCCCGGAACCCTTGCTCGCGCCACCGGTTGGGCAACGCTGGGGCGTGAAGTGGTCGAGTGAGGATCCGCGCTATGGTGGGACCGGCACGCCAGCGGTCGAGCCAATGGATATATGGCAGATTCCGGGGGAAGCAGCGGTTGTTTTGGCACCGGCCAACGACGAACGAAAGGAATATGGACAAGATCATTCGCCGAATCGATCTAACCAAAACGAAGGGTGAGGATGCCCGTCAGCTACTTCGCCAGGAATGGCTCGTCACCAATGGCCTGGGAGGCTATGCCTCCGGCACCATTTCCGGTTCGGTCACTTGGCGTTATCACGGCTTGCTCATCGCGGCGCTGCCTGCGCCGCACGGACGGGTCGTCATGTTCAATCATCTCGCCGAGTACGTCTCTTTGCCAGACGGAAGACTGATACAAATCGGCGGTGAAGAGCCTAGCCAACCCGAAGACCCTCTCGCCAGCGGCATTTATCTGACCGAGTTCCGCCTCGAAAATCAGTTGCCTGTCTGGCGCTACGAGGTGCAAGGCATCATTCTGGAGAAACACCTCCTTCTCCTCCACGGGCAGAACACGGTCCATATCACCTACCGTCTCTTATCTGGCCAGGAGCGAGTGCGGTTGCATCTGCAGCCCTCCATGCACTTCCGTGGCCATGAACGGCCCGTTAGCGAACCGCTCCAAAACGACTATGTCTTGAGCGCGCAGGGCCAGCGTTTCGAGATCATCGCAGGAGATTCGCTTCCCGTCCTGCGATTCTACCTGCGCGGCGAAGGCACCAATTTCGTCTACGCAGCGGGTGCCAAGCGCGAGATTCACTACCAGAAGGATGCGGAGCGAGGTTACGAATCGCGCGGGCTTCTCTGGAGTCCAGGGCATTTCGGGGTGGATCTGGCGGCCCGCCGCGAGGCGACCTTGATCGCTTCGACCGAAGCTTGGGGCACGATGTTGGCCCTCACGCCGGACGAAGCGTTGCGTTTCTATCACGACCGGCGCAACCGGCTGATTGCCTGCGCGGACCCGAGCGCCCGCCAGGTTCCCGCCGCTGACCTGGTCCTGGCCGCCGACCAATTTATCATCAATCCGGTCGGCCGGGTGCAGGATGCGGCCCGGGCCCATGCAGCTGGCGATGAGATTCGCACGGTCATCGCGGGCTACCATTGGTTTACTGATTGGGGTCGGGACACGATGATCAGTCTGGAAGGACTCACTCTCTCCACCCACCGGTTCACCGAAGCGGCTTGGATCCTGCGGACGTTTGCGCATTACGTGCGCGACGGGCTCATCCCAAACATGTTTCCGGAGGGAGAAAACAAAGGGCTCTACCATACAGCGGACGCGACGCTTTGGTTTGTCCACGCATTGGGCCGCTATCTTGATCTGACCAAGGACCGGGCCACGTTGGTCCAGATATTGCCCAAGCTGCTTGATGTGATGGACCATCACGTGCGCGGGACTCATTTCGGCATCGGCGTCGATCCCAACGACGGCCTCTTGCGCCAGGGTGCGAAAGGTTACCAACTCACCTGGATGGACGCCAAAGTCGATGACTGGGTTGTCACTCCCCGCCGCGGCAAGGCCGTTGAAATCAATGCCCTTTGGTACAACGCACTCTGTTTGCTCGAACGTTGGGTCCGCGAAGAACGCGGCGAAGGCGCGTCCAAGCTCATCGCTAAACAAGCTCAACTCGTGCGCGATTCGTTCAACCGCCGCTTCTGGAACGCGGACGCCGGTTGCCTCTATGACATTGTGGACGCGGAGAACGGGGGCAACGATGCCGCCTGCCGGCCCAATCAAATCCTGGCCATCGCCCTGCCCTATCCCGTTTTGAACGAGTCCTACTGGAAACCGGTCTTGGATGTCGTCAAAGACAGGCTGCTCACGCCCGTCGGACTTCGTTCCCTCAGCCCGGATCACCCCGACTATAAACCAAAGTACTTTGGCGACTTGCGGGCTCGGGACGCTGCGTATCACCAGGGCACCGTTTGGGGATGGTTGATTGGGCCGTTTATCGATGCGTGGCTGAAAGTGTATCCGGACGAGCGCGCCGCCGCCCGCCAGTTCCTCTCCGGCTTTTGGACGCATTTGGACCAGGCGTGTATTGGCTCGATCAGCGAGATTTTCGACGCCGAACCACCCTTCACTCCTCGCGGCTGCATCGCCCAAGCGTGGAGTGTCGCCGAAGTCCTGCGTGCCTGGATCAAAACGGCCGAGCCCGCCCCTGACCCTGCGCCCAACACTCCGATCAAGACCTGCTAGCAGCCTGTCGGCGCCGTCATTCCTGGCAAGCTTCGCTGATGCTGTGACAGCGCTCGAGTCAACATTTTTTACGTTGCGTTGGCGGCGACAATTGTTGTTCCCTATCCGCATCCGTTGACCCGACCATTGCTATGCAACAGCCGTCTCGCCTCCTTTCTCTGGCCGCAGCCGTCGCCCTACTGGCGGGACCCCGTTCCAATGCGGACGTCCTCTCCGGATCGTTCGCGCCAACTGTCATTCCTGACGCCTTCCAATCCGGTATTGCCCTCCAATTCCCGGCCGCCCCCGAGATCGAATCGCTCGACAAAATCGCCATCACCCTCGCGCATGAGTGGGTCGGCGACCTCACCGTCCGATTCCTGGCGCCCAACGGCGCTGCCTTTACCCTCATCGACCGGCTCGACGTCTCGAAAGATCCGCCCGATGGGTCACCCGCTATCCTCGGCGGATTCGAATTCGAGAATGGCCGCGGCATTCTCCGGCCAAGACGCTATGAGTTCGCCGCGACCGGCCTCGACTTCGGATTGGCTGCAGAAGCAGCGGTCCAAACCGAAGCCGCGCCCATCGTGCCACCGGGACAAATCTACGCCGCAGACTCGTGGCAAACGGGGCCGTTTCCGGCCGGAGTATGGACTCTTTCTTTGGCCGACCGCGCCGAATTTTCCAACGGCCTGGTCTCCTCCGCCGAGATGTTCTACTCGGTCACTGCCGTGCCCGAACCGACCGTTCTGGTTCTCTTTCTGACGGGGCTCGGCCTCTCTCTCATCATCAAGGCAAAGCACCCTGGATGCGCCCCCTCATGGCCACGATTCGCGGCCGGAACAAATTAATGGCTCAACTCACGGGTGACGATCACCCGGCGGTACCGCGCCAGCGGCGGTTCTCCTTGGTCGCGCACCCCCAGGATCACGTGCAGTTCGTGATCGCTCAGATCAGGCGGTAAACGAAGTCGAGCTGTTGCGCTGTGTGGGTCCGCAATGGCAGCGGATGCTCCTCGATAGTTGCCTGCCTCAGAGTAGATCCACCAATCATAAGTAAGCTGATCGCCATCGGGATCAGAGGAACCAACCGCCGTCAGTTCCATCTGGCCAAGATCCGCCGCGGCTTTGGATGCAGTCAGTCGCACCACGCCCAACCCCGGTCGGTCATTCACTACCGCGACCGGCGGATGATTCGCTTCCTCTGGCGGCTTTACGCACCAGTCAAGCCGCGCGCGGAAATCGTTTTGCAGGTCACGCGCCCAGCGGGCGAGCGTTTGATCGCGATGGGTGGTTCCTTGCCAGGTATCGGATTGGTTGGCCCAGTAATAGCCGGTGGCGGCGCCGCCTTTCGGGCCGTAACGGCCGGCCCAACTGCCCCATTCCGGGTGGTTGACATCATTCATACCGGTCGGCACCAAGTAGAGAAAAGCCATCGTGTCCCCTTCCTTCTGCGGATGCGTCGTGTTAAGCGGATAAAGGGCACCGAGTGGGCCGTGCCCTGTCCGGACGTCCCGCTCAACATCCAACCCGCCCGCCTTCGCCGTCAGGGCGGAAAATCGATGATACCAGCGCTTGCCATCGAACTCAGGCCGGAAGGTGTCCACCCACAAGGACCAGGGCGGCTCAATCGACGTGGTATGATCTCCAAACGCATCGGCTGAACTCAGGCGGACCCGGCTCTTGACGCGCGCATATTCCTCCTCGCCACGTTGCCGCCTGACCAAGTCCAGGGCGCGTTTGAGGTTGCTCGGGCTCGAGCCATGGTCCGTGCCCCAATTCGAAAACCACACAGGCCGAGGATCCGGCCGGTCAAGCGATGCCAGCACGAGGTCGAGTGCCTCGGTCCTATCCTCATAGCCCGGCACGGTTCGTTTCCATAGCTGGTCCGGGTGGGGGTAACGCGGATCATGGCGGACCAGGGTGGAATAGCACGCGGCATATGCCTTTATTTGAGCGCGAACGATGCCGAGGCCGGTTCTTTCGGCATTGCGGTTTTCGCCTTCCCGAGCGAGAGGGCGGTTGGCAATGATCCCTTCGACATCCCACTCGTTGCAATAGAGAAGGAACCGAACGAGGGACTGTTCGTCATCGGGATCACCTCCGGCATCGGTCTCGATGATTACCCGCAACCGAGCATCGGTCCCAGAAGCGGCGCTGGGCTCCGCGCCAGCGAGATGTTGGGCCAAGCAAAGGCCGGCTGCAATAAGCGTCCAGGAATTGGGGGGGAAAACGGTCGTCATAGGCCTTCGGTGCGCCTCGGGAGGTATTGATTCAAATGAGATCCTACCTCGCCCCGCCGGTGGCGTCACCGTCAATCGCGCTTGGATCGTTGCCGCCCGAGGGTGAGCCCGCCAACGCCATCCTCAATGCACTCGGGTTCCGTGTAGAGTCGAGGAGTGGCGTAGGGGTGGGTAGGACGGGCCGTAGCCGAGACCAGGGCCATATCAGGCACGTACCTGCGCGAATTGGACCCACTTGGGTCGCCGCTCCCGCTCATTCTGGCGGCGAGGCGGGACGGGTTCGCGCCTCTGGGACAACAGGCTACGCCTGGTTCAGGTTGCCGAAGCCCCCGGCATTTTTAGCCTCGCTCGAGGGCGGCGCCCGAATCGAAATGAGGCTGGCGGGCTGACTTCAGCCAACCCCCACAGGCGTAAGTTCTTGGCACAGGAACTGCCTTGGCTGTATTCATCCACACGATGAGATGTCGACGTTTTGCAGCGCTTTGGGCTATCTTAGCCTTCTTCACCCTCAACTCTCCTGGCCAGGTCGTCATAACCGAGATCATGTACCATCCGGTCGAAGAACCGGCGTTTAACCAGGATGGCTCGCCCGTTTTGGACTTATCCGAGGACGTCCATGAGTTCGTTGAACTTCACAACGCCGGCAACGAGTCGGTCGTTTTGACCGGGTGGCGTCTGGCTGGTGGAATCGCTTACGCCTTCCCTACCAATGCCATCATTGCGCCCGGCGAGTTCCTGGTCGTGGCCAAACAGCCCGGCCAGCTTCGCAATGTGGCCGCTTATCGACTTAGCACCGCCACCGTGCTGGGACCCTACGATGGCCAACTCGGCAATGACAATGATACCATTCGCCTCCGCGACGCCTCCGATCAAACCGTCGATGCCGTCAGCTATTCGGCTCGCTTTCCCTGGGCGATCGGCGCCGACGCATTGGGAGCCGACGACGAATGGACAGGCCTCAAGTCGTCCGACTACCAATACCGTGGCCGCTCGCTGGAACGAGTCAGTTTCACTCATCCGGCCAATGATCCGGCGAACTGGCTGGCATCGCCCGTCGGCGGAGATCCAAGTCCTGGCAAGGCCAATGCCGTTAGCCGAAGCGTCCCGCTCCCCATCGTCAGCCAGTTCACCGTGTCGCAAACCAACGCCGATTCCTCAGCGATCAGGAGCGGCCAGCCAGTCCGGCTGTGGTGCCAGTTTTCAAGCGCCGCGGGCTTGGCGAAAGTGAACGTGGAATGGTTCGTTGATGACATCGAGAGCACAGGGGAACCGACCGTGTTGACGCCGTTGGCGCCAGAAGGCGCCGCCAGCACGGCCCAATTCAGCGCTTCTTTGCCTTCCCAAATCGACCGGTCCATTGTCCGGTTTCGCATTCGAGCTGATCGAGGCGGCGGTGACGAGGTGGTTTCGCCACGGGCCGATGACCCCTTCGGGTGGCATGCTTATTTCGTCACTCCGGTGCGAAGTTCACCCCGGCCCATTTATGATTGTTTCATCTCCTCCAACAGTTTGCGAGTCCTGCGCACCAATATCTCGCAAAACCCGCGCCGCGTCTCCCGGCCCGACCCTCCAGGTCAGCCGCGCGCCTCCTGGAATGCCACCGAGCCCGCTATCATGGTCTACGACGGCGTCGTTTACGACATTCGCATGCGGCACCATGGCAGCCGCTATAACCGCAGCGCAGATCGCAACTCCTTCAAATGGCACTTCCCGCGCTACCAGAAGTTCAATGGGGTCACAGCGGTCTTTGAGACCGACAAAGGCAACGATTTTATTGTCGGGCACGGCCTGTTCAGGGCGATCGGCCTGCCGGTCTCCGCTGTCCGTTACGTTGACCTTTACCTCAACACCCGCTCGGCCATGCAACGCCTCGAGCAAGGCGAGTTTGACGGCGCCATGCTGGATGAATATCACCGGACCCAGCGCGCGCTCAACCCGGGCTCGGCGCTGGAACCGTCCGGAGAGATTTACAAAAGCGTCGGCACCATCGATCTCCCTGGAGAAGGCCCTTACGGCCGAGGTGACGGGCGGCAGCTGAGCAAGCCTCCGTCCTGGACCGACCTCCAGATGTACGAGTGGACCTATTCACTGCAGAATCACGGCTGGCGTGGATCGTTCTCCTGGAAACAAATGATCGACGCCTTCTGGGCCGCCCGAGGCGACTCGCCTGACCAGCCAAATCCAAATATCCCCGCGCTCCGCAGGTTCTTCACCGAACACTTCGACGTCGACGAAATGTTGACTTACATCGCTGTCGAGAATTGGTGCTGCCCTTGGGATGACACCACCCAGAACCACTTCTTTTGGCAACGCCACAATGGCAAATGGGGCATGTTGCCCTGGGACAACGACGCCTGGTATGGCCGCGGCGACAACACTCCAGCCACGTCCTCTCTCTTTATCGGCGAGGTCGATGACCCCAACAACAACTTCCGCGGACCCAACTTCTTCAAAGATGCCTTTATCAAAGCGTTTCGGGAGGAGCTGAAACAACGGTTCTTTCTCCTCAACAACACTTTTCTCCATCCGGATAACCTGACTGCCCTCGGTTTTGGCTCGATTCGGAGCTTTGCCACGGCGCGCATGGCCTCCGTCAATGAGCAATGCGGCTTTGGCCCATTCCAACGTCCCAACAAACCCGCCGACCTTTCTCCCAGCGCAGGCGCCGCCACCTTCCCGCCAGCTCAGCTCCGCGCAGGCACTTACACGCACTCCGCCGCTCCAGCCCGGGCTCATAGCCAGACAATCTGGGAAATCAGGACTGCTGCTGGATCGTACCAGGCCCCGGTCTGGAAGTTGGCTAGCTCAACCAACCTGACGTCAGTTCCACTGCCGTTTGAACAGCTGAAGTTTGCCCAAACCTACTATTGGCGATGCACCTACATCGATGTCGATGGTCACCCGTCCATTCCGTCGGACGAGGCCAGTTTCAATTTTGGGCCGGCGTCGGCCAACAACGCCCTCGTCGCCATCGATGCTGCCACGCAATGGCGCTACGATCAGTCTGGCACCGACCTATCCGATGCCGGCTGGACCTCACTGGATTACAACGACAGCCAGTGGAGTTCCGGCCCTGCCCTGCTGGCGCGGGAGGAGGCCGCCCTGCCTGAACCAATCCGCACGGAACTGACGCTTGGCCGGAATACTTACTATTTTCGGAAGCGGTTTAACCTTCCAGGGCCGACCCAAGGAGCGTCCGTGCGCCTGCGCGCCACGATCGACGATGGCTGTGTCATTTACATCAATGGCATCGAGTGGCTCCGCATCCGAATGCCCGACGGCCCGGTTACTTATGACACGGCCGCCAACGCCAATGTCGGCGACGCGGTCACGGAAGGGCCGTTCGATGTGCCTTCGTCGATGCTGCGCTCGGGCGATAACGTTATCGCCGTCGAGGTGCACCAAAGCAACTTGAACAGCTCCGATGTCGTCTTCGGCATCGCGCTGGATGCCACGTTGCCTGCCGGAACCGGCTCGGTCGTCTTGAATGAGGTCGCCGCCGCCAGTTCCAATCAAGCTCCCGTCACCCCCGATTGGATCGAGCTGTACAACAATGGCACCCAAAGCGTCGACCTGGGCGGATTTGCATTGAGCGACGACGTCCTGCGTCCCAATCGATTCGTCTTCCCAAGCAACACGCCCTTGGCCCCCAAAGGGTATCTGGTCGTCTGGTGCGACGACAATGGCGGCAGCCCCGGCTTGCACTCCGGCTTTCGACTGGATGCGCAAGGCCAAACCGTCACCCTGTACCAACTGGTCGGTGGCAGCCTGCAGGTTGCCGACTTTGTCTCCTACGGGCTACAGATCCCGGATCGGACGGTCGGACGAGTGCCAGACGGCGCGGGTAACTGGCATTTGACCATCTCTACGCTGGGTAACGCCAACCAAACAGCTGATCTGGCATTGCCATCGGGGCTTCGAATCAACGAATGGATGGCCGCTCCCGAAACCGGCGATGATTGGTTTGAGTTGTTCAATCCCGCCACCTTGCCCGTGGAGTTGAGCGGCTTGTCCTTGACGGACGACAGCAACAATCCCACTAACACTTCCATTCCAAGCCTTTCCTTCATTGGCCCTGGCCGGTTCACCCAGTTCATTGCCGACCAAAAGGTTGAGAAAGGTGCCAACCATGTGGGCTTTCGCCTCAGCGCCGATGGCGAAACGCTGGCCCTTTATGCGGCCGATGGCGTCACCGTTATCGACCTGGTCCGATTTGGCCCTCAACAGCCCGGCGTTTCAGAGGGCCGCTTGCCGGATGGGTCCGATTCCATTACTTCCTTCCCATCCGCTGCGTCGCCAGGCCAATCGAACCACCCCGTGTTGCCAAACCGGTGGCAACTGAGCCTCGCGCAGGGCCCGGGAGGACAACTAGCCATCAAAGTTGATGGAACGGGGACAGGCCAATTGTTCCTATCCACCTCCGCTGACCTGAGTTCCTGGACTCCAGTAGCCATTCGGGCAGCGGCCGACGGCAGTTTCACGTTCATGGACACCATCGGCGCTAGCGCCCGTTACTACCGCGTGGCTGTCGAGCCCTGAAAATCTCCACCATTCCCTCGGTCGCAGAGCCGCCTCCTGATCCTGGCTAGTGTGCTGTCCCGGCCAACTCCAGGGCGCGGTCTTGCCAAACGGATATTGTTCTCCCACTTACGGGAGATCCACTCCGCCCCGTGTCCGACCGACGCAATGAGTCCCTGACTTGGGTCGTGGCTGATTCGTCTTTTTGTCCGACCTTCGTTCGAGGCTCGTTCGAGCTTTGTTCGTCCTTCGTTCGACCATTCATCGTCCGTTGTTCGAGAAGCGACGAAGCGAGGACGAAGCATGGGCGGACCTGGGAGGTAGAATCTCCAGTGGACGGCTAGGAGCCCAACACCCATCTGGAAAAGCGCACGCGGTGCCCAAGGCTTGACGGCACTCGCGCCGAACCACAAGCTACGCGTCGCTTGCCGCGTGTGAACAAGCGCCTCTGGTCAGCTTTTGATCTCTCCGGCAGCGCCGAGGCGCCGGATGCGTCCGTCTTTGTCGTTGCAACTGAACATGCGTTACTTAACTCCCCTTTGCCCAGCCCGAGCCCATCGTCACTTTGGCGTTGTGGCCCTGACGTCCTTGCTTTGGTGGTTCGCGCCGCCGGCGCTGTCGGCCACTCCCAAGAGCCCGCCGCGTGCAGCGGCCCAATCCGCTTCAGCATCGCGACCGGGTGCTACGATTGCCCGGACCCCATACATCGGGGCGATTTCGATCGATGCCGCGACCGGCAAGGTTTTGAGTGAGGATAATCCGGATGCCAAAGGCTATCCCGCGAGCGTCCTTAAGCTCATGGACCTGCTCATCATTCTGGAACGCGTCCAGCAACGGCAGCTTTCCTTTCAGGACCAGGTCACGGTCAGTGCCAGGGCGGCCAAGACTGGAGGCTCCCAAGTGTGGCTGGCGGAGAAGGAAGTGTTTACGGTGGATGAACTGCTCTACGCGTTGATGGTGCAATCAGCCAACGACGCGGCAGTCGCTTTGAGCGAAAAGATCGCCGGAACGAGCGAGGCTTTTGTCGAGTTGATGAACCAGCGAGCCAAACAGCTTGGGATGGTCAACACCGTGTTCTATTCGGTGCACGGATTGCCTCCGGGCGCAGGACAACAAGCCGACACAACCACCGCCCGAGATCTCAGCCTGCTCTGCCGGGAATTACTCAAGCATGCGGACACCCTGCGATACACGTCGACCCGCCAACGCCCTTTCCGCGAGAATGTGCCGGACAAGAAGGTGGTCATGCAGACGCATAACCACGTCATGGCCCAGGTAGAAGGCTGCGATGGATTCAAGACGGGGTATTTCGCACGCGCGGGTTTCTCGATTGCAGCAACGGCCGCCCGCAACGGCCAGCGCGTCATCGCGGTCGTGCTGGGCAGCGCCGATCGAAAGGTCCGTGATGCAAAGGCGGCCGAACTGCTTTCAAAGGGCCTGGTAGCATTGCCAGGGGCCCCTTCGGTCCCGGCATCGCCGGTCGGCGCCCCCAAAGGACCGAAACCCCGCTAAACGTTCAGCCGGGCGTTTTGCCCCTTGGCCGACTAACGTCCCGCGGTCCGGAATTGCGGTCAAATGAATTGCAGGCGCGGCGTGAGATCGTGGAATGGAACGGAACGGAGCGGGATCGCGGTTCGAACCGCGCAGAAGTAAACGAGGTTAATGCGGAGGATTCGCCAGTTTTCTTTCAATTTGGCACTAATTTTACAAACAGATGATGAAGCGGTAGTTCCAAACGAAAATGTAACGGTCGGTTTTTCATGAGGGGTGTCTCTCTGCGTTTACCGCAGATCCAGGCTGGCTTATCCCGTTACTTCAGGGCCGCATAAACACGGTGGACGTCGTCGTGATCGTCCAGAGCATTCAGGAAATCTGTCACTTCCTTGCGGGCCGCGGCATCGAGGTCATTGAAGCTTTTGGCCAGATAGCGAATTTCAGCCGCCAGAATACTCCAGCCGGCGGCCTTTAAGGCCTTGGAGACAGCATCGAGTTCCTTGATCTCGGTAAGGAACCGTGCGCCTTTCTGCCCGGCTGGGACGTCGTCGCCATCGAGCGGTTCGACTTCCTGGGCGCCGGCTTCGATGGCATCGCTTTCGGGATCGCGATTAAGATCGGGATGGGTGGCTTCGACCACGCCCATGTGGTTGAAGAAGAAGCCGACGCTGCCGGGTTGCCCCAATGAACCAGCCTTGAACAAGTTGCGAATTTCCGGGGCGGTGCGGTTGCGGTTGTCGGTCAGGCATTCGACCACCACCGGCACTTTGTGAGGAGCGAAGCCCTCGTAAGTGATGAGCTCGTAAGAGATCTTGTCATCGGTCTGCCCGGAGCCCTTTTTGATGGCGCGCTCAATGGTGTCCCGATAAACGGAAGCCTTCCGCGCCTTTTCAACCGCCGCGGCCAAGCGGGGATTGAGGTCAGGATCGGCGCCGCCGAGTTTGGCGGCGACCATGATTTCGCGGACGAGCTTGACGACCATCTGCCCCTTTTTTTGGGCATTGGCCTCGCGGCCGGCTTGTTTCCATTGGGCGCCCATAAGGTGGGATTTAGGCAGGTTGCATCCAGGCGCGATCGTGGGCGCCGCGGTACATGGCTTCCATGACGCTCACCCGCGCCGCCGCTTCGCGTGGCGTCACTAGCGGCTGGTCCTTCTGTCCAGCGACGGCGTTGACAAATTGCATCAGCGGCGCGGCCGGAGCGGGCGGCAGGCTCGTGAACGGTTCAACGCCATCGGCTCCTTCAACCTTCTTGTTCTTGTAGAAGAGCCGGTCGTTGATGATGGCAGCATGCGCTTGCGTCCCGCTGATGATGAGTTGGACAGGATCGGCCACATCGACCCAGCCGGCCGCCAGAGTGGCGACGGTGCCGTTCTTGAACTGGATGAGCCCCTCGCCCGACTCATCGCAATCGCCATAACGCTCGGTGACAACCTTGATACTGGCAGTGGCCGAGTCGACATCTCCGAGGAGCCACATGAGGATATCCAGCTTATGGGTGCCGAGGTCGCCAAAGCCCCCAACGCCGGCAATTTTCGGGTCAGCCATCCAGCGCCATTCGGTATCAAACCAGCCACCGAGCGAGCCGCTATGGCAATTCGACCCGCGAGCGCGGGTGATTTTGCCGAAACTGCCTTTGGCAATCTCCTCGCGCAGGAACAAGTGCTTGGGATCGGTCCGCATGAAATAGCCGGTGGTAAAGAGGAGGCCGGCTTTTTCGATGGCGTCGGCCATCTCGCGGCTTTCGGCGGCGGTAATGCCGAGGGGCTTTTCCGCGAACATGTGTTTGCCCGCTTTGGCCGCGGCGAGGATCAGGTCGTGATGCCGGTTGGTTTCGGAACAAATCACGACCGCGGCTACCTCGCTGTCGGACCAGATCTCGCCCGCGTCCGCGACGACCTGGGCGTTCAACGGTTTAGCGCGTTTCTCAGCGCGGGCTTGGTCGTGGTCCCATACCGACTTGACCCGGACGTCCTTCCTTCGCTTCAACAGATCGATGAAGCTGGGAGTGTGAATGTGGGCGCCACCGACAAGGGCGAGAGTGACGGGCTTGGGAGCATCGCTGTCGGCGCCGAGGACCGCGGGAAGGGTGGCGGCAGTCAGGGTGGCGATACCGGTCGTGGCGAGGAAATCTCGACGGCTGAGGTGGGCGTTCATACCAGGTTTATTACTTTTGATGACGACAAAGCTGCGTGCAATCTGTGTAGGCTAGCAGTCAGGCCAGGCCACTGCCAAGACCGATTCGGCGGGCGTGTTGAGGGGGCAAGCGAGGAACAGTGGGATCGAGGGAGAGGACGAGAGGGGAGGAGCTGGAGAAGGAGCAGGAGCAAGAGTAAGAGCAGGAGTAGGAGTAGGAGTAGGAGTAGGATGACCAGGGCGACGGGACGGTTTTTCGATAAAAAACTCGGCTGGTGACGTTTAACCGAGTGACCCGGGTTCCGGGCACGGCTCGGAGCCGCCTGGAAAGTGCTGGGATGCAGAGTTCGTGGACCTTAAGCCAACATGGGCGAAGTGATTATTACAGCACTGCGCACGCTTTTGAGCGGCGGTGATGAGGAACTGATGATGCGAGTCAAAGCAACTGGCGACTCGCGCGCGTTTGCCTCCCTGGTCTCCCGCTGGGAAGAGCCAATCCGTCGCCTTTGCACCCGCATGACGGGCGACCCTTACCGCGGCGATGACCTCAAGCAGGAAACGTTCGCCCGACTCTTCTCCAAACGCGCGACTTACCTACCGACCGGGAAATTCTCCACTTACCTCTGGCGGATTGCCCTCAACATTTGCCACGACGAACTCAGGCGAGTCAATCGCCGCCGCGAATTGTTCCCCCAAGCGGATGCCGACGAAGGCGAATCGGTCATGGCCGAGTTCGCCGCGGATGATCCGGCACCGGACGCCCGCGTTGCCCAGGCCGAGGAAGGAGAAATGGTCCGGCAGGCATTGATGCGTCTGCCAGAGATGTATCGAAGCGTGCTGGTGCTGCGGCATTATGAGCGGCTGAAACTTTCGGAAATTGCCGAGACCCTGGAGATACCACTCGGCACGGTGAACTCGAGGATGGCCGAGGCGCTGGCGCGCCTCACTCGGCTGCTTGAACCGCAATTTGACCAGCCACAACGCCCCAGAGAATCGAATCGACGCGAATTACTTGTTTTATGAAACACCCTGAACGTGAGGAGTGGGTTCCCCTGCTCTTTGGCGAAGCGACTGGTCCGGAGCGGAAACGCCTCAACCAGCACCTGCACGAATGTCCCGAATGCGCGCGCGAGTTTGCTGGATGGCGTCGGAGCCTGCGCCGCCTTGACCGCTGGCCTTTGCCTCGCGTGGAACCGTCGTCGGCCGGGTTTTTTTCCCCGACGTTCAAATGGGCGCTGGCGGCGTTGGTCGTCTTCGGCCTGGGCTTCTTCCTTGGCAAATGGAATGGGCCATCGGAGGTCCAATTGGCCAAGCTCAGAACTCAAATGGAGGCATCGCTGCACTCGTCCCTCATGGCCCAGATCCATGACGCCATGGACAAT
Source organism: Verrucomicrobiota bacterium (assembly GCA_046346765.1). GTDB lineage: Bacteria > Verrucomicrobiota > Verrucomicrobiia > Limisphaerales > SIBE01 > JAXMHN01. The sequence continues at coordinate 4,631 of JAXMHN010000060.1, read as the reverse complement.
TATCAGACCGAAACGGCCAATGCTGTCCGGGCAGCTGAAACCCGCTTGACCAGCCGGGCCGCGGCCGATTCGGAACGGCTCTTCCGCAACCTGGTCGATGTCCTCAACACCGCTCGAGCCGAAGACAGCCGCGTCTTTCTGGCTCGGTTGCAGGAAGTGCAGGAGCGGAGCGACTCGCAATTCGTCGATGTGCGCAAAGACCTGGAAACGCTCGCTTCGACGGCGGATGAAGAGATTCGCAATGCGAAATTGAAGCTCATCCAGCTGGCCTCGAGCGCGACACCTTTAGACCCTCTGAACAATTAACCCGTGGATAGAGTGATCATGAAAACGATTCTTGTTGTCACGAGCGCCGCTGCTCTTCTGGCCCTGGCCATGCAAAGCGCGGCCCAAAACCAGCCAGCCAAGAAGCCGGGGCACCCCGCCACGGCGCCAGCCGTTTCGACGGTTGAACCAGCCACTCCCGATGCGCCACCAGGCGTCGCACCGGCGTCGGCCTGGCGGACCGCTGGCCTGCCGGCCGATCGCGATCAGTTCGGCGGGTATGGCGGCGGTTACGGCAATGGCTTTGGGGGCAATGCCGTCAATTTCCGGCCGGCGGCGGCCCGGGACGCTGTTCCGCCAATCCTGGTGCAATTCGCCAGCGCCGACCCGGCTGTCGCGCAACAGTTGGAAGAGGACTTGACCGTCATGAGCCACATTATTGACCAGGCGCTTGAGCGAGGCCTGGGCGAAGATACGCCGCCCTCCAAAATGGGAGTGCCCCTGATTTATACGTCCGGAAGCCGATCCGCCCGAGCCATGTATATTGGGGGTGACGGTCCTTTGTTCATGATCAAGGTCAATATGCCCTTGATGGCCGCCCCGGCCCCGACCGAGAAACCCACGGCCAGCGCCGTCGATACGGAATGGGAATCAGCTCGGCGCGAGGTGCTCGATTCTGGCGACAAAACACTCACCCTGACCGTCTCGGCTCCCGCGGCCGACCTGCAATTCGACGGTGAACAGGTCGAAGCGCTCCAGCGCACCCTGGTCGGCGCCTTGAAGAATGCCGCCAATATTCGCGGTCTGCAGCCAGAGGAGCACGTCAGCATCGCGGTCTTCGGCCAGCCCATGCCAGTCCAACTGGTCAACGTCGACATTCGCGATGGGCAAGAGCAGAACGGCAACAATGGGCAGTCCGCTACGAAATCGTCGTCCAGCTCGCGATCCAAAGCGAAAACGCGCTCCGTCAATTCACGGGCGATCCTCAATCCGGTCTCGCAGCGCGGCACGGTGCTGACGATGCGCGTGAAAGTGAAGGACATCGCGGAATTTGCCCAAGGCAAGATCCAGCCCGACGCCTTCGCGGCGCGCGTCACGACTACCACTTACGCCGGCGCGGGCTACGGCATCACGAGCGTCAATTCTTGGCTGCAAAGCGGGCGAGCGGCCGTGACTCGGTGAACGGAGCGGTCGAGGGGCGGGGTTTTGACACGCACCCGCCCTTCGCCGGACCGCGGGCTTCTGGGCGGACGGAACGGAGGATAGGATCCAGAGGTCAGCGGTCCGTGGACCTTCGCAGACTGGTCAGGCTTTGGCTGGATGAACCCAAGGCGCCCGGTACGGGCGGCGGAGCAACTGATTGGCTGCAGCATCCCCGATGACCTCGCCTTTGTTCGCGTCCCAAGCCAGAGAGCGGCCCAACTTCATCGACAGGTTGGCCAGGATGCAGGACGCAGTTGAAATGTGGCCCTGCTCGATATCGGCGACCGGTTTGGTGCGCTTCTCGATGGCGGCCAGAAAATCTTTCATGTGCCAGCGAATGGCTGAGGCACAGTGTTTCTCCAAGTCTTTCTCGGTTTGGTCTTCGGGATACTTGTCGTATTCGTAAAGCGGTTCGCCCTGGGCCGTCGGTTTGTTCTCGCCGACGGGAGTGAATTCGTATTTAAAGACGCTCGCCTTCAGAGTGCCCTTCTCGCCATAGAACGTCGCACTCCAGGGATACTCGCGATCGACACCTTCTCCCCAGGTCCGGTGATTCCAGACCACTTGCAGATCGCCGAAATCGAAGGTGGCGGTTTGGGTGTCGGAAATATTCGCCTTGCTCGCTTTGTCGACGAAAATGCCACCGGAAGACTGGACTTGGCGGGGCCAGCCCAGGTCGAGCATCCATCGCACCATATCGAGCATGTGAATGCACATGTCCCCGACGATGCCATTGCCGTATTCCGTGAAAGCCCGCCAGCCGCGCGGATGGGTCCATTCGCAGAACGGACGCATCGGCGCCGGGCCGGTCCACATCTGATAATCGAGTGACGCGGGCGGGGCAATGTCTGGGGGATTGCCCTGCGCGCGCATGTGCCAGTAGCAGCAGATCTCCACGTGAGCGATCTTGCCCAGCTTGCCTTCTTTGATGAGGCGATCTCGCGCTTCGATCAGGTGGGGGGTGCTCCGCCGCTGAGTCCCCACCTGGACGACGCGTTTGTGGTCTCGAGCCGCTGCCAGCATGGCCTGGCCCTCGGCAATATCGACGCTGATCGGCTTCTGCACCCAAACATCCATGCCGGACTGGACCGCCATGATCATCGGCAGCGCATGCCAGTGGTCCGGGGTGCCGATCAGCACGACGTCCAGATCCTTCTCTTTCAACATCTCCCGGTAGTCCCGGTACTTGCGCGGCTGCTTTTTGGAGAGCTGGCGGGTGGCGGCCATTTCGGCCGCGTCGTCGAGCATCTTCTGATCGACGTCGCACAGCGAGACGATCTCGACCGGCGCCACTTGCGCCAGCCGCCACAAATCGCACTTGCCGTACCAGCCCGTCCCGATCAAGCCGACCCGTTTCCTTTGATCGGCGAATTCGGCAGCGTAACCGGCGTAGCCGGAGAGAATGGAGCAAGCGGCGGCAGCACCGCTGAGTTGAAGGAATTTGCGGCGGTTCATGAGGCCCTCTTTTAGGATGAACCCAGCGGAAAAACAAGCTGCGACCGGCGCCAGATTTGTTCAATGCTCTTCCAGGTAGAGACCGAGCATCGACAGAGTCGGCGCAACCCGGGAGTCCAGGATGCGAATGCGGACCCGTTCCGACTCGACCGGAGGAAACGGGATCAACCGACGGTATCCGACGGTGGAAGCGCGCCCGATTTCGTGCCAACCCGCGTCGATCCAGGCATCGACGGCCATCGAGCTGATGCGCTGGCCCTCTCGCAATTGCTCTTCCAGGAGGAGGAGGTTGAATCGCTTCTTGCCGGTTAATTGCAAGGTCAGTTCTGCGGTATTCTGGCCCGCCTCCGTGGTCCAATAGCTGTCCCGATCCGCATCGACAACGTTGGCGGCGGTGAACTGCTTGCCGTCCGACTTGGTGTGAGAGGCGACCGCGGTGGCGCCGACGGCCAAATTGTCTTTAAAGGTGCGCTCCAGCCACTGCCCGAACTCTCGCAAGCGCGCGGCGTCGTTTTCGTGAATGAGCCCGCGCCGGTCCGGAGGCACATTGAGCAGCAGGACCGCGTTGTTCCCGACGGACGCAAAGTAGATCTGGATGAGTTTGTCGAGGGTTTTGACCTGGGCATCTTCCTGCGCGTGCCAAAACCAGCCCGGACGAATTGAAACATCCACTTCGCTCGGGTACCAATGGAAAGCGGCCGCGCCCTTCAACTTCGAGAGGCTGCCCAGATCGTCCCCGGTCATGTCGGGCCAATCGAATTGCTCGGCCGGGACCGGCAATGGAATAACGCTCCACTCGCTGGAGCGGCCGCGGCCGGCTTCGTTGCCGCACCAGCGCACGTCCGGGCCTTTGCCGAAAATGACCGCATGGGGTTGGAGGGCGCGGATGAGGGCATACCAATCTGCGTAGGCATATTTCTGGCCAGTGCCAGGTTTGGGATTGGCGCCATCAAACCAGACCTCGCTGATTTCGCCGTACTCCGTGAGCAATTCAAAGAGCTGGTTCAGAAAATAGGTATTGTACTCATCCCAAACGCCCTCGCGCCGATACGGGCTGCGCGGAGACCAACCTGGGACAGGCGACGGGATGACTCGGGCGGTGGCGTCCGTTTTGCCGTAGAGGCCCCGTTCCATGGCATTGAGGTCGGCCGGCGAAAGATATATCCCGAGCTTCAATCCTGCCTCGCGGCAAGCATCCGCCAATTCGCGCACCACGTCGCCTTTGCCCTCGCGCCAAGGAGAATGTTTGACCGAATGTTCGGTGAACCGGCTGGGCCAGAGGCAAAAGCCGTCGTGGTGTTTCGCGGTCAGGATGACCTGTTTCATGCCGGCATCTTTCAAGATGCGGACCCATTGGCGACAATCCAGCGCCTCCGGATTGAACAGGGCCGGGGCCTCGCTTCCCGTGCCCCACTCGCGATCGGTGAAGGTGTTGGGTCCAAAATGTGTGAAGGCAATGAACTCCCGCTTCTGCCAGGCGAGTTGCCGTTCGCTGGGACGGACGGCGACCGCATCCGCCAGCACCTCCGCGTCGGCACGATCCACCGGAGCAGCCGCGGTCGCGCAGCCGAGCCAGCCTGTCGCCACACCAAGCCAAGCCAACAACCATCGATGCTTCGTATCCATGGACGACTAATACTCCGTCGCGCCGCGGGCTGAGAAGCCTGAAAGACGAGCGGCCCGATCGGTCGATAACTGCAGCCAGCGCA
>JAXMHN010000006.1:0-160147 GCA_046346765.1 Verrucomicrobiota bacterium | reverse complement strand
CTGACCTGCAATTGGCTTCGCGGCTCTCCTTCTTCCTGTGGAGCAGCATTCCCGACGACGAACTACTGGAATTGGCCATTCAGGGCGAACTCCACCGCCCGGACGTCTTGGCAACCCAAACCCGTCGTATGCTCCGGGATGCGCGCGCGCACCGCTTGGCGAGCAATTTCGCTGATCAATGGCTTTATCTGCGCAACCTGGCTTCGCTCACCCCGGATGTCCGCCTGTTTCCGGATTTTGATGACAATCTCCGGCAAGCTTTGCACCGCGAGACAGAACTGTTTTTTGGCAGTATTGCGGAGGAAGACCGAAGCGTTCTCGATCTGCTGAGAACGGATTACACCTTCCTCAACGAGCGCTTGGCGAAACACTATGGGATTGGCGGGATCCACGGCAGCCAATTCCGCAGGGTCTCGCTCCCCTCGGGTTCGCATCGGGGCGGTTTGCTTCGTCAAGGAAGTGTATTGGCCGTCACTTCCTATGCCACTCGAACATCGCCCGTCATCCGCGGGAATTGGATTTTGGGCAATCTCCTCGGCTCGCCTCCGCCTCCACCCCCGGCGAACGTGCCGGCCTTGAAGGAAAAGACGATCGCTTCCAACCTGCCGGTTCGCGAGCGCTTGGCCGAACACCGGGCCAATGCGGCCTGCGCCAGCTGCCATGATCTGATGGATCCGGTCGGTTTCGCCCTGGAGAACTTTGACGCGGTTGGCCGATGGCGAACTTACGAGGATGGGCGGCCTGTGGATGCGTCGGGAGGGTTGCCTGATGGCAGCAAGTTCATCGGCGTTGACGCTCTCGAAGATTCCCTCCTCCGAAGGCCCAGCCTGTTTGTCGGCACGCTTGCCGAAAAGCTGCTCACCTTCGCTCTCGGCCGCGGCGTGGAACCATTCGATGCCCCGGCCATCCGCCAGATCGTCCGAGACGCCGCAAAGGAGGACTTCAGATTTTCTGCGATCATCCTCGCGATCGTTAACAGCCCGCCGTTTCAACTGAGGAACTCTGCCCCATGATGATTACGAAGAAGGCCCTACCCCGACGGACATTCTTGAGAGCGGTCGGCGCCAGCTTGGCTTTGCCACTGCTGGACGCGATGATTCCAGCTGCCACCGCGCTGTCCAACACACCGGCCAAGCCGGTCAGGCGACTGGGCTTTGTCTTCATGCCCATGGGCTGTGATCAATCGCGCTGGACGCCGCGCAGTGAGCAAACGCTTGCTGAACTGTCTCCGATTCTAAGCTCGCTTGAACCGGTCAAGCAACAAGTGATCGTCCTGACCAACATGGAGCTGGCCAATGCCTATCCCGGTTCACATGCCACTTCCAATTCCTCCTTTCTGAGCGCGGCCAAGGCAAAGCATACCGAGGGCAATGACTATTACCTAGGGACGACGGTCGACCAGGTCGCTGCCGGACAACTGGGTAAGGAGACCCAGTTGCCGTCGCTCGAACTTTCGATGGACCTGATGCAGACCGTCGGGCAGTGCGATAATGGTTACGCCTGTGTCTACCAGAACAATCTTTCATGGGCGACACCGACAACTCCCCTGCCGGCCGAAGCACACCCCCGCATCGTCTTCGAGACTCTTTTCGGCGACGGCGGCAGTCTCACCGAACGCCGCGCCGCTTTGCGGAAAAGGGCCAGCTTGCTGGACGCGTTCCAAAACGATATCGCGCGCTTGAAACGAAGATTGGGCGCCAATGACCGAGCGAAAGTTAGCGTGTATTTGGATACCGTTCGCGAGGTCGAGCGCCGGATTCAACGAGCCGAGGCCGATGCGACTGACAACCCCTTACCGGACCTGGACCGGCCCGTCGGGGTGCCAGCGGCGTATGCAGAACACGCCCGCTTGATGTTTGACTTACAGGTGCTGGCCTTTCAAGGCGATGTCACTCGCGTGATCACCTTCCAATTGGCCCGCGAAACCAGCAATCGCACTTATCCCGAAATTGGCGTGCCCGATCCGCATCACCCCCTTTCGCATCATGGCAATGATCCGGACAAGATCGCGCGCATGGCCAAGATCAACCAATTTCACGTTTCGCTTTTCGCTGAATTCTTGCGGAAACTAAAAGAAACGCCGGACGGGGACGGTTCCCTCCTGGACCATTCACTCCTTCTTTATGGCAGCGGAATTGGCAATCCCAACATCCATGACCACACCAATCTTCCGGTGTTGGTGGCGGGAGGCAAGGTCAGCGGGATAAAGGGCAACAGGCACATTCGTTACGCCAAGCCGACGCCGCTGGCTAACCTGCACTTGACGCTCCTGGACAAAGCCGGGGTGCAGCTGGATTCCTTCGCCGACAGCACCGGCAAACTCGACGAATTGTCGCCCCTGACGATCTGATGCGCTGCCTCTTTTGCATCGCCCTGGCAGGTTGTGCGATCGTTCACGGCGAATCGCCGCTGATCGACGCGGCCCGACACCGGGATCATGCCGCACTGGCGTCGCTGCTGGTGCCTGGAACCAAAGTCGATGCCGCCAGCGCCGATGGTATGACAGCACCGCTGGGCGGCGGAACAGGATGATCTGCAGGCCGCGCAACGGCTGATCGAGGCCGGGGCCAATCCGAACGCAACCAACCAGTACGGCATCGGCCCGCTCTCGCTCGCTTGCCAAAATGGGAATACCGCCATGGTGAAGCTGCTGCTGGCCGCCGGGGCCAATCCGAACGCGAGTTTGGCTGGAGGCGAGACCATGCTTCTCGCATCGCGGCCCGCACCGGGACGCCGGGCGCGGTGGAGGCGCTCCTGGCCGCTGGCGCGGACATCGCCAAGGAAAGCCACGGCCGAAACCGCCATGATGTGGGCGGCTGCAGAAGGACATGCCGGCATCGTGGATCTGCTCCTCAAAGAGGAGCTGATTTTCAAGCAACGCTCGATCGGTTGAAGCTGTTCTTTTGCCGTGCGCGAGACGATCCGAAGCGGTCAAACGCCTCTTGGCCGACGGCGCGGACGTCAATGAAGCCATCCGCCCGCAACGCCGCGCGAGCCGCGGGCCACAGCCTGGCATGACTCCGCTCCTGCTGGCGGTGGAAATGGCACTTCGAATTGGCCATCGACCTGCTCAAAGCTGGGCCGATCAATGATCAAAGGCGGCTGCCGCTCTGCATATCGCCTGGAGTGCGCAAGCCGAATCACAGCGAAGACGAGGACGGCGCCGCCGCCAGCTGGCTCGGTCGTTTGGATTCGCTCCAATTCGTGAGGAAATCGGCGCTCGGCGCAGACGCTAACGCGCGCATCGCCAAAGGCGCCCAGTGGACTTGGAGCGCTCAATCGCACCGGAGCAACGCCCTCCTGCTCGCCGCTCAAACCGCTGATATCGCATTACTTTAGACTTCTCTGCAGAGTTGGGCGCTGATCGCGCATACCACGCGTGACGAGGTCACGCCGTTGACCAGCCGCAGCCGGCAGAGCGCTCGCGGCCGAAGTGCCGGCACGAGAAGAGGAAGTTCTAGGGGTGCTTGATTGGACGGTGACGATCGGCGCCGATGTGCTCGTCGACAGGAATGGTGAAACGCCTTGCATGCCGCCGCACCTATGAACCTCCCCAGGGTCGTCGAATTCCTGGTCGGTCACGGCGCGAAGATCGAGCTTTGGAACACCAAGGACAAATACGGGTGGACGCCACTGCTGATTGCGGAAGGCTTCCGGCCGGGCGGCTTTAAGCCCTCTTTCGAAACGATCGCGGCCATTCAAGGCGATGCTCGCATCGGGCGTCACCGCCCTGCGTCGATAAGCGCGGAAGGTGTCAGCAAACCGGCGATTTTGGTCCACGCGAGCGCAAGTATATCGCCAAGTGATGGGCCAGCCTGGTTCTGCGCCGCTGAACGCTTCGCCGCATTCCGTCGTTGATTCGGGCCCGGTCCGAGGTCCACGATGGCGGGGAATGACCACAAAGAGCGTCGCGCGGACAGCGCCTTTACTTGCCCTGGCCTTGCTGCTCACGACAGCAGGAGCTCGACCGGCCCTCGCACTTGACCAACCGGACCTTCGCGTTGATTCTCGCACGAATGCCCCACGGTTTCGCGTTATGGCTTTTTATACGGGCAGAAGCGACCAGGCTCACATCAGCTTCGTTCGGGAAGCTAACGTTTGGTTTCCGCGGATGGCCGCCGCCCACGGATTTACTTACGAGGCCACTACAAACTGGGCGAACCTGAATGCAGAGAACCTGGCGCGCTCCCAGATCGTTGTCTTCCTGGATACGCGGCCGGAAGCGGCGGAGCAGCGGGCCGCCTTGAAAGAATACATCGAGAGTGGAGGAGCCTGGATGGGCTTCCACTTCGCCGGGTTTGCCCTAACCCCGTCGCAATTCCCTCAAAATTGGGATTGGTACCACCAGGATTTTCTGGGAGCGGGCTCGTACGTCGGGAATACCTGGAGACCAACCGCAGCGATCCTCAAGGTGGAAGACCCCGCCCATCCCGTCACGCGCAACCTGCCGACGACATTCAAATCGTCACCAAATGAGTGGTATAAATGGAGTTCGGACCTGAGGACCAACAAACAGATTCAAATCTTAGTTTCGATCGATCCGGCTAGCTTTCCCCTGGGCACCGGCCCGAAACCGCACGAAATCTGGCACAGCGGTTATTATCCAGTGGTCTGGACCCACCGAACCTACCGGATGGTCTATTTCAACATGGGACATAACGATATCGACTACGCGGGCCGGACAAACCAAGAACTTTCGTTCACGTTTGGCAATAAGGCTCAAGACCAACTGGTTCTCAACGCCCTTGAATGGCTCGGCGCCGCCGACGGCGGAAACGCCGCCGCTTCGCGGCCAGCAAAGCCCTGACGCTCTCGAGGAATCCTGGGGCCCCGGCCAAGCGAGTGGACAACGAGGTCAAGTATCAGCGGACGATTGGCTATAAATCGCTCGCGTCCGGTTCACCCCACTCTGGCAAGGGCTAGGTCGTTGGTAGTTGCCACCACCCTCTGCTTTCTTGCAGAATCGCGGCATGAAACCAATCCTGCTCTGGCTGGCGGTCCTGGCTTCGTCCGCTCTATTCACTTTGGCCGCGGAGAATCAAGGCTCCAAAGGTGTCGAAAGTACTTTTCTGCAACTGGAGCAACAATGGGAGGATGCCTTGACCAGGTCGGATATCAGCGCCCTCGATAAGCTTTACGACGCGGAGATCACATACACGCATTCCAACGGCAAAGTGGATACGAAGTCGAGTTACCTTCGCAGCATCCAATCCGGGGCGACCAAGTATCAGTCAATGAAACGCGACGACATCAAGGTCTCCGTGTATGGGCAGGCGGCGGTGGTCACCTGCCACTGGGAAGTGCATGTGGTGGCGAGCGGTAATAAGATGGATATGACCGGCCGCTACTTGCATGTCTACGTGCAACAGAAGGATGGCTGGAAAATGGTCGCCCATCAATCGACGCGCATCAGCCCATAACCAAGCGGAGGCGGCAAGCCGACGCGCTCCCGGCGCGGCCGCCGGACGAAAAGCCTCCCATTACCGCTCCGCGGTCTTCCGTCCCAACAGATGCTGCTGCATGAAGAGGATGGTGGCGTAGAATTGAAAATCGGCGTTCTTCTTTTTGGCGAAACCGTGCCCTTCATCCTTGCCAATGACATACCAAAAAGGCGTGGATTGTTTTTCTAACGCAGCCACCATCTGATCCGCTTCGCGCTGTGGCACCCGTGGATCGTTGGCCCCTGCAACCACGAAGATAGGCTTCCTCAGCGCAGCCACGTGGTGGATGGGAGCGATCTTCTCAAGAAAGGCACGCATGGCCGGGTCGCGTTCATCCCCATACTCGACGCGACGCAAGTCCCGGCGATAAGGCTCTGTCTGCTCCAGAAAAGTGACCAGACTGGACATGCCGACGACATCGATGGAACACGCAATCAGGTCGCTGTAACGCGTGGCCACAGCCAGCGTCATATGGCCGCCGTAACTTCCCCCGGTGACCATAATCCGCTCTCCGTCCAAATAGGCCTGTTGTTTGATCCAGCCGAGCAGTGCTTCAATATCCTTGTAGGAATCCTCGCGCTTGAAGCCGTTGTCCAGCGCGACATACGTCTTGCCGTATCCCACCGAACCTCGAATGTTGGGGAAGACCATCGCCACTCCCATTTCGTTGAAGTAATAGTTGTTCCTCGCCTGGAAGATGGGCCTGGCTTGCCCCTCGGGACCTCCGTGGATATTCACTACCACCGGGCGCGGACCGGGGAATTTGCCGGGAGGTGGCAGATAGAGCCATCCGGAAACTTCAAGGCCATCGAACGACTTCCAGTGCATTAACTGCGGCTCCACAAAGCTCTCTGCCTTCAAGCCGCCGGTCTCGCTCGTCGTCCAGCGCTCGAGCGTGGCGGTCGGGAGATGGATGCTATAGGCATCGAGCGGCGAACGGGCCGAGTTCACGGAAAACGCCAGGTCTTGGTTGTTTTCGTGCCAGGTTAAACCACCGATGATCCCCCCCGGCGTCGCGGGAACGGATTCCGGCTGGCCGGTCTGCAGGTTGATGACATGCAGCCTACTCAGTCCATTTTCATTCACCACGTAGGCTAGCTTGTGGCGGTCGTGGGACAGCTGAGCGCTTTCCACATCCCACGGATGTTCCGCCAACGGGCGAGGCTGTCGGCTGCTCAGATCGATATAAACCAGGCGCTGAAATTCGTTGTCCCGATCGCTCGTAACATAGATGCCCTTGCCACCGGCACTAAACCCCACCGGAGTGTAGGCCACCGCGGCGCCCTCCTTGGGGGTGAGCAATACCTTCGCGCCGTTGGTCGCATCGACCATCCAGAGATAGCTCTCCGTCACCGACATTTGTTCGACGGCAAGCAACTTGCCGTCGTCGGGAGACCAGTCGGCTAACCGCCATCCGCCGCCTTCATTCTGAGCAAGCAAGCGGTTGCTGGCCGGGTCCGCCGGGTTCATGATGTAAAAATCGAGGTCCCTGCGGTTACGTCGTGTGGACGCGTAGGCAAGACGATCGCCGTGATTCGACCAAACCGGCTCCAGGTTACGCGATTTGCCGTCGGTAAGGAGGGTGACGTCCCCTGATGCCAGATCGTATCGATAAAGCTGAAACCACTCGCCGCCGCCGACATCTTTGCTAAAAACAAAATAGTCCCCGCGATGCGGCTGATAACTGGCTCCCGTCACCCGATCTGGAAAGAAAGTCAATTGGGTCCGAGCCCCCCCGGGCGTCCTTACTTCATGAACCTGAACCGTATCAGCGAAGCGCGTGCCGATCAGAATCTGGCGCTTTTGCGGATGCCAGTCGAAGACGGCCGCACCGCGGCTTTCGGTGTAGCGGCTGGCGCGTTCTGCAATGGCCACCGGCACATCGGGGACACCCCGCACGAGCAGGTTCTCTCCTGCTTTGACGACGCCGCCGTTGTTCGTCGGTTGTGACCAACTGTTGGGAACGAAGAAGAGAAGCAATCCAAGGAGGTATCGGGCCTGGCAAGCGCGCATCTTGTCAGCCTCGCAAAATCTGGACCAGGCGGCGAGCCGATTTTCATTTGGTGGTTGAGCGTCACCATTGCGCGGCCGGTTTCCTCTCCACCGGACTTCATCAGTGGAGCACGCCTCCGCAAGGCGCCTCTTGCCAAGTGCCGGCAATGGTCGTATTGGGGTTGAGATCAGTTGCCGAAGACGGCTTCGGGATATCTATGAACGCCATTCAACGCTGTCCCTGGCTCGCGTCCATCCTGCTCTTCTCCATTGGAGGGAGCGGCCTGCGGGCCGCAGACAATGCCGCGCCGGTCAGGATTTCAGAGGTCATGGCCGTGCCCGTAAGCGGCCCCAAAGATGAAGACGGAGAATTGTCCGGGTGGATCGAAATTCAGAATGCCGGCGGCATGGTGGTCAATCTGTCGGGCTGGTACCTGACCGACACTCGGACCAGTTTGACCAAGTGGCGGTTTCCGAGCGTATCCCTGGCGCCGTCGAAGTGCGTGGTAGTTTTCGCGTCCGGCAAGGATCGAACCCGCAATTCGACCTACCTCCACGCCAATTTTACTTTGGACCAGCAGGGCGGCTATTTGGCCCTGGTCAACCGTGCGACCAATGTCGTTTCTGAATTCGACCCGTACCCGGGACAATTGCCAGGCACCTCCTTCGGCCGGGCGCCGGGCGATCCCCTCGCCGTAGGCTCGTTCCCGAGTCCGACGCCGGGCAAGCCCAATAGCTCGGAAGGGCCCGGATTCGGACCAGTCGTGCTTTTCTCCCCGGCTGGGGGACCTCTGAGCGAGTCTGTCAAAGTGCAACTGTCCTGCCCTTCGGTCCGCACCGTCATTCGCTATACTCTCGACGGGACGATGCCAACCGCCTCTTCGCCGGCTTATCGTGAGCCAATCGAGATCAATCAGACGACGCACCTGCGCGCGCGAGCTTACCCGGAAGGCTTCCTACCCGGCCCTCCCCACACCGAGACTTACCTCTTCGTGAATCCGAACCTGCAGAAATTCACTTCCAACCTGCCCGTCCTGGTGTTGGACACGGTGGGGCCCGATAGAGGTGGCAGTTCCTTGGACGAACCGTCGCATTTGACGCTATTTGAACCGGTCAAGGGTCGAACGTCTTTGACCAACAAACCCGCGCTAACGACCAAAGCCGGTTATCACGAGCGCGGCTCGAGCACCATTAGCATGCCGAAAAGCAGCTTTGTCCTGCATTTGCTGGACGAATTCAACGCCGAGCACGACCGGTCGGTCCTGGGGTTGCCGGCCGATTCAGATTGGGTGCTGTACGCCCCTAATTTCTACGAACCGGTCATGATCCATAACCCCTTCGTGCATCAGTTGAGCCGGGAGATGGGCCGCTACTCGCCTCGCACCCGTTTCCTCGAACTTTTCGTGGTGAAGAGTTCCAGCCCGATGGCGCGACGGCAATACATGGGGGTCTATGTGCTCGAAGAACGGATCAAAATCGGCAAACACCGTATCAACATCGACCGACTCGGGCCGGCTGACGTCAACCCGCCAGAAGTCACCGGCGGCTATATTCTGAAAATCGATCGCCTTGGGCCGAATGAATCCGGGTTCTGGGCTGGAGACGCCTCCGTGGTTTACGTTGAGCCGAAAGAACGGGTCATTACGTTGCCGGAACGCGCCCCACAAAAGCGCTACTTGGCGAAGTTCTTCACCGATTTCCAGCGAGCGCTGCACGGACCCAATTGGCGCGATCCCACCCACGGTTATCCGGCCTATATCGAGGTCGATTCCTGGATCGATTATCACGTCCTGGAGGTGCTCAGCGGCAATGTCGATGCCCTGTATTTCAGCACCTACTTCTACAAACCACGCAATGGTAAGCTCGCCTTCGGCCCGCACTGGGACTTTGATCGCGCCCTCGGATCCAACGATGGACGTGACGACGATCCTCGTCGCTGGAATACCGGCCGGTTCTTCAGCGGCCCCTGGTGGGCCCAGCTCTTCCGCGATCCGGATTTCTGGCAACGGTGGGTCGATCGCTGGCAAGAGTTGCGCCAGGCGCAGTTTTCTTTGAGTCATCTCAATCGCCTCATCGATCAGCTGAGCGACGAGGTTCGCGAAGCCCAGCCACGCGAGGTGGAGCGGTGGGACCTGCAACCGCGCGGTGGCAGCTACCAAAGCGAGGTCAACTGGATGAAGGAGTGGCTGTCCAATCGCATCGACTTCATCGATGAGCAACTCACTCCTCGGCCGGCCCTGACGATGCCGGCCGAGCCGTCAAGAGCAGGAGATTTGTTACAGCTTATCATCCCCCCTGGCTCGACCGTTTTCTACACGCTGGATGGCTCAGACCCTCGCGCGGCCCAAGGTGAGCTGTCCGCCAACGCCAAAATCTACTCTCAACCCATCCAACTGAGCACCAATATCCACTTGGTGACGCGAGCGCGGAATCCTTCCAAGCGTCAGACAGGCGGTCCTCGTATCTCGACGCCCTGGTCAGGGCCGGTGAGCGCCAGGATCGAAGTCATTTCCAAATGACCGGATGGACTGATCGACTCAGCACGAACTAAAGCGGCGCACAAGAGACGTTGCCCGCCGATCTAGCGACGTCAACCTTGCGAATTTCGTCCTCAGCACGGCCGTGCTTACCCAGGCACTTTGTGGTTTTTAACTGGCTCAACGACAAAGAGAACCACGCGCCTTACTTCGCGTTCTGGGCTTCTCCCCCGCTCGTCCCTGTGCTTCCTCGCTTCCAGCGTTTCTGCGCTTGGCCCTCCAGCTGGCCATGAATCCGCGATTGACGCCCTGGAGCACCCTGCGACACTGTGCCGCCGTGCATCGGCGATCTTTTCCTATCCTTGTCGCCTTGGGACAAGGGCTTCTAATATGGCGTGGCTTCGCTGCGGAGCAGCCGGTTGATTCTTCCGAAATCCCCTTGAAAGAGGTGTTCGTGATTCGTTCCGTAGCGCGTTCCGGCCGTTCCGTTATCCACCAGGATTCGGTCGAAGCTCAAATCGTCAAGGGAACCTGGCAGCCACCGGCTTCGGCGCAGACCGGAGCAACGGGCGCCACCGGCGAGCAACGCTGGGAAACGGCCACCAGCGCAGAGCCAGGCGTGCTTCAGGGTTCCCTGGCTCGAGGGGGATATGTCTATTGGCCCGTCCGCAGCGACCGTGCGCAGGTGATGCTGCTCCAGGCGTCTGGCCACAGCTGCGTCTACGTGAACGGGGAGATCCGCGGTGGCGACAACTACGGACTCGGTTACTTGCGCATTCCCGTCTTTCTGCAAGCCGGAACGAACCATTTTTTATTTCATTCAGGGCGAGGAGACCTGCGCGTCAAGTTGATGCCGGCAACTGGTCCATTGAGCATTCACACCGCGGACAGCACGCTGCCTGATCTTATTCAGGGTGAAAGAGAGCCGCTCTGGGGCGCGACGGTATTGCTGAACGCGACCACCAATGCGATGCGTGCTTCGCTCCGAGCGGTTGAGCGCGGCAGCGAACCTCAAGTGGTCTCCATTCCCCCTTTGGGTATTTTCAAAGCGCCTTTCTTGTTACGTCCACCCCGCAAGATGCCGACGAATAGCTACTCCGTTATCTTGGAGGCCGTCCCATTGTCAGGTGTCGATCGCACACCAACCCGCGGTCAGATTGAGCTGCGAGTTCGCCGTCCCGAGCAGACGTGCCAGCGGACGTTCCGAAGCGAAGTCGACGACAGCGTGCAGTATTACGCGGTCAATCCGGCTTCCGGCTCCCTGGCCGCCGGAGCCCGGCCGGCCTTGTTTTTCTCGCTTCATGGCGCTGGGGTAGAGGCTCGAGGCCAGGCCGACGCTTATTCGCCAAAGAGCTCCGGACCGATCGTTTGTCCAACCAATCGACGCCCTTATGGCTTCGATTGGGAAGAATGGGGACGCTGGGACGCGCTGGAAGTCCTCAACGTGGCCAAGGCCAGATATAACCCGGATCCACAGCGTATCTATCTAACCGGCCATTCGATGGGTGGCCACGGCACCTGGCAACTCGGCGCGCTATTTCCCGACCAATTTGCGGCTGTCGGTCCAAGTGCTGGCTGGATCAGTTTTACCTCCTATGCAAGTCCGAACCGGCCGCCGGCGACCAACGAAATGCAAAAGATGTTGGCCCGGGCCGCCGCGTCGAGCGATACGCTGCTCATGGTCACCAATTACCTGCAAGAAGGCATCTATGTCCTGCACGGGGATGCTGATGACAACGTCCCGGTGGGACAGGCGCGTGAGATGCGTCGGGTTCTGGGAGCTTTCCATCGCGATCTCGATTTTCACGAACAGCCTGGCGCTGGTCACTGGTGGGACGCTTCCGATGAACCGGGAGCCGATTGCGTCGATTGGGCTCCGCTTTTTGACTTCTTCAGCCACCATCGCATCCCAAAACCCGCGGAGGTTCGCCGCATTCGATTCGCGACCGTCAACCCAGCGGTGTCCGCACGGGCGCACTGGGCCACGATCATCGCCCAGCAACGGTCGCTGGAACTGAGCGCGGTCGATCTGCAGCGCGATCCGGTCAAGAGGAGGGTTTTTGGCACAACCACAAATGTCGCCGTTCTTCGGCTGGATCTGCCACCGATGGGCGCGGGTGATCTGCTGGTGGAACTGGACGGACAAAAGGTGGAGGGCATTCGCCAACTGCCTCCCGCCGCTGGTCGGGCCGCGGCTAGTCTCGACCAGGCACTGTATCTTCTTCGGACGGGAGAGAGATGGCAGGTGAGCCATCCTCCGTCGCCTGATCACAAGAGCGCCGACAGGTCCGGTCCGTTTCGCGAAGCATTCCGCCGGCACATGGCGCTGGTCTATGCCACCCAAGGCTCAGCCGAAGAGAACGCCTGGTCGTTGGCCAAGGCTCGCTACGATGCCGAGACGTTCTATTACCGAGGCAACGCCTCCATCGAATTGATCGCGGATGTGGACGTGGTGCGACACTTCGAAAAACCGTTCGGGCGACGGCAGAGCCCCACGGCTTCGCGCAACTTGGTCCTGTATGGGCATGCCGACTGCAACGCCGCTTGGGAACCCCTGTTGGCCAATAGCCCCGTCCAGGTGCGCCGTGGAAGCGTTCGATTGGGCGAGCACACCTGGCGCGGAGACGACGTCGCTTGTTTGTTTTTGCAGCCAAATCCGCGTGACGCCGCTACGCTGGTCGGCGTGGTGGCTGCCTCCGGCCTGCCAGGCATGCGTGTCGCGGATCGCATGCCTTACTTCGTGTCCGGGGCGGGCTTTCCCGACTGTTTGGTTGTCGGCGCCGAATTGCCCACCGAAGGCAGCCATGGACTCCGCGCCGCCGGCTTCTTCGGCCAGGACTGGCAAGTCGGATCGGGAGACTTTGCCTGGCGCGAAACCGACACCTCCGTAGCGCCACCAAAATGAGATTAGCTATGCGTTCGTCTCACCTTGCCATGTCTTCAGCTATCACACGCCGCCGTTTTCTCCGGTCTGCAGTTTGGCTCGCGGGCACTGCCCCGCTGTTGCTCCGATCCCGTGCGGCGCCATCAGCATTGGGTGCGCCGCCGCTGATTGCCTATGTCGGGACTTTCAGTTCGCCGCTGCACGATGTCCTGCCCACCCAGGTGGATTTGCCGCCGGGCAATGGTCGGGGCATCCACCTCTTCGAGGTCGACCGGGCCACGGGCGCCCTGACCCATACGTCGGTTTTCGAAGCAGGCACCAGTCCAAGCTGTCTCGTTTCAAACGCCGCTGCCACCCACCTCTACTCGGCCAACGAGACCGATCGAGTCGGTGGAGGAAAAGAAGGCTCAGTCAGCGCCTATGCCATCCAGCGGAAAAGCGGGCAACTGACGCGGTTGAACACCGTCCGGTCGGGCGGGGCGGGTCCCACCTATGTGAGCATTCATCCGTCTGGCCGATTTCTTCTGGTGGCAAACTACTGGCGGCTCGGTCGCCGTTCTACCCATTTTGGAAGACGGGCAGCTTGGGGCACCAGCCAGACGTCAAACTGGACAGTGGCACGATCGGTCCACGAAAAGCGGCCAACGCTCCGCCCGGCAGCTTTGCCTTCAGTGGCCACGATCGGACCCACGCGCACATGATCCAGGCAGACCCAGCCGGGCGTTTCGTCCTGCATGTTGACCTGGGACTCGACCGTATCTTCATCTGGAACTTCGACCAGCTTTCCGGCGCCCTGACTCCAAATGAGCCGCCGTCCGTTTCACTCCCCGCAGGCGATGGCCCGCGGCATTTCGCCTTCCATCCCAATGGACGATGGCTCTACTCCCTCCAGGAGGAAGGTTCTAATATCGTCTTGTTCGATTACGACCACATTCACGGCCAACTCCAATCGCGCCAAACCATTTCCAGTCTGCCGCCGGGTTTTGCCGGTAGCAACTTCTGCTCAGAGATTCTGGTCTCGAGTGACGGCCGGTTCGTCTATGCCGGCAATCGATTGCATGACAGCATCAGCATCTTCTCGATCGATGAGCGCGGCGAACTTGCCTTTGCCGCCGAAGAATGGACTCGCGGCAATTATCCCCGCAGCTTCGCGTTCGACCCGTCGGGTCAGTTTCTCTACGTATGCAACCAGCGAGCGGATAACATCGCGGGTTTCCGCGTCGACAAGGCGAATGGCCGCTTGGCCTTTACGGGCCGGTACACTCCTATCGGCAATCCTTCCAGCGTTGTCTTCGTCGACTTGGCCAAGGTCCCATAGTCACCTGGCCTGACTCATCTGGCCCAAGGTGGCTCTTTTCGCCAGAACGCACCGATGGATGCGGCACTCGGCAACAATGCAATGAATCCTACTTCGACGCGAAACATCGCGCTCTTGATGGTGAGCAGGCTGATTTCAACTGCCGCCCTCACCTTAGCTCCGAGCACCTTTTTCCCTTCGGAGGCAGTTGGACAGGCGGATGCGACTGCTCGGGCCGTCGTCGAAGCGCGCGGGAAGGGCGCCTCGCGACCACTCCCCGACGCTGCGACGCGCGCCAGTTTGGGGGTGGATTTCGCCCGCCCCAATGGTCTTATTCGCGCCTTGCATGGAGTGAATCTTGGACCGCTCTGCTATCGGGGGATGGTTGATCTATCCCGTTATCATCAGGAACTTCGACTGCCCTTGACCCGCCTGCATGACGTGGTCTGGTTGAACTATGACGCGGTCGACATCAGCACAATCTTTCGTGACTTTCGCAATGATCCGACGGACGCGGCCAATTACCAGTTCGAGGCGACCGATGATTACATCGCCGCCATCGTAAAGGCAGGCTCTCCTATTCTCTATCGGCTCGGGGAAAGTATTGAGCATACGCCTCGTAAATACCGGGTGCACCCGCCCTCAGACCCCATCAAGTGGGCCGAGATCTGTTGCGCCATCATCCGGCACTACAACGAAGGATGGGCCAGCGGTTTCCATCACAACATTCGCTATTGGGAAATCTGGAACGAACCCGAGAATCAGCCGGCCATGTGGACGGGCACCGACGAACAATTCCTTCAGCTCTATGAAGTCACCGCCAAAGCAATCAAGGCGCGCTGGCCGGACTTGAAAGTGGGCGGTCCCTCCTTCGGCTACACCGGAGAGCTGTCCGGCGAACAGCTCAAGCCTGGGGCGTTTCTCCTGGCTTTTCTAAGTCGTTGCCGTGATCGCCGACTCCCGCTCGATTTCTTTTCCTGGCATCGTTACACCAAGGATCCTGCTGAACTCGGCCGACGCGCCAAGGCCCTCCGCCAATTGCTGGATGCGTACGGTTTCGCCGCCACGGAGAGCCATCTGAACGAATGGAACTACCTGCCTAAGGAGGATTGGCATCCGATCACCCCGGCCGGCCAGGGCCAGGAGAGAGAACGATGGGAGACAGAAATGGGCGGCGCCAAAGCCGCCGCGTTCGCCGCTTGGGCCTTGCTCGCTCTCCAGGATGCGCCCCTCGACATGGCTAATTTCTATACCGCTGAGGTGCAAGCTTTCGGCATGTTCAGCCGAAACGGAGTGCCTCGGAAAACATATCAAGCCTTCCGCGCATTCCGGGGACTGCTGAATACGCCCAACCGAGTGATCACGCCTCTCTGCCGCTCCGGCCAAACCGCGGTATGCGCCGGCCTCAATCAGGATCAAAATCGAGCTGGAGTTCTTCTCAGTCAGTTCGAGGCGCCTGGGCCGCTGACCGAACTCGTCATCGCTGGCTTGCCCTGGAAGGGAGCGACGGCCTGCGCGTGGCATATGGTCGACGAACACTGCGACTTTGACCTGGTCCGCCACGAAATGCTTCCGCCGGATGGGCGCCTTCGCTTGCCCGAAATGACCGGACCGTCTGTCGTGCTGCTTACCTTGATGCCCCACGAATCGCGACCGTAACTTCCCAGTGGCACGTCGAGATCATTGCTGCCTATGAGCCCTCAATCATCCTTGAAACGCTGGTTCATCGCTTGCGCCCTCCTGACCCCGCCCGGGCCAGTCGGACTGGCAGGAGTCACGAACCACCTGCAGGAATTGCCCCTCCGTCATATTCAAGTCCACGATCCATTTTGGTCACCTAAGCTCGAAATCTACCGAACTCGGACTATTCCGTGGTCATGGCAATATCTCGCGAGCGAGCTGCGTGCCTTACGGAAAGCTGGCGGCGAGCCCATCGAAGGTGAATTGAATGGCACCTGGGGTGAAGCCAATCTTTACAAGTTCCTGGAAACCGCAGCTTACTCGCTGGCCCAGTTTCCCGACGACGAACTGAAAAAGCGCGTCGAGGGCGTCATCGCGCTGCTGGCGGGAGCGCAGCAACCCGATGGCTATCTCCATGCCTATGTAACCAATAGCAGGAAGGAGCCTTGGGATCCTGCCTTCCTCGACGGTTCCCACGACGGCTATGTCCTCGGTCACATGATCGAAGCTGCGCTCGCTCACCACGCCGCCACCGGCGAACGCAGCTTTCTTGACATCGCCCGCCGCGCGGCCGACCAAGCCTGGCGGCATTTTCTCGGTCCCAATGGCCAACCGGGTTTCTGCGGCCACGCCGAATTGGAAATGGCCCTGGCAGCTCTCTACCGAGCCACCGGCGACACCCGATACCTGGATCTGTCGCGCGCCTTCGTCGAATGGCGTGGTCGAGGCAAAGTGAGGCCGTTCAGCGAAACCCCTCGGGCTTACTTCCAGGACGCCGTTCCGTTCCGGGCCCAACGCACGCTGGATGGACATGCCGTCCGGGCGGTTTTCTTCGCCACGGGCGTCGCGGATCTCGCCCTGGAAACGGCTGAACCGGACTATCGCCTAGCCGCGAATCGTTTTTGGGACAGCACCACCTTGCGCCGCATGACGATCACCGGCGGCGTCGGCCCGCGCAAGGAACATGAAGCCTTTGGCGAAGACTATGAACTTCCCAACGACGGCTACTACGAATCCTGTGCGGCCTGTGGGCTGGCGAACTTCGCGCAACGCATGTTCCGATTGGAGCGGCGCGCCGAAGCGGCTGACGTGCTCGAACGAGTGCTATATAATGCGGTCCTGCACGGCATCTCTCTGGACGGCACCCACAGCTACTACTGCAATCCACTCTCGGATTGCGACCATTTGCGCGACAATTGCTGGGTCTGCTGTCCCCCCAACCTCTCTCGAACGCTCCTGCAGGTGGGTCAGTACGCCTACGCGTGGTCCCCACGGGACTTCTATGTGAATCTTTTCGTCGGAGGCACCGCCCGGGTGCCGTTCCCGGCCGGCGACGTTGCTTGGGCCATCGAATCCAGCCTGCCTTGGAACGGCCGGGTCCAATTCCGTGCCCAGACGACGAATCCTGTGCGGTTCGCGTTGCATGTCCGCAAACCAGACTGGTGTGAGGGCGCGGCTTGGCAGCTAAATGGCGCGCCATTCCAGGCGCGCCCGGACGATGCCGGCTATTGGGTTTTCGATCGCGAATGGCGCACCGGCGATTGCCTGGACGTCGACTTCAAGCTGGAAGTTCAACGACGGGTGGCGCATCCCAACATCTCTGGCAACCGCGGCAAAGTCGCCTTGCAGAGGGGACCCCTGGTCTATGCCTTCGAGGGTATAGATAATCGCGATCGTGCCGTCGTTTTGCCGGCCGACGCGGCCTTCCAAACGTCCTATCAGGCGGATCTGCTGGGCGGTGTCACCCTTCTTCGAATGGCCAACACCAAGGGCGAGGAGCTGCAAGCCGTCCCCTTTTATGCGCTGGCCAATCGCGGCAAAAGCACCCAGGAAGTCTGGATCGAGCAGGCCGGATTGAAAACGAACGATGTCTGGTGGCAAAGCGCTCTCTACCGAGTGCTGCCATAATAAGGGGAGCGTTCAACCAAGAAGAAGAGGTTCCGCCGGAACCGTGTAACGGACCAACCGTCCGACTACCCGGTCCCTCGACCCTGCCTCCAAAGTCAGTTTCACAAGGTGGGACGCACCCCCAACGGGCGCGTCCCACTGCGCTAATTCTCAACTACCGCTTCGCGCGATAGAATTTCATCGGCCCGGAAGCCGTGACCGTCAAGGGACTTGTCCCGGCCAGATTGGACCAGGGTCCGGTGATGGCATCCGCCGCTTCCAACGATCCCTCAAAGGTGAGGGTGAACCCAGCTGCAGTCCGCGTCAGGCTGAGAGCGGGAGCCGGTGGCGATGCCGTCCACTGGTAATACGCTGGAATAGCTTTGGGCGCGACGGGATCATTGATCAAGGCCCGGACCCCGTCGGCGTCGACCGTAAACCACTCCAGGTTGGCCGTGCCGGTGGTCTGCCAGTAGAGCAGCCGGAACGGGTAAATGCCTGCTTTGGGCACGTAAACCAGGAAGGGGGAATTGGCGATGCCCCGGGCTGGGCCTGCCGGAGCGAGGGCGTCAAAATAGCCGAGGACGACATTGCCCGTCGGACTGCGAGGATCGGCGCCGCTCCGAACCTGGAAACCGTCGCTTTCGTTCGGGAATCCAGTCCAATCGGTATTCACCACCATCGTGTACATGCCGGGCGTAGCGAATTCGAGGGCAGCGACAATCTCTTCGGCAAAGTTCTCTTGCGAGCCCGTGTTCCCGGGAATGCCCGGGAAGAGACTGGCTGTGTAATCGGGATCGTTGAAGAAGCCATTCTGGCCCAAGGTGTCGGTATCCAGGTTGATCACCCCTGGCCAGGTGAAGAAACCGTTTGTATCGACGCCGGTCAGGTCGACGAGGTTGGCGATATTGTCGCCCAGTTTGCCCGCGAGGAGGTCCTCGTTATAGGCAATCGTGCCGCTCTGGTCGCCCACATCGATCTGGTAAGTTTTGATCTTGAAACCCTTCTTGGTTTTGTCCACCGCGCTGGCCGGCAAGGCAATCCCGGCAGGCAGAGTGCCATAGGTCGCGACCACGAAGGAGGCCGTGCTGGAGTAAGCGACGCCCTTGTTGTCTTTGATGGTCAAGCTGGCTGTGTTGGTCGAACCGGAAGGCAACGGGGGATTGGGGACATCATACTTAATGACGGTGTTGACGCCGCTCTTGGTCACCGAGGTTGGCGTCACGGAGGCTCCGTTGAACGTCAGCGCGATCGTGTTGGTATCAGCGATGCTCCCACCTACCCCCGTCACTCCCATGCTAAATCCGAACGGCGAAACGCTCGCCCGGCCAATTGTCAACGCGGCCGAACCGGCCGGCGGCACGTTCCGATAATCGAGTTGATCCGGCGTCAATACGCCGCTCGAGATCTTCAACCGATCAACCGCGCCGGTATACTGCAGCGCCCCATTCCACTCGGCCCCAATACTGAATAGCTTCTGCGTGCGGTTGAAGAAGACGCCGCTGGTATATTCCTTGGTGTCCCCCAACGTCCCGTCGACATAGAACCTCAGTTCCTTGCCATTTTCATGCACGACCGCGATGTGATGCCACTTGCCATCGTCTGGTATGGCTGCGGCGGAGGACACATCCGCGATCGCCAACGTGGTCACAAACACGGTTCGATCTGTATTGACCGAAAACGACACCGCTCCGCCCGGCCCGCCACTGTAAAAGAAGACCATTCGACCGGCAGGATTGCCATCAAACTTCACCCAGGCCTGCAAGGTGAAGGAAGGATTGTTCGTATCGAATTTGATCCGGGTGTCGGGATCTTCCACCGTGAAGTATTGACCGGTCTCAAATTGGACGGCGGTATCGCCGGTGGCGGCCGACGGAGTATCAGTAATGAACGTGGGAGGATTAGCCGCACTTCCCGGGACGCCCACGAGGCTGTTAATGCTGTCGGTCGTCTTGGTGCCGCTGCCCTCGTCGAACTCGAAATCAGCCAACCCCACTGCGGGAGCGGCATTGAAATCGAGCTGCTCAGGCGCGAGGATCCCGCTGGTGATCTTCAAACGATCCACCGAGCCGGTGAATTGCAGCGCGCCATTCCATTCCGCGCCGATACTGAAGAGCTTCTGGGTGCGGTTAAAGAACAGGCCGCTGGTATACTCTTTGGTGTCTCCCAGCACGCCATCGACATAGAACCGCAGTTCCTTGCCGTTTTCATGCACGACCGCGATGTGATGCCACTTGCCGTCATCTGGAATAGCCGCGCCGGACGACACATCCGCAATCGCGAGCGTCGTCACGAACACGGTCCGATCTGTATTGACGGAGAAGGAAACCGCTCCACCTGGTCCGCCGCTGTAAAAGAACACCATTCGTCCTGCAGGATTGCCCTCAAACTTCACCCAGGCCTGCAAGGTGAAGGAAGGATTGTTGGTGTCGAAGCGAATGCGTGTGTCAGGATCCTCGACGGTGAGATACTGCCCAGTTTCGAAGTGAATGGCCGTATCGCCGGCGCGGCCGGACGGTGCATCGGTCACAAAAGTAGGCGGATTAGCTGGATTGCCCGGCACCCCCACCAGGCTATTGATACTGTCGGTCACTTTCGTGCCACTTCCCTCGTCGAAGGCGAAATCGACCAGCCCTGTTGCGGCTGAGACATGGGCGGCCCAAGACAGGGCCGCTGCGGCCAATAGGCTTTGGATTAATAAGGTCGGACTGCGAGTTGGCATGGTTACATCCTCTTTTAGGTTGTTACTGCACTGATGTTGCGTCCGTTGAAAGCAGCTGGCCGGGAACAACCGCAGCTGCCGGAAGCGTCCATCTCCATGGGATGATCAACCAGCGCGGTGTCGGGAGACACGGAGGGGGGTTGCAACGGCCGTCCGCACTCATAACCATCACCTTGAAAGGACGGCGGATAGCTTGCCCCCCCAGCCGCTGGATGTCAACGGCTTTAAGGCCGCTCGTGAGGCGCGACCTGGCGCGGGACCTCACTTCAAAGCCACGTTGCAATCACACTGACTTTTGCACACCGCGGGGGTGAGCCCGCGCCGACGCTTGAGGTGCTCCGAATTTGATCCCAGGCAGGTTCGAATTTAGCCGTCCTTTCTTCGTCTCCGGTCGAAGCAGAGTCGAACAAAGGACGAACCAAGGGCGAACAAACCCCCGGTCGGGTGGGGCTGAACCCGCTGGTTATTGATCACCTACCAACAGAAAAGGTTGAACCTATCGACTGGGCAACAGGCCTAAATCAAACGATCCCTCGTCAGTCTTTCCGTTGACTTGCGAACCTTTTACATCTTTCGTGGGGTGTGATGAGCACCGAACCGGCCTTGAGCGAGCAAAATGGATTTGTCGGACACAGCCATTACTATGCGGTGCGAGTCTATACCGAGGATACCGATCTGGGTGGAGTGGTGTACCACGCGAACTATCTGCGCTTCCTGGAACGCGCCCGTTCTGAAATGCTCCGTTGCCTTGGCATCCACCCCAGAGCTGCCTTCGAGGCGGGACAAGGCATTTATGCCGTTACCGAAATCCAGATCAAATACTGCCGCCCTGCCCGTCTCGAGGACGATTTAGTGGTGAAGACAGATATGACCGAGATTCGCGGCGCCACTTCGGTCCTTCGACAGGAGATCAGGCGCGCTGCGGAACTGCTGGTCGAAGCGAGCGTCACCGTCGCCTTCCTTTCGCCGAACGGCCGCCCACGGCGGCAACCGTCCGAATGGGTGGCCAAGTTCAAGCCGTTGCAGATGCCGACCCTCTGACGTTATTTTGGTCGCTCGGCCGGCTCCGGCGCTGGATGACGCATCGGAAGCCCGGTGCATCGCCTTCGTCCCGTGATCGCCCTTTGCCGGGGAGAGGGTTATATTGGCTCAGCAGGAGAGATAGCTAAGGACATGAGCAAGGCGTTCACACGCGAATCGGACGATGGCGAGGATCGATCGATCCGGCTCCCGACGGCCTCGACCTTGCCGCCGGGCGCCAAAAACTACCTCACCCAACGTGGAGCGGACGATCTCGCCCAGAGACTGGCACGCCTGCGAGAGGTCGATCGACCGGCATTGGCCAGCGGGCGCGATGATCCGGACACCAAACGCCAACTCCGCGTCCTCGACGCCCGGATGGCGCAAATCGAGAGCAGCTTGCAGACGGCTGTGATCGTGGCGAAACCGTCCTTGCCAGATGGCCAGGTGCGCTTTGGCGCCACGGTGACTGTGCGGGACCGGGGCGCGGAAGTGACCCGCTACCGGATTGTAGGAGTGGACGAAGTCGATTTAGAGCGAAACTGGATAAGTTGGACATCGCCCATCGCCAAAGCGCTGCTCAACGCAGTCATCGGCGCCAAGGTCCATTACCGAAAACCATCCGGCGCAGAGGAATTAGAGATCCTGGCGATTGAGTATGAGTGACCGCGGGAGCCGCCGAGGGAAACCGCTTCCCATGCGGGAACGTCCAGGCATAGACTGGCGCATCCAATAGCTGATGCAGCTGGGTCGATATCTATGACGCGCAAATTTGGTCCGATACAACTCGGTCGGGTTATGATACTCGTCCTGGCCGTCCAGGCCGGCACCGCCGCCGACCTTCAGTCAGACACCTCAGCGGCTAGCGCTCACCCAGCGCGCTCGGGCAACCCCCTCTTCCCGGGCTGGTATGCGGATCCGGAGGCGGTGATTTTCGGGAATCGCTACTGGATCTATCCGACCTATTCGGCGCCTTATACGGAGCAGGTATTTCTGGATGCTTTTTCCTCTCCGGACCTGGTGCAATGGACGAAGCACAGCCGGATCCTGGACACCAACCGGGTGACGTGGGCATGGCGGGCGATGTGGGCCCCGGCGGTGGTCGAGCGAAACGGCAAGTTTTACCTATTTTTCGGAGCCAACGACATTCACGACGAGAAGAAGGAAGCCGGCGGCATTGGCGTGGCCGTGGCCGATCGACCGGAAGGCCCTTTTCAGGATCTCCTGGGCAAGCCTTTGGTCAACGAGATTCGCAATGGCGCGCAACCGATCGACCAGTTTGTCTTTCGCGATCAGGACGGCCAGGATTATCTGATCTACGGCGGCTGGCGGCACTGCAATATGGCCCGGCTGAAACCGGACTTTACCGGCCTGCTCAACTTTCCGGACGGGACCACCTTCAAAGAAATCACGCCCGAACGCTATGTGGAGGGCCCTTTCATGTTTCGACGCGACGGCAAATATTATTTCATGTGGTCGGAAGGCGGCTGGACTGGCCCGGACTATTCGGTGGCTTACGCGATTGGCATCTCGCCGCTGGGCCCGTTTGAACGGATTGGCAAGGTGCTCGAACAGGATCCGGGCATCGCGACCGGCGCTGGTCACCATTCGGTGCTGCATGTCGCGGACAAGGACCGTTGGTATATTGTTTATCACCGGCGGCCCTTGGGCGAGACGGCCGCTAATCATCGGGTGACATGCATTGATGAAATGCACTTCGATGCCGCGGGGCGCATCCAACCAGTTAAGATCACCAAGGAAGGAGTCGAAGCGCTACCCTTGTCGAACAGGTAAGGTCAGAGATACGGTCGAACTCCCGCGAACCAAGCCGAGGCGGCGCGTTCAGAGAACGCGCCCTGCCCAAGAGCGAAGGGAGTGTGCCTTATCTACGCGGCGCCGTGATGGAATGGTCGAGCTCGGCCAAAGGCTGCGTTGGCCAAATGCGTAGCCGCCCCGCGCGCGTGCGGCTGGGAGGTTTGAAGCCAGCGAGGTAGGTTCCGTCGCGAGCGAATTGCACCATTTCAACCTGCTCGTTCAGGCTCAGGAGCAGTTGCCAGGTCGACACATTCCAGAAGACAAGGCGGTTGTGGCTTGAGCTGACCAGCGTTTGCCCGTCCGGAGAAAAACATAAGGAGAAGACCCCTTGAATGTGCCCCCGTAGAGTGGCGGCGCGTTTGCCGGTGAGCAGGTCCCAAATGCGAATGGCGTTGTCCTGTCCACTAGCCGCGAGCCAGCGTCCATCCGGCGACAGCGTGACGGCGAAGGATTCGCCGCTCAGATAACGATCCTGCAAAACGAGTTCCTGCGGTTCGGCCCGCACTTCGAAAACACGCACCTGATGATCCGCAGCCGCCAAAGCGTCGTCGGACATGTCCAAGGCCCAAATCTCCGTTTCATGGCCCAAGAGGGTGCGCAGGACCGTTTGGCGCCGAGGATCGATCAAGACCAATTTGCGATCGGCGCTTGCCGAGACCAACCGCGCGCCGTCGTGGCTAAACCTGAGACCGGTCCCCCAGCCGAGGTGGGAACGGAAGCTTTGGACGATGCGGCCGGTGGCGGAATCGAGGAGGTGAATTGCGCCGCTGTAATCGGAGGCGGCGAATTGGCCATCGGGACTGGTCGCGAGGCAGCTCAGGCCTTCGATGGGCCATCCGGCCAACTCAGCTCCAAGCGGCAATTGCCAGCGTCTGACCTGGGTGGCATTGGCCAGGGAGACGATGCGGTCATCGGCCGAGACGGCCAAGGCATTCTGCATGTGCTCGGTCGTCCAAAGAGCGGGTTCGAGAATGCGCGCTGGGGCGGTGCGGTTGGTCAGGTCGGCGAGCTTGCTCCAGGTTTCGGTGCTCCACCATTCGAGATGATCCGGTTTGCAGGCGGCGAAGCATTCCGGATCGGAGCGATGCCCGAACGCGAGGGGAAAGGTGAGAGGGAACGGGCCATGCTGTTGCCAGGTGCGAGTATCCCAGGCCAGGACCGTGCCGCGCTGCTCACCCACCAGCCAATGACCGCTCGGCGAGAACTTGAGCGGAACGACCGCGGCATCCATTGGAATGGACTTGGCGACGGTCTTGGAAGCCAGATGCATCACCTCCACCCGAGCAGGATTCTCCCGATTCAAGGCGACGAACTGACCGCCAGGCGAGATGGCCAGGCCGCCGAGAAAGCCATGATACGTCCCGAGATCGGCGAGGGCCTGTCCTTGGCATCGAGAAGCGAGCCAGCGCCATTCGAAGCCGCGCAAGTCGGATTCGCCGGGGGAAGGCAGATGTTGCGCGAGAAGAGACCGGGCGCGACCGAGGTCGCCTTCCTCAACGGCTGTGTGCGCCAGACCGATGTCGGCGACGTAGTTTTGCTTGCGCAAGCGGGCCGCGATCTCCGCAACTCGCGGCCGGCTGCTCGAGGAAAGTATCGTTCAAGTGCCCGGCAAGGAGCACCTGCACGCGTTGGCGGAGCGACACGTCGCCGTTGCAGGCCGCATCGAGATAGCGGTGCTGCGCGGCGGGATCCGCGATTTCGACGGCTTCGGCGAAAACAGCCAAGGCTTTACGGTCCTGGCCTTCCGGTGTCACAGGTGTGCCCATTCCAGTCAGTCAATGCGGCTGGCCTGCGTCAACCCCGCCAACCCTTTGAAAGAACTCAAGCACGCGGGCGGAGCGCATCCCGGAGCCAGGCGCGGCTGAAGGTCCAAAGGCGCTCAGCCGTCCGTTGCGAAAGTTCGAGGGCGGCAGCCGCTTCCGGCAGGGTCAGGCCGACAAAGTAGCGCAGCTTGACCAAATCGGCCGCCGCCGCGTCCACGTCTGCAAGCCGATCGAGCGCTTCATGCACCGCGAGCAGTTCCTCGGGCGGCGCCGCCCATTGCACCTGCGATTCGTCAAGCTCTTCCGGAGCCGCCAACCCGGACGGCTGGCGGACGGCGCGTTTGCGCGCCCGATCGATCAGGATACGGCGCATGGCTTCGGCCGCAGCCGCGAAGAAGTGGGCGCGGTTGTGCCAGGAAGGCTGCAGGTCACCACCGAGGCGCAACCAGGCTTCGTGGACCAAGGCGGTCGGCTGCAACGTTTGGGCCGCTCCTTCCTGGGCGAGTTTATGGGTCGCCAGCTTCCGGAGTTCCTGGTACAGCGCGACCAAGAGCTCGTCGGAGTTCGACCCGGCATTCTGGTTCTGATGCGTGCTGTCCATGGCCTGATCTGACAACCAGCCCTTCGGGAACGGGAAAGACGGTCCAGCTTAGGATATCGAAGAGCAGCCGTCAGGAAAAAAGCGGCTGGGCGTGACGACCGAGTCTGGTCGAGGTCCCATCACCGCGAGCTACCTCTCCTCGATGGTATGGGCTGGCGACCATCCTTGTGTTCGTCTTCATTGATCCGCAGATCTCCGATGATGACCAACGACGTCATCGAAGGCCACTTGAGCGAACCGACCTGCCGCCGGACAGTGATGTGGCCGGTCGATAGGCGCGTCGCCGGCCGCGCGCCCGCGGCTGGCTCACTCCGAACTAGCTACCGCCCCAGCGCCTCCAACGACTTCTCGCGAGCGGGACGGAATTCATCGCCTGGCAGCCACATCGGCATCTCCGAAGCATTGGCTGCGTCCCAGCCGAGCCAGAAGCCCAACTCGGCCATTTGAACGCCTTCGCTCCAGTCCCACTTTGGATCAAAGCGATCGCCGGGCTGATGGTACTGACGTTCGCGGTAAGCATCGCTTTGCGTTTGGCCCCACCCTGCCGGTTTGCCAATGACATCGAGTCCGGGATCGATGGAGAAGGCAGGGATACCCACTTTGGCCAGGCTGAAATGGTCTGAGCGGTAGTAGTGGCCTTGTTCCGGCTGCGGATCGGGAACGATCGCCAACTGGAGCGACTGCGTGATGCGTTGCGCAGTGGCCAGGAAGGTCGTTCGCTCCACGCCCAAGAGGGTCACGTCACGAACCCGGCCGAGCTGCGGGATGGCATCGTAATTCAACGCCAGGGCGATCCGGCCGGCAGGCAGCGTCGGATGTTGGCCGAAGTAGGCCGAACCAAGCAGCCCCTGCTCCTCCGCCGCGACGGCGTTGAAGATGAGGCTGCGTTTGGGGGCGGGCTTCGTTTCAGCCCAGACCCGGGCCATTTCGAGCAGAATCGCGCAGCCACTCGCATTGTCGATCGCTCCGTGATAGATGCGATCGCCCGTTTCGTCCGGCTCTCCCACACCCAGATGATCGTGGTGCGCCGTATACAGGACGGCCTCGCGCGCCAGCGACGAGTCAGCCCCAGGCAGACGGCCAATGACATTGGCGGTCTCAAAGGTCCGCAGGTTCGAATGAAGGTGGCCGCGGAGCCGGACGGGCAGGGCGACCGGCCGAAACTGGCGGGAGGCAGCGGCCTTGGTCAGCTCTCCTAAATCCAGCCCTGCCTTGCGGCAAAGCTCGGCGGCGACACGCTCCGTGATCCAGCCGGCGCAGGCCAAGGCAGGCGTTCCCTCAGTGCGCCGCACGGCCGCACTCTCTCCACCCCAGGAATTGCGAACGACAGACCATGGGTAGCCAGCGGCGGCGTCGGTGTGGATCAGTAAAACGGCCTGGGCGGCCATACCGGTGCCCATTTCAAATTTGTAGGTCCAGCGTCCGTAGTAGGTGCGGGCTTTGCCTTTGAACAAATCAGGCTCCTGCGAGGTGGCTGGAGGATCGTCCACCAACATGAGCAGGGTTTTGTTGCGGACATCGACGCCTTTGTAGTCATCCCACTGGTACTCGGGCGCGATCGCGCCGTGGCCAACGAAAATAATCTCGGAGTCCAGCGTGCTGGTGTCGGTTTGGGACGGGTTGGTCGCGACAAACTCGTCCAAATACTTGAGAGGACCGGTGCTTGACCCGGTCTGCGGCACCAGGCTCAAGGAACTCTTGGGGGCATCGAGAGTTGAACCGATCAACGCGATTTTCTGAAAGAAAGTTCCTTGGTCGCCTCCAGGTTCAAGCCCAGCCGCGGCCAACTGCGCCGCGATATACTCGATCGCGAGCGAGCCTCCCCGCGTGCCCGGACCTCTGCCTTCGAGCAAGTCACTGGCGAGAAACTTGTCATGAGCCGCCATCGCGGCCGGACGGAACCGGCCGAATGCCTCTTTGACCACCGACGGAAGAGCGGGCGCGGCTGAGGCCTCACGGCCAGGGTCCGCGCCGCGGGCGTGAAGCGCGCCTGCCCAGGCCGAAGCCAGAAACAGTGCCAGGGCAAAACAGGATCGGGCCGTCTTGAAGGAATGTAGGTCGCCACGGGCTGGTCGTCGTTGCATAACGTGGACCAGCCTAACCCGAGGTCCTGCCTGCCGACAAGTCAGGCGGCTTGCGGAAGAAAAGGGTAGTCCGTGTAGCCCTTTGGCCCGGCTGAATAGAAGGTCGTTTGATCAGGCGTATTGAGTCCGGCTTTCTGGCGAAATCGCTCCGGCAAGTCAGGATTCGCCAGGAAAGGAACTCCGAACGCGACCGCATCGGCCTCGCCATCAGCGAGCACCTGGTTGCCGGTGGCTAATGTGAACTGTTCGTTGGCGATGTAGCGTCCGCCGAAGGCCGCTTTCAGTTGCGGCCCAATGCGATTCTCGCCCAGCGCTTCGCGAGCCAAATGAAAGCAAGGCGGCGTTTGCCCAATTCACGGGCGACGTAACCAAAGGTCGCCAGTGGATTCGAGTCGCCCATGTCGTGCGCGTCCCCGCGCGGGGCCAAATGCATCCCGACACGGTCATGGCCCCAGACCGAAATGGCCGCGTCAGCCACTTCCAGGATCAAACGCGCGCGGTTCTCCACCGAGCCGCCATAGGCGTCCGTGCGGCGGTTTGTCTTGTCCTGGAGGAATTGATCGAGCAAATACCCGTTGGCGCCGTGGACCTCGACGCCATCAAACCCAGCCCGCAGGGCATTCGCGGCTCCCAAGCGATACTCCGCGACAATACCTGGGATCTCTTTCAACTCCAATGCTCGCGGCGTGACAAAGGCCTTCAAGGGGCGCACGAGGCTGACATGGCCCGCCGGCCCGACTGCGCTCGGAGCCACCGGCAAGGCGCCATTCAGAAACATCGGATCGGAGACGCGCCCGACATGCCACAATTGCAGCAAGATCCGTCCGCCCGCCTGGTGGACCGCGTCGGTGACCTGCTTCCAGCCATTCACCTGTTCGTCCGACCAGATGCCAGGCGTGTCGGCATAGCCAACCCCCATTGGGCTAACCGAGGTCGCTTCGGAAATGATCAATCCGGCCGAAGCGCGCTGGGCATAGTATTCGGCCATCAGCCGGTTGGGGATGCGCTCCGCGCCGGCGCGAGCGCGGGTCAAAGGCGCCATGAAAATGCGGTTGGGCAAGTTCCAGGCGCCGATCTTAACAGGATCAAAAAGGGTAAGCATGGGCGGGCGATGAGGGATGAGTCCTTTGGGAATTGAGTCCGGCTCTTGTTCGATCTGAATCGAACTTAGACGCGAGCTTCGAGCTTGTCAAAAATTTAGTTCGACAGTTGTCGAACGAAGATCCCGGTGGCATGCTGCCTGAGCCATGAAAGCCTATTCGCACCCTTCGCTCCGCGAGGTGCCTTTGCACGTGGTGATGCAGGCCCTGGCCGATCCGGGCCGGCTGGCGATCGTGCGTGAATTGCTCGCGGCGAACGGACGAGCCCTCGCCTGCAATGAGGTCCGCCTCGATGTCTGCAAAGCGACCCGTTCCCATCATTTTGAAGTCCTGCGCGCCGCCGGCCTCATTTATACCGAGACCGAAGGGACCAAATGCATGACTTCACTCCGACGCAAGGAGTTGAATGACCGCTTTCCCGGCCTGTTGAAACTAGTGGCGAACGCGGGTGAGGCCGACTGACTTCACCGGCTGTCCGGCTTGGGTGGCGAGGTTCATCCGGGACCCAATCGATCGACCGCCGTGGGCGGGAGTATTGACCGCCGGTTGGCAGATCCGGAGCGACGGTTTGACCTTCTTCGACCAAAGCGGGCGAAGGCACACTCCGTGCCAGTTTTGAGGGCGGAAAAGCCGGGTTTAGGGTGCTCACGGCACCCCTGTCGTCTCGTTTTTCGACGGCGCTGTCTCAGGCATAGACAGTTTTGGCCCTTTTTACTCCATTTTTAAGGTTTTCGACTTCCACAATTGCAACACGCTGCCCTGCAACGTTTCTCGAGAACGCCGCTTCGTTTGCTTGCGTGCCGGGCGCAGCGTCTACCAACTGGATCGAGCTCTGATCCGCGAATTGGCGCCGAGCATCATTCTCGCCCAGGGGCTGTGCGATGTGTGCGCTCCAGGCGAAGGCGAACTGAGCGAGACCCTGGGCTGGCTGTCTTATCGCCCCCAAGTAATCACCGTGTCGCCCCACTGCCTGACGGATGTTTGGGCCAACCTCGAGCAGATTGGCGCGAGCACCGGTCGGCAGGCTGAGGCGGAAAGGCTGGCAACGGGCTGTCGCGCGCGTCTGGCACACGTCGCCCAGCAGGTCCGCCAAACGCGCGAACGGCCGCGGGTCTTTTTTATGGAATGGGTCGACCCGATATTCTGTGGCGGACACTGGATCCCGGAGATGGTGCAGATGGCCGGAGGCCATGATCCCTTGGGACGGCCGGGGGCGGATTCAGTCCGGTTGAGCCAGGAGGAGGTTATCGCAGCTGCGCCCGAGATCATGATCGGATCACCGTGCGGTGTCGCCACGGCAGCCGCAGCCTCCCAAATGACCAAGCAGCTGTCCGATGCCGGCTGGGCTGGTGTGCCGGCGATTGACTCGAACCGGGTCTATGCGGTGGACGCGGCCCGGTTCAGCCGTCCGTCTCTTCGACTGGCCGAGGGAGTGGAATTGTTGGCGCACCTTTTTCATCCGCGGACGATCCCATGGCGAGGCGCGAACGACGCGGCGGCACAGGTTCATCTTCCACGGTGACAAGCCGGGCCTTTGCCTGCAAACGGCCACCTACCGGCGTTTGCGAGACGGCGCGCGGGTCTGGGACGATTCGAGATGGGCTTTGAGCGCCCGGCCGGTATGGGAAGTGGCGGAAGCGGCGACCGTTTCGGGTGTGCCTGCGACGAGCAGCCGACCGCCTTGATGTCCGCCTTCGGGTCCGAGATCCAGGATCCAGTCAGCGCACTTGATGACGTCGAGGTGGTGTTCAATCACGAGGACGGAATGACCGGCATCCACCAACCGTTGCAGGCAATCGAGCAGCCTTTGGATATCGGCGAGATGAAGCCCGGTGGTCGGCTCGTCAAGAATGTAAAGGTTGTGCCGGCCGCGGCGGATTTTGCCAAGCTCAGCG
This sequence comes from Verrucomicrobiota bacterium, assembly GCA_046346765.1. Classification (GTDB taxonomy): domain Bacteria; phylum Verrucomicrobiota; class Verrucomicrobiia; order Limisphaerales; family SIBE01; genus JAXMHN01. Next base: position 129,489 of record JAXMHN010000006.1, on the reverse strand, counting down.
GCGAGCTTGACGCGTTGGGCCTCGCCGCCGGAGCGAATGGTGGCGGCATGGCCGAGCTCCAGATAACCCAGACCAAGTTCGTGTAGGATTTCCAGTTTGCGCGCGATGGGGCGTTCCTTGGCAAAGAAGGCGACGCTCTCTTCGATCGATAGTTTCAGCACCTCAGCGATGTTCCGGCCGTGCCAGGAAACTTCGAGTGTTTCCTCGCGATAGCGGCGGCCTTTGCAGGCTGGGCAGGTCACTTCCACGTCGGGCATAAAGGAAAGTTGAGTCACGATCACGCCGTCGCCGGCGCACTCCTCGCAACGGCCGCCTTTAACATTGAAGCTGAATTGGGCCGGGCCAAAGCCCCGCGCCTTGGCTTCTTCCGTTTCGGCGAAGAGCTGGCGGATGGAATCGTAAACCCCGACATAAGTCGCGGGGTTGGAACGAGGCGATCGGCCGATCGGCGACTGATCGACGTCGATGACATCATCGACGCCGCCGTGGCCCTCGAATGTGTCATGTTCGCCCGCGAGGATGCGGCTGTCATAGCGCAGGGAGGCGAGTTTCTTGAAGACGATCTCGTGCACGAGCGAACTCTTGCCCGACCCGGAAGCGCCGGTCACACAGACCAACACGCCCAGGGGTATCTCGACATCCAGATTCTGGAGGTTGTTGTGACGGGCTCCGTGAATCCGCAAACGGCCTTTGCCACCCGCACGGCGCTGCGCAGGAGTGACGATCTGCCGCTCCCCGCGGAGGAACGCGCCGGTGAGGGAATGAGGATCGGCCAGGACCGTTGCGGGGGGACCTTGAGCCACGACCTGGCCACCGTGAATGCCGGGGCCTGGGCCGATTTCGATCAGCCAGTCGGCGGCGCGAATCGTCTCCTCGTCATGTTCGACCACGATGACGGTGTTGCCGAGGTCGCGCAGCCGTTCCAGCGTGCGGATCATTTTCACATTGTCCTTCGCGTGCAGACCGATGCTCGGTTCGTCGAGGACGTAGAGCATCCCCATCAGCCCGGAGCCGATCTGGGTAGACAAGCGGATGCGCTGCGATTCGCCCCCGGACAAGGTGCCCGAGCGACGGCTGAGATTGAGGTAATCCAATCCGATGCCGACGAGCAGGTCGATCCGGCCCTCGATTTCGCGCACTACCGTGGCTGCAACGGCCGTCTTATCCGCGGTCAGGTCGAGGGTGGTGAGCCATTTTTTCAAGTCGCGCAAATGCAACTGACCGACATCAGGCAGGCTCTTTCCTTCGATGCGCACGAGGCTGCGGGACTTGCGGAGCCGGGCCCCGCCGCAGTCCGGGCAATCATAATCGACCATGACCTTCTGGAGGTAAGCTTCCATGCCATCGGTGCTCCGGCCTTGTTTGCGATACCAGTGGTAATGGCGTTCGATTTGCGTCACCACACCTGGGAAAGGCAATTTTTTGCCCACGTGCTGTTCTCCCTGCCGAGCGCCGTCCGGCAGGACAATTTCGACTTTTTCGCCTTTGCTGCCGTGGAAGATGAGGTCTTGGGCGTCCTGGGAAAGGTTGGCGAAAGGGACGTCGAGGCGGAAGCCATAATGGCGCGATAGACTATGGAGCCAACGTCCGCCCCAGGCGTTCTTATCGTGGTTGAACGCTTCTTTGACGATCGCGCCGTCACTCAAAGTCCGACTCGGATCCGGAACCAGCAGGGTCGGGTGGACCCGCTTGGAAGTGCCCAGGCCGGCACAAGTCCGACACGCGCCTGACGGATCATTGAAGGTGAAGTGAGCATGATGCAGGGTGGCGCGATGCAAAGTGATGCTCGGCACACCCGAATCCCTTCCAGAAGCTTTTGGCAGCCGCGTGACAAGCCCTCGGGATGAAAAGAAAGAAACCCGTCACCCACTTTCGCCGTGCTCAGCGACGCCAGGACCTGGCGATCGATTCCCGGGCCGACAACAAAGCGATCGATGACTGCCTCGACCCACGGATGTTCCTCTTCGTCCAGTTCCAAGGGTCCGCCGAGGTCCTTAAGAGCTCCATCGATCCGGACGCGCCGATACCCTTGCAAGCGCACCTGTTCAAAGACGTGCTCCCAATCCTCGCCAAAGATTTCGAAAACCGGCGCGCGCACTTCCACTTCGGCGCCTCGGGGCAGTTGGAGCAGATGTTCGAGCATCTGCTGGAGGGATCGGGTTGCGACCGGCTCGTCGCACCGAGGGCAATGAGGTGTTCCCAGGGTGGCGTAAAGCATCCGAAGATAATCCGAAAGGTCGGTCATCGTCCCGACGGTCGAACGCGGGTTGCTGCCGACGGTCTTCTGGTCAATCGAGATCACCGGGGAGAGGCCCTGGACAAAGTCGACATCCGGCTTGCGCAGTTGATTGACAAAGCGTTTCGCGTAGGCCGACATCGAAGCGAGCAGCCGTCGTTGACCTTCCGCATAAAGCGTATCAAAGGCCAGGGACGATTTGCCCGAGCCCGAGACGCCGGTGATAATCACCAGCTTGCCCCGCGGCAGCTCGACGGTGATGTTGCGCAGGTTATTTTCACGCGCTCCCTGGATCAGGAGCGTCGATCGCATGGTCTCGTGACTCATGCCTCCTCTTCGCAAAGATAAGCCGGTTCTTCCACTTCCACCCGGCTCATTTTGGTTAAGCCGAAAGGCGCCGAAAACTTGGCCAACTGCTTCTTCTCTTCGAGCCACTCGCAAGCGGACTCCAAATGCCAGGGAAACAGTTGAGAGTGCGCGAAATGATCCGCCAACTCGGTCAGGGGGACCAATCGCTTCTCCTTCCGAAGGTAATGCAGGACGGGACGAAGGCGCATGGGCGCATGCTTCTCCAGGTACTGGCCACAGGCAGCAAGGGTTCTCTGCAGATTGGCGGCAGTGCGAGGGGCAGCGAGCAAGTCCAAGTAAACATCGCGCATCACCGCCGGCGCCAAGGACAAGGCCCGGTGAATCATCAAGCCCTCGTGGACCTCCCCCGCAGCGATCACTTCCGCCGCCGCAATGCAGTGGGCGGCGCCGATCAACTCCTGAAAGACCAACTCGAGATCTGGCACATGTTCGAGCAGACGGGCGGCGTGGCGATGGGCGTGAATCAGCCAGGTCGTCGCGATGCAAAGCTCGCGCTCCTGATCGCGCCGGGCCAGTGTGTCCGCATCCTCAAACCACTTCGCCAGGGAGGGATCATGGCAATAAACGAGTTTGCGGCGGGCGAAGAAGCTGTAACGAAAAGCCGTTCGAGCTGATCCCTCCACCATCCGTTTGAACCGGCCGCGCGGAATCAGTTCCACGTGCACGTTGACGCCCTCCTCCACCAACGTGCGGAAAAGGCGCGGGTCCTCGCCGTCCGCGCGCAAGCGTTTGGTGACACCATCCTTTTCGATGAGCCAGAGGTGGATGGCATCCCGGCGCCAAATGGTTTCTTCCGTCAGGCTCCCAACCAGAATAGCCGCGAGCAGGTTGGCATCGGCCCGGACTCGGTCCAGAAACAGTTCCAGAGCGCGGTCGAATCGCGCCACTTTTTGAGCCAGAGATTCATTCATCGTCTTCCTTTGCGGGAGGATCGTTCGACACAGCTAGACCAAAGGCCCAACCGGTTCCGATCCGAACCCAAACCGCCCACGGTTGATTGGAGCTTCTCCGAATTCGAGGGATTCGGCAACACCTAGGGTGACAAGTCCGGGGTCCGGATTTTCACTTCTTCACGTCTGGCTTCCGGGGTCGAGTTGTTCATACCGCCCAATCGCACGGCCATGTTTGGAGAAACTTGAACAGACCGCCTCTCCTTCTATACTGACGCTGGCCTTTCGGGCGCGGATTGGTGAGCCATTCCTGCCGGAGTGAGAGGTCGGGATCGGGGCAGAGGACCGGCCATGGCGAGAGGCGGGGGCGGACGTTCTGCGAGGATTGTCGATGCTCGGAAGGCGAGGGAGTCATGGAAAATGAAACGACGAAGCCTGATCGGGACTGCCATTGGATCTATTCTCGGCCTCGTGTTGCCGGACGCGCTGGCTGCCACCACGTTTCGCGCTTTCCTGGTCGACGACACCAGCGGCCAGCCGGCCGCGGCGCGGGCCGCGATTACCGACTCGGCCGGCAAGTTCGTCGAGATCGACGGTCAACACGCCCATGTGCAATACCTCGAGAAGAAGTGGTGCTACGTGGACGCGTCGTTCAGCCTGACCGTGCCCGAATCCGGCATGACGATTGAGCTACGGCGCGGCCTGGAGACGCTCCCGCTCTCCTGGACGGTCACCAACCGTCTTGGACCATTGACCGAGAGGACCTTTCGGCTCCATCGCTGGACTGATATGCGGGCGAAGGGCTACTGGGAAGGGGACATTCATGCGCACTTGCCCGTTCCGCAGGAAGCCCATCTTCAAATGCGCGCGGAAGATCTGAATGCGGTCACCTTGCTGTACCTTCCGGAGAAGGAACAGCCGATTGCAGTCAACGATTGTTTCACCGGGAAGCTGGATGCGCATTCGACCAGTGGGTGCGAGATCTTGGTTGGGCAGGAGGTGCAGGACTTCCAGATGGGACATCTCAATTTGATGGGCCTGACCAATCTGGTCGCTGACTATCCCGAAATGGGCGGCACGATGGAATATTGGCGGAGCCGACCGCATTGGGACCTCGGCCGCGCCATGCGGGCCGCGCGCTCCCAAAACGCCACTATCGTCTGGGCGCATGTTTGCTCGCTGCCCGGCGCCCAATTGCCGGTCGGCCTCGCCCTCGGCCTGGTCGATGGCATCGAGTTGCTTACCTGGAACGATCCAGTCCAACTGCCTAATCATTGGAGCCCGTGGCTAAATTCAGGCATGTCCCAGGCAGAGTTCCCCGTCATGCGGGCAGTCGATCTCTATTACCAGTTCCTCAATGCGGGTTTTCGCGTTCCGATCGCCGCCGGCACCGATAAGTTCTACGAGGAGATCCCGCTGGGCAGCAATCGCACCTACGCGCGCGTTGAGGAACCGGTCAGCTACGCGTCCTGGCTGGCGGGGGTGCGGGCCGGCAAAACCTTCGTCAGCAACGGGCCGATGCTGGAGTTGAGCATCGGCCGTCATCGACCGGGCGACATCGTCGAGTTTAGCGGGACCAATTGTCTCCAGGCCAGGGCGCAGGCCTGCTCGATTCTGCCCTTCACCACTCTCGAGATTGTTTGGAACGGCGAGGTCGTTGGGCACCGGACGGTGCCGATTCCGCAGAACCCACCTCCGGGCGGCCTCTATTCGATGGAAATTGAAGCGCGCGTGCCGATGGCGCGGAGCGGCTGGCTTGCCGCCCGGGTCGTCGACCATCCCGATCTACGCAATCGCATCCTGCCACGCGGCGTGTCGGTCTTTGCCCATACCAGTCCCATCTATTTCCTTCGCGACGGCCGAAAGGTGCGCGAAGAAGCTTCCATCGCTTACCTGCGCAAGTATGTGCAAGGTCTGCTCCACTGGCTCGATACCAATCCGCCTTTCGTTCGGGAGACAGACCGGGAACAAGCGCGCCGCGACGCCGAGCAGGCTCTCCAGCTTTATAGGACTCTCTAAACTCTTGTGAAAACCCCGCGATCATTCCCTCGCCGCCGATTCCTGCGTTGTGCGGGGCAACTCGCTGCCGCCAGTCTCGTCCCGAGATATGTCTTAGGCGGCGCAGGCCAGATTGCTCCCAGCCAGCAACTCAACCTTGCCGTCATTGGAACTGGTGGCCAGGGCATCACCAATCTCAAAGAGCTCTTGCGTCATCCCGACGTCAATATCGCCGCCCTCTGCGATGTCGCCGAATTTTGGGACAACAGTCAGCTCTACTATCGCCACCACGGCGGTCGGGGCCCAGCCCAAGCGGCCATCGCGGAGCACGCGCCAGAAAATCCCGGGCGAGCCCGCCGCACTCCCGCGCTCTTTTCCGATTACCGGGTAATGCTCGAGCGATCGAGTCGCGATGTTGATGCCGTCCTGATCGCGACGCCCAATCACACCCATGCGGTGATTTCGATGACAGCGATGCGGGCGGGCAAAGGGGTCTACTGCGAAAAGCCCCTGGCGCATTCGGTCTACGAGACTCGCGAACTCGCCCGGGCCGCCCGGGAGACCGGCGTCGCCACCCAGATGGGAAATCAAGGCCATTCGTCCGACGATATCCGACGGGCCGTGGCGTGGATTCGAGCCGGCGCCATCGGCGCAGTGCGCGAAGTGCACGCCTGGAAAGGCGGTCCCAACCGTGTCATGCCGACCAGCCGCCCCGTGGAAACGCCCGCCGTCCCGAACGGTTTGGATTGGGACCTTTGGCTCGGTCCGGCTCAGCCGCGGCCCTTTCACCCCGCCTATGCGCCGCTGATGTTTCACTATTGGTGGGACTTCGGCAGCGGCACGCTCGGCAATTATGGCTGTCATACTCTCGATACGGCCGTGTGGGCGCTGGAACTGGAGCACCCAACCGTCGTCGAGGCCAGCTCGACGGCTCTCAATGATGAGACAACGCCGCTCGCCATGGCCTGCCACTACCTCTTTCCACCCAATGCCAACCGCGGCCCCGTCGAGCTGTTCTGGTTCGATGGCGGATTGCGCCCGCCTCGCCCGGCTTGGCTGCCACAGGATGAAGAACTGCCTGATGCCGGCGGGTCGCTGATCGTGGGCGATAAGGGCGCGGTTCTTTCCGGCATCTGGAGCGGTTCGCCGCGCTTGCTCTTAAAGGAGAAGACAAACCCGGACCAGTTACCGGCCGCGGCGATGGCAAAGTCCCGGGGCCATCATCGCGACTGGATCGAAGCGTGCAAGGGCGGTCCTCCTGCCAGCGCCAATTTCTCCTATGCGGCGCGCCTGACTGAAATTGTGCTGCTCGGAATCGTCGCTTTGCGGACGGGCCGTCCCATTCATTGGGACGGCGCGGGCATGCGCGCTTCCAATGCGCCCGAAGCCGAGCCCTGGATTCGAGGGTTCGCCCGCAAGGGCTGGGAAATCTAGGCGGGATTGGCCCAGGCCCTTCGCCGCGCGCGAATCATACCGGGAGTTGCGCGGCGAGGCCAAAACGGCTATGCAGCTGGGTGCTCTCGTGTTTGATCATCGTTGACGCGCAACGCGACTTCTTGCCTGGCGGCGCTTTGGCCGTCCCGGAAGGAGATGCGGTCATTCCAGTGATCAACCGCCTCGTCGGGGGATTTTCCTTGGTCGTGGCGACCCAGGATTGGCACCCACGAAATCACGGCAGTTTTGCTGTCCATCATCCAGGCAAGAAGCTTTACGACCAAATCGACCTGAACGGGTTGCCCCAAACGCTCTGGCCGGTTCATTGTGTTGAAGGGACAGAGGGAGCCGAGCTCGCCCCTAGCCTTCATCAAGCATCGATCGCCCACATCTTCCGCAAGGGCACGGACCCTGGGATCGACAGCTACAGCGGCTTCTTTGACAATGGACGTCGCCGTGGCACCGGCCTGGCCGAATGGCTCCGAAGTCGAGCCGTAACCGACGTCTCCCTCTGCGGCCTCGCGACCGATTATTGCGTGAAATTTACTGCCCTCGATGCGATCTCGCTCGGCTTCCGAACTACCCTGATCCAAGATGCCTGTCGCGGCGTGAACCTGCGGCCAACGGATGTGAAGGAAGCGGAGCAAACAATGGAGCGCGCGGGAGTTCGCGTTGTGCCAAGCGACCGTCTCAATCAGAATCGCTCCTCATGAAGACCCAACTCTGCGCGGGCAAGTTCCTTTCTCTGGTCCAGGAAGGTCATTGGGAGTACGCCGATCGCCTCAACGCCACGGGCGCCGCCATCATCGTCGCGGTGACGGCGGAGAGGAAACTGTTGTTGGTCGAGCAATATCGAATTCCGGTCCACGCGCGCACGATCGAGTTACCCGCGGGGATTATCGGAGACGAGCCCGGCCAGGCCGAGGAAGCTCACGCTGACGCCGCTCGCCGCGAACTGCTCGAGGAAACAGGCTTTGCTGCTGCCGAGATGACGCCTCTAACCACCGGCCCGGCGTCGAGCGGACTGACCTCGGAAGTGGTGACTTTGTTCCTGGCATCTGGTCTCCGGCGCGTGAGCGACGGGGGTGGTGTGGCCCACGAACAAATAACCGTCCATGAAATTGCCTTGCAAGAGGTGCACGAATGGCTGCAAGGGCAAGCCGCGGGCGGAGCGCTGATCGAGCCAAAGGTCTACGCGGGTCTCTACTTCATTGCCAGGAGCGGGCTGATCCCAATGTGACTTCCGCGCGGTTCCTGGCCGGGCGCGACAGGGGTGCCTTCGGTGAGTTCGACGGCGCGGCGCCATTTTTCGCCAAAAAAGCGTTCCTCTTCATCCTGGCTTAAGGGTGGACCGCGTAGGGTGTGGCATGCAACCAGTTCATAGGTTACCACAACGATTCCACATCCCGGTCAATCGCCGTCGCTTCTTTCAGAGCATGGCCTTGGCGACCGCTGGGTTTACCGTTCGCGGCGCTTTGGCCGAAGCCTTGACCTTAACGCCCGAGCAAACCCAGGGGCCTTACTATCCGAGCGTCTCGCCCTACAACAATATTCCTTTGGATAAGGATAATGACCTCCTTTACTTGAACGACAGTCTCACTCCGGCCACGGGCACCATCACCTACATCTCAGGCCGCGTCCTTGATAGCGAAGGGAACCCGGTCCGTGGCGCCCTCGTCGAGCTATGGCATGCGGATGATAGCGGCGAGTATATTTATTCCACCACGGCGCAACGCAATCCCGCGGCCGACCCGAACTTCGCCGGCTTCGGCCAGTTCTTGACCGGGTCGACAGGGCAATACCTCTTCCGCACGATCAAGGCGGGATTGTATCAAGGTCGCACCCGCCACGCTCACTTCGGCGTGACGCTTCCCGGCGAATTGACTCGATTCACCACCCAACTCTATTGGAACGAAGTGGCGACCGCGGCCAACGGGAGCACCTGGGGAACAACCAACGCCAATGACTCGGTCTTAAACGGCATCTCCGATCCAGCGCAGCGCGCTTCGGTCGTGAAGGATTTCGTTCCGGTGAACGGATCCACTCTGGGCGAAGAGGAGACCACCTGGGACATTGTGCGGGGCGTGACGCCGGTAGAGCCGACTTACCCTGGCGGCAGCTTGCTGGTGGCGGGCACGCCTGTGGCCGGGCCGACCAGCAGCAGTCCCCGATTTCGCTTACGCATCCCGGCCTATGCTGGCTACAGTTACGAAGTCTACAGCAACCCGACGTTAGGCGAACTCACTTGGGCAGCCCTGCCCTTTGCCCTCTCCGCCGCGGCAGCCATCGACCGCAACATCTACACCGCGACGAGCGAAGGGGACTTGGACCTGTTCGTCGAGGAAAAGGCGCAGAAAGGCTTTTATTATGTCTCCTTCCGGGTTCCCGGCGCCGACACTGGAACGCCCGGAGCGGGCGCCGGCGGAGGAGGGCCGCGACTGCCCTGACGCCGCTGTCCGCATCACGCATGAACTCGGCCCCTCCCTTGACTCCGCCGAGGAGGTCCGCAGCGTCGACGCCCCCATGGCGGACGGTCCTGCTCGAAGGGCAGCCACTCTTGCGCGGCCTGCTCGCGAAAGCGCTTGAAGCTGACGGTCGCTTTCAGCTGACAGCGGACCTGGATGACGCTGCCCAAGCCCGGGATATTTGTCTGCGCTCCCGCCCCGATCTGCTGATCGCGGACGTTTGCCTGCCTCGGGGAGACGCGCTCCAGGCGCTGGCGCAGCTGGGCAAGCATCTGCCGACGTTGCGCATCCTGGTGCTCTCGCAGAGTGCAGATCCGCTCACGCTCCAGCGGCTGAAGGAACTTCGCGTGCACGGCTTCGTCGAGAAGGATCAGCCACTCGAGATTGTCGAGGAAGCCGTGGTGGAGGTTGCGTCAGGCCGGGATTACTTCACGGCCGTTTGGGCTCGCACCCAAGCTGTCCTGCGCGCGGACCCGGGTGCGTTCAACAAAATCCTCAATGCGCGCGAGCAGGACGTCTTGCGTCTGGTGGCCAGCGGTCACACGAGCAGATCCATTGCCGGCCAACTTGGCTTGAGGTTGCGATCGGTCGAGACTTACCGCTATCGGATGATGCGAAAACTGGGGATTCGGACGATGGCCGGCCTGATTGAATTTGGGCTTCGTTTGAAACTTGCCTCTGCTCCGGATGGCCACGGGCTGAAACTGTCGTACTAACACGGCATGGGCCTGCCCGTTCTGGCAGTGAGTCTGCATTCAAATCGGCCGTGATGGGCAGTTCCCGACCGGACGATTGGCTGAGGCCGCACACGAGACGCGCACGCGCGTCCGGGCGCGGTGAGGAAGCTCGCGGCTGTAGCCGTCTCAGTCATTGTCTAGGGAGGACCGCTTTTCGCCATGACGTGTCTCCGATCCGCCGGAGCTCTCCAGCGCCATAAAGGAATGGCTTGGTTCCTTGGTTCCTTGGTTCCTTGGTTCCTTGGTTCCTTGGTCCTTTGGCTCCTTGGGTCCTTGGTTCCTTGGGTTCTTGGGTTCTTGGGTTCTTGGGTTCTTGGTTCCTTGGGTTCTTGGTTCCTTGGGTTCTTGGCTCCTTGGTTCCTTGGTTCCTTGGTTCCTTGGGTTCTTGGCTCCTTGGTTCCTTGGTTCTTGGTTCCTTGGGTTCTTGGCTCCTTGGTTCCTTGGTTCCTTGGTTCCTTGGGTTCTTGGTTCCTTGGGTTCTTGGCTCGTTCTGGCCTGGCTCAACAAAGAAATCCACCGCAGCTTGTCGGCGCAGGAGTCAGGGCGCCGTCAACTGCTTTGCAGTGTTATGAACAAACATCTAGTCACTATTACGATCGCAACGGCAACCGTTTGCTCAATCGGAGTTACCCTGGCTGGACCGGGACCGGGCGGAGGCCATGGCGAAACCCTCGCCTCATTCATGCGCTATGACACCAATCGTGACGGAACGGTGTCGAGTGCCGAACTGACCGCCGCAAGCCAGTCGCTTGCCGGAAAACTCCAGGCGCAACTTCTGAAGCGCTATGACACCAACACCGACGGAACCATCAGTTCAGTTGAATCCACGGCGGTGCATCAAGCCGCCGCCAACCAATGGCTCGAGGGTCTGTTGGAAGCGGACCGCAACGATGATCACGCCCTCAGCAGCGAGGAGTTGCACGACGCCGTCCGTGGCTTGGAAGGTTTCATCCTTCTGGACGCCTACGATCAGGACAACGACGGCGCCCTTTCCGCGGGGGAATTGGCCAGTGCCGTCACGTCATTGACCAACCGTTTGCACGCGGCCTTCCTGGCCAAGTATGACACGAACAAAGACGGCGCTATCTCCTCGGAGGAGAGCCTGGCAGCGAGCAAGCAGGTAGTCGACGCCGAGATTCAATCGTTCCTCGACCTCTACGACGTCAACGATGATGGCAGCGTCACGCGCGCTGAAATCAACGCCGTCAGGCGAGCCGCTGCTGAGGAAAACGATGACGTCATTCGCGGCTCTCATTAATTAGCCCGATTCCAGCTGCCTGAAAAGGTGTGCAGGTCTGGCCGCGTCCTTGCGGCCAGACTCCCGCAAAAAGAAACTCTTCCGTCGACACGGTTCGTGCCAACGGAAGAGTTCCGATGAGTCCAGCCCAAGCTGAGGCCGCCGCACTAACGAACTAACGCGGAGCCGCTTTCACTTCCGTCTTTTCCAAAAGGTACTTCTGCCGTTGGGCGGCGAAGTTTTTCAGCCCAATCGTGCCGCGGCCAAAGGGCCCGAAGCCGTTACCTGGCACATCCTGAGTAATGGAAGCGAGGAATGCTTCGGTTGAATCCAGCTTGCGCGTATCGCTTTTAACGTCTTCGGTAATCAAGGCCTGGTACTGTTCCGCGATCGGCCCGAGCTTTTGCCAATCCAGCCAATTCTCCGCGATGTCGCGAACGTATTGCAGGTAGCGGGCGCGCAGCGCTGGAACAGCCAGCAATTTGGAAATCAGCGGTTTGCTCGCGTCGTTGGCCGCGACCAACGGGTCCAGTTCCACGCCTTTCGTCTGGACGGCGCCTCCTGGCGCTCCACCTCCACCAAAGCCAGGCCGCCCAGCTGGTCCAGGTCCGGCCTGCCCCCCGCCCGGCGGGCCGCCTCCGAAACGGGCGTTGGGCGGAGGGAGAGCGGCTGCCAGTCCCGTTCGCAGCTTCTCGCCGTCAATGGAACCTGCATGATCCGCATCCCACTGCTCAAACCACTTTTCCAAAGTCGACCGCAGTTCGCTCCGGGAGAGTTGGCCGTCTTTATCCTTATCAGCAGCCGCAAAGATGCCTTGGGCTGCGAATCGGGCGGGACCGAAATTGCGGCCGCCACCGCCGCCGGCGCCAGGGCCACCGCCTGGTCCGCCGCGGCCTCTCTGAAAGACTGGTTGAGCGGGCAGGAGCTCGCCAAACCTTTCGTTGAACTGCTCCTGGGATAGCTTGCCGGCCTTCTCCGAATCGAGTTTGTCAAACCACGTGTCCGCCAGGGCGGTGAATTCCGCTTTGTTCAGGGTTTGATCGGCGTCCTTGTCAGCCTGGCTCATGATCGCCGGCGCCAGGAACATTCCCGGTCCGAAAAACCTCGGGCCACCGGGCCCGCCGCCAAAGCCTGGACCTCCGGGTTGGGCGAAGGTCTCATTGGAGTCCTGCGGGATGAGATGGAACCGGCCCTTTTCATCTTGATAAAGGGCATAGTCACTGGTCCGAATCCAATACCCGTCGTTATTGATCAAAGCATTGTCGAGCGCGAGGAACTTGAGGGCGCCATCGATGTCGAGCAAAGGCGCCAAGGCTTCTTCCAGCCGCTCGGGGGGAGTTTGATTCAGGACTTTACAGAGGCGAATGAGATCGGCCCAGCGCTTGGGTTCGTCCTTCGTTTTGATCGTGTAGATCCGCTTGTAAGCCGCCGCGTCCTCGCCCAGATAAGCGAGACTCCCCTGACCTCCCGGGCTGCCGCGCACCTTCCAACGCGCGCCTTTGGTCGTCCCGAACCAGTCTTTGACAAAGTCTTTGTTGAACTGCTGGACGTTGACGTAGATGCCCCAACTCTCTCCGTTGATGACCACTCGCGCCAGGTTGGCTTTCGGAGCAGGTATATAGGAACGATCAATCTGATAAGACAGAACCGATCGCAGGAAACTGGGATCCTCGTGCGAATTGAGCAGGTTCAGCGTGCGATAGCCGCCGACGTTCTGCTCCTTGTGGGCGAAATCCAGGCTCAAATTCAACGAACGCTTCCGCCCCTCACTCACGGCCATGTAAGACGACATGCCCCGAAAGTGCACCCCCACATCGGGATATACCTTGCCGTCCACCGTCAGTTTCGCCGGCACCTCCACATCGGTATCGTGAAAATCGGACAGCTCCTTTTCCCAATCCGCCTCCTCGAACTCCAGAAAGAACGTGCGCAACACCATGGGGTCATACAATCCAGCCCCTGAAAAAATCTTCACTTCCTCCGGCGACACTTTCGGACCGGGCTTCGCATTCTCCACCTCTCCCAATCCTCCGCCGGGACCACCAGGAGGTCCACCCATGCGGCGCCCTCGCCCGTTTGCCCGCTCCTTCTGGAGAGAGGCCCGCGCCGCCTTCCTTTCAGCGGCATTAAGACGCCCATCGCCGTCCTTATCAAAGCCTTTGACCAGTTTCGTCTCCTCTTGCATCGGACCACCAAAGAACATCGGCCGGCCCTGCCCTGGCCCGCCTGGTCCAGGCGGCCCTCCAAAATCCCCCGGGGGCGGGCCGTCAGGAGGTCCGTCCTGCGCCACGATCGCGGCCGCCACGGCAGCGATCGCGCAAAGGGCTGCTACCGACCAGGTCAGCGATGCACGAGAACGAGGAGCAATCAGGAATGGATTGGGCACGTGCTTCATAGGTTGGTTGTGGGTCGTGTCATGTTAGCACCTTACTCCTACCCGCATTAAGGCAAGATTAAGCACAAAATAGGGAGGACTGGTGTGCGTCCTCGGACCTTATCGCACCGGCCCCAAAAAGGCGAGAGGAGAGGCGCCGGCTAGGAGGGAGCCTTTAAAAAAAAGGCACCTGAGCCATTAACGCTCAGGCGCCTGGGCCGGCAATTCTTTCGTCCAGGGGCGCCTCGCAGGAGGCGCCGCGCTGGGGCGCAAAGCAGCGCCATCCGGGCATGAACCCTGGACTGACCGTCTTAACGACGGCCGCCACCACGGTACCCGCCGCCGCCACCGCCGCGCGAACCGCCGCCGCCGCCGCCGCGATAACCGCCGCCGCCACCGCCTCGCTCTTCGCGCGGCCGGGCTTCATTGACTGTCAAAGCGCGTCCTTTGAAGTCTTTCCCGTTAAACATGGTGATGGCCTTGGCGGCATCGGCGTCAGAGCCCATCTCCACGAAGCCGAAACCTCGGGAGCGTCCGGTCGTCCGGTCTTGCATGATGTCGACAGAAGTGACGGCTCCTGCTTGTGCGAACAAATCCTGCAGCTCGTTTTCAATGACGTCGAAGGATAGATTCCCGACGAATAGCTTGGTGCCCATGGGGAGCTTTCTCGTGCTGTTTCAGTCTCCAGCTGGTGATCGTTCCCAGATTTGGGTTTCAAATTGAACCGCTCCAAAGAGCGCGAAGAACAATTTTCCACATCACGGCGGCGGCAGATAACAGAACCAGGGGAATAGAAGACCTAAAAGTCGCCCAAAGAAAAGGAAAAACTCGTCTGTCGATAGGCCCCAAAGGCGGCCAGGTCGTCCTCGCCAAAGCCGTCCGGGACCGGCTCGTCGCAGCCCAGGCTCTGGCAGATCCGGCTCCACAACTCGGTGCGCGCATAGCGTTGGTGCACCAGTTGGAAGGAGGTGCCTTCGAGAATAGCTTTCGCTTCGGCAGCCCGGCCTTGATCCAAACGCAACGCTGCCATCCGTTCGCGAACCCACTCATCCGGCGTGTTCCAACCTTGCTGCAACCAGCGCTCTCGTTCCCGCAGCGTCGCTGGGCCCAGCGCCGCCAGGGCACAATCGCGTTCCACCACCACCTGCGGATGCATCGCGAACGCGGGATTTCTAATCGCGCGCAGTGCCTCCGCCGCCCGCGAAGCCTCCTTCGTAGCGCGGAGATAGAGTCGGGCTGCCACGGCGCGAGCCCAATCGTTGTCGCACCCGTCCAATTCGCGAAGGGCCGTTTCGATCTGTCCGGCCGCGGCCAGCCAACAACCCAATTGAGAGCGCCATCCGTCCTGGGTTTCTCCGTTCGTTGTGGCGGCTAGCCAGCCGAGAGCGTCGCCCAAACCTTCCAGAACTCGCGGCGGCCATAAGTCCTGGCCTGGGCCCGGAGGCGGCGGCGCCTCGGTCAAGGCCCCCTGCGCAAAGGCGTCGATAACCGAAAGCCAATACCGCACACCAGGACGTTCCGGCCAGTCGAACCAGGGCACTTCCGACGCCGCCCGCAAAGCCGGGGCCGACCGCAAGCTGCCTTCGTCCAAACGGGTCACACTTGGAAGCCAAAATTCGACGTGAGTATGCGTTGCCCCGGGGCAAAGCACGCTTCGCACGGATTGATCGCGGACCGGGCCGCCCTGCAATTCAATGTAACTCTGCCCGCTCAGTGAGGCGGCCCGCCCCCACGCCTCATGCTTCCCCAGCCCATAAGTCCACAGCTTCATTCCCGGAGTCAGGCCCGGATCGGCATAGTGATACAGACCCATTCCGAGGCTGGGCGTAAAAACACCGCAAGCTGCCCGGTCGGGCGCCAGCCAAAAATACCCGGTCATTCGCCCCACATCCGACAACCGTCGCGGTCCGCGCGTGGCCCAGTCGATGGTCTCCATTTCGCGCCCATGGACCAGCACCGGCCCATTCGGAAAATGAAACTCAGAATCGGCGCGCGCCGGGACAGCGGCGTTTGACCACGACATCCACCCATGCGGCTCGGCGGTCGGATTGCGAAAACAAGTGCGCTGGGTCAGGAATGGATCAGCTTCTCCCAGGGAGTATTCCACCGTCCATTGCATGCCCGAATGCAATTCACGCTCGCCGCAGCAAACATAGACACGGTCCTGATTCCGATCGGACTGGCAGCGCACGGCTTCGAGCTGAACCGGCGTGTGGGAGATAGGGAAACTCACTTCCAGGCCGCCGGGAACAAACGCCATCCGCGGCAGAATTCGGACCGGGTGCACCGATTCCGGCACAAACAGCACTTCCTGCCCGGACGCCTTGTGAAGGATCGAGTGGACCTTGCCGCCCAGGTCCGGACAGATCGTCACCCGCAAGTGGTCGTTTTCCATCTGCACAAAACGCAACTCGCGCAACACCGGCCGACGGCTTGTCTCCACGTAACTCGGATACGGATACACCCCATCGGGATCGAAAACGGTTGGGATTGGGCCGCTCGGGACCAATAGATGGATCAACAACGCCTCACGATAATGACGCACCTGCAGCATATGCCCGCACCTGGCATTCGAACCTTTTTTGTCTCAAACCCCAGCCAACCGCAGTGCTCTCGAATCTGCGGCTGGTTCGCCTGCGAGTAAAGCTCTTCTCCACCCCAAGCGGCTGCTGGCCCGACCCTGCCTCCAGTCGAGACAGGTCCAGCCCAGATCCAAGCCTCCTTCGACCTTCCATCGGTAAACGTCGAACAAACGTCGAACAAACGTCGAACAAAGGACGCAGGGATGCCGCATCAATCCCGGCGGCCGTCCCGAACGCCGACAGGTTGTCGAAAGGAGAACTCCGAATAACAGGAACGTTGATTGCGGCTGCTGCGGAATGGGAACGCCGCTGCGCAAGGGTTGCCAATCCGCACGGTTCACCTCATTGTCACCTTGAAACGACAATGATCATTCGCGAAGCCCAGATGAAGGCCTTGAGCGACCATGTCTTTAAGGGGTTTGTCGAGCGTATGGCCGCCCGGTTGCGCCGGCGTTGTCGCCCCGAAACAGCCTCTCTGGCCGACGAGCAACTGGACCGCCTCATTCGGACTGGGGTCGAAAAGGCCAATCAGTTCGGCATCCGCGACGAGGCCAATCTGGAGACGTTTCTCGAGTATACCGTCCGGCACGGGCTGGACTTTTACGATACACCCGCGTTTTCCGGTGCCCGGCGTGTCCTGGAAGATCCGGGCATGAGTGAGACCGAAAAGGTGAACCGGCTGAACGAATACGTCATCTTCGGCGGCCGGAGCCAGCAATGACCTGATCGCATGGCCGAACGGATCGTCTGCCCTTATGGTTGCGGGAAAGAATGGGTCGGCACGGCCAATCGCCGCGCTGATACGCCGCTCGACCCCGACGCCACCCGGGCAGCGAACGAAGCGACCTGGAGCAATTGCCCGCGCCTGACGAGCGCCGATGGCACGCGGCGCCAACTCACCATGGAGGCGGATGATGCCTTCTGCCGCCGGGTCTGGATGGATGCCTATATCGAGGCGCGCCGGAAGACCTCGAAAAAGCAGCCGCCGAAACCCAAGGTCGACCCCAAAGACCCGGTCCTGCCGTGCGAGAAAGCCAACCTGGTGGTGCGTGTTTCGGATGACAAGGACGGTCCGGTCGAAAGGGCGACGGTGGTTGTCGATGGCCTGGGTTCACTCGAGACCAACGCCGATGGTTATGCTGATTTCGGCGAGGTCAACCCCGGGAGTTACCATATTACAGCCGAGAAGGCCCACCATTCGCCGGGCGCGGGACAAGTGCATGGTCCCACCGAGACGACCAAAGATGTGCCGCGTTGCACCACCACGCTGGCGAGATTGACGCTGGTTCAAACGTGCAAATCGATCTATTTGAAAAAGCCTTTCCTCATCGCTCAGGCCACGGACAAGTACCTTTCCCCGACGGTAAGCCAACCCGTGAACGACGATATCCTTTACGGCGCCCCGCTCGGTTTCGGCCAGGACATCACTCACGCCACTGGCCGGACCGCTCCGGGCGGCGAATCGGTCGGCACGACTGCTTCCGCCCTGGACGCCAAAATGCGCCGACTGCTGGGCGAATTCGCTGCCAATGACAAAACCGGAATGGCCAAGCGCCTCCTCGACGACTTTCTCTCCAAGAAATCTTCCATCGTGGTGTTTAGCGACCCGTCGCTCGACGCGGCCATTAGCACCCATACTAACTTCGTCTCGTTTGCGAACCGAGCCGTGTCTGCCCCTGGCACACCCGGCGCCGATAAGAGTAAAACGAGGATTCATCAAGCGCTGCAAGCTGCTGGTTGGGATGTGAATGCCGTCAAGCCCATAACCGATCTGGGAGTTCCTGCCTTCAACATCGGCAGCAAAGTGCGGGGCACGGACGATTTTGGGAACGGGCTGGGCGTGATGATTAACGGGGTTCAGTACGTGGTCGTTTACGTCGAGGAGTACGAGTATCATTCGTGCACGGAGGAGTACCGGATCAAGTTGAAGTTCGCGCTCTATGATGTCTTTGGATTGGACGATGACGATTTGCGCGAGTTTGGCGCGGCGGACGACTCGTTTTACCACAGCACCGCTGCCATAGGCATTACTGCCTGGTGGCAGCTGCAACACCAATTTGACTACGCTCCCCTCCTGACACGAGGCGTGGTCGAATTGGAATACAACGTCTCGACCAAGTAGGGGCGGAGGACGGAGGGCCGGGCGCCATTTTGGCTCGGCCGGGACTGGCAAACGGCCACTGTCTATCGCTTGGCCACCGGAGGCAGCGATTGATCCAAATCAGGACGGTGCCAAGGCGGCGAAAGCAACGGCCCGTTGCGGGGAACGGAGGGACGTGAGGAAGAACGGCCTTGGCGCAGCGCAGTTGGCCGGTGGCGGTGTCGAGCGCGCTCTGGAACGGGAGCGGCGGTGGCACCTAGGGTGCTAATGTGGCCGATTTTTTTCAAGCGTCCGTCCATCTGCGCTCGCTCGCATTGGGGCGTGTGGAGCGCACTTCTTGGACTGATGTTTGGTTTAGATCTGCAAGCCAAAACGTATCAGTTAGCCTGGGACCCAAGCGCTTCTCCGGACGTCGTCGGTTATCGCATTTACATCGCCGAATTGGGAAAAGACCCAGGCGAACCTCTGGCCGCCGGCATGGAGTGCACCAAAGCGGTCGAATTGATCCCCGGCCGGACCTATGCCATTCGGGCTACCTCTGTCGGCGCGGATGATATCGAGAGTGAGCCGGGTGATACTCTGACCTATTCCTGCCCCGTGGAGCTCGAGGCGGCAGCAATCGTGGTCCAACCCAAAAGTGCGGTCGCGGCAAGGAATGGAAGCATCCTACTGGAAGTGACGGCGGCCGGCGCAAGTCCGTTGCGTTATCAATGGTTCTTTAATGACCTGGCGTTGCCCGGCCAGAGCGCGAGGACCTGCCAGATCAGTCAGCTTCAACCTGCCAGCCAGGGCCGCTATTCGGTGGTCGTTTCGAATCCGGCCGGCAGCGTCCGCAGCGCCGATGCCGTCGTCACGGTCGCGGAGGCGCCGGTCATCACGGGCGGGCCACAAAGCCTCGTCGCGGATTTGTGGGCGCCGGCCGTGTTTAACGTGACTGTCGGCGGGACGGGGCCATTTGGATATCAATGGGAGCGATCCGGAACACGTCTGCTCGGAGCGAACGAGGCGACGTTGACGCTGCCTTCGGTCGGGCCGGGCGATGTCGGCGCTTACCGCGTGACGGTCACGAATCTAAGCGGCAAGGCCGTCAGCGGTTTG
Organism: Verrucomicrobiota bacterium; assembly: GCA_046346765.1. Lineage (GTDB taxonomy): Bacteria > Verrucomicrobiota > Verrucomicrobiia > Limisphaerales > SIBE01 > JAXMHN01. The sequence goes on along the minus strand of JAXMHN010000006.1, from coordinate 109,968 downwards.
GCCACGTTGGCCATCAGACTGCCGCCCCGGATCCTTTCCCAGCCACAAAATCTATCGGTTCCGCAAAAGACGCCAGTGGTCCTGCGCGTCCGAGCCGATGGAGATGAAACACTCGCCTATCAGTGGTTCCAAAATGACAGACCGGTCGGCAGCAACTCCAGCGACCTGGTGCTTGGCGCGGTGCAAACGAATGCGGCCGGGATCTACCGGGTTGTGGTCAGCAACCGGCTGGGCATCGCGACCAGTTCGGACATTTCGCTGTGGGTGAAAGCGCCGCCGGTGATTACTCTGCCGGCAGTTCCAGCCGTGGATGAGGGCCAACCCTTCGTCATCACTCCGGTTCTCCAAGGTTGGCAGCCCATGACGGTTCGCTGGCTGAAAGACGGCAGGCTGCTGCCGAACGAAACGAACCCCGTTCTGCACGTCAGCAACGCCCAGGAGAGCGACGGTGGCTACTACACAGTTGAAGCGACCAACATGGACGGGACCGGCCGCTCCGCCGCCTGCTCCGTGGTAATCTTCACTGCGCCTCGGTTCACCTCCCTTCCGGTCAGCCAGGTCGTCACCAACGGCAAAAGTATTGTCTTTTCTGCGGCGGCCCGCGGAGGAGCCCCGCTGAGTTACCAGTGGTTCTTCGAAGGTTCCGCCATTCCAAAAGCAACGACACCGCGCCTGACCATTCCCGGAGCGCAACTGGCCCACGAAGGCGTCTACTCCCTCACTATCAGCAATCGACTCGGCACGGCCACGTCGCCGCGTGTGAGCTTGCGAGTCAGTTACCCGCCCGTCATCACGCTGCAGCCGTTGCCGCTGACGATCGCCCAGGACGCCAGCGCCACATTCGTCGCCGCGGCGACGGGTCGAGGTCCACTGTCGTTCGCCTGGTCGCTGAACGGCCAGACGATTCCAGGCGCGATCGGCAACAGCTTCACCGTTCGGACGCGCAAAGTGCCGATGCGGGCAGTTACCAGGTGACGGTGACTAATCCTGACGGCGTGCGCTCGAGTCAACCGGCGTTACTGCGGGTGATTGCGCGTCCCGTCATTACGGAGGAACCCGCGGATCAGGCCTTGGTGACGGGCGAGCAACTGGTCCTGAAAGTCAGCGTCAGCACCGAGGTGCCTTGCACCTACCAGTGGTATCTAAACGGCGTCGCTCTTCCAGGCAGCAACAAGCCGGTTCTCACGTTTTACAACATCCAGGCCAACCACAGCGGCGCCTATCAACTGGCGATCAACAATTTCACCGGCGTCGTCCGAAGCCGCATCGTAGCAGTGACCGTGACCGATGCGGCGGCCGCCAAAGCTGCCAACAGCGTCAACCTGCAGTCGAATCTCGACGGCCTAACGCTCGGAGGCGAGCGCGACGCAGGCGGGCGATGGGTTCTGACGGTGCGCGGCCAACCGGGCCAATCCTACGATCTGGAAGGAACGTCGGACTTAAGGACGTGGGAGAGTCTGGGAACGGTAAGTTCGGAGAGCGGTGTGAGTCGCCTTGTGGATCCAGCGTCAACCGGACAGCCCCTGCGGCTATATCGGGTGCGGACCAGGCAAGCAGCCCTACGATAGGGGAAGAGCCTGGGCAAAGTCATGCTGCGGCACATCAGGGTGGGCTGACGCCGGCAAGCGGCTGGAGACGGGGAACGGGCGCCCGAGAGGGTTAAAGAAGGGAAGAGAGCGCGAAAAGCATTGCAAGTGTCCTATAATTGTGCTGAAATGTCCTACAACAGGACATGGAAGCGACTTCATATCGGCAGTTGCTGGAGGAATACGTCGGCTACACTCCAGTTATCCTCGTCTCTCCTGAACAGGTTGCGGCGTATAATCCAGCGCTCGTCCAGGACCCGAAGAACCTGCATGTGGTCCCGTTTGCGGGCATCCTGCTCCAGTTTCACGAGGCAGTCCTTTCGACCCCCGACGGGGTGCACGACTTTCTGAAGGCGCACTTCACGAAGAAGCTGCGCGACTTTACCTATGAACGGCCGCTCAATGTCAGGGCCCACGCGATTACCGGGGCGGATGTGTTGCGGCAGTTAAGCACCAAAGGGCTGATCGTCGACACGCCAGTGCGTCTGCGGTTGCAGCGCTTGATGAGCCAGCTTCCCCTTCAACTCCAAGTCGTCACTAAGCCACACATCCTCAGGCCGGTGTGGGAGTTTTACACGTTGATATCGAGGGACCGGCGTTTACTCAGCCAAGCCCTGAGCCAGGGTGTCGCCGCACGCGCCTGCGATCAGACCAGGTAGGCCCGGCGGTCACCAGAATCGCCAGTAGATATACGCCCATCCAACAGCGTATAGGGCCAGCCACAGCTTCACTTGTTGCCACCAGGGACGCTGCTTGCCGCCTTCGTCATAAGCTCGCAACCAACCCGGCTGCCAAGTGAACTGTTCGACCTGCTCGAGCGGCGGTGGAGCAGTGCACGCAGAGACGATCGCGACTAAAAGCAGGGTGAGCGCTTGGGCTATTGCGCCAACATACAGCCAATGAAGCTTCACACCACTGGCCCACAAGACAAGCGGCAAAGCAATTTGAATGGCCAGACCGCCGGCCAGTCCGGCAATCGCCCCCGGATAGTTGGTGCGACGCCAAAAAAGCCCGAGCAGAACGACCGAGATAAATGGAGTCGCCATATACGTCACTCCGCTCTGGAAATATTTAAATAACCCGACGCGAGCGACGGCCGGGGCAACGAACGCTGCCAGCCCGAGAGCGGCCCCCGCAGCCAGTCGTCCCACGGTGATCAACTCGCGGTCGTCTGCCTGCGTTCGCCAGAAGCGGCGGTAAACATCCAGCGAGAAAATGGTCGCAACCGAATTGACGAGAGCGCTCACGGTGGACATAACCGCGGCCAGGAACCCCGCTAGAATGACGCCCCGGACACCCGAGGGAGCAAAGACTGCCAGGGCATAGGGAAAGGTTTGATCCTGCCGGTCGGGCAACAGCGACGGTCCGCGATGCATGATCTCCAGCCAGTGGTAGACAATCAACCCAAGCAAACAAGTCACCAGCGGCCGGAGCAGATTGATGAAGCCGGCAAAGACGATCCCCATCATCCCGTCCCAGGTGCTCCGCGCCGATAAGACTCGTTGGACCATCACCTGGTTGGACGATTGGTAAAAAAGAAACACCCCGAACGACGCGACGATTAACCCCAGGAAGGGCGCCTCTGGATCGAATGGCGGCCGGTAGAGATGAAAACGGTCCGGCGCCGCTGCGACCATGGCCGACCAGCCGCCCGGGATTTGGCCGAGCGCCATGAAGAAAAGCACAATCCCGCCTCCAACCAGCATCAAGCACTGGACCGCATCCGTCCACATGACCGAGCCCAACCCGCCGGCCAAAGTGTAACTGGCGACCAGCAGACAGGTGCCGAGCAGGACGGCCCATTCCGGCCAACCGGTTAACTGGCTCAGCGTCAGGCTGCCTCCATACAGGACCGGGGGCAGAAAAATGAAGATGTAACCGACCAGGATCACCCAGCTGTAGATCGCGCCACACCAAGGCCCAAACCGGCGGTTAAGCAACTCGGGCACGGTCATGATGCGATTGCGCAAATAGAGCGGTATAAAAAAGACCAGCACCAGCAGGTAGGTCGGCAAACACCACCACTCCCAATTCGCCACGGCTAAGCCGCCTTTGTAAACGGCTCCGACTGTGCCCACGATCTGCTCGCTTGAAACGCTGGTCGAGACAAACGCCGCCCCGATCAGCCACCATGGCATCGTTCCCGATGCCAAGAAATAACCTTCCGTGGTCCTTTTGGCCTTGCGCGCGGCGAGCAGCCCGATCAGCACCACAAACAGCGTTTCCGCGATAATGATGACGCCGTCGAGCGCGGTCAGATGAAACGGATTAGCGTTCATGTGCATGTAACTTCGGCGCGAAGCAACCTGCTCGCGCCGCGATCGTCGGGCAGTCGCTCGGCGTCAATCCGGGATCAAGCAAGCGCCAGCGCTGACGATGGATGACGGACTGGCCAGGCGAAATCCAGGCATTGGACCCGAGCGTTTCAAGTTCGATATAGTCAGGACAGGCAAAGACTTCGACATTGCATCCGTCGTCGACGCAATCCTCAAGCGCGGCCGGGTCAGGGTGATGAATGACAAGAGTCGCTTGCGGTTGCAGTGCCGCCAGCCAGGAGTTTAGACTGTGCCAGCCGATCTTCCCGCGCCGGGTCCGAGGCGCACCTGCGAGTCCGCCCCTCGCAAACGTCCAATCGGAGCGCTCTGTGCCGGGCCAGCAGCGCACGCGGCCGCACGGAGCAGCCAACTCACTGTGCGGCACGCAGGTGATCGCCCAAGCCGCGCCCCGCCACGGCCGCTTTCCGTCATTCGTCAAGACATGCAGCAGCTCAAACCCAGCCCCGTCGTTCGGCCCCATAATGACCAATTCGCGGCGAATCTCGGATGCGCCTCCCGTCGTTTGCAGGCTCAGCCGCCCGGATCGGACGGTGACAACGCAAGGCTGGTTATCGGCCAGGTAGCTCTCCTCCCCTTCCGGGGCTACGGTCAATCGATGGCCGCCATATAGCCGCCAATCCTTTCGTCCGAAGCCGGTCGTGTCCTCATAGAGGAGATTGCCTCCGCCCTTCCAGCGCAGGTCCAGGATTCGCGGTCCAATATCGGCCACGACGACCATTTCGGCCGCGCCAGCGCGGCAGCGGTAGGCCTGCGGCCACTGACGGTAGGCCATCGGCTCGATTTCCATCGAGGCGGTGCTCACAGGTGGCGCAATCGTTGTGATCGTCGCATGGAATGGGCTACGAAACTGGTGCTGCCGTTTCCCCACCGAGCGTGATCAGCCGGCCGCGTGGCGACGTTGCCGCTCTGTTCATGGCAACAGCCGTCGGGATGATCCACGCTGCCACGTCTCCAGCCGGCAGAACCCTTCCGCGTAGGCACAGCCCCCCCCGAGGCCGCGGAAACTGGATTGCGTTTCGATCAACTGTTCCAGGTTGCGGTGGGCGAGTTGGGAGATGGCGTTGAATTGGCTGCGGTGGCATCGAAGCATCCGCCGCTTGATCTCGATGACGCCGGTGATGTCGACGTATTCGGCAGGGAGGAAGCCTAGGCCGGCGATGGTATCCATATAATAGATTTGGGCACCGGCGAAGCGGCAAGCGGGCTGCGTTTGGTTCGGGATATGGGGCAGTCCTTTCTGAAAATAAGAGTCGAAGACGAGCTGCGCCAGATAGCGATGATCCGGATGATAATCGTTCGGACTATGGGTCAGGATGATGTCGGGATCACTCTCCCGCATGAGGTCGATCATTACCCGGCGCTGGGCCTCGTTCGGAAAGACGTGCTCATCCATCACGCCGGGCCAAAGCAGGTGCGCGCCGATAATAGCGGCCGCCTCGGTGCTCTCCTCCTTCCGAATGCGCGCGAGCTTTTCGGGAGGGATTTCCAAATCGCCCATGTCCCCGCAAGTGAACACACCCATAAACACGCGATGGCCTTGCTGAGCGTAAAGGGCCAGCGTCCCGGCGCACAATATCTCCAGGTCATCCGGGTGGGCTCCAAGAGCAAGAATATTCATGATGTTTGCGTGAGGGCAGACTTAAAGGACTCCGTAACGGTCATAAACCGCCCGAAGCGTATCGCCTCGGAGAAGGTCATGGCGGGAATGGTTCTCCTTGGTGACTTTGTCATAAGCACCAGCCAGGGTCTCGTCCTCCAAAGCGCGGGGAACCACGACCACCCCGTCGAAATCGGCAAAGACCAACTCCCCCGGGCGCACCAGGACATCGCCGCAGCGTACCGGCACGTCGTAGGCCATGACCCGACCGCGCCCGAGGCTGTCCAGGGGGCGTATGCCAGCATAGAAGACAGGAAAGCCTATCGCGATAATCTTGCGACAGTCGCGAATGTTGCTGTCGCAAATGCAGCCCGTGGCGCCGTTGCGTTTGGCGACCGTGCTCATTAACTCACCCCAGGGAGCGTTCGTGCCCGCTGGATCGGTCGAGTGAACAGCCACATCGCCGGACCCGAGCGCATCCATCGCGGTGATTTCGAGCCCGTAGGGATCTTTGTCCGGCAGGTAATCGGTATCCATCCAGCGGAAAGTCCGGGCGCGTCCGACGATGAGGGCGTTGTTCGGGTCGAGCGGCCGCAACCGTTGGTGCATGGCGCGATCGCGTGCGCCCAATGTATCCAGGACGTCGCACACGACCGGGACATAGAGGTGCTCCCGGATCCAGGCGAACCGCTCGGCGTCCGAGGCGAATTGGGGGATGCTTTTCATAAAGGGAATTCAGGCCCAGACAAGCGGCTCCATCCGCCGGACTATCCGGCAGCGTGCGCCCAAGCTCCGTTGCCGGCAAAACCAGCCAAACGTCTCCGGGTTCTCGGCATTGAGGGCCATCAAATCGTAATGGTTCGGCACGACGATGCGCGGGTCGACTTCGGCGGCAAAAGCCGCGGCCAGTTCCGGACCCGGGTTGCCCCACTTTCCGTTAATCGGAACGACCATCACGTCCGGCCGACGCGGCGCCGCGGCCAGGACCAACGGATGCACCACCGTATCGCTCGTGTGGTAGAACGTCCGGCCGTTGCCAAAACGAACCAGGTAACCGGTCGTATCTAAGACCTCCGCTCCGGTTGCGAGGGCAAAGACCCCTTGCAGCTGCACCGTGCCCAGGGTGTGTTCTTCGCCGGCATCCAGGCGGACGATCTGGGCTGGGCTGATGCCCAATTCGGGCAGCCGCCGCGCGGCCAAGCGAGGAGCTACAAACCAAGTGCGGTCCTTGGCCGGGTAGCGTCGGATGGTCTCCGGATCGAGATGGTCCAGGTGGTCGTGCGTGATAACGTAGATATCGACGCGCAGCTCTTCTGGCTCGATGGGCGGCGGATAGAGCCGCCTGAATTCGGGCGAACCGGCCGCGGCCGAATCGGACAGATAGGGATCAATCGCGATCGTGCAATCGGCCGAACGGACGATGTAGCCAGCCTGGCCAAGCCACCAAAAAGCCGCCTCGTTCCCCTTGAGGTGATGTTGCAGGATTGGCTTCATACGCGCCCGACGCTAAAGCGACGCACGGCCTCTTCATCCACTTCTACTCCCAGTCCGGGGCCAGCGGGCACCGCCATGAAGCCGTCGGCATCCATCCGCACCGGATTGCGAATGACCTCGCGCAGCATGGGATTGTCACAGACGTTGTACTCGAGGAAGAGGGCGCGCGGCAGGACGGCGTTGAAATGCAGACTCGCGGCGGTCAAGAGATCGGTTAACCAGGCGTGGGGGCAAACATCGACACCGGCATATTCTGCTTCCCACGCAATCTTGCGCGCCTGGGACAGTCCGCCGCAGCGCGACAAGTCCGGCTGCACGACATCGATGCCGCCCTTGTGGATGAGATCGCGAAAGCCCCAGGCGGTCGCCTCCTGTTCTCCGGCCGCGAGCCGGGTTTTGACTCCGGCAGCCTTGACCCGGGCGTAGCCTTCGTAGCATTCGGGATGGAGAAAGTCCTCCAGCCAGAAGATGTCGTAAGGCTCCAGGGCGCGGCAGAGCGCGATGGCGTCGCTGGCGCTGCGGTTCACCATCCAACCTGGATCGACGAGCAAGACCCGTTCGGGTCCGAGCGCCTCGCGGGCCGCGGCGACCAAGGCAACATCCTGTTTCAGGTCCCGACCAAAGACGCCCCAGCCGAACTTGACGGCCGTAAAGCCGCGTTCCACGTAGAACTGGCAGGCGCGGCGCATAGCTTCGGGAGTCGAACGGAACAGGGTGGAAGCGTAGGCTCGAATCCGAGCTCGCCGGGCGCCGCCGAGGAGCTGATGGACCGGCCGGCCGGTGGCTTTGCCCATGAGATCGTGACAGGCGATATCCAAGCCGGAAAGGACCTGCATGGCAACGCCCCGGCGCCCGTAGTAAATCGTGCCGCGATACACTTTGTCCCACAGTCGCTCGACGTCGAATGGATCTTCTCCCACGACCAAGGCCGCGAGCCCCTCGAACATCCCGACGCCGCTTTCGGGCGCGCTGATGACGGAAGCGGCGACATGCGGAGCCGTCTCGACGTCCGCCCAGCCGATCAGGCCGTCATCCGTTGTGACTTTCAAAAGAAGGCAGTGTTTCACGCCGTGCGCTTCGTCGCTCCCTTCGGGAGGTCGATTCTCGTATGGCGATTGGAGGATGAACGCCTCCACGTTGGTGATCTTCATGCAATCTCCGGAAAAGTGAGCGCGACCTTCAAGGCTCGATCGTGGCCATCCCGGGCCAAGGAGAAAGCTTCCGGCCAGCGTTCAAAAGGCAGCGCATGGGTGATGACTTCCTCCAGGGCCAAGGCCGGATCGGCCAAACAGAGCAGCGCCTGGTCGAGGCGCTCCTCGTCATTGCAGGCACCCACAATCTCCAGTTCGCGCGTGTGGAGCGAAAACCAGTCAACCGTTGGCGCTTCCGCCAGGGCGCTGAAAACGACCAAACGGCCCCGCGCCCGCAATGCGGCCAGACAGGCGCTGGCGGCGCCAGCGGAACTGACGGCTAAAATAGCGACATCGAATGGACCCAGCGGAGTGGATTGGGTCGCTTCCACCCCGGGAATTCGGTTTAGGCGAAACGGCTGGCGGCCTGCGACAACGACACGCCGCGCTCCCTCCTTGACCGCCAACCGCGCGATGATGTTGCCGAAGGGCCCGTCGCCGGCGATCAGCACCTCTCGGCCCTGCACCTGGCCGGCGCGGGCGATGGCTTGCAAGCAAACCGAAACCGGTTCGAGCAATGAGCCCAACTGAATCGGCACGTCCGGCGGGATGGGCCGCACCCGATCGATGCGCTGGAGGAAGTACTCCGCAAAAGCTCCGTCGCGGTCGAGGCCGAGATGTCCCATCCGGAGACAGAGATGGCCGAAGCCGCGCTGACACTCCGCGCAGATCCCGCACGGCACCACCGGATGCACGGCCACTCGGCTGCCCAGATCCAGTTCCTTCGCCTCGCTCCCACGCGCCGCGATCACGCCAGCCGCTTCGTGGCCAAGGACACGAGGCAAAACAATTCCGAAAGGGTTTCGAGCCAGGTCGTGCAGGTCCGAAGTGCAGATGGTCGCGGCGGCCGTGCGGATCAGAACTTCGCGCGGTCCCGGACGTGGCACCGGCAGCCGGGTGCAGACCAACTGGCCCGGCGCCTGCATTTGCAGCGCTCGCATCGTGGTTGGTTCCGTGGTCATGGCGCTGCGGTTGGCCTGGGCCGGCTCAGCCCGAGCAAACGAAGCGAGTCGCGGTGAATGATGCCATCGAGCACTTCCTTCGGCACTGCCGGAAGACCGCTTTGGGCCAGGATGGCATTGACATCCCGCACTCCGGCCAATGAACTGCCGGTGGTGGTGAAGGGAAAATCGGAGCCGAAGAGGACCTTGCCTTCGGTGCGGTATTCCACCAGGAGGCGCATGGAGTTGTAGAACTGCCAGGGACGATAGTAGAGCGCGGACAAATCAGCGAAAACATGCGGGTGGCGACGGATCACCGCAATGGTTTCTCCTTCCCACGGATGCCCTAAGTGCGCCAGCACCATCCGCAGTTCCGGGTACTCCACTGCCACCGCATCGAAATGGACCGGCCGCGAATAGTCCAAAGGAGTGCCGCCGACAAAAGAAGTGCCGACATGAAAGAGAATGGGGAGGTGCTCCCGTTCACAATAGCGATAGATTTGGCGGCAGCGCGGGTCGAGCGGATGCACTCCCTGATAGAGCGGCGCCAGCTTCACTCCCACGGCGCCCAACCCAGTGTGGCAACGCTCCAACTCCTCGAAATAGGCAGGGTGGGCTGGATCAATCGCCGCGAAAAGCAACAATCGTTCCGGCGCGCGGCGCACGTGCGCCGCAACGGCGTCGTTCGGCGTACCCCATCCGGTCGCCTGCGCTTGCAGGCCGAACACAATCGCCACATCCGCCGCCTTGGTGGTTTCCAGATGGCGCTCGCCCACGTTACCCCAAACAGCCGTGTCCACTCCAGCACGCCTCAGGTCCGCGCGCAACTGTTCGCCGAAATCAGTTTCGGGCTGGAAGAAGTGCGTATGGACATCAACGATCATTGGGAGCCTCCCTTGGCCGGCACGGCCTCGGCCGGCAACGCATGCGGCGGCTGGAACGCGTCGCTGAGCGCGTAGCGCGCCAATTGGTCGAAAAAGTAAACGGACGCCGGATCGCGGGACGACAGGCCCCGTTGAAAGTTGAAGCCGCTCACCAGCAGTTTGCCTCGCCCAATCGACGCTTCGAAAAGATAAGCACGATTGGCCAAGCGAGTTGGACGATCGATGCAGCGCACCATCGGCGCAATCTTCACTGGCAAGCGATCCAGAAAAACTGTCTTCGATCCTTGAATCAGTTCATAGAACTGCAAATCGCACCAGCCGTCGTTCGGCATGGCGCGGAGGGCGGGGTGACCAGGCTGCAGGATCGTTCCGGATGGCCCGCCACCATCCCACGAAGACAAACGGAAGTTTGTTTTCTCGACTGGGAAGGCAGCTTCAGGATCCAACAGGAACACGCGCCCGCCGGCGAGATATGAATGCGTCTGGGTCCAGGCGACGTCACGAGCAGCGGAGGATTTTCGGAGCCCGGCCTTGATCGACGCTGGAGGCGTAGGCCTGCCGCGCTGCGTCAAAATGGTGCACTCATGCTCGAAGCCTGATCAGCGAGCCGGTTGGTGGGAAAAACCCAGACGTCCCAGGCATTGGACACGACCCCGTTTCGCATCGGTCAGGTCCGCTTGCAAGGGCCAGCCTTCTCGCTTGAACCAACGGCGGGACGTGGAGTTCGGGCGCGCACAACTCCGTGATTCCGTCATTGCTGACTTGGACGGGTCGCGTATTCCCGTCTTGAGCGTTTGACCGTCCAGGGTCAATGTCCAACGGACCTTCGCCACCGATGCAGGATCTTCGAAGCGCGAACTGGATAGCTGCAGTGCGACGGTCTCGCGCACCGATTGCCGCCGCTTGGTCTCTGATCTCGAGCAGGAGCTTTTGAAGTCGGCCCATTGAAGCGGCGAAACTGCTCCGGGCTGAGCCCTTTTGGCTGAAAGAACATATCGACCACCCCCTCGGCACAGTTAGGATAATCCTGGAAGAGCCAAACGGACGTTCCGCTTCAGCGCAGACGGCGGGCCGCTTCCATGTTGCTTTTAAAGCAGGTCGCTTGGAGACGATAGGAGGAGGCCAGCCACGCCGGATACTCACTCGCCATTCCGTTATGGGCGGCCAGGTCGCGGGCCTGCGTCAGCCAATATGGCCTCAGACCGCTGCCGAACTGATCGAACTGGGCCAGATCCGGCAAAGTCACAAAGTAGCCCATTTCGTGCGCAATGACGGGTTTCCGGATCTCCTGGCCGAAATCATACTTGCCATCGTTAAAGCCGATCGAGTGGCCTTCCCCGAACTGCACCACCATGAAATCGAGCGTGTTCCGCGTCTGGTGGGAGAAGTTGCACCCATCCGAATCAACGACCGGCCGCGTTGGGTCGAGCTGCTTGGCCAGACGGTACATCTCGGGGGCGAGATCGAATGAGTCGTAGAGTTCGTTCCCCATGCACCAGGTCACGATGGATGGATGGTTCCGATGCAGGCGGATGATTGCCTGCCATTGGTCAAGGGCCGCCTGCTTTGCCTCCGGCGTCGTCGGCAGATCCCAGCGATAAGCGAAGGGAAACTCGGGCTGCAGCATCATGCCTAACTCGTCAGCCGCTTCCAGATACTCCTCCGGCGGAATCCAGCTGTGATGTCGGACGTAATTGAAGCCATACGACCGGGCCGCAGCCAACCGTTGCTTGAGGAGAGCCTTATCCGCCGGTGGGCAGATCGTCGTGGGGAAAATGCAGTCGTCACCATAGCCTCGCAAAAAAATCGGCTGCCCGTTGAGAAGGAACTTTCCTCCGGCCACTTGGAACTCGCGCATCCCAAAACGAATCGAGCGCGCATCCACAGTTCTTTCGCCGTCCAGCAAGCTGAGTCGAGCGGTGTACAAATGAGGACTCGTCGGCGACCACAGGCGCGGCCGAACGATTGGAAGTTGCAGCACGGCGTCAGCCTCCCCCGCCACCAGCTTTGTCTTGGCGGAGGCAGCGGGTGAGCCTTCCGCGTCGGCAGCGTCGGCTAGAATTGTCACAGCGCCTGGGCGCGGACCTTCCAAGTGGATGCGCATCTCGGCGGTGCTATCGGCCAGTCGCGGGAGAATGAAAATATCGCCGAACCGGTCTCGCTCCGTCGCCTCGAGCGTCACCGGGCGATAAAGGCCACCCCACGTGATGTAGAGAAAATCCAGGGTGTCGAAGCAGCCCATGAGCGGGTCACGGGCGCGATTGCGTCTGGCATCGACTCGGACTGCGACGGTGATCGTGTCATCGGCCTTGGCTCTGTTGGATAGGTCAATCCGGAAGGGTGTCAGGTAGGAGTTGTGGCTGCCAACAGACTGGCCGTTAACCCAGACTTCGGCCTCACGATGAACGCCGCCGAAGACCAGCCACGGCACTTTGTCCTTCCACTCCAATGGAATCGTCACTCGTTTCCGATACCACGCCGGCCCGGGATAGACGCTGTCGAGCTTGGCCGACTCGCTTTGTTTCCCGAGGGTGCCCAGCCCGTAAAGGTGCTGATGTTCCTCGGCTGCGGCCTTTTCATAGGCCCGCAGGGAAGGCTCGGACGGATAAGCCACACCCTGCGCATTCCAAGCGCCCGGGACGGCGATCTTTCGGTCGTAGGCAACCGATGCCTCGAAATATCTCTCGGCGCGGCCAACGTCGTCCGGATCGAGCTTGAACTCCCACTCGCCCGAAAGATCCAGTCGCGGCCGGTCGCCCGAGACAGGCCCGACCGAACTCGGCAGAGGGCCTTCGGCCAGGCTAGGCAAAGCGCCGAGGGCTGTCAAGGCAGCCGTCAAGGACAAGAACAATGTTCGCATAGGTTAAGTCGTCAAAGCGATGAAATGCTGGCCCGCTCGCGCCTCACCGGGGGCAACGTCACCGATTGCCAACCCTCGGTGCCCAAGCGGAGATCGCGTTCGGTGAACTCCCACACCACCACTTTGGCGCGGTTGAGCAAGTGAGCGCGGCGCGCCAAATCCTGGCGGACGAGAGTCGACGCCCCGCCGTCATTGACGATGCTGGCGACCGGCCGCCCAAGGGCTGCCGCCAAATGGGCAATGAACCCGGCGCTCCCCGGCTCATCTCGTTCGTAAATCCGCAGGAAACTGTCGCCGATGACCACGACGTCGGCCTCCGGCATATCAGCATAGGCGCGCTCCGTTCCATGATGAAAGACCTTTGAGCAAAGGGACCGTTCCGCGGGCAGCCGCCGCTCTAGCGGAGGAGATCGCAGCATTCGCACGAGGTCGCCGAACCGCTGGACTGGCGTCGGCCGACGGTCAAATCCGGCCGACGCGGCTGTTGTTTCGCCCTCTCCCCCGGCGTTGGGACTAAGCGCATTGACGCGTTCCGCAACGGCCGCCGCCGCCAGCAGCAATCCGGCCGGTGACCAATGACTATCTTGGACGAGGTAAAGAGGCACGGTCGATAACCGGCGCCCGCGATCGAACAGGTCGAACAGATCGATATACTCGATCCGGGCTGCCTGGCAGCCGGACAAAAACTGGCGTGTATCTCGTCCGATGATCGGTGCTCCGGTCCTGGCGACCGAACTAAGCTTCTCCGGGTAAATGCTCTCTTTGTTTGGGACCGGCAGCAGCAAGAGCCGGATGCCTCGCGCGGCCAGCAGGTCACGGAATTGATTCACAGCGGATAGAGCTTGCGCCACCGTCGCATCCTGCCGACTCGGCCGCTGGGTGAGGAAACTCACGCCCGGCTGGTAGAAGAGCCAGCCGTCGCGTCCCACTAAGGCCTTTTCGCCGGCATCGCGCAAGAGAAGCAATTGGGCCGCCTGCACCCATGGACGCAACTCGCCCGCGGTCACGCTCTCATCCTGCAATGCCTTCTCAAACGCCCGGAGATTCTGGGGCGTCGGCCGTTGCCGAAATACTTCAAAGACGCGAGGCACCCCCCCTTGACGGGCTTCCCGGATCGTCTGCCGCGATGCCGGGATCAGCAGCATCGTCAGGAAAATCACGATCAAGAGCTGTGATGGCGTTATCCGCTGCATCAGAATTGAAAGTAAAGGAACGGATTGGAAGCTTGCGAAAACATGGCCAGGAGCCCGGTCGCAAATGCCGGCGGCAGAATCAAGACCTTCCTCCAGGTCAGCGAACTGCTCCATTCGTGTGCCTGCTGGGGCATGAGGAGGAGCAGGATGGCAATAGCCATAACCAGCAGTTTTGCTGGTGCGTAAAGTTGCGCGGCGAGCAAACCGGCCGTCTCAGCAGACCCGGTGGATACGCCCAGCATTGCTTGAAAGTAGCCCAGGGCTTCCGGCAGGGACGCAGCCCGGAACCAGACCCATGACCCGAGCACGAGCACAAAGGTCAATCCAACCCGGACTGGCCGAGGCAATCGCTCATAGGCCGGGCGCCGCCCCGCCCAGCGCTCCAGAATCAGCCAGGTTCCATGGTAAGCGCCCCAAATGACGAACGTCCAATTGGCGCCGTGCCACAGCCCGCCCAGGAGCATAACCGTGGCGAGATTGAGGTAGGTCCGCCGCGTCCCAAACCGATTTCCACCGAGTGGAATATACAGATAGTCACGCAGGAAGGTGCTGAGGGAGATGTGCCACCGGCGCCAAAAATCCGTGATGCTTTCGGCGTGGTAAGGATCATCGAAGTTCTTCATGAACTCGAGCCCGACCGCCATGTCGGAGTAGCCACAGAAGTCGAAATAAATCTGAAGGGCGTAAGCCAGGACCCCAAACCAGGCGGCGGCCGCGTCCAGCGATTGAGCGTTGAAGGCCACGTCCGCCACCGTGCCGATCGGGTTGGCCAGCAGGGTCTTCTTGCTGAACCCCAGGACAAACAAGGCCACCCCGGAACCAAACCTGCCCATCGAGTGATGCCGTTCCCGCAGGTCATGCGCCACCGTATTGTAGCGAATAATCGGGCCGGCAATCGATTGCGGGAACAAGGCGATGTAGCAGGCGAAGTCGTTGAAAGAACGCGCCACCGGCGCCGTCCCGCGAAACACATCCACCGCGTAACTGAGGGCGTGAAACGTGTAGAAGGATATGCCAATAGGGAGAATCACCTCCCAGACCGGCAGTGGCCGTCCTCCAAACCAGGCGATTACCGCGTTGCCGTTGGCCTGGAGAAACCCGAAGTATTTGAAGTAACCAAGCAGGCCAAGGCTCGCCACCACCGCGACTGTCAGGCTTCGGCGCCGCGCGCGCGGACTGGCTCCAGGCCGGGCGATGAGTCGGCCGCAGACGTAGTTCACGACCGTAATCGCCAGCATCAACAGGACGAACCAAGGATTCCACCAACCATAAAAGAGGTAGCTCGTCAGGAGCAACCATCCATTCCGCGCCGAAGAACGAACTGGCAGCGCGTAGTAGCCCGCCAGGACCAGCGGCAGAAAGTAGAACACGAAAATATAAGAAGTGAAAAAACCATGGCGCCCTACTCGCCCGCTTCCGTCCAAACAGCCCAATACGTCGGGCCTGAATGCTGGCCGTTATACTTGTCGACGACTCCGCCCATGAATTGGTCTTCCATGGACGGCTCCAACGCCAAGTGGTGCTTCTCGCCGGCGCGGAATTGGCGCAAAGTTCCGCCGATGTTCTTGATTCCTCGATTGTCCGCGGCTTCGGCGCGCGGCTTCCAGGATTGTACTGACCAACATAGATCGTGGTGCCCTTCGCCAAGGGCCCACGCATCACCGCGACAACTTCATACCTAGCACCGTGGCATAGTCGTAGAGATCGCGTTGGAAGATCGCCCCCTCCGGAATTTCAACCAGCCTCGCCACCACTTCAATCGAGCCGCGGGATTGAGCCTGTGAAATTCCCGATGACGGGGGAGCCGGTGATTTCCCGCACGCCGTCCAGCCTACGACCAGCGCCAGCAGCATCCCGCACCCCAACCATGTTCGCGGCGAGTCCATATTCATTTTCCTTCGCTTGCGCCACGCGCCCCGGCGGTTTCGCTATAGGTCCAGTGCGGCTCCCAGCCCGGGCCAAGGTCAAGGCGCGGACCGCGTTTGGCCATGGGAAAGCGGGTTCGGAGCGCGGCGCTGTCATCGCCATTCATGGGCGTATCAGCCCACCGGATAATGGCCATCGTCGTCTGCGACCGGCCGACGGCGCCGAGATCCTCGACGCTCCGCGTGAAGAGCAGGTACTTCGAATCGGGCGAAGGGCAGCCGCCGTAAATGTGCCGGTGCTCCTCGCCATAAAGAAACTGTTGCTCGGTCCCGGCCGCATTGCCCACCCACAACTCGGCCCGGCCGTCCTGCTTCGGGATGATGCCGCGAGCATAAACAATCCGGCGGCTGTCCGGACACCAGTCGGGAGTGCAGTTATACCGTTCGGTTTCGCTTACGGCGCTCATCTTGCCGCCGGCATCCGCCAGACAGCCGATATTCCAAAAAGGTCCCAATCCGTTGGCGGTTCCGGTAAAGGCTTTGCCGTCCGGCGACCAAACCAGTTGCTGGACGATGCCTTGGCGGGCAACGGTTCGCATCACCTGCCGATTCCCCACATCCACGATTCGAATGCCGCCCGGAACGAGACAGGCAATCTTCCGCCCGTCCGGACTCCAGGAAGCCCAGGGAAAGTCGCGCCCGAAGCTGGCGGCGTTCCGGCCATCGGCATCAGCCAATATCAGCTCAAACGTTCCGTAGGTGTTGTTGTCCACCGCCTCCCGCGCCGGCATTCGATAATAAAGCAACCGCTTGCCATCGGGGGAGAAGCGGGCGCCCGCTTCATTAGACTCTCGCGTCCTCGTGATGGAATGCCGCTCCGACCCGTCCGGGCGTGTCAGGAAAAGGTCCCAGTCCCCAGCGGCGGTTTGGGCGCTAAAGACGACCCAACCCCGGCCCCGAAGTTCGGCGGCCAGTTCGGAGCGGCCGGGTTGATCGAGGTCGGCCTGAGGAGCAGCTGCCGTCGGCTTAGCCTCGGCGACCAGGTTTGGGTCGGATGAAAGCGCCGTCGTGCGTATGGCCGCCTTGACCGGTGCTTCGCTCAATGTCCAGCACGGCTCCCAACCGGTCGGCAAAATCAGAACCGGCCCGCTTCTGGCATCGGGGTGCACCGCACGCAGTTCCGCGCTCGCGCCCGTGATGATGGGAGCGTCGCGAAGGCGAACCAGGCCCATGGGCGCGCCGGCATGCTGGGGGTCGCCGTCTTCCTGGGGGTTGCCCGAAAAGATGGCGTAGTGGCCATCCGGCGAGACATGCCCACCATAAATGTGCCGGCCATCTTCGCCGTAGACTAGTTGCCGGCTTTTTCCCTCTGCATCAGCTCGCCAAAGCTGGGTCCAGCCATTGCCGCGATTGGCCCTTTGCCCGGGAGGCCGCCACGAGAAGATGACCGCGCCTGTGTCGGGGAACCAGTCTGGCGTGCAGCAATCCACCGTATTCACCGCGCTCGCTTCGCCTGACTGCACCAGCATGCGGGCCACGCTCCAGCCAGTCCCAAACGAGTTAGCCACCCCAACCAGCCACTTCCCGTCCGGCGACCAAGTCAGCTGTTGAAAGAAGCCGCGTCGCGGGAGAGATCGGCGGACCTGACCGGTCTCAGCATCGATGAAGGAGATGCCCTTCAGCTCCAGGATCGCCAGCTCTCGCCCGTCTGGACTCCAGCTTGCCCAGGGAAGTTTGCCTTCCTCAGCAATGACGCGCGCGGCCGAGCCGTCGCTGTTAGCCAGAACCAGCGCCCCTTGCTCCCCATAGCGATTCCCTTCGATGGTCTCAACCCGCTTGAGCCGGCGATAGAGCAACCGCTTCCCATCCCGGGAGAATTGAGGAGCGCCCTCGTTCCATGCCGGCGTCTCGGTCAGCGGCCGTCGCTCCGATCCGTCCGGTCGCATCAAAAAGAGATCCCAATCGCCGGCGTTGGAGCGAGCGGCAAAGGCAATCCAGCCACGGGGCCGCACCTCGTCAGCCAAGCGAGCGGTTTCCGCGTCCCCGGCAGACAGCGACAATTTCCCCAGCACAGCCAAAGTAAGCACAACAGAAACGGCGTTCATCTGGATTGGAGGAGTTCACGCGAGTCTACTCATCGTTGTAGATGAAGGTCCAGGACGGACCGCGTTGGAAGTCGGGCTTGTCAGTGGTGGCGAGGTTGTACCCGATATGAGAGTCGACAAACAGGATGTTGCCGGCTCCAAGTCGCTTCCTATCGTGCCAATACATATATTGGAACACGCGCCGGCGGGTGGCGTATTCGAAGTAGCAATTGAAAGCGAAATCATTGGCCAGCACTGTTTTGGCCGGATTCTTAACGTCCGAGGTCTTCTTATCGTAGAGCCCTTTGACTCCATCGTTGTTGTTCGCGCTGCAGTTATAGAAATAGCTGCTCCCGTCCTGGTCAAACACGGTCGGCTTCAGGTCTTTCGGCCAACTGGCTTTGCGCGCGCCGTTATCGGACGGGCACAAAAAAGTCAGCGCCGCCCCGGCCTCGTTGGTGGTGACGGCGGTCGATTTCACGATGTAAGGATTGAGCATCCGGAATTGATTGCCGGTCACCTGCCCTTCCAATCCAACTTTGCCCCCCCAGGAATAGTAGGTGTAGTCGATGCCTCCATTGTGGCTCGGAAACCTGTCCTTGTTGTCGTCCAAATACATCACACACGCCAGAGCTTGCTGCCGCAGATTGGAGACGCACTTGGCCCGTTGCGCCTTCTCCTTCGCTTTGGCCAACGCCGGCAAGAGCATCCCGGCCAAAATCGCGATAATCGCAATCACGACCAGCAACTCGATCAAAGTGAAGCCGCGCCGCCGCGACGGCCGATTCGGGAGCAAGGCGACCGGGCCACCGTCTCTCACTCTCATCCAGCCAGCGCATTTCATACTTCAATATCGAGCGACAATCGCGTAGCGCGAGCCGGTCGGCGCGGCAATCCGAACCCATTCTTTGTCGACATCAAAGTCGGTCCAACGTTCTCCGTTGACTGTTACCGATTGAATGGCGGCACGGGCCGGATGGCGCAAACGAAACAGCAAAGCCTTCGGCCGTTTGCGGTCCGACAGGTCAACCGTAGCAGTGATCCGCTGAGTGCCGCCTTCGATCGTCAAACTGACCGGCCCGAAATAAGTCGGGGCCCGACGCACTTCGATTCGCTTGCCGTCCTCCAACCAGGCTCTTGGCGAAGCCTGGCCGAGCAACAACGAATCGTCCTCCTGCTCGCGAATGAGCATTTGGCGATAGAGTTCGAACCAGGCGCCGTCGGTGCTTGGCGGCCCAAAGTACTGTCCCCAACCCCACCGATGTTCTACCGGTTCGAAGACTGAATGGCTGAAGGCGCAGGCCATCGTGCTGTAGAACGTCCGGATCGCCGCTTTCGGTTCATCGCGCCACAGGTAAACCGTTCCTTGCGGGTTATACACCGGTTCGTTGATGGCCCCCCACTGCCGCAGGAGCAAATTGTCTTCGTGATCGTGGAGCATGGCGGTTGTCAACCAGCCACGCGGATCGACCGCCTTCAAACGCGGCAGATGAAGGGGACCCACGTCCACATCTGTAGGGTACCACGTCTCCAACAACCGACCCGAAGCCTGCGCATCCGTCGGCACGTAGACGGACCACGACCCATCAGCCAAGGCCACCGCCGGCGATCGCACACTCGCCCGGGCAAACTCGCGCTCGACCGCTTCCCGGAGGCGTTGGGCCGCTTGCTGGCATTCAGCGGCACGGGGATGCCCCACCAGAGCGAGGGCCTGCCCGAGCAAGGCAAGGCCGCCCACGAAGTAGGCCTGGTTGAAAGCCCAGGCGCGCGGCTCATGCGTCAGGTCGTTCAACGGCGCCAGCATCAAGCCCGGTGCGGCCTTTTCCCGGTCGCCAGTCGCGTGGAGTTCGCTCAAGCACCAATCCACAGCGCGCAAGGTGAAGGGAAGCAATCGGTCGAACGAGTTGCGGTCCGCTGACAGCAAGTAATGCTGCGCGACGGAATAAAGCATCGAAGGTGTGTAAACGCCCCAGTTGGCGAAGCCGCCGACGTGTCCGTTCGCCTCCTGATTGTTCCGATACATCGTCTCCAATTCTTCCGCCGACAGGCGGTGGTAGCCGCGCAAATCGTAGAGCATGTAATCCACATAAACCGCCTCGTTCACCGGCCACGGCGTGCCGTGCTGGTCATAAGCGAAATTCGAGTAGGGCAAATCAATCTTCAATCCGTCTCCCGCCACGCCGTGCCGCCGCGGCAGCCGCAGCGCATGCCACAGGTTAGCCCGGAACAATGTGTTGACCGCTTCTTCGGGCACCTGAAAGAAAGCGCCCGCCGCCAGATAATCTTCCCAGAACCGGATCGTGGCAGCTCGACTAGCCCCATACTCCAACGCGAGCAAGTGCGGACGCCGGTCCGGCGGAACCAGCGGCGATGGCAGGCCCACTGTCAGCTCCCGCCGTCCATTCGCTGGCAACGTCACCGCCGCCATAGCCAATTTTTTGTCGCCCGCGCCCGGGGCCAAAGTCACACGCCAATCGGTTCCGCGCAGGGTCAGGGCGGTGCCCGCCGAAGTCTCCCAGGCAAAGACGCCGTCTTCCTCCTGGAGGATCGCGTCGCCGAAACCGGGTCGGGTCAGTTCCACTCCAATCGAAAGATCCCGCCCTTTACCCTGCAGTTCGGACAAGGTCAGCTTCTGAAGCAAGACCATTGGCACGTCGCCACGACGTTCCGTCGGGAGACCAAGCAGCGGGAAGGCAAATTGTTCGATTTCATATTCGACGCCGTCGCGCTCGAAGGTGGTGATCATGACGGGCAAGCCGTCGACCAGACGTTGGTGTCGCCAGGATGCCTGCGGGTCGGGAATGGCGAAACGAAAGTGAAAGACATCTTCCTTTCCGTAATCATTCCGAACCTCCCCCCACCGATCCGCCCCGAACTTATAGATGGAGCTGTCCCAGGTCAGTCCGACGATATGGCCCGGCGCCACCGAGCGCGGATTGTGGTAGTGGGGGCTGCCCATGTCCTCCCACCGGTTGGTAAATTCGGCATAGGTCGCTTCGGCTCCTTCTCGCACGCGGTCAAGGACGCGGCGGCCAGCGCTGCCACGCAGCCGCTCCTGATTCACCTCGAAGTCCATCGATGGGTCGCCCGCCGAAACAAACAGATCGAGTTCCGGAAACCAAAACGTCTTCTCGGTGAGCAGCTGATCCACGGTCAAGGTGAAGCCACGCCCCCTCCGCGCCTAGTTCGACCGCCAGTGCGCGAGAATCAGGGCGCCAAGCGGGATCGCCTGCAACTGGCGAGCGGCGCCTGTTTCGGTATGCTCCGAAAGCGTACCGCCAAAGCTCGTGCACATTGGTGCGCGCCAGAATAGTCCGAGGACCAAAGGCGAGAAGGCAGTGGAGCCCGTCCACATCGCCCCCGCCCGCGGTCGTCCTCGCGGCTCCTCCTTCGAGTTGGTCGCCTGGTTCGTTCCGCTCGAGCTCAAGCCCTGATACACTCACTTCTTTTCCGGTTACGACAACGCCAAAGGGCCGAGCCTGCGGGCTCCGGTGGCCCCACGACATCCGAAGGGGAAGCGTCGTCGTGTCTTCTGCCGCGCCGGCCGCGAGTTGGAATAAAACGGCCACGACACAAAGCCCCACTCCCAGAAAGAGCACGCGATCCCGGCCTGGTCTGCGTGGGCTTGGAGCTATTCCGGGCCAACCGGGCTCGGCGCGTGCCACGGAGCCCAAGCGAGAAACCAGCGTTATGCCAGCACCATTCCTCTCCTTGAGGAAAGGGATGGTTGCGGGCCACCTGGAACGAGACGCGCGCATTGGTCCCGAAACAACCTTAAGGCACGACTTTAACGCGGTAAAACGCCCGCGTGTTCGGCTGCACGGCTCCGGTATCCGTATACGACTTCGTCGTCACGGTTGCTCCGGCCGCCTGGAACGGTCCGGTGACCTCAGCCGCTTTCTCGACCTGGAACTGAGCGCCGTCGCCTTCCCAGCGGAGCGTCACCGAGCCGGCTGACAGGTCGGGCTTGATTTCCACGATTCTCAGCCCAGTGGTTCCGCCCCCGCCCGTTCCGGTGATGGCGAAATCGTAGGGACTTTCGTCACTGTCGTTTTCGATCGAAACGGTCGCGTTGCGCGCTCCAGCCGCACTCGGAGCAAATCGGATTCGGAACGTGACCTGCCCGGCGGGCGCGACCGGCGTAGTGGGCTGCGCCACGACGGTGAAGTCGGCCGCAGCTGGCCCGGTGATCGCGACAATCGGCGTGCTGCTCAAGTTAAGAGGGGCCTTGCCGACGTTGAGGAGAGTGAACGTGCGCTCGACGCTGCCGCTGCCCAGAACCGCCGACCCAAAATCCGATCCATCGTCCGCCGCGGGAGTGGTATCACCATCCGCAATCGACGTGTTGTTGCCTTTCACATCCATATCAGGCAGGTCCACCGTCACCCCAGCCGGTATGAAAACGATATCGCGGAGATAGTTCCCGCCATTGAAGCTCGAGGTCGGCCGGCCTTCCCGGGTTTCGGTAAAAACGCCGGCATTGACCGGGTAGGACAACGACTGGCCGTTGTTGCCAGCCGCCGACAGGTCAGCGGCGATGTTCGGATAATTGCGTTTGGCGCTCGTGCCGGTCGAGACCGAGACGGTGTAATCGGTGTCCGCCAGGATATCGACATCAGGAATATCCAAAGTGATCCAGCCGGTGAATCCGCCGTAGTTCCAGGTATAAGGGCCGCCGACCACCTCCTCGGTGTCGTTCTGCCAGAGTCGAGCGGTGTGGTCGCCGGTCTCGGCCGCGAGCGAATAGACACGCACGTGCGTGATCTTCCCCGGCACGGATGAGCGGAACACCGTTCCCAATTCGTAGTAAGTCCCGTCAAAATCAATGTCTCGCCCCACCTTGGAGTCCGGCCAAATAGTCTCCCGGCCGGTCAGGAAACCGGCGCCCTGCACGGCGAAGTTGTACGGATTCTCGCTCAGGTCATTGTTGGCAATCGTGACCGTCGCCGAGCGCAAACCGCGCACCGACGGATCGAACCGGACCTTGAAACTCGCCGTCCCTCCTGGCGCGAGCGGCCCAGATGGCTGTGCCGTCAGGGCGAAATCAGCGGCGTGCGGACCGGTCAGGACCACGGGCGTGCCTGTGAAATCGATGGCAGCGTCCCCTCGATTCTCGAGCGTAAAGGTATGCTCGGCATTGCCGCCGGCCACGCTCAAGTTGCCAAAGTCGGTCCCATCCAGCCCGGAGGGTGCCGCATCACCCGAGACAATCAACTTGCCACTGCCGCGCACGTCCAGTTCCGGCCCCGGCGCCGTCCCGATGGCCGCGCCCTCGGCATAGATGCAATAAGTCCGCGGTTCGGCTCGGATGAGATCCGGCAGCACGATTTGATCGGGCCACTCTCCCGACAAATCCGGCCAGGAATAAAAGCCGGAATAAGCGCCACCGACCGGATCGGCTTGCACTCTGGCCCCGACGGTATCGGACCAAATGACCAGCCAATAAGAATCGCCCGCCGTCAAATCGAGCGGGGCCGTCAAGGTGAACTTGTTCCAACCGTTGGTTGGATTGACCACGTCGACGCTGCTGCGCAGCAGTCGATCGGCCGTGCCGTTCGTATCCGAGTAGAGAGCGCACTTCATCGTGCCGGTCAACTCGAGCACCTTCGCCCACAAATCCGTGATGCGCATATCGACCGGCGCCTGGTAGCGGTTTCCGTGAATTTGGTTGTCATCGATATTCCGGGCAAACGCGCCGTCGCTATCGTTGCCCAAAACCCCGGCCCCGCCGCCCAAACCGTGCCCCAGAATGGCAAAGTCAAACGGGTCGCCGGCGCTGTCGCCATGCGGGATGCTCACAACGGCCCGGCGCGGCCCGATCGCCGATGGATCAAAGCGTATCTTGAACGTGGTGCTGCCGTTCCCGGCCACCGTTGCCGACGGTTGGGCCGTCACCGTAAAATCGCCGGCATTTTCGCCGGTAATGGCGACCAAGGGACTGCCGGTCAACTGGAGCGCCGTTTGCCCGATGTTGGTGATCGCGTAAACCAGTTCGCGCGCGCCGGCATTGAGGCCCTTGCCTCCCAAATCGGTCCCGTTCACCAGCGCGTAGTTGGTCGAGCCGTTGGTGATCTCCTGACCGTTCCAGTTTACCTGCATAATCGTCCCACTCAGATTCGCCTCGAAGACGATATCGCGCAGGTAGCTGGAATTGTTAAAACTGCTGGTGGGCCGCTGGGCGGCCGTATCGCTGAAGACGCCGGCCGCTTGCGGAAAATCCAGAAATTGGCCGTTGCCTCCAGCGTTGGCGAAATACGCTCCGTTTGCCGGATACCAGCCCTCGGCCGGCGCCGAGACGGCAACGGTGTAATCCTGTCCCGCCTCGATCGGCACATCGGGAATGTCCAGGGTGATCCACGCTTCGTCCCCGCCAAAGGTCCAGGAGATCGGACCGGAAACGAGGTTGCTATCCGCATTCCGCCAGATCCGCACCTGATGTTCGCCAGATTCTTCGGCCAGAGAAAAGACTCGGACGTGAGTGATGCTTCCGGCGAGCTTGGCGCGAAAGATGGTCCCTAGTTCCCAACTGGGCGCGTCATTGCCGCGAGCGGCGGGCGACACTGTGTCGGGATGGATCGATTCGGCGGCCGGGGTTGCGGCGGCGCAGAGCAAGGCGAGCGCACCGGGCAGGACGGCGCGAGCGGCGAAGGGGCATCGGATCTTCATAATTGTTGGGCGAGGGCCGGTTCCATCAAAGCTTCTCCGATCGGTTGGGCAAAACCCGCTGGCGAACACGAGTCTCGGCCACGGTCCTGATCGTGTCGGCAGATTGGCTCGAGGGGGTCAGGTTGACTACACTTCTTACGCCAAAGACTGAACGAATCGCGCCAAGGAATGGTTGTGACGATATCGATCCTCCTTCTCGCATCGAGTAGGAAAGTTTGAACCTAACCTGCCGCTCTTGCGCCGGGCTGTGAACCCGGCAAACGACCGGTCATACAGCCTCGGCGATGCCGGCTCCTTGGTTAACCCATTGCGCCAGCGGTTTAGGGCAACGACAGCAGAACCGCGGCCAGAACGCTTCAGCGTCGAGGGTTCGGGCACTTTCGGCAAAAAGAACGGCTGCAAGGCGAAGATTGCCACAGACCAGCGTTCTCGACGGCCGGTACCCGCCGCCCGCTCCTTGCCTCCGCCGCCTTGCCACCGTTCCGGCCGTAGGCTATGAGCATAGAGGCCCGCGATGGACCCGTTCGATCAATTGCTTTCGTTGCCTGGCCTGCGCCGGTTGTTTGACCTGGCCTGGCGGACGTTTGGCGTTAACCCAGCGCTGGTTTCGATGGACGGCCGACGGCTCGTGATTTTTGAACACGAAGCGCGGGCCCAACCGTTCTGCGGCGCTCTCCAGCATGTGCCCGGCGGGCCCCAATTGTGCGCCATGTGCGATCAGTCTAAATTCCTCGATGCGCGGCGTGGCGCCCAAACGCTCCGCTATCGCTGCCACGCTGGCTTGCGCGAGTTTATCATCCCTGTGATCCGCGATGGCCAGATTATCGCGCTGCTCCAATGCGGCCAGGTGCACGACCGCGTACCCTCGGCGGCTGAATGGAGAGAAGCGCGCAAATCCCTCCAAAGCGCCGGAATCCGCGCCCCGGTCTTTCGCTCGCTATTCTATCGAAATCGCGTGCTGGAGCCCGATCGGCAGAGCGACCTGCTCGACCTGCTCGAACTGATCGCGTCCCGGCTGGCGCACGCGGATGAACGCGAACTCCGCACCGGGCCAGGCCAGGTTCAGGCGGCGCTGGGCCGGGCCATGACCTATATCGAAGCCCACTTGGCCGAACACGTTGCGGTGGCGGCGGTGGCACGCGCCGCCAATCTGTCCACGCGTTCCTTGATGCGCTTCTTTCGGAAGGAAGTGAACACAACGGTGGTCGAGTTCATCCTGCGGCGGCGGATTGCGCGGGCACGTCAGTTACTGCAGCAGAACGGGCGCACGTGTGCCGAGATTGCCTTCGAGTGCGGCTTCGGCAGCGTGCAACATTTTAATCGGATCTTTCGGAGATTTGAGTCCGCCTCACCGACCGAATGGCGGGATCGCGCCCGTCCGGCAGTGTAGTCAGTTACAGCAACCTGGTCGCGGCTTCACTCACTTTTCTGCTAGGATGGGGAACGGCATTCCGAAGAGATTGGCCGCCGGAGCGCGGACGTTGCCGCCGTGTCAGGCTTTTGGCTTGAGGAGGGGCATACGTTTGGCTTGAATTCCCGCCAGAATGGATCCGTTCGACCGACGCTCGGGAGGTGATCGTCCGAGCAGCCGCCGCCCGCAGGCAATGCCTCCGTCGACCGCGTCCTGGCTAGCTCCGCGCAAGAGCGAGGCCAAGGCCATTCGGTTCTGCGATGGGTGCACGGCTATCCTGATCTGCCTGATGGTTGTCTTTGCACCTTGGGCTTTTGGGACCACCCAGACCTGGTCGATCTGGACGATGAACATTGCAGGATATGCCCTCGGAGTCATCCTGATCGCGAAGAAGGCGGTTCAACAACAAACCGGGTATCAACCGCCGCGCTGGGATATTCGGTCGGAGAGCGACGATGCCGAGCTGTTTCAAGTGAGCTACGCGCGGCCCGATCCGTGGTCCATCGCCCTGGGCATCCTCACGTTCCTGGTGCTGGCTTATACCTTGGTTAGCGCCCTGAACGCCCGCGCCACTTACATTCCCTGGCAGCGCCGGTTCGACTATCACGACTGCATCAGATGGCTGCCGCATAGTTATGACCGAGTCAGCACCTGGAACGCGTTTTGGAACTACCTCGGGCTGGCCTGCTTCTTTTGGGCCGCGCGCGATTGGCTGCTGGGCAAGAGCGCGCGCGAACGAATGAAGCGCCCCAGCCAATCCGCCGTCGCCGCCCAGGAGATTTCGTCGAAGCCGTGGTTCTCTTCGCGCGAGCCGTCGGTGGAGCCGGCGGTATTGGCCACGCCGCTGCCCGCGATCGATCCGGTGTCGGAACAAGACCCTCTGCCCGCTCGGCTCCGCTTGTTGCTTTGGGTCTTGTGCCTCAACGGTTCGCTGCTCGCCTTCGAGGCGATTCTGCAACGGTTGAGCGGGACGAACAAACTGCTCTGGTTGGTCGTGCCGCGGTTCAACCAGGAAGCGGTGAATCAGTTTGGACCTTACGCATACCGGGCCAATGCCGCTTCCTTTTTCAACCTGATCTGGCCGGTTTGCCTGGGCTGGTGGATCATCCTCCGGCGCCACGCTGTTGCAGCGTCGCGCACTGGCCATCGCGCCGGGTCGGGCAGCTACTTAATCCTGCTGCCGGGCGCGGTCTTGATGGCGGCGTGTCCGATCATTTCGAGCAACCGTGGCGGAGCGTTGATCGCGGGAGGTTTGATTGGAGTCAGTGTGATCCTGCTTTGGCGTATGGCTCGCCACGAGAGCCTCTGGTTCCGCCTGGGCACCGTCAGCTTGTTCGGCATCATCCTCGCCTTTGGCGCCGCGCTTGGATGGGATCAGCTCGTTCCACGGTTCCAGACTCTCTTTACTGACCAGATGAGCCGGCGCGCGGAGATTCACCTGAATGCTCTGCCTATCGCCCGTGATTTTCCCGTCTTCGGCACTGGACCGGGAACATTCGGCTCGCTGTATCATCTCTACCGGAAAGATGTGAACCAGGACTGGGCCGCTTATGTGCACGACGACTGGCTGGAGACGCGCATTACTTTCGGCTGGGTCGGCTTCATTCTCATCCTGCTCATGCTCGGAGCGGTGGCCTGGCGCTGGAACATCGGCCCGGGCCTGCCTGTGCCGCTGGAGTTCATCGTTTTGGTCGGGACCGCTCTGGGCGGGGTGCTCCTGCACGCCAAGTTCGATTTTCCTTTCCAGATCTATTCCATTCACTTTCTGGCCGTCCTCCTCTCCGCCGTGCTCTTCTGTCTTGCGCGGCCACCAGCGACCTAGACTAGACAAAGCGCGGGCGTCGCTCGGAGCCAGCCGGTCCCGGGTGATCCCTTGATCTGAAGCAGCAGAGCGGGCCTTGGGCCCGCTCTGGCAGTTTCTGCGAATGGCAATCCGACCGGCTATTTGTTCGCCTGTTCGTCGGCGGCATCGAAGGCGTGCTGGAGCGCGACCAGGTCTTCGCCCGGCTTCAGCGAATCGAGCACCGCTTGTTCGGCCTTCAATTGTTCTTGGGAGTAATTGGCCGCCTTGATGGACAAGCCGATGCGGCGTTCCGATTTGTCGATCTTAATGACGCGCGCGGTTACTTCTTGATCGACCTTCAGGACGTTCTTGATTTTGTCGACGCGGTCTTCGCTCACCTGAGAGATGTGCACGAGGCCGTCGATGTCATGCTGCAGCCCGATAAAGGCGCCGAAGCTGGCCAGCTTGGTGACTTTGCCGGTGACCAGGTCGCCGACCTTGTAGTATTTGTCGATGTTGTTCCATGGATCGTCGCTGAGCTGCTTCAGGCCAAGCGAGATTCGCTGGTTGGCCTTGTCGATCTCCAGAACGACTGCTTCCACTTCCTCGCTCTTCTTCAAGACTTCGGAGGGATGATTGATCTTCCGCGTCCAGGAAATATCCGACACATGGATCATGCCATCCAAGCCATCCTCGAGCTCGACGAAGGCGCCGTAGCTGGTGAGATTGCGGATCTTGCCTTTGACATGGCTGCCGGGCGGATACTTGTCCAATGCGCGGTCCCACGGATTGGTTTCCAGCTGGCGGATACCCAGCGAGATCTTCTGTTCTTCGCGATTGATGCCGAGGACGACCGCTTCGATCTCCTGCTCGGGTTTGAGCACATCAGCCGGCTTGGCAATGCGCTTGGTCCAAGACAGCTCCGTCACGTGCACCAAGCCTTCCACGCCCGGTTCCAGCTCCACAAACGCGCCGTAAGGCACCAGATTGACCACTTTGCCTTTGACGCGGGCGCCGATGGGGTATTTCTGCTCGATGCTGTCCCAGGGGTTGGCCAGCTTCTGCTTGAGGCCGAGGCTGACGCGTTCCTTCTCCTTGTTGATATCGAGCACGACCACGTCGATTTCCTGGCCGACCTTGAGCAATTCGGAAGGATGTCCGATGCGGCCCCAACTCATGTCGGTGATGTGGAGCAAACCGTCGAGTCCGTTCAGATCGATAAACGCCCCGAAATCGGTGATGTTCTTAACCGTGCCCTTGCGGATATCGCCCGGAGTCATTTCGGCAAGCAAGCGGGCGCGGCGTTCGTTGCGCTCCTGCTCGATCAGTTCGCGGCGCGAGAGGACAATGTTTTGCCGCTCCTGATTGATTTTCACCACTTTGAAATCGTAGGTGTTGCCAACGAAGATATTCAGGTTTTTCGGCGGCATGATGTCGATCTGCGAAGCGGGCAAGAACGCTTCTACGCCAATATTGACGAGCAAGCCGCCTTTGACCACGGCCTTGACCTTACCGCTGATGGTGCCGCCTTCGTTGCAGATCGTTAGAATCTTGTCCCAATTCTTCTTGAACTCGGCCTTTTCCTTGGAGAGAACAACCATTCCCTCTTTGTCCTCGAGCTTTTCGATCAGGACATCGATTTCGTCGCCGACTTTGACGGTCTTGATATCATCAAACTCGCTCCCGGAAATAACTCCTTCGCTCTTATAGCCAATATCGACGAGCACTTCCTTCGGCCGCACTTCGATGATCGTTCCTTTGACAATTTCCCCGGCGGCAAAGCTTTTGGCGCTTTGCCGAAGGGCTTCTTCCATGGTTAGCATAATTTCAGAACTGACTGGCACTCGAATGAGAAACTATCGGAGACTCGTCTGGAAGAGGAAGGACTGTCCGCCACCACGGGACCAGCCATTTCGACCGGGCCAAACTCGGCTCCATTGCCTAACGCACCGAACGTTGCAATGACAACGGAGGGTTGAAGGTTAGGTTAATTTGTTAACTTCTTTTTCTCAGCCTCAAAGAACAACCGCACACGCGGGTTCGGGCACCGGACAAGATACGGCTCGCGCCAGTCGATGCAAGGCTGAAATGCGCCCCCGAAAGGGTCGGGAGGAGGAGCGGGGAGCGGCGCAGCTAAGCAGCGTGCTCCTTTGCTCCTCTTTGGTCCACTAGCGGTCCGGATCAACCACGATCACTTCGCGGCTGCCGTTGGCAACCTCGTTGGTTGTCAACCGGCCCCCAGGCCAGCGCACCACGACGGCTGTGGCCGGTTCAGGAGCCGCTATCACTTGCACCAGACCATCTTGTGACCAGTAGCCGCTTCCCGCATGGACTTCACGAACCGGCCCGGGGCGCTCGCCAAACTGCAGCCGAATAAGGGAACCCACGCCATCGGGATTACCCTGGGCACTCACGAGACGGATGCGGAGCCCGGGACGACCGTTCTGGTTTCGAAACAAACGCGTCGCCGAGCCGTTCTGGCTCACAGCCAGGTCGACCCGCCCGTCACCATCGAAATCCGCCGCGGCGGCGCCCCGCTGTTCACCATAGACCTTGATGCCAGATTCCTGGCCCGGCACGGACCGAAATCCTCCCCGGCCATCGCCCAGGAGAAGAAGACCGCGGCCAGCATCCTGCCGCGGCAGCTGCCAGGGGACAGCGAAGAAGTTCTGGCTGAGAAAGACGTCCTCTCGGCCGTCGCCGTCGAAATCCGCGACATTGACAGCGAAAGCTGGCGCAAACTGAGCCTCGCGTGGCAATGGGCGCGCTTCGAAACGGCCGCCTCGATTGAGGAAGAGCATGGAAGCCAGGGTGGTGGCTTGGAGCTGGGAAGGTGGAGGGCCGAATTTGGCGAGGACCGGTTCAACCAGCGCTTCGCTATATTGCTGGGACGTGGCGAACAGCTCCCGTAACGCAGGCAATCCGGCGGCCATGTAGTCCAGTCGATGGAGAAAGCCGAGGCCGTTTCGATTCGGATCAAACTCCGTCTCGACCAGGTCGACGATCCCCCGCTTCATCAGGTCACCGAAGAAAACTCGCCGCGGTCGGTCCGCGCTAGCTTGATAGCAGCTATTTAAGCCCCAGTTCGAAGCGACAATATCCAGTCGACCGTCTCCGTCGAAGTCGCCCGTGTTCACGCCATTCCACCAACCGATGTCAGCCGCCAAACCGCACTCAGCCGTAATATCCTGCAGCCTCTCCTCCTTCTTCTTAAACACGCGCACCGGCCCCCATTCGCAGGCCAACACCAGCTCCGGAAAACCATCGCCATCAAGGTCGCTCCAGACCGCGCCGCTCACCAGCCCGATCTGATCCAGCGCCCGGCTGCTTTCCGCGTCCAACTGCCAACGATCACCGTTACGTCGGAAGAGCCGGGAGGAAACCGGTTCGGGGTAGCGTTTCGGGACAACGCGTCCGCCGACGAACAAGTCCAAATCGCCGTCGCCATCGAAGTCGGCCAAAGCGAGCGGTCCGGTGCTAGCGGGGTTTGCTGGAAAAGAATCCGGGAGAGGCTGGCCGCGGCTATCGAACGTCACGGCGCTGGGACCGGCGGGGAGGGACTCTTCATAGTTGGCGGAACCTGCCACCACCACCGGGAGCCCCCGGGCGTCATACGCGGCCACGAGTCCGGTCAAGTCGCGCGGGATGGCCGGCATGGTGGTCGCAGGGCGAAAGGCGCCATGACCGTCCCCATAGTAGATGGCGAGGTGCCCGCCGCGACCTGTCCCAAGCACCAGATCTTCCGTATTGTTTCCGTCCAGATCGATCCAAGCCACGCCTGGGCCGAGCTGGCTAAGCTTGCGCGGAAGCAGAGGCTGCCGGCCGAAGTCATCGAACAGATTCTCCACATGGGAATGATTGATCCGCTCGCTGACATCCAAAAAGAGGGAAGCGCTCGTTTGCGCCAGGCGGCCCGGAGCGTCGGATGCAGGCGAGGGGCGCGGCGCCGTGCTGTCGTCTTCTTCTGGAATGGCATAGAGGCGATTGGCCTGCACCTTCTCGACCGTGGTGCGCCGGCCGCTACGCCAGGCCACTTCCAAGTCATCGGTTGCTCGCCTTTGCCGGCCGCAACACCAGAAGAGGTTGCGATCCTGAAAGGGCATACCACAGGCCAGCTCCTGCGTTTGCGCGGAGACAGCCCCGCCGCGCAAGGTGACGCGGGCCCCGATGCCAGGGCGGTTGGCACCGAGCCCCTCGAGCTGGACAGCCACGCGCGGAGCAGGACTGTTGCGATACAGGCCGCACACGCCATTCAGATTGTTGACCACAAAATCCAGGTCACCGTCGCCATCGAGATCGGTCAGAGCCAAGCCCTGATGCACCCAGGAGCGTCCGTTCCCCAGTCGCTGGTGGTCTCGGCAAACGTCAGCTCGCCGGTATTGCGGAACGCGACGATCGGCATTTCCAGGGTGGGATACAGGCGAGCATGCTCCATCATTTCCGGGTGAAGGCTTGCTGATGAGCCGTTCGATCCAGCGTGTTGGGCCAGGGATGCTGCAGTGAACGGATCCGACCGGTGGCATCGACATCCTGGACATCACGGCGATGTCCGGCCGCAATCAGCACATCTTCATACCCATCGAGATCGACATCGACAAAGATCGGCTGCCAGGACCAATCAGAGCCGGGCATCCCCGCAAAATCCGCAATCTCTTCAAACGTCCCGTCGCCTCGGTTGTGGAAGAGCGCATTGCGCATCAACTGAGGACGGTTGGCGATCTCCCCTGGCCCCGCTTCCACCCTGGTTTGGGCCAGGACTTGTCTCTTACGCAGGCGCGGCTGGCGACTGAGCATATCCAGAACAAGCAGGTCGGGCTGGCCGTCCCGGTCAATATCCGCCACATCGACACCCATGGAGTTTTCGCTGGTGTGGCGCATGGCCAGGCGACCGATGGCCTGGAAACGGCCGCCGCCCTGATTGATCCAAATCCGATCCGGAGTCCAGTAGTCATTGCAAACGTAGAGGTCGGGCAGACCGTCGCCGTTGAGATCGCGAAAGGTTGCGGTTAACCCCCAGTCAGCTGGTTGTCTGGAGAGAGGCCGGCCATCTTCATCGAGAAACTGGCCGCCCGTCCAGGAAACGGGTCGAAAGTGGCCCTTGCCATCATTGAGATAGAGCATGTCGGGCTCTCCAAACTCCAGAACGCCATCCTTGGTCAACATCAGGCGATCGCGCAGGGCAGGAGCGAGGCGCACTTGTCCATTGACCCGTTCGACATCGATGCGCGCGCGATCACGAATGTCTTCCGATCGGTAATTGGTCACGTATAGGTCGAGGGTGCCATTCCCATCGACGTCGGCCAGGGCCAGAGTCATCGCCCCGGAGTTGGTCGCCAGTCCCGAAGCAGCCGTCTCATTCACAAACCGCCCCTGCCCGTCGTTCCGCAAGTAAAGAACGCCTTGGGCAAGCGTCGAAACAAGCAGGTCCGGCCAGCCGTCGCTGTTTACATCAGCGAAAACAGCGCCTCGACTCACGGCATTGGTGAAGGCCAACCCTGCCTTTGCGGTGATCTCTTCGAAGGCCCAGTTGCCGAGATTGCGATAAAGGGCGTTTTGACCGCGCAAGCTGCAAAAGAACAAGTCCGGGCGGCCGTCGCGGTCGACGTCGCCCACGGCCACGCCGCTGCCGTTTTCCAGGACGCGATTCGCGGCGCCCTGCCAGTCGTCGAGCTGGTTGGTGAAATGAACGTCCGTTGTTGTGGCGGGCAGAGAGGTAAATCCAATCTTCCCGGATGAGGGAACCTGCAGCGGCATCCACCGCGCCGCGCCTTGCTGATGCCAGGGAATAGGATCAGGGACGGCAGCAAACGCGCCGATGAGGCCGGCAGCGAGGGCAAAAGCGGTCAGATTGGTTCGGCGGCGCACACTCGGTTGCCGGACTGCAACATCGATTAGTCTGGCGAGGCAGGCTAAATCGGGCGGGCCCTATTGTCGAGGCCGCGCGTGCGGCCCACGCCACGACGGCATAAGGGCCGAATCGTGATCGGTCCCCAGCCAGGGCGGTCCGGGTCTGAATTCGGACCGGCGGGAAACGGCGCGCCGGCCCGAGCGGCCGGCCGATGTTTAGTTGCCGGCAACCAAAATGACGTAAGGCCAGCCCTCCCCCATCAATGGGAGAGGGTTGAGCTGACCTTCTCATTTCTACGGGCCTTTGACGCGATAGAAACGATTGCCCGTTCCGACGGCGACTGTTGAAGGATTGGTGGTGCCGACATCGCTCCAGTCGCTGGCCTGGCCCGTCAGAGCCGTGGCCGATTGAAGCGTGCCGCCCGCTGGTGACCAGGCAATAGTCAGGTTCCCGCCGGAGCGCGCGACGGTCAGGGTGATGCCGTCTCCAGGTCCGGAACCACCGCTGGTGACGATGACGCCGCCCTCCTTGCCGGCTTTGTAATGCTCAGCGACCCGAGTCGCGGGAATGGCTTTATCGAAGATGGCTACCTCATCGATATTGCCCGTGAGTAATTGCCGGTGGCATCAAAGACGCCGCCGCCTCCGATATGAACGTTATAGATGGAGCTGCCGTAATCGGTGTTGTTCCCAGTCGAGGTGCCTTGGAGGGCGCCATCGTAATAAGTTCGAATGGCCGTGCCGTCGGCAATGGTGGCGACGTGATGCCACTCGTCGTCCGGGAAGTTATACGGCGTGTCGAGCGAACCGCTGTTGGGGGCGGGAGTCCAGATTTGAATCGTGCCCGGACTGATGAAGCCGTACTCGATAGCATCGTTCTGCCCGACGATGCCGACCCGCCCCGGCCAGACAGCCACGCCGCCATTGGTCCGGCCCACAGGTCGGACCCAATATTCCAGTGAGAAGGCCGCGCGGTGGTCCAAATACCTGTTTTTGGTGTCGATCCATTCCTGGCCAAGATCAGGCCCGGTGAAGGTGGCTGACTTGTTGGCCGCATCGAAGCCGGCGAACTCCGGCGGCCGAGGCCCCGCATCGCCTTTGGCGCTGGCCGGAGTGCCTCCCTCATTCGGCGCGGCTTCATCGCCGGTATAGTAAACGCCGTTGCCGCCAGCGCTCCCACTATTGGTGACGACCGAGCCGCTGGTCTCTTCAAAACGGTAATAAGCAAGCGGCCCATCGAAGAGAATGTTCTCCCGATAGGTCACTGCTTTGAACGAGAATTGTAGGGTGACGCCGGCAGTCGCATTGCCGGCAAGATCCTTCACCCCATTGATCGTCAGAGTCAGGTTCGTATTGGCGCTCAACGGAGCGCTGACCTTCAAGGTGACATTTGACCCGGAGGCATCCAGAACGGCGTTGGTCACTGTCCCGGCGCCGAAGGAGTAATTGGCAGCCGTCTCCGTGGACGCCAGGTCGAGCAACTCCGAGAAGGACAGGCCAATGGTGTTGAACCCGGCATTGACTGACGTGACCTCAGCCACGGTTGGCGCGGTCGTATCCGGGGTCACATTCAGGGTCGTGGTGGCGGTGTTGGTGGCCAGGTCTCCCGCCCAAAGCTTGACCCGATACTGGGTGCCTTGATTACCCAAAGTGAGCAGCGGAGTCGTGTAGGATGCGGCGGTGGCACCGGGTATATTCGTGAAGGCGCTCGAACCGGCAGGAGCTGCTTGCCACTGATAAGCGATCGTCGGCGCCGCTCCAGAGGCGTCGCCCTGGTATCCGGCCACGGCCCCAACCGTCAAGCTGGCTGTCCGACTCTGGGTGCCGCTGACGTTCTGGACAAAGTTGGTGATGTTTAGCGTCGCCCCGTTCAGCCCCTCCGCATACGGCGCCAACTGCTCGGTGATGATTCTGGTGGCAGCGCCCGGCGCCGGGTCAGGCTCGGCCGTCAACTTGTAGGTGACCGCCAAATTGTCACCGCCGGTCCCATCGTGATGGACCGCTTCCAAGTAGTATTTATTGCCGGCGACAAGCGCAATCCCGTTGGCGAACGGAGGCGCCGCTGGCGGATTGGCCGGATCGGGGACCCAGCTGTCCGAGCGCTTCTGTTCCACCTGAAAGTTGTTTGTGCCGCCGTCATTGCCGGTCCGTTTCGAAAAGCGCTCCAATCGACCTCGGAGGCAATCAGTCGCTTGTTGGCCGGGGTCGCGTCGGTGCTCAAAAACAGGTCGGCGTCATCGTCGGCAGCGATGAAGAAGACGTAATCGCCCGTCACCGGTGGGACAAATAAACCGCTCAGACGATTTACATAGTTATCCCCGAGATCCACGCCCGTCTCAAACGTAGGCGCAATGGTCGTGCTATCGGCCGCAGTCGCAAAACTTGGATCTTCGACCAAGGTCCGGTCAGCCACTCCTCCGAGTGTATCTTGCGACCAGGTCTCGAGCTTGGCGCCGGGCAAAGGCACGCTTTGGCCGACGGTGACGACGGCGTTGGAGCTTTGGGCGGACGCGGTCCCATTGGTAGCTGCCAAATAGAAGGTGGCGCCGGTATCAGCGGCCGTCAGCGCCGGGGTCGTGTAGGAGGACGTATTGGCGCCGGCAATAGCTGTCCCGCTCCTGAACCACTGCAAGCTGGCCGTCGGAGGATCGACCGCAGCAGACAGGGTGACGGTGCTGCCAGGCAGGACCCGGTAGTTCAACGGCTGACCAACAAACGCAACTCCGGAAGGCGAAAGCACGCCGACCAAATTGCCGGCTAAGGCTGTCTCAGTCCCGTTCTCGGGGTCGGGATCCGCCGCCAACTTGAAGGTGGCGGCGAAGTCGTCGCCGCCCGTTCCTTCGTGGTGCACTCCTTCGATGTAATAGCGGGTTCCGGCTGTCAGAGGAATGCCGCCGGCAAAGGGCGCATTGGTTGATCCGGCCGGCCGGAATTGATCGGAACGCTTTTGGGCAAGAGTGCTGCCCCCACCGCTGATTATCCACTCGAGATCATTGCTCCAAGCCGTTTCCTGGGCGATCAAACGCTTGTTGGCCGGATTATCATCCGTGCTGAGGAACAAATCGCTGTCATCATCCGAAGCGACAAAGAAGACATAGTTCCCGGTCGTCGCCGGAATAAAAAAGCCACTAACGCGTTCCGCGTAATTGGCTCCTTGTTCGACCGGGACGTGGAACTGATCGAGGTAGGCCAGAGAGCTGGGAGGTCCGGCCGTCCCGTTCTCGATGTCGGGACGCAACTTATTCAGCCACATTTCCTGTTTCAATTTTCCGGAGACGAACGTATCGGCGGCCTTCGTCGCGCTCAGGGAAAAGGCGATCAGGATGGGAACGGCAAACACAGAACTCTTCATACAGAACAACACTCCTTGGTTTGGAAACAACTCGCCCAGCGGGAACAGGCAATCGACCTCTCCTGGGCTTATCACTTTTCTTAGCGGTCGGGATTTGGCCCGTCAACCAGTTTTCTTCCGCGAGACGGATTGGCGAATGCGCGCGGGGCGAGCTAACCAAAGCCGGAAGCCCGCGGCCCGGTGGCAAGCCTGTTGATCAGGGTCCGGGAGAGGCAAACGACTAAAGTCGGCGACTCGCAAACGGCGCCGCCAGGCGTCGCCCCGAACGATGGATCCCGCGCCCGCCGCGCTCAAAAGGAGCCAGACCCAGATCAACGGGCCAACTCGTAAGCGAATCCCTTCAAATACTCCGTTTCCGGGATGACCGGGAGGATGGGATGATCAGGTGATTGCGTGTAACTGGCCACGCGGCGCAGGATTCGACGGGCATCGAAAGCCGCTTCCAGGACGACTTGCTCGAACGTCACCGCATCGATGTGATGCGAACAACAAAACGTCGCCAGGGTGCCTCCTCGTTTCAAAAGCCGCAAGGCGCGCAGGTGAATCTCCTTGTAGCCGCGCAAGGCATCCGGAATCGAGGCGCGGTTTCGGGTGAAGGAGGGAGGGTCAAGGACGATCAGGTCGAATCGAGGCACGAGTTTTTCGTGAGGCGTTCTTTTCGTTTGTTCCTTCAGCCAGTCGAAGACGTTCGCGGTTTCGAAGGAACACCGCCCGCTCAAACCGTTTCGCGCCGCATTTCCGGTCGCCGCCGCGATCGCCTCGGCACTCTGATCAATCGCATGGACGTGGGCCGCTCCCGCCCGCGCCGCGTGCAGAGCGAACCCGCCCACAAACGTAAAACAATCGAGGACTTGCGCTCCAGGAGCGAAATGCGCCACCTGCTGATAATTAACCTGCTGATCCAGGTAATAGCCCGTCTTGTGGCCGGTCACCAGGTCGACCAGGAACTCCAAGCCGTGCAAGCGGATCAGGACTGGGCCGGGCGAGTCGCCCGCCATGAGACCCTGGGCTTCGGGCAATCCCTCGAACTTGCGTGCCGCCATGTCGTTTCGCTCCAGGACGGCGCGGGGCGCGACGATGGCGTTGAGAGCCTCGAGAATCAATGGCTTCCTCTGATCCATTCCCATCGAGGAGGTTTGAAGAACCAGCACGTCCTCGTATTGGTCCACGATCAAGCCGCTGAGAAAATCGCTTTCGGCGTTGACCAACCGGAACGAGCTGGCTTGGGGAAGCTGTCGGCGACGCAATTCCAGCGCAGCCCGGATTCGCCGGTCAAAGAAGCCGGCATCGATCGGGACGCGCTCCGGATCGAGCATTCGGACATTGATCTTGGACTTTGAATTGTAGAAGCCAACCCCAAGAAAGCGTTGCCGATGGTCCTTCACCTGGACCACCTCTCCGTCAGCCACCGGCCGCGTTAATCGGGCGATCGACCCCTGGTAGACCCAAGGATGCCCAGCCACGACCCGCTCCGATTCACCGGGCCGCAGCAAAACCGTGCCTAACGTATTATCCATAGCATTCGTCCTGTCCCGACAACTCGCAGGAGCCAGGAATCATCCGGTGGATTCCGCCCCCTGTCCATTCGATTAGCGGCGCGTCGGCGCTCGCCGCCTCGGACGGGCAGCGGCGTGTCCGGTCCCCGCTCGGCATCCCCCAGCGTGCTCAGCCGCTCCTTCCCGCCGGACCGCGTCCGGGTCATCCAGGCCTGAGGCTTCGATCCGCTATTTTGCGGTTTGACTGACGACCTCGGCGGGGGCGGGGGGAGTGGGCGCGGCGCGCTGGGCCAGGATCTCGCGGGCGCGTTCCAGGGCCGCATCGATGTGGGCGCAGACATTCTCGCGGCCTAAACGATCGAGGAAGCCGGATTTGTCCATGGTGAAGAGCGGTTGGGTGTGAGGCGCGCTCAGCACCAGGTGCTGCCCGCGCCGCTGCAGCTTCTCGAAGAGATCCTCGAGCGCATTCAAGCCGGTCGCGTCCATCGCCAGGACCTTGCGCATCCTCAAAATCAAAACCTTGGGTTGCTGCTTGGAGCGTTTTAAGGCCGTCTCGAGCTTGTCGGCGGCGCCGAAAAAGAAGGCGCCAAACACGCGAAAGATCAGGACGCCGTCGGGCA
The DNA here is from genome assembly GCA_046346765.1 of Verrucomicrobiota bacterium. Taxonomy (GTDB): domain Bacteria; phylum Verrucomicrobiota; class Verrucomicrobiia; order Limisphaerales; family SIBE01; genus JAXMHN01. The sequence goes on along the minus strand of JAXMHN010000006.1, from coordinate 70,763 downwards.
CGACCTTGCCGACGAGAGAATGATGCGAGCCTTCCGTCTCGGTCGATTCGTCCACAGCGGTGATTTGTGTCGTCTCGGAAATGCGTTTGATGAAGAGAACGGCCGCCAAGACCATGCCGACCTCAACCGCCACGGTCAGATCAATCAGCACAGTCAGGCCAAACGCGGCCAAAAAGACAGCGACGTCGCTCTTCGGCCATTTGGCCAGACGCGTGAATTGATGCCACTCGCCCATGTTGTAGGCGACAAAGACCAGGACGGCGCTGAGCGTCGCCAGAGGGATATACTTGGCGAGGGGAGCCGCGATCAGGATAATCAGGAGGAGGGTGATCGCGTGGATGATCCCCGCGACGGGTGTCCGCCCGCCGCTTTTCACATTGGTCGCCGTGCGCGCGATCGCACCCGTGGCGGGAATCCCGCCGAAGAAGGCGCTGCCGATGTTGGCCAAGCCTTGCGCGATCAGCTCTTGATTGGAATTGTGGCGATCGTCGATCATGCCGTCGGCCACGACCGCGCTCAGAAGCGATTCGATTGCCGCCAACAACGCAATCGTAAAGGCTGGCTGAATCAGGTGTTGGATGCCAGCCCACGAGATTTCTGGGATGCGCAGGGAAGGCAGCGTTTGCGGAATCCCGCCAAAGCGGCTGCCAATCGTCTCGACCGGCAGGGCGAAGAGGGCGACTGCCAGAGTCCCGGCGAGCATGGCGACGATCGATCCAGGAATCCGTTTGGCCAGTCGCTTGGGCCAGGTGAGGATGACCAGGAGCGAGACGATCGCCAGGACCAACGTGGGCCAATGCAGGGTATCGAATCGGCCGCCGAGCACCCGGATCTTTTCCACGAAGTCAGCCGGGACTTTGTCAACCTGCAACCCGAAAAAGTCCTTGATCTGGGTGCTAAAGATGAGGACGGCAATGCCGCTGGTAAAACCGGTCGTGACCGGGTAAGGGATGAATTTGATCATCGTGCCCATCTGGGCGAAGCCCATGATTAGCAGCATCACGCCGGCCATGACCGTGCAGATGATGAGGTTGTTAACGCCATATTGCGCAATGACCCCGAAGACGATCGCGACGAACGCGCCGGTGGGGCCACCAATCTGCACTCGCGAGCCGCCGAGCGCCGAAATGAGGAACCCGGCCACGATGGCCGTGTAGAGACCCGCCTTTGGGTCGACGCCGGAGGCGATGCCGAAGGCCATGGCCAGGGGCAAGGCAACAATGCCGACGGTCACGCCGGCGGTGAGATCAGCCAGGAAGCTCCGGGAGTTGTACTCCCGCAAAGTCTCCAAGAGCTTTGGTCGAAACAGGAAAGAATCGTTCATAAATCAAAGAGAGCCTGCTGCCCTGGATCGGGTCGGCTGCAGCCGAACGGGCGATGGCAACGGTGAATAAGTGGATCGATGATATCTCGGGACGCTGCTGTTAATAGGAACTGGTCTCAGCCTCAGGACAGATCTTCTCCGCCAAACGCCCCATCGCCACCAGAATTCCGTGCAGCAAGGCGTAAGGGTTCGGCGGACAACCGGGAATATAGACATCCACTGGAACGACCGCGTCGACACTTCCGCAGCTCGCGTAGTTCTGGCCGAAGATGCCACCGCTGCAACCGCACGCGCCGACCGCCACGACCAGCTTTGGATCCGGAGTCGCCTCATACGTTTTCCGCAATGCCAATTCCATGTTGCGAGTTACTGGCCCGGTCACCAGCAATAAATCGGCGTGACGGGGCGACGCCACAAAGTGGATGCCGAACCGTTCCAAATCGTAAATCGGGTTGTTTAGGGCCGCGATCTCGACTTCGCAGCCGTTGCAGGAGCCGGCATCGATTTCCCGAATATGGAGGGACCGGCCCAGCAGCTTGTCGATGGCTTTCTTTAACTTCGCTCCTTCGGCCGGGATCGCCGCACCATCCGCTTCCGCCGCCGGCACAAGCCGCGCATGGCTCCCATCCAGGTGCAAGTGGTAACGCCGCTCCGACTGCAACCGCCCGCGCCGCGTCGTTGCCAGTTCGCACTCCCCAGTCATCCGAATGGCCGCATCCACTTCGGCGCACAAGCCGCAAAAGGTGCACTGGCCCAAATCCAGCCGCACGAGCCGCTCGCCGGCCTGGTCCTGATACGAGATAGCTCCGGTCGGGCAGAGGGCCGCAGCCGCGCGCGCGTCCTTCCAATGGCGCCCCGACACGCCGCGGCCGCCCCCGGGCCCGGCGGGAGAGTTCGGGAGGGGTTGCGGGATAACGCGTGGTCCGGATACCGGTGGCGAAGCTTTTGCTCAGAATAGCGAACATATCAGCGATCGTTGCCTGAATAGGAAAGGTTGAAGCTCTTGTTCACGATGGGGAAGTCCGGGATGATGTTGCCCAGAATAGCCTCGCTCAAGGCCGGCCAGTTTTGTTGGGAGGGATCTTTGACTTTGCAGCGGGCCAACCGGTTGCCCGAACCAGTGCGAATCCAATGAAAGATCTCGCCGCGCCACCCTTCGACATAGCCAAGGGCGACCCGATCGGCGGGGACAGCCCCGATCTCGGTGCGGATGGGGCCGGCGGGCAACTTGGCCACAAACTGCTCGATCAAGGAGAGGGAAGCGCGGACCTCATCGACGCGCACCTGGAGGCGGTGGGCCACATCGCCGACCTGATAGACAGGCACGGCGAACTTGACCTGATCGTAAGCTGCGTGGGGGAAATCACGCCGCCAATCGTGCGCGAAGCCGGAGGCGCGCCCGGCGATGCCAACGATGCCAAGGTCGCGCGCCACCTCGGGCGTCAGCACTCCCGTCTGCTCGAAGCGATCGCGGCTGGAGGAGGACTCGTCGATCAGATGGACAACCGCGTCGAACTCCGGCCGGAGAGAAGTAACCAGTTGAGAGAGGGCTTTCCGTTGGTCGGAGTCAAAGTCGTAGCGGACCCCGCCGAGGCAAGCCATGCCGCGCAGGAGGCGGTTGCCCGTGAGGTGTTCGTTGGCCCGGAGGAGCTGCTCTTTCAGCCGCATGCAATGCATGTGCACTGTGACGAACGCCGCGTCCGTGCAGATGGCGCCAATGTCCCCAATATGATTGTAGAGCCGCTCCAGTTCCAGACAGATCGAACGGAGATACCGCGCGCGCGCAGGCGCCTCCACTTCCGCCGCCCGTTCTACCCCGTGACAAAAGGCGATCGCATGGGCGAAGCTGGAATCGCCCGAAATGCTCTCGGCCAACCGGACACAGTGCGGCAAAGGCAAGTGTTCGAAGAGTTTCTCGACGCCTTTGTGGACATAGAAGAGCCGCAGCTGCAGATAAAGCACCGGTTCGCCCGCGACGCTGAAAAGGAAATGGCCCGGTTCAATAATGCCGGCATGGACCGGACCGACTGGCACCTGGAACACCCCTTCCCCTTCCACCAGGCGGAACTTGTGTCGTTCTCCGTGAAAAGGCGGCAGCGTCGTGTGCAAGGCAAAGTCCTTGCGGAGCGGATAGACCTCGGGCCAATCGTCATGCAACGCACAACGGCGGGGATTCGGGTGGCCAAGGAGGCGCAGGCCAAAGAGGTCCTGGACTTCACGCTCCTGCCAATTGACGGCATGAATGGCGTTGGTCAGGGAAGTGAATTCGGGCTGTTCCGCCGGGACCGGGACACGCAGGATGATGAACCCGTGGGCCGCGTCCAGGGCATAGATGTAATACAAGGCGAAAGCGTGCTCCTCCGCTCGGACATCGTCCGCAAACACGCTGACGAGCCGCGCGTGCCAACGCTTATAAAGGTGCCCGCAGAATCCCGGGACCAAATCCATCCGGGCGCCAAAGTAGATCTCGTTTGGATACGGGGTGGACAGAGAGGTGATCCGTCCGTGGAAACGGCGGCTGATCTCATCCAGCACCGGGCGAAGTTCCTGAATGACGGGCGACCCGTTCATGGATTGCCTCCCAGGATGCGGGCGGTCTGCCGGACTATTTCGTAAATCGGGCCGGGCAGCCATAGGCCCATCACCACCACGGCCGAGGCGACGACCGCCATTGCGCTCATCTTCCAGGGGCATTCCGGCGCGGGCGGTGGGTTGTCCTGGCGCGGCGTCCCAAGGATCATCCTGGCCATGTGCGCAAGGAAGCCGGTGAAGATCGTGACCACGCCGACGATAAAGAGAAAAGCCGCCCCGGTTCGATCCATGGCCACGGCCGCGCTCAGGGTAGTGAACTCGCTGTGGAAAATGCTGAACGGCGGAGTGCCCGTCACCGCCAGGACCCCCATCAGAAACAGCCCGCCCGTCCAGGGCAAGACGCGCATCACGCCGCGAACCTTCCAGAAGTGGGGTGTGTTAAAGTGCTGTTGGACATTGCCGGCGCAAAAGAACAGAAGCGGCTTGGTGACCCCATGGAAGAGCATGTGCAGCGCGGCCCCGAGCGCGCCGAGTTTGCCGCCGAAACCCAAGGCGGCCACCATGATCCCCGCGTGATCGATGCTCGAATAAGCGAGAATCCTCCTGAAATTCCGCTGCGTCAGGACAAACGGCGCCGCCACCAGAATCGAGGCAACACCAAAGCCGGCGAGCAACTGGCCGGGAAATTCGGGGCCCAGGCATTTCGCCGCCAACACCTGGAACCGGGCAATGCCATAGACGGCGCAATTGACAAAGGCGGCCCCCAGCAACGTCGCCGTCGGCACGGGCGCCTCCGCGTAAGCGTCCGGCTTCCACGTGTGCATCGGAGCCAGCCCTGCTTTGGTGCCATAGCCCAGCAACACCAGGATAAACGCCAACCGCATCGCTTTCGGATCGAACTTGTTCGCGATGGGTTGCAGCACGCTCCAGTTCATCCCATGGCGATTCTCCGGGCCGAGGACGTTGACGGAAGAATAGTAAGTGAAAATCGTGCCGAAGAGCGCAAGGGAGATGCCGACGCTGCCGATGATCATGTACTTCCACCCGGCCTCAAAGGACGTCTTCTGATTGTAGAATGTCACCAGCAACACCGACGCCAGCGTCGTCCCCTCCGCCGCGACCCACATGACGCCCAGATTGTCTGCCAGCGGCACCAACAGCATCACCGCCACAAAGCACGGCGTCAGCACATAATAACGCCGCAACTGCGCCGCGTTGATACGGTGAGCCCGGGCGTCCTGGCGGAAATACCCGACCGCGTAAATGCTGCAAACCAGCGCGACGAACACAATCAAGCCAACAACCAAAGCGCTCAAAGCGTCCGCGCGCAGAAAGCCGTGGAGCGCCGAAACCGAGCCGTGGCCAAGCACATCGCGGCCAAGGCCGAGGGCGAGCGGGACGAGCGCCGCAAAGGCGCCCAGGTTACACCATTCCCACCAGGAACGGGACGGTGTTAGGCAGCAGAGCAAACCGGCCGTGATCGGCAAAGCCAGGAGTAGCCAGAGCATCATAGCTTGCTTCGCTTGGTTCTTCCGGAGAGGGGCCGAGCCGGGCCGGCGGCCATGGTCACTCGCGGGAAAAGCGCGCGCGGCGTCATGTCACCCCCTCAACTGACTGAGCTTGCTCGTGTCCATCGAGGCAAAGCTTTCGCGGATGCGATAGACGAGGATTGCCAAGACCATGACCGCCACCATGACATCGAAGAAGATGCCCAACTCGACGACGAGCGGCATGCCGTAAGTCGTCAGCGCCACCGCCGCCAGCATGACCCCGTTCTCCACGGTCAACAGCGCCAGCACTTGCGTGATGGCTTTGCGCCGATTGATCATCAGAAAAAAGCCGGTTAAGACAAGCGTGATGGCCACCGCGAGGGTGTTGTTGCCCAGCCGCGCGAGCGACGTGAAGGGACGCGCCACCACGTAGCCCAGCAAAGTCAGGCCGCCGCAAAGCAGCATGGAGGTGGGCGGATTGAGCAGCGGCTCGATTTCCTGAATGATTTGGATCCGCCGCACTTGCCGAGCGAGGATCCAAGGGAGGATGATCACTTTGCCAATGACCGTCAGCACGGCCACCAGATAGACATGAGTCGCCTGATGAAAGAAGGCCACCACTCCCGCGATGCCAGCCAGGAGGACAGATTGCACCGCGAACAAGCGAATGTTCGTGAGCAACATCCGCTGCCCGATCATGAGAAATTGCACCACCAGCATCAGCGCCGCCATCAAAGTGATCCATTGGGCGCCAAGCTCGGACGCGGCGGGGAGGTTCGCGCTCATTCAAAGAGAAAGGTCGAAAGGAGCGCCAGCGTCGCCAGAACAAAGGCTGTGCTGAGCAAGTCCGGGACGCGAAAAAGCCGCAGCTTGGCGTTGGTCGTTTCAACCACGACAACCGCCACCGAGATAGCCAGCAACTTGCCCACGTAGATGCCCAACCCGGCCGACAGGGCGGCGGGCGAGCTATTCGTCGCCAGGCCGACGGGGAAGAAGACATTGACGAGCAGGGTCAGCAGCACCAGTTGCTTGATGGCCGCGCCCCACTCCATCAACGCCAGATAGCGGCCGGAGTACTCCAGGAGCATCGCCTCGTGAATCATCGTCAGTTCAAGGTGGGTGGCCGGGTTATCCACTGGGATGCGCCCTGTCTCCGCCAGCAAAACCACGAAGAAAGCGGCGAAAGCCATGACATAGGTGGGATTAAGCAGCTTCCAGGCTGGTTCGCGCGTCGTCTGCACAATCCGGCTGAGGTCGGTCGATCCGGCGGCAATCGCGACCGTGAAGATGGCCAGCATCAAGGCCGGCTCAGCCAGGGCCGATATGCTCATCTCCCGGCTGCTGCCCATGCCCCCAAAGGCGCTGCCTGGATCCAGCCCTCCCAAGGCAAGAAAAAAACGCCCCAGGGCGAGCAAACCGACCACGGCCAAAACACCGCCGATCAGACTTAGCGGCGCTTGCACCGTCACCGTCGGAATCATCAACCCGACCAGAAGTGCGGTCAGAAAGACCACGTAAGGCGCCAAGCCGAACACCCAGGAAGCATGTTCTGAGACAACCATGTCCTTGCGCAGAAACTTGACGATATCCAGATATGGCTGCCAAACACGCGGGCCGCGGCGATTCTGGAGCTTGGCTTTCCAATTGCGGATCCAGCCGCTCACCAACGGGGCGAGCAGCAGCACCAGGGCCGCTTGCATGAGGATGGCGGGAAGGTCCAGCTTCACAAGGCAAACAGGAGCAAGGCCAGCAAGGTGGCGAAAATGTAAACCAGGTAAGCGTGGATGCTGCCAGCCTGCAACCCGCGCAATCGCCGGGACGTTCGCAGGACCAACCGATGCATCGGCCGATAGACGCGCGTCTGAAAGATCTCTTCAACCTGGCTTTCGAACCGGAGGGTTCTGGCGAAGTACGGCGAGAAGTCGTATTCCCGTTGCACTTCCCGGCGGGGCCGGAACAGGGCCTTGAAGATCATTCGGATCGGCTTCGAAAATCCCGTGGCGGTATACTCCATCTGAGGCGTCAAGCCACGCAGCCCGCAATCCCAGGTAGCGGCCACCCGAGTGCTGGCCCGCCGACCGGACAGCTTCCAAAGCAAGAGCGGGATCGGCAGCAAGCTGATCATCCCGATCAGAAGACCTAGCGGCGAAACTGTCCCCGCTTGCGGCGTCAGGCCCGCAAGCACCAACCCGCTCCCCGAACTGAGCTGAGCGCTCAGCCGCTGTCCGGTCAACTGTTGGGTGACGGGATCGAGAAGTTGCAGAAACAAGCTCGGGAACAGTCCCAGCAGCACGCACGCTGCGGTCAGGATCGCCTGGCCGGCCAGCATGGCGAAGGAAACTTCGTGAGCGCTTCTGGCCGCCTCGCTTCGTGGCTGGGCCAGAAACGTGATCCCGAAAGCTTTGACGAAACAAGCTGCCGCCAGCGCGCCGGTCAATGCCAGCATCGCCCCGCTCAGCGGGAACATCAGCCGGATCAGGCTTGGAGTGGTGCTGAAGCCTTGCAACAGCGATTGATAAGTGAGCCATTCGCTGACAAAGCCGTTGAGCGGGGGCAGCGCTGAAATCGCGACGGCGCCGATGAGAAAGAAAAGGGCGGTCCAGCGCATCCGCTTGGCCAGGCCGCCCATTGCTTCCATGTTGCGGGTGTGAGTCGAATGGACCACCGCGCCCGCGCCCAGGAAGAGCAAAGCCTTAAAGGCGGCATGATTGATGGTATGATACAGACCCGCGATTAAGGCCATGGCGGCGAGCGCCCCGTGCCCCGAATGGATGAACATCAGCGCGGCCCCTAATCCCATCAAGATGATGCCGATGTTCTCGATGCTGTGATAAGCCAGCAGGCGCTTCAAATCGTGTTCCATCAAAGCGTAGAGCACCCCGAGAACGGCCGATGCCGTCCCGATGGTCAACAGGGTCACTCCCCACCAATTCGGTGGCGCCCCCAGGAACGAGAAAAACACACGCGCCAGACCGTAGATGCCTGTCTTGATCAGCACTCCCGACATCAACGCCGACACATTGCTCGGCGCCACCGGATGGGCCGCCGGCAGCCAGATGTGCAACGGCACAATCCCCGCCTTTATCCCAAACCCGCCCAGGAAGAGCAGGAAAAGTAGATCGCGCTTTCCCGACGAGATCCGCTCGCCGAGAGCTTGAAAGCCTTCGAAGGCGTATCCCCCGGAGGCCTGGAACAGCAGCAGGAACCCGAAGATGAGGCAACCGGTTCCCAGGTGCGACATGACGAAGTAGAGGACGCCCGCCTGTCGGGCTTCCTCTCGTTCATGTTCGAAGCTGACCAGGGCGTAAGCCGCCAAAGCCATCATCTCCCAAACCATCAGGAAGAAGAAGGCGTTGCTCGCCAGGAATACCAGCATCGTCGTGGCCAGCAAAAGGTTGAAGAGGCTCCCTAAAAGGCCGATGGATTTCCGGCCATTAAACGTCCGCGCATAACCGAGTGAATAAGCCGAGAGCGCCACGCCCAGCAGAGACAGGATCAGCACGAAAAACGCCCCCAGCGCATCCAGCCGAATGCTGAACTGCAGGTAGGGAATCAGGGAAGGGCAAAGATCGATCGAAGCGGCCTCTGCCACTGAATTGCCGGCCAAGGCGACCAGCGCCCCGACAAAAGCAAGAAACGAGGCAAGGGTTGCCGCGCCAAAAACGATTGCGGAAGTGGCCCTGGCCTGCCGCCACAAAACAACGCCTGCCGCAGCCCCCATCGCATAGCAAAGCAGGGCCGCTTTCACCAGGGAGAGACAGAAGAGATTCATGGTGAACTCTCAGAGTCCCTTGGCCGCACGCGGCCAGCGGCAGAACCAGGTACCCGCCGATGATCGGCTGGACCAAACCTGTTTCATCCGTGGCGCACTTTCACCTGCTTGAAGAATTCGAAGATGTCCTCAGCAGAGGGTTGAGACCGCAAACCGGCCAATAAAGCTGGCTCTTGGCCTACCTTGGCCAGCGCCGATAGCAGTTGCAGAAACCCAGCCGCATCGGTCGCCGGAACCGCTAGCAGAAAAATAAACTCCACTGGCGCCGAACCCCGCCCGCTCCAGAGAAAGGGCTCGGCACTCTTGCCAAAAGCAAAGCTCGATCGCACAACGCTGTTCAAGCGAGCGTGCGGCAAGGCGAGTCCCGATGCCGTGGCGGAGTTGACGAGAAATTCGTGGTTCATGGCCGCGTGATAGAACGTCAGCACGTCCGGCACGCAGCCTTGCTGGTGCAAGACTTGACTCAATTCCTTCACCACTCCAGCCGTATCTCGCTCCCGAACCTGGGGCACAATCAGTTCGGGACGGGTAAAATCGGCCAGGCAACCCGCCAACTCGACCAACGATGATCCTTTAAGCTGCATGCGCGGGACGGACTTTGGGCGGGCGCCCGCGCCGGCCAGGTTTGACGCTTCTTGGGGGCATCTCCATCGGCGCGGGTTCTTCCATTAGGTAAAGATAACAGCCGCAGTTCTCGCATCGGTACAAGTTGTCCTGTCGGCGGAGGGAGGCGAGCAGTCCAACCGCAACCTTCATATGGCACTGGGCGCAAACGCCATTGCGGACGAAAGCGACCCGCCTCTTGCCTCGTTCGTGGAGCCGATCGGCATGTTGCAGAACTTGCGGCGGGATCTTCTTGCGCAGTTCCTCCACCCCGGGAGTGCCATTGGCACCACTCTCATGACAAACATCCAGCTTCTCCAGATGGAGCAGGTTTTCCAGGATTTGCTTCATGCCACGCCTGTAGGCACTCGCCATGCCGCGGTCGCTGGGAATCGAGCGGAACGCTCTGCCTGAAAGGGATAGGCGAACGACGGTCGGAAGCCAAGGTCGAACCAACCCGCTCCTGTGCATAATTTGCACTGATCCGAGCCAGCAATGTGCACTCCGTCAGCCTCCTCTCGCGCGGGTTTGCATTCAGTTCCGGCGGGCAGTACGTTCCCGCGCATGATGGAACGACCTCCGTCTGACCTGGACCTCAAGCGGCGCATTCAGGATTTGATCGCTTACAAAGGCGGCGGCCATAACCCCGATCTGGTCGAGGACATCATCGAGAATGCGCTCAAGCTTTTGAAGGATGTGCAACACCGTGGCGACGTCCGCGTTCTCCAAACTGCCGTCCGCGAGTTGCGCTACTCGTTCAAGCTCTTCGCCCCCTTTGCGCAGTATCGCAAAGTGACCATCTTCGGCTCGGCCCGCACCTTACCGAACAAGATCGAATACCGTCAGGCCGTGGATTTTGCCCGCAAGATGGCGGCGGAGAACTTCATGGTTATCACCGGGGCTGGTCCGGGCATCATGTGCGCCGGCCATGAAGGCGCCGGGCCGGAAAAGAGCTTTGGCGTCAATATCCGCTTGCCTTGGGAACAGAGCGCCAACGCGATCATGCTTCGCGACAAGAAGTTGATCACGTTCAAGTACTTCTTCACGCGCAAACTCATTTTCATCCGGCACTCCGATGCCATTGCTTTGTTCCCGGGCGGCTTTGGAACGCTGGACGAGGGTTACGAGGCGTTGACCTTGATGCAAACAGGCAAGAGTCAAATCATGCCCCTGGTCCTGATCGACCGGCCTGGCGGCACCTACTGGCGCACTTGGGATGAGAACGTCCGGGACCACCTCTTGCGAAACGAGCTGATCTCCCCGGAAGATCTCTACCTTTATCAGATCACGGACAACATCGACCAAGCGGTCGGTTGGATCACTCGCTTTTATCGCAACTTCCACTCCATGCGCTTTGTCAAGGACCTGCTGGTGATCCGGCTGAAATCGGTCCCCTCCCCTTCGGCGCTCGCGCGCTTAAATCAGGATTTCGGCGACATCATCACCGGCGAAAAAATCCAGGTCCTGCAACCGGCCGCCGACGATCGGGACGACAAGGAATACCTGGACTTGCCGCGGATCGCGTTCGGCTTTGATCGGAAGAGCTACGGCCGCTTGCGTCAGATGATTGACTTGTTGAATAGCGATTGATCCGTCCGACATCATCAGAAACGCCAGCTCGGCCAGGTGTAACCCCACCCGATCTTGATCCCGCCGCCAACCGCACCAGGGACGTGCCCGGGACCGCCGGCGGGCATTGTTTCAGCGCCTTGGGGCGCGTGATGATTCTCGACCCTCTCATGTGGTTCCGCGCCTTCGACGCCTCGCGCAATTAGGTTTATCCGGAGCCCGCGGGGTGCCATGATCTCAGCCATGAGCCCAGGACCAGTCGTGATTCCATCTGTTTCTGCCGGACCGAGCGAGAGCCGATCCCAAGCGAGCGCGCCCGCGCGGCTGATGTCGCTCGACGCCTATCGCGGGTTCGTCATGCTGCTGATGGCTTCGGAAGGACTCAATATCGGGCGCGTGGCCCGCCAGTTCCCGGATAGCGGAGTTTGGCAATTCCTCGCTTACCAAACCGAACATGTCGCGTGGCGGGGTTGCTCGCTTTGGGATTTGATCCAGCCTTCCTTCATGTTCATGGTCGGCGTCGCCTTGCCGTTTTCGATTGCCAGTCGCAAGGCCAAAGGCCAGGAATTCGGCCTGATGCTATGGCATGCCGTCTGGCGTTCGCTGCTGCTGATCGCGCTGGGCATCTTTCTGAGGTCCACGCACCGGCCGCAGACCTACTTCACCTTCGAAGATGTGCTCACGCAAATCGGCCTCGGCTACACCTTTCTGTTCTTACTGGGATGGACGCAGAACTGGCGGATACAACTGGCCGCGGCGCTCGTTATCCTGACGGGGTATTGGGCCGCGTTTGCTCTGTATCCATTGCCGCCGGCCGGATTCGACTATGCCTCAGTGGGCGTTCCCTCCACCTGGCCGCACTTGCAGGGTTTCGCCGCTCACTGGGACAAGAACACGAATCTGGCCGCGGCCTTCGATCAGTGGTTTCTCAACTTGTTTCCGCGCGAAAAGCCTTTTGTCTTTAACGGCGGCGGCTACTTGACGCTGAGCTTTGTCCCTTCACTCGCCACGATGATTTTCGGCCTGCTTGCGGGCAACTGGTTGCGCGAGGCCCGGCCGCCCGCGCAAAAGTTCGCCTGGCTGGCGTTGGTTGGCGTGGGCTGCCTAGGGCTGGGAACGATCCTCGACCTGACGGGCATTTGCCCGTCGGTCAAGCGGATTTGGACCCCGGCTTGGGCGATCGTCAGCACCGGCTGGACTTGTTTGCTGCTGGCGACATTCTACGCGGTGATCGATGTGAAAGGGCAGCGGCGCTGGGCTTTCCCGCTCCTGGTGGTGGGGATGAATTCAATCGCGATGTATTGTATGGCTCATCTTATCGACAGTTTCATCGCTCAGAGCATCAAGACCCATGCTGGCCAGCGTGTCTTTGAAGTGGCCGGCGCAGCATATGCCTCCATGGTGCAACAGGCGGCTATTCTCCTGGTATTGTGGCTCATCTGTGGGTGGATGTATCGTCGCCAGATCTTCCTGCGGATCTAATCACCGCCCGGGCGCGGCCGGGATTCCAGCGGGGTGACAGGCACGGAAAGTTTCTCGGTCCGGCGGATCAGCGTGACGGCACATGTCTTGCCGATGGTCTCCTCGTTCAACAGCTTGTGCAGGCCGTCAATGCCGGCAACCGGCTTTGCATCAAATGCGACCACGACGTCGCCCTCCTGGAAGCCAGCCTGGCTGGCCGGACTGCCGGGTTCGATTGACAGGACCAATAAGCCGCTTTCCACGGGCAAATGATGGTAGCGGATGATCCGCCGATGCAAAGGGACTGTCTGGCCGCCGATGCCGATGTAACTGCGCCGTATTTTGCCGTCTTTGATCAGCCAACCAGCCACGTATTTGACGGTGTCGATAGCGATGGCAAAACAAATGCCTTGCGCCGGCAGGATGACCGCCGTGTTCACCCCGAAGACTTCGCCTCGCGAATTCACCAGCGGGCCGCCCGAATTGCCTGGATTCAACGCCGCATCGGTCTGGATGACATCGTCGATCAAGCGGCCCGAGTTGGCCCGGAAGGAACGCCCCAGGGCGCTCACCACGCCCGCCGTCACGGTGCATTGGAAACCGTAAGGGTTGCCGATGGCAATCGCGAGCTGTCCCACCCGCACGTTGGCCGACGTGCCCAGGCGGACCGCCTTCAAGTTCGGGGCATAAACTCGCAGGACAGCGAGATCTGTTTCCGGATCTTCGCCGATCAGATGGGCATCGGGAGTCCGGCCGTCGCCCAGAGTTACTTCGATCTTGGAAGCGCCATGCACGACGTGGCTGTTGGTCAAGACCAGTCCGTCCGGGCTGATGATAAAACCGGAGCCGCTTCCGGCGCCTTCGCGGCCGGTCGATTTGCGGACTTCGATATTGACCACGGACGGGCTGACCTCCTCGGCTGCGCGGACGACTGCCTGAGAGTAGGCGTCGAGCAACGGCTCGTCGCCGGTCTTGGGCATCACTCCGGCCGGGGCAATGAACTCGGCGGCTTCATCCGCGACGAAATGCGGATGAGGTGGATGGGAGGAGTAGGGTGATGCGATCTTCTTCATAACGCTTTCGGCCAACTCCTCTGGGGTTTAGAAGCCGGGAATTGGCCCCGAATTGCCCTAACCTGCCACGGAAGTAAGTTCCGTCAAACACCTGGCGCTTGTGCTTCGGGAGTGGGCCGGTCTATAGTCGCGCCGGTTTGGCCCACACCGGTTTGCCTGCCCCAGTGCGGCCAACAGATGTTAATCACCCAAGCCGAAGCAACTGTGTTTTGGAAGAAACGAAATCGCGACGAGCATCGCTACTATCTGCTGCCGGGAATGGGTCGCTCGAACCGGCGCCGACGCCAGCAGTACTTTCGCTCCGCGCTCATTGTCGGAGTGATTGTCTCGGTCATTCTTTGCGCGCTTCTTTATTACTTCAGCCGGCCGCGCTTGTGACGGCGGGAATGGGGGGCCGGCGGGCGCCTTGCTTCCGACCCGCCGGCGCGGGTAGAGCACATCGCTCTGCCTACTCGCTCAGGGCTCCCAGCGAACTTCGCACCTGTTGTTCCTTGGCTTGCCAGTCGGCCAGGCGTTTCTGATGCTCGGCCAGGACGGTGGGCGGAACCTTCTCGACGAAGCTGGGATTGGCCAACTTCTGCTGCACCTTATCAATCTCGGCCACGATTCTGGCCAGTTCCTTCGTCAGGCGCGCTTTTTCCGCGGCCGGATCCACCAGGCCTTCCAGCGGCAGGTAAAGTTCGCCCAGGATCGAATGCACCGTCGGGGTCCCCTTCTTCGGCTGATATCCTGGCGCGACTTCAATCGCCTCCGCGTTGAGCAGGACTTTCAACACCTCCAGTTCGTACGCCGGGAAGGAAGGATTAGCCGGCGCAAAGACAAACGTGATCTTTTTGTTGGAGGCGATGTTGGCCTCGCGGCGGAGGTTGCGCGCCTGGGTGACAACGTCGTACTTCGCCGTCACAAACCGCTCGTCGCTTTCATCCAGGCCATAATGCTCCCGGAACGCGCGGTCAAAGGGCTTCGGCCAATGCGCGAACATGATCGAATCTCCGCCTTGTCCTTCGGGCAGGTCCTGGTTAAAGCCCAGCCCGTGCCAGAGCTCTTCGGTGATGAAAGGAATGAACGGGTGAAAGAGGCGCAGGGTGTTGGACAGGACGAAGTCGGTCACGGCCAACGTGTTCGCCTTTTGGCGAAGATCAGCACTCGCGGAGACGGCTTTGCTGGCCTCCAGGTACCAATCGCAAAACTCACTCCAGAAGAAGCGATACAAAGCTTGCGTGGCTTCGTTGAACCGATATCCCTCCAGCGCGCCGGTGATTTCGCGAATGGCCGCATCCAACCGGATGAGGATCCATTTGTCGTCGCTGGTCAGGAGGCGCGGATCGATTTCGCCCTCGGATTCCCCGCCTTGCATCTGACGGAAGCGGCACGCGTTCCAGAGTTTGTTGCAGAAGTTGCGTCCCAGTTCCACGTCTTTCTCGTCAAACAGGATGTCCTGCCCAAGCGGGTGCGCTCCGCATGGTCCCAAAGCGCAATGCATCCGCGCTGTAGGTGGCAATCAGCTCCAACGGGTCCGGCGAATTGCCGAGCGTTTTGGCCATCTTACGCCCGAGCTTGTCGCGAATGATGCCGGTGAAATAGACATTCTTGAAGGGCAACTCGCCCATGAACTCGAAGCCGGCCATGATCATGCGCGCCACCCAGAAGAAGATGATATCCGCCGGTGACAAGGTCGGTCGTTGGGTAGAACGCTTTCAGCGTCGGGGTCTGTTCAGGCCAGCCCATCGTCGCAAACGGCCAGAGCCACGAGCTGAACCAAGTGTCCAGCACGTCGGGATCCTGCGTCCATTTCCCGGCATCGGGCGGCGGGTTCATTCCGCAATAGGTCTCGACGGCGGCGCTTCCCTCGGCGGCTTTGCGATACCAGACCGGGATGCGATGTCCCCACCAAAGCTGCCGGCTGATGCACCAGTCCTGGATGTGCGCCATCCAATGGTCATAGACCTTCGCCCAACGGTGCGGATGAAACCGCATCCGCCCCTTCTCCGCCGCGGCGCATCCAAACTCAGAGGAATGAGCCACGCCGTTGACGACGCCGTCGTCGCCCGGCCGTTGGCTTTCCGCCGCCGATTCCACTTGTTGGACGCAGCGATGCGCTTCCTCCACGCTGGGATACTTCAAGAACCACTGTTCGCTCAGGCGCGGTTCGATGGGCACGTTGGCGCGCTGGCTGAAACCGACGTTGTTCTCGTATGGTTCCTCCTTGATCAGAGCTCCGGCTTGTTCGAGCTGTTGCACCGCCACTTTGCGCGCCCGAAAACGATCCAGGCCGCGCAATTCCTGTCCGGCCAGCTCATTCATCGTTCCGTCCGGATTCATGATGTCGACCGCCGCCAGGCCGTGGCGCTGGCCAATGTCGAAGTCCGCCTTGTCATGTGCCGGCGTCACTTTCAAGACGCCCGTGCCGAACTTCGGGTCGATGTGCTCATCCGCGATGATTGGGATCAGCTTGTCCGCGTGAGGTCGCTCCGGGGGAAGCGGGCGCACGACATATTTGCCGATCAGATGCGCATAGCGGGGGTCGGTCGGATTGACGGCAACCGCTGTGTCTCCCGGGATGGTTTCCGGCCGGGTGGTGGCGATGGTCAGGAAGGTGCCGGGATCCTCAACCACTTCGACCTTGAAGTAATAGAGAGAGCCCTTTTGCGGCAGCATATCGACCTCTTCGTCCGATAAGGCGGTCAAGGTCGCTGGACACCAATTGACCATGCGTTTGCCGCGATAAATCAGCCCTTTGTGATAGAGCTCGACGAAGACCTTTTGGACACACCGGGAATACTCCGGATCCATCGTAAAGCGCTCCCGTGACCAGTCGCACGAGCAGCCGAGCTTTTTGAGCTGCTGAATAATGATGCCGCCATGCTTTTCTTTCCATTGCCAGACGCGCTCGAGAAATTGATCGCGGCCGAGGTCGTGTTTGGTCAGTTTCTGTCGGGCGAGGTCTTTTTCGACCATGACCTGGGTAGCGATGCCGGCGTGGTCGGTGCCAGGGAGCCAGAGGACCTCTTTGCCGTCCATGCGCGCTTTGCGCGAGAGGACATCCTGAATGGTGTTGTTCAGCACGTGCCCCATGTGCAGCATCCCAGTCACATTCGGCGGCGGGATGACAATCGAGTAAGCCGGCCGCCGGGACGTTACCCGTCCGGGATCCGCTTCAAAAAACTTCTTCTCGAGCCACGCTTCATACCACTTGGACTCGACCGCTTGCGGTTCGTATGCTTTCGGGATCTCGCTCATGGGGGAAATCGGAGCCGACTCTTGTTGCGGAGGCAGTGGCGGCGCGCCGGATCACGGCCGAACGAGCGCATACTCCATGCTGTCGACCAGCGCCTTGAGGCTCGCTTCGATGATGTTCTCGCTGACACCGACCGTGCCCCATTCGCCTTTGCCATCACTGCTTTCGATCAAAACCCGCGTCTTCGAAGCGGTGCCGGTCATTGAATCGATGATCCGCACCTTGTAATCGGTCAATTGCACCTGTTCCAGCTCAGGGTAGAATTTGATCAAGGCCGCCCGCAACGCCGAATCAAGCGCGTTCACTGGCCCATCCCCTTCTGCCACCGTATGGCCTCGCTTTTCACCCACCCGCACCTTGATCGTGGCCTCGCAGACGGAAGCAGCTCCATCGCGGCGCATGGAAACGTGGTAAGCGTCCACCTTGAACGGCGCCTCCTCATGCTTCAACGTCTTCCGGATCAATAACGCCAGCGACGCTTCCGCCGCCTCGAACTCGCACCCTTCGTGTTCCAATTCCTTGACGCGGGCGAGAATGCTCTTCAGTTCGGGCGTATCGCTGTCGATTTTGAACCCGAGTTCCTGAGCCTTCATCAGAATGTTGCTTCTCCCGGCCAGGTCGCTCACCAGGACGCGGCGGGTATTGCCGACCAGCTCGGGGTTGATGTGTTCGTAGCTGTGAATGACCTTCTGGACGGCATTGACGTGGGTGCCGCCTTTGTGGGCGAACGCGGCTGATCCTACCCACGGCTGGCGCGGATCGTGCCGTCGGTTGGCTATCTCATCCACAAATTGCGATAGCTCCTTCAATTTCACGAGCGCATGCTCCGGCAGGCATCTCTTCTTCATTTTCAGCGCCAGGTTCGGAATGACGCTGGTCAGATTGCAGTTCCCCGTCCGCTCGCCGTAGCCGTTGACCGTGCCTTGCACATGGCTCGCGCCGACCTCAATGGCCATCAACGCGTTCGCCACGCCCAGTCCAATGTCGTCGTGGGTATGAATGCCAAGGCGGGCTTGAAGCCGCGCCCGGGCCGTTTCGACAATCCGACGGATCTCGCCGGGCAAGCATCCGCCATTGGTATCGCACAATACGACCAGATCAGCTCCGGCATCCTGGGCTGCTTGCCAGGTGGCCAAGGCGTATTCGGGATCGTCCTTGAAACCGTCAAAGGCATGTTCGGCGTCGTAAACCACGCTGCGGCCATGGCTCTTGAGGAAGCGAACGGTGTCGCTGATCATGGCCAGATTCTCCGGCGGCGTCGTGGTCAGCACTTCTTTCACGTGCAGCATCCAGCTCTTGCCATAGATGGTGACGACGGGCGTCTCCGCTTCCAGCAACAGCCGCACCTGGTCGTCCTTCTCCACCGGCATGTTCTTCCGCCGAGTCGAACCGAATGCCGCCAAACGCGCGTGCTTGAAGGCCCGCCGCTTGGCCTGAGCAAAGAACTCAATATCCTTCGGATTCGAACCGGGCCACCCGCCTTCAATGTAATGAACCCCAAAAAGGTCGAGCTTCTCGGCAATGCGCAACTTGTCCGCCACCGAGAAATTGATCCCTTCACCCTGACTGCCATCGCGCAGGGTCGTGTCGTAGAGTTCCACTTCAGGTTTCATACCAGCGATCCGCTAATGCGGAAGCGTGACTGATACGCTACCTGAGCCTGGTTGCAAAGTCGAAAGGTATCCGGAAGGCGGAGCACTTGACTCATCCATAAGGGACATCACACTAGCTAAAGTCCACGCGGGGGCCTTTTCGCACGGACGTCACGTCCATTTTTTGGATGCGGCTGTCTCGAAACGGGTCAATTTCAGGAGGATTTACTCTATTTTCGGGCTTGGCGGTGTCTACAATTGTAGACAGGGCCGATTTTGCATGGCCGAAGACCACAAATGAATGGCCTCGATACGCCCGAGAAATCTCATACGGTCACGTGGAGGTTCGCCCGGGCCTCATTCGAAGCAAACCCGATCCAGACCCGATCAGGAGCCGATGCCACCCGATCCCCATTAGGTTTGCATCGGGACTGATCGGCGATGCCAGGAAGGAAGCGCTCAGGGAAACCGATCTTTTTCCTCGTAAGGTTCGAGCGAGGCGATGGCCGCCATGATCTGATCGGTGACTTCCTGGTAGATTTCTTTGAGACGGGCTTTCGGGCAGGACCGGGCCTCAGTCCGGAGTCCCTCAAACATCATCGGCTGGCCATATTTAACGGCGACCGCCGCTGGGCGAGGCAGGCGCTGGTGCCGGCCGTAGGCAGCGTAAGTGCCAAAAACGCGCACCGGAACGACTGGGGCATCGGATTTGAGCACGAGCAGTCCAATGCCGGTGCGCGCTTTCTGGAGGGACCCATTGCGAGTGCGGGTGCCTTCGGGGAAGACGATGGTCGCGCGGCCGGATTGCAGGGCATCGAGGATCTTGCGCAGGCCGGCGGCGCCGCCGCCTTCGCGATCCACCGGAACGGCATCCCAGGCCCGGAGGAGCCAACCGACGCCTGGAAACCGGAAGAGGGTATCGCGGGCCAGATAGCTCAAGCCGCGATGCAGAGCAGCCCCGACCAAGGGCGGATCAATGAAGCTCGCATGGTTGGAAGCGAGAATGACCGGGCCGGTCAAAGGGACTCGCTCCGGATTGAAGTAGCGCCAGCGAAAGTAGGTGGCGAAGAGAAAGCGGAAGCACAGCCAGCCGAGGAGGTAAACGAAGCCCATCGGGGCCGGGCGTGGGGACGTGGTGGTCACCGCGATTGGCCGGCGGCCAAGCGGCGCCGGACTTCGTCGAGGATCAGGCGGCTGGTTTCGTCGGCCGTCAGGCCCGAGTTATTGATGACAATGGCGCCCAGAGCGATGATCAAAGGGGCGGCTTTGCGCTGGCTATCGCGCTGGTCGCGGGCGGCGAGATTCTCCTGGACCCCCTCGGCCGCCCGACGCTTGGAGCGTTCATCCAGGGAGGCGTCCAGGTAGAATTTGAATTCGGTTTCGGGGAAGACATTGGAGCCGATGTCGCGGCCCTCCATGACCAGGTTGCCGAACTGGATGCATTCGCGCTGCTTTTTCTTCATCCACTCACGGACTTTGGGAACAGCCGCTACGTGGGGCACGGCCGCGCTGATCTCCGCGGTCCGAATCTCGGCAGCCGGGTAGTAGCCTTCCACCACGAGCCGGACCTGCTGGTCGACGTTTTCAAGGGAGGTTTTCCATTTCCGACAGAGGTCAGCGACCTGTTTCCGGTCGTGGACGTCGGCGCGCTTTTGGAGACAGAACCAAGCCAACGTGCGATACATGGCGCCGGTATCGACGTAGGTGTAACCGAGTTCCTTGGCGACACGCCGGGCATTGGTGCTTTTGCCGCTGGCGCTGGTGCCGTCAATCGCAATAACGATGGGAGCGCTCACGGGTCAGGCGGCAAAGAGGTCGTCCCCCTGGAGCAGCCGGTGGCTTTGCGGATCCATGATCCGGATGTCCAATCCACGCGGCGCCGCGCCGGCCAGCTTTTGAAAAAAGTTCGGAAATGTCTTCTTCACGCAACCGGGATTGTTGATTTTAATCCCGGGAACTTTCAACCCCAGAATGGCGAAGCACATCGCCATTCGATGGTCCTCGTAGGTATCGATTTCCGCGCCATGCAATGGGGAAGGATAGACCGTCAGGGTGTTGCCGTCTTCGCTCAATTGGCCGCCGCACTTGCTCAACTCAGTGCGCAAAGCCAGGACTCGCTCGCACTCCTGAATGCGCAAGCGGCCCAAATCGGTAAACCTCACAGGGTGATCAGCTAAGGGCGCCAGGACGATGGCCGTCATGATGCTGTCGCCCAAGTGCCGATCGCGAGATAGTTCCGCCGGCAACGGAAGATACTTGGGGAAAGCGGCATCGATCTGCCAGGCGGAGGTGGGCCAATCGCGCACGGTCACAACCGGCGAGGATTGAAAGCCGCCCTTCTTCCCGCCATCGGCGTCAGCCACCAATCCCGCTGGCAGCGGCGGCATCGATCGAAGCAAGAAGTCAGCTGCGACAAAGTAGCTGCCGCTGGAAGCGTCCGGCTCAATCGCAAAAGCGCCGCCCTGCTGAGGGCAAGCAGTCAAGAGCTGGCGGGTCATTTCGACATAGGGAGATTCGTCAGCATTTTGGCCGGTCACCTGCACCTCCCACTGTCCCAGACGGGCGGAGAGAAGGAGGGCCGAGGCGAATTGGGAGCTTTCGGCGATGCTGACACTGCAGGAGCGGCGGTGCGGCCCGTCGCCATAGATGACCGCGGGGAGCTTGTTGTTCGGCGTTTCGATGCGGTAGCCCAACTGGCGCAAAGCATCGAAGAGAGCCCCTTGCGGCCGCTCGTGCATGCGGGAAACGCCGGATAAGCGGTAGACACCGTTGCCCAAGCATGCCAGCGCCGCCAGAAATCGCGCCGCAGTGCCGGCGTTGCCCACGAAGAGCTCCAACGGGTTGGCCTCGCTGCCTGCCTTTGGTATGACTCCCCCCTGCCCTGTGACGCGGATGAGACGGTTGGCCGCTTCGTCAGGATCCACGGCAACTTCCAAATCAAACCCAAGACGCTGGAGCGAGTCCACCATCACTTGCGTATCCTCGCTCCAGAGCGCGCCGCGCAACTGGAGGGATCCCCGGCCCAAGGCGGCCAGGATCAGCGCTCGGTTGGTAATGCTCTTCGAGCCAGGAACGGCAATCTTTGCCGCAACGGGTTGAGCGGGAGGAACGAGTTCGATCTGGTCTGGTAGCCCGGAGTGTGACATGGGCGAATCATTCGGGGGAATGGGAAGCGTTC
This sequence comes from Verrucomicrobiota bacterium, assembly GCA_046346765.1. Lineage (GTDB taxonomy): Bacteria > Verrucomicrobiota > Verrucomicrobiia > Limisphaerales > SIBE01 > JAXMHN01. Next base: position 48,931 of record JAXMHN010000006.1, on the reverse strand, counting down.
TGGGCCCGCCATTCGTCCCGGCGGTGTTTGGCGGTTGCGAAAAACTCCTGGATGACCTTGGTATCGCCCCGTTCGAGGGCCAGTTGGAATTCCTGCAGATCCTCAATGAAGACCCCGAGGACGCGGGCGAGGTTTTTGCGGTTGGCCATGGCTATATCGCGCCACATTTCGGGGGAACCGGAAGCGATGCGGGTCGTGTCGCGGAAGCCGGTGGCACAGAGGAGGGCTTGTTCGCGGGCGTATGCTGGGCTGAGCACGTAATTAGCGAGTTCAGCGGCGACGACATGGGGCAAATGACTGGACCGGCTGACGAACTCGTCATGTAATTCCGGGCTGAGCAGCATCACCCTGGCGCCGACTGAGTTCCATAAATCCTGGACCTGCTGGACCGCCTCGCGCTTGGACTGGGAAGTAGGCGTGACGACACAGGCGGAATCGACAAAGAGAGTGGAGCGGGCATGCGCCGCCCCCATTTTCTCAGCCCCTGCCATAGGGTGGCTTCCCACGAAACAGGCGCCAGCCGCGCTCACCAGCGGTTCGATCAACTGAACAACCGACGCTTTGACACTGCCGACATCCGTAACGAGCGCCCCGCGCTTCAAACCTGGGCTCATGGCCTGAGTCAGGTCCCGCATTTGGGCCAGCGGCGTGCAAAGCACCACCAGGTCGGCGTCATTAACCGCCTGGAGAAGGTCCCGGGTGGCCCAGCCAACCACCCCGAGCTTTTCGCATTCGACGATGCTGCTCTCGCGACGAACGTAGCCACAAACTTGCTTGGCCAGGCCGCGCTCTTTCAAGGCCAGGCCAAGAGACCCGCCCAATAAGCCGACGCCGACCACGGTGACTTTCTGCCAGGGCATGCGCACAATTAAACAGGGCTCCATGGCCGAGGCAAGAATCGATCAATGAGTGCCTTGCCTCGGAGGGGATAGTCTGGTAGGCATCGAGAGAGTCATGCGACAACTGTCCCACCGCGTGCCCTGGGCAAGGTTAAGCAAGCCTAAGTTGCTCGTCCGGATCGGCTGAGTAAATCGCGCCACAACTCCGTCTAAGCAGCATGTCTGGTTCTGACATAGAGCGTCTCCGCGTCCGGGTGGATGGGAAGTTTTTCCATCTCGGTGCGGAAAAGTACTATGTCAAAGGGGTCACTTATGGGCCATTTGCTCCCAATGCGCAGGGGGAGCACTTTGCGTCGCTGGACCAAACGATCCGGGACTTTGCGACAATTAAAGAGTTGGGCGCCAATGTCCTGCGGGTCTATCACGTGCCGCCCGTCTGGTTCCTCGACCAGGCCGCCGCCGCCGGACTCAAGCTGCTCATCGATATCCCCTGGAGCCGGCACCTTTGTTTTCTCGAATCTGAGAAAGCTCATACCGAAGCGCGCGACATCGTCCGGTGGGCGGCACAACGTTGCGCCGGCCATGCCGCAACGTTTGCTCTCGGTGTCGTCAATGAGATCCCGGCGGATATCGTGCGCTGGAGCGGAGCCACTCGCGTCGCCGAGTTCATCGACGAGCTGGTCACCATCGTTAAATCAGTCGATTCCCACTGCCTCTGCACCTTCGGCAACTATCCTCCAACCGAATTTCTCCGGCCGCAAAACATCGATTTCCACTGTTTCAATGTTTACCTGCACAATCCCAAGCCGTTTGAGAATTATCTAGCGCGTCTGCAAATGATCGCCGATGCCAAACCGCTGATGCTAGGCGAGTTTGGGGTCGACACGCTGCGCGAAGGGGAGGATCGGCAGGCCGCGATCCTGAGCTGGAAGATTGAATTATCCTATCGCGGAGGGTCGGCCGGCGCGATCGTGTTCAGCTTCACGGACGACTGGTTTCGCGGGGGACAGCAGATTGACGACTGGGCGTTTGGCCTGACCGACGGCCAGCGGCGGCCAAAGAAGTCTTTTCATGCGGTCGCGAGCTTGTTCCGAACCGCCCCGTATTTTCCGCTGGCGCAGTCTCCGATGGTATCGGTGGTGGTGGCGAGTTACAACGGGGCGCGCACCCTGCCCGCTTGCCTGGAATCCCTCCAGCGCCTGAACTATCCGAATTACGAAGTCATTCTGGTGGACGATGGCTCGACCGACAATACGGCGCGGATCGCTGCGCAGTATCCTAAAGTGCGTTATTTGCCGCACCAGGCGAACCTAGGGCTTTCGACGGCGCGGAACACTGGGATCGATGCCGCCCAAGGCGAGATTGTCGCTTTTACCGATTCAGACTGCCGGCCGGATGTAGATTGGCTCTACTATCTGGTCGGGGATTTGTTGAACAGCGAGTTTATCGGCATCGGCGGCCATAACCTGTTGCCTCCAGACGATTCGCTGGTGGCCGCGGCTGTGATGGTGTCGCCAGGCGGGCCAGCGCATGTCATGCTCACGGACCGAGTCGCTGAGCATATTCCCGGCTGCAACATGGCCTTCTACAAGTGGGCGCTGCTGGAGATTGGCTCGTTCGACCCGCTTTTCCGCAAAGCCGGGGATGATGTTGACATTTGCTGGCGATTGCAGCAACGGGGTTACAAAATCGGTTTCAGTCCAGGCGGCTTTGTCTGGCATTACCGCCGCTCGACCGTCCGGGACTACCTGCGCCAGCAGCACGGCTATGGAGAAGCCGAGGCCATGCTCATCCACCGGCACCCAGAATATTTCAACTGGCATGGGAGCAGCCAGTGGCAAGGACGCATCTATTCGCCAGCCAAATTCGGGGTGGTCACGCGGTCGCGCATGATTTACCACGGCACCTTCGGCAGCGGCTTCTTCCAAACGCTCTACACAGCCGCGCCTGCTTTTGGGCTGATGCTCGTGACCACCTTGGAATACCACATCCTGTTGGTCCTGCCCTTGCTCGTCCTCAGCGTCCTTTTCCCCTTGCTGTTGCCGCTGGCGGTGACGGCCGCCCTGGTGCCGCTCGGCGTTTGCGCCGCCGCCGCCGCCCAAGCAGACCTGGCGATGCGCCCCCAGACGGTCTGGTCGCGCCCGCTGATTGCTTTGTTGTTTTTTCTCCAGCCGATTGTGCGCGGTTGGGCGCGATATCAAGGGCGCCTCAGCGTCCAACGCCGGCCTTTGGGCCAGTATGAGTCGCTCGACTCGCTGAGTGTGCAGGCGCGACAACAGTCGTTCAATGAGCTGCAGTTTTGGGATGTTAACGGGGTCGAACGAATCACCTTCTTGCAGGCGGTCATGGAGCGGCTCGATCAGAAGGATTGGCCCAACAAAGTGGACCTCGGTTGGAACAACTATGACCTCGAGATCTACGGGAGCCGCTGGTGCCACCTGCAATTGATCACGGTGACGGAAATCATCGGGAAAGGGAAACAGCTCATTCGTTGCCGCCTCCGCACTGCCTGGACGCTGCTGGCCAAAGCCGTCTTTTGGGGTGTCGCCGCTCTGAACCTGTTGTCGATCGGGTTCTTCAGCCCCGGTCCTTCCTGGCTCTGGAGTGTGCTTCTGACCCTGCCGGTGCTGGTGTGGTGGTTTAACCAACAGCAACGGAACCTGCGGCGCTTGATCGGCGTGTTTCTGGATGAAGTGGCCACCGACCTGGGATTGACCCGGGTGCAAGCCAACCCGGCCCCGGCGCCGAAACCGGTTGAGACCCCCTCTGTCGGTGCGGTGAATCCGAGTCTGGCTTTGAAAAGTCCGGACCGGATTTGAGTAAGCATTTGCATCTCGGTGTCGAGCTGCGCTTAATACCGGGATGAAAGTCACGCAGGTCGCCATCTGCCCGAGCGAGGCATCCACCCGAGCTGGGCGGCCGGCGTTGACCCCGGAACTGCTTGCGGCCAGTGGGGCGCGTTATTCGCGGAACAACGAGGGATTGGAATCCATTTTGTCCAAGATCGACCCGGGGCATTTGGAGAAGTCGGTGGACTCGATTTTTCGGATGGTGGATTACGGGCATCAATCGATTGCGGACATGGTGCCGGCGGCGATGTTCATGGACGGCATTTCCCTCTGGCTGGCCTATTATGTCTGGAGCCTCTGCCCCACGGCCGGCGGCCAGGAGTCGTCCACCCGCTACCTCAAAATCTCGCCCGATAGCCTCGTCAATCCGGAAGAATTAGGCATCCCCGCCCCAGCGATTGTCCCGTGGCACCACGCCATGGAAAACGCCTTCCGCGCTTACCAGACCACGCTCGCGCTTTGGGAAGAACTCGCCCGGGCGCATCCCAGCGTCACTGGCATTCCCCAGTCCCTCCTCCAAGATGCTTCGGAGCTGGGACAAAAGAAGGTCGCGCGCATGCGGCGGAATTACGCCTTCGACCGGGCGCGCTACTTCCTGCCGGTAGCCTCCGCGACCAACGTGATGCTGATCATGTCGGCGAGGGCCTGGGTGAGCCTCTGTCAGCACCTCCTCTCCCATCCGCTGCCGGAACCGCAGCGCCTCGGCCAACTGATCCGCCAGGAGCTGGAGATGGTTGCGCCACGCCTGCTCAAGCACGCCCGAGGCACAGAATCGCATCAAAAAGCGAATGCGCATGAATGGGCGAAGCTAACCCGCCTGGCGGCGACACCGGTCGCAGATGAACCAGCGGGCACGCCTTATCTGGAGGTGCTGACCCCTGCGGGCGTATCGCCCGAGGAGGTGGCCGGCGATCTGGCCTTTCCCGCCCAATCTGCGCGCCGGTTGGATCGATATGCAGCGCATCTCCGTCCGGTTTGGTTGGTCAGCGGTCGCTTTCGCGGAATCCGGGACCTGATCGCCACCGCACGGGCAGCAAGCTGCCCGCAAGTGCCCCAGGGCTTTTACGGCGCGCTTGACCAAGTCCCGCGGGGCAAATCGGACGCGGACCGAATCGAATCGGCCCTGGAGCAAGCGGCCGGAAAGGGGGCGAAAATGCTTCAGCGACGGCACGCCGGCGGTTGCAGGACGGCAGACCGAGCTACATCTACTGGACGCTGCTCGGGACGACCTTTCCCTTCGAACATGTCACGAGCGCGGACAAGTTCCTTTATGAAGCGGAGCTGAGGACGGGACTGGGCGCGCACTTTCGTTATGCGAGGCATCTGCGGGATGCGCTTGGTCTCTGGTATCAATTGTTCCCCTCCACCAAGGGTTGGTGCTCGGGCAGCGCGGAACCGGAATGAGCTTTAAGGCGATCGCCGCGATGTCCGAGAATCGGGTCGTGGCGATCATGACGCATTCCCTGGCATCTGCCGGAGGACTTTGCCTGGTTCAAGCGCCTCACCAGCGGCCACACGGTCGTCATGGGGCGAAGGAACATTCGAATCGATCGGAGGCCCATTGCCCGGGCGAACCACCCTCGTCCTAAGCCGAACGTTGCAGCAGCACCGGCGCCCGCGTCATCGCCGCGGTCGAACAAATCCGAAGCCCAGATCCCCGGCGGCGATGTCTTTATCTGCGGCGGCGCCGAAGTCTACGCGCACCTTGCACCTCTGCTCGGACCTCTATCTGACGCTAGTGAAACGACAGGTCACCGGCGACGCCCTTTTCCCGCCGTTTGAAGAGCAGTTCGGCAACGCCGAAGTGATCCTGGATCGACCCGCATTCCGGATCACGCATTATCAGCTATCAGTTTCCTCACCCAATAAAGGTATAGTCTGAGCTTGCGCATTTCCCGCGCGAGGAGTGGCTATTTCCCTCGGCCGCGCCATCGCCGACGAATCGCTCGCTTTCGGCATTCCACTGCAGCTTGCGTCCGGTGCGAAGGGCAATCACACCGAGATGACAGAGGGACGCGGAATGATGGCCAACCTCGACATGGCAAGATGGGATCTTTGCGGGACTGGACGCAATCGAAGAAGTTCGTCATGTGATCGCCGCTTACCTCCAGCCGGGTGGCGTTGTCTGCCAGTGGCGTCGCCAGCAGCGCGTCGTCGCTCACTTTCAAATCGCCGCGAGTGACCCAAAGCCAACCGTCCGTGCCTTCGAAGCGAATGCCATTGCGTTGTCCCTCCTTATTGACCACGCCGCCAAAGATGCTGTCATCTTTGGTCGTCTTCACGGTGTGGGTGATGCCTTTGCCCCAATCGAAGGTTACCTCGTATTCGCTGAAGGTGGTATATCCCCCTGGGACAGGTTGGGCCAGGGGTTTGCCCTCGACCGCCAACGGCGCGTCCAGCCCGATGGCCCAGCGCACGATGTCATTGTGATGCGCCCCCCAATCCGTCATGGTCCCGCCGGAGTAGTCGAACCAATAGCGGAAGGTGGTGTGGGAACGCTCCTTTACATAATCGACACTGGGCGCCTGACCGAGATAAAAGTCCCAATTCAATCCCTCGGGAACGGGCAAGGATGGGAATGGCCCTCCCTGCAGGCCCGCCGGCAGGAAGACGGTCGCCTGCTTCAATTTGCCGAGGCGGCCGTTGCGGACTAATTCGGCTGCGAGGCGAAAGCGGCTGTCGCTGCGCTGCTGGCTGCCTGTTTGCAGCACGACGCGGTTTTGACGGACTGCCTGGACCAGGCGCTTGCCCTCATCGATCGTCAGCGTGAGGGGCTTCTCCCCATAGACATCCTTCTTGGCCTTGGCCGCGGCCATGTTCACCAAGGTGTGCCAGTGATCCGGTGTGGCTTGCACAATCACATCAACATCCTCGCGTTCCATCACCTTGCGGAAGTCGTTGAGTTTCGCGGGGACTTTGCCGTTCTTGGTAAATTGCTTGGCAGCCTCTTCGGCGTGGCTCGCGTCCACGTCGCAGACAGCGATGACGTCCCCGAACTTGCTCGCGTTTTGCGTGTCGCCGCGCCCCATGCCGCCGCAACCGACCAAGGCAATCCCGGGACGGGAGTTGGGGCTGGCGACTTGAGGCCCGGTCGCGGCCCGGGCCCAGTCCCGGTCGAAAAACCAAGCGGGCAAACCGGTGGCTGCGGCCGCGACCAGGCAGCTTTTGACGAAGGAGCGACGCGAAGAATGGAGAGGCTTCATCCGTGGATTCAACGAGGCCCTCGCCGAAGCGTCAAGCCGAAGCCGCGCCGCCCTCCGTCAGATTCTTCTCGTTTGCGCAGCGAAGTGCGTTATACCCGGAGGCATGCGCACACCGGATCTTTTCCTCTTGGGTTTGTTCGCCGTCCAAGCGCAACCACTCCACGCCCAAATCTACGGCCCACCAGATCGCGAGCAGCCCGGTGACGCCATGATCCAGGGCTATCTGGAACGTGAAGCGGCCTCGTTGGAAGCCGGATTTCTCAACGAGATCAAAACCGCCTCCGACTGGACTCAGCTTCGGCCACGCTACCTGGAGGAATACCTGGACATGCTCGGTTTGTCGCCTTTACCGCCCAAGAGCGAACTCCACGCCGCGGTCACGGGAACCCTCGATCGAGGGGATTACGCGGTCGAGCTGCTGCATTATCAAAGCCGACCCGGCCTTTACGTCACCGCCAACCTCTATCGACCGGTCAGGCGTGGGGCCGACGAACGGTTCCCAGCGGTGCTTTATGTTTGCGGACATTCCTCCCGGGGCCGGAACGGCAACAAGACGGCCTTTCAATCTCACGGGATTTGGTTCGCCCGGCATGGGTACGTCTGTCTGGTCGTCGACACCCTTCAACTCGGCGAAATCGCCGGCATCCACCACGGCACCTACCGTGAGGGGCGTTGGTGGTGGCTTTCGCGAGGCTATACGCCCGCAGGGGTCGAGTGCTGGAATGGCCTTCGCGGGATCGATTATTTGATCAGCCGCCCGGACGTCGACTCGGAGCGAATCGCCGTGACTGGAATCAGCGGCGGGGGCGCGGCCACCTTCTGGATCGCCGCTGCCGATGATCGCGTCAAAGCAGCCGTTCCTGTCAGCGGCATGGCCGACCTGATGTCTTACGTCCCCAATCGAGTGATCAACGGACATTGTGACTGCATGTTTCTCTACAATAGCTACCGATGGCCCTGGACCCGCATAGCCGCTCTAATCGCGCCGCGGCCGCTTCTCTTCGTCAACAGCGACCATGATGCCATCTTCCCGATGGATGCGAACGAACGGGTCATCAACCGCCTCGAGCGCCTCTACAGCCTGTTCGGCCGCGGAGATTGCGTCGACAGCGTGGTGAGTGTGGGCGGACATGCGTATCGAGAAGACGTTCGTCAAGCCGCCTACCGATTCATCAACACTCACCTCAAGGGCGACGGCCGGCCGGTCAGCGATAGCGAAGCGGACCTCGTCTCCGGGTCCCGCGAAGAGATTCACCCGATCCCACCGGAACAGCTCCGCGTCTTTCCGAAAGATGCCGACATACCCGCCGACGCGCTCAACGGGCGAATGGACCAGGAGTTTGTGCCGCTCGCGCAACCAGGCCTGCCGAACGCGGCCAAACCTTTCTCCTCTGGAAAACAGATCTGCTCGCCAACTTGCAGAAACGCACTTTCCACTATTTTCCGCCGGTAATTCCGGCGGGGCAGCTGGCCGAGTCGCGATCGAAGACAAGCAGCCTGCTGCAAACCGAACCAGGCGTGCGCATTCGATTGGACGAGAGGCAAGCGGCAGCGAACATGCCCGCGCGCGCGATCGTGTGGGTGACCAGGACCGATGCAGAAGCTCCGCTTTCCCAATGGTTCGAGGCTTTGATCGGTCCGCAAGACACCGTCTACATTTGCGAACCGCGCGGGATTGGTTCATCGCGCTGGACGACTCGAAATCCACCCAATTACGTGGAGCGCGCCCATTATCTTCTGGGTGAGACCGTCGCGAGCGGGCGGGTTTGGGACATCGCGGCCAGCAGTCGATATGTATGGGAACGCCACGAACGCAAAGTCCCTGTATATCTGGCAGGGGAAGGCGCGGCGGCGGCCCTCGCGATCTACGCCGCCCTCCATAATTTGGATATTGCCGGCCTCATCCTCAAAGACGTCCCCGCATCGCATCGCGACCCGGGCGCTCCGGCATTGCTCAACGTCCTCCGGGTGTGCGACCTGCCGCAGGCTCTCGGCATGATAGCGCCCCGGCCTGTCACGCTCGCCGGCGAGCCTTCCTCATTGTCGGAAACCGTGGCCTCGATCTATCGAGCCGCCGGCGCCGCGGACCGGTTTCAGCTCCAGCCTATTTCAGTCCAACCGAAATAATGCTGGGAGCGGAATTGACCGCAGGGCCTTGGGGCGGCGTATATCGAACGCCAACCGTGATCTTGTTGCCAGAGGGCTCATCTGCTCCCCAAAGAGGCGCCAACTGATAGCCGGTGCCGATCGAAGTGTGGATCTCGAACGGCTTGAGTTCCTCCGCGGCATAAGTCCAAACGCGGCGCGGTTGGGCGGCAGCGTCCCTGGTGACGCCTGGGATGCCGTCGAACATCAGGATCTCGATCTTGCCCCTTTCGATTGCGACCGGCTTTGGCCGGCTATGGTTGCTGGCGTAGACCTTGATCACGAAGCCATCCAGCCCCGGGTTCTGATCCATGTTCAACGCCACGGGAATAGCCAGCAGATTGATCTCATCGATCGGGCCGCCGCCATCCCCGTCCGAATGAGAGACGGGCGCCTTGGCCTTCGGCTCGGAAACACAACCGGCCAGCAAGCAGGCAACCAGACTCAAGGAGAATAGCTTGACCCGTGAAAAAGGCATCATGGCGACGGACATAAGGGCGGGAGTCATTTCGACTCTTTTTTCTTCAAGCCGCCATTGGACCGGGTCTCGCCGCCCTGGAGCGCGCCCGATTTGTTGAGACCCTCGGGATAGAGAGGTTCGAGGAGACGGTCACGAAATTCGTCGCGTTGAATTTGCTGCCGGATGGAGGAGCGCTCCAACTGCTCCCGAGTCATGTCCGACACATTCGCCACGCGCCCGGCTTCATCGTCCATCAGCAAGACCTGTGGCGTCAGCAGGATCAAAAGCTCCTTCCGATTGCTCACCCTCGTCTTGCTTCGGAACAAGACGCCCAGGCCGGGAATATCGCCTAAATACGGCACTTTTTTAACTCGATCGTCTTCCATCGTTTCGATCAACCCGCCGATCAAAATGGATTGGCCGCTCTGCACACTGACCGAAGTGCTGGCGCGCCGTTCGTTGATGATCGGCATGCTGACAGTCCCACCTTCCGTTCCGGCGGGGATCTCCACGCTCGAACTGGTCAAGGCGCTGTTGGTGGTGCTGATTTCCATTCGAACCGCCCCATCCGAACCGATCCGCGGCGTCACTTGGAGGTTCACGCCCACATTTTCATAATTGATCGTATTGACAATGCCGCCTTGGGGAGTGACACCGCTGTTGCTGATGAGAGGGACGCGCTGCCCCACGTTGATGTTGGCCGGCTTATTGTCCGAGGTCAGAATCTGCGGCCGGCTGAGAATCTGGAGGCGGCCATCATTCTGCAAAGCGCGAATGAGAAAGTTGTAATCGCTGCCCGTGACGGCAGCGGAGAAGCCGCCGAAGCTTTTCAATTGGTTGGCCAGACCAAAGGCAGTCCCGGCGCCCAATTTGGCATCCTCGACTGTTTTGGTAATGTTCCATTCCACGCCCAGGTCGCGGGTCGAATCCAGCGTCACTTCCGCCAGGAGCACTTGGATCAAGACCTGCGGACGGGGCTTGTCGAGGCGATCGATCAGATTCGTCAGTTGACCAAAGTAACGCGGACTGGCGGAGAGGAGCAGTGTATTGCTGTTGGTCTCGGCCACGATCGCGACTTCCCGGTCCAGCATGCGTTGCGCGGTCCCAACGGCATCCTCGCCCAGGACTTGGGTGATCCGCTGCCGATCCTGGTCGAGGAAGGTTCGAATGGCCACGGCAATGTCAGTCGCCTGCGCGTTCTTCAGCCGATACACTTCCGAACGACGTTCCTGCGCTTCGCTCGAATCGAGCGACTGAATGATCTCCGAAACCAAGGCGACATAATGCTCCGTGCCGCCGACGAGCAAGCTGTTGGTTCGATGATCGATCGTGACGTGCAAGGCGCCTTGCTCGTCGGTCCCAACGGTTGCCGAAGCTACCGCCACTTCCTCGGGAGAACCAGGCTTCTCCGCCGGCGCCTCCGTGGCCGCTGCTTTATCCCTCACCAAGGTGTATTGAATGGCCCGCTGCCCGCCCGTGCCCGCCTGGCCGGTTGGCTGCAGCCGGAAGAGGGTCATGAGCAGATCCGCCATCAAGCGGGCGTCGGCATTCACAAGGGTAAACACTTTGATTTTGGCCTGCTGCGGCGTGCTGAAATCCAGCCGAGAGATGATCTGCTCCAGCAGGTTCATGTAGTCGACCGGCGCGGAAACCACCAAAGCGTTCATGCGCGAATCGGGCGTGATCAAAACGCCCTCTTTCAGAGCCGAGGCGACGATCTCGCGACCGTCGCTCCCCCGGGCAATGAACTGGAGGAGCGAAGCGGTGTTGGGATTCTGATCGTTCAGCGCGATCGGTTTGGCATTCAGGGCCGCGTTCAGGATGGAGGAAATGGAATCCGCCCGGGCATGCACCAGCGGAAAGATGCGGATTTCCGAGACCCGTCCGACCTGATCGGTGTCGAGTTTCTTGACGAGCTCGGCGATGCGCTTGAGGTCGGCTTCACCAGCCGAAACGATGATGGCGTTCATTCGCTCATCCGCGGTGACGACCACTGGGAAAGGCGCACCGGGGCCTCCTTCCCGGTAAAGGCCCTGCACGACCTGGGCAACGCGGCGCGCGTCCGCCTTGGCCATCGGAAAGACCTGGACGGTCACGCCTATCTCGGACTGATCGCTGTCGAGCCGCTCGATCAAGGAAGCGACCATGCCCATGTCATCGATGGATGCCCCGACAATCAGCGCATTCACCCAGGAATCGGCCACGACCGAAATGGGCTCGGGCGGCTCGCCCTTGATCCGGGAAGGTCGATTGACAAAAAGGCGTTGCAAGGTGCTCTGGAGCTTGGCGGCCGTAGCCTGTTTCAAAGCGAAAACGCGGAAGTTCATGCGAGCTTGAATGTCGTCGCCATCGAGCTGCTGAATCATTCGATCGATTGCGTCGAAGCTTTCCTTGCCACCGGTCACCAAGAGGGCGTTCACCCGGTCATCGGGAACGACGACGACCGCTCCGGAGCGTTCCGCCGCCGTCGCGTTGGCTTCGGTGGCGCGCCGGGCGCGAAAGAATTGCTCCAGGACTGTGGCGAGGCCGCTGGCGCGGGCGTGTTTCAGATTGTAAACGCGGATATTCCCGACCTGGGCGAAATCCTTGGTGTCGATATGGCGAATGACCTCCTTGATCACACCCAGATTCTCGGGACTGGCGGAAACGACCAGGGTGTTGCTGCGGGCGTCAACCGTAATGGCCATCGCCTCGCGTTGAGTATCACCGCGAGGCCCGCCCGTTCCCGGCCGATAGAGCCCCTGCTGCACCAATGAGCGCAGCATATTGGCGACCCGCTGCGCATCCGCGAATTCGAGCGTAAAGGTCTGGACGACTCCTTCGGCAACGGCGGGTTCGACATCGATTTTCTGCAGGAGGTTGGCGATCAGTTCCAGGTTCTCGCGGCTGGCCGAAATGATGAGGGAGTTATTCAGGCTGTCCGGTTCGACTTTGATTTGATCATGGGGCGAAGCAGGCTGCCCCGGGGCGGTCCGACTGCGAAGCCGGGCGGCAAAGATATTCTCCAACGTGTTGGCGACGGTGCTCGCGTTGTTGTGACGAAGCCCCAGCACCGTCAAGACCATCGAAGGATCATCCAGCCGCTGGTCCAATCGGGCGACGAGATCGTCGATCGCTTGATTGTCATCCACCCCCGCAGCGACCAGCAAGCTATTGCTGCGCGGATCCGGAACGATCACCGGCCGATTCCGCTGCGTCTCGGGCGACCGCGCTGATTGATAGCGCTGGTTAAAGAGATTCAAGAGCGACGCGCTCAGCGTCCGCGCGTCCGCGTAGGCCAAGGGTATCAGCCGAATGCGCCCGCTCAAGGCCGGGGGCGCTGCGTCCAACTCGTGAGCAAGGGAGTCAACCAGCTCGAAGCTATCCTTTGACCCGGTCACTAAGAGGCTGTTGCTGCGCGTCTCCGGAATGACCAGAACGCGCAATGCCTCGGCTTCCTGGCGGCCCAGCGCGGCCTTGTGAGTGACGCGCGCATCCAAGAGCTTCTGGAGCGAGTCAGCGACGGCGCCGGCATCGGCATTGGCCAAGGTAACGATGTGGATATCGCGCAGCTCGATTGAAAGCGCTTTATCCAGCTGGGCGATGAGTCCCTCCACAAAGGCAAGGGCCTTCTGATTACCCGAGACGATCAACGACCGGGTGCGATCATCGGTCGTGATATTGGGAATGTCCTCGGTCCGCAGTTGCGCCGCGCGTGGGCCGCTGTGGAGATCATTGACAACCTTTTGAATGACCGCCGGGTCGACATGATTGAGAGCGTAGACCCGGATATTGTCCATGCCCGAGGCCGAGGGGATATCCAATTGATTGATGACCGCCTCGATCAGCGGCAGCGTGTCGGTCCGAGCGGCGACGATCAGCACATTCGTCGTATCATCCGCCTGCACGACCAGAGCCGAACGGGTTTTCGGTTGCTCGGTGGTGGGCGCTTTTTCGTCCGGCACCAACGCGCGCAAGCGGGTCACTTGAGTGGCCAATCCTTCGCTGCCGGGGACAGAGGGACCTTCGGCAAAGACGGATTGAAGGAGAGGTGCCAGGCGGCGGGCTGAGGCGTGCTTCAGGCGATACAGCTTCACTTCGGTGATGAACCGGTCCACTTTGCGATCCAGATCGCTGATGACCTTTTGGGCCAGATCCAGGGACTCCTTCTGCCCGCTGAGAATGATCGAGTTGGACCGGCTATCGATCGCCACGTTCAGCGGGTTGACGAGAGCCTTGCCCGTCGTTCCTTCCGGCTCGGCTCGTCCGCTCGGCCCGGTCGCCAGCCTCTGACCCTGCTGGAAAATGGTCGTGAGTGTTTGGGAGACGGTCGCTGCATCCGCAAACTGCAAGTGGACCAGCTTGACGTTAACCCCCTCCGCCACCGGCACCGTATCCATCATTTCTACCACCGCGGCCAACGCTTTCAGGTTGTCCGGGGTGGAAGAAAGGATCAGGCGATTGCCTCCGCCTTGCCCGCCGCCGATCGGGTCTCCCATGACGCGGATAGGTTTGGTCAAATCGAGAAGGACTTCCTTGCCCTGATCGTCTTTGACCTTCAGCCGGCGGATCTGCTCCTGCAGTTCGCGCGCTTCGGCGGTCGCTTCCCCCTGGGCACCCGGCCGGAGCATGGCTTGCATGATGGTCGCGAGTTGAGCCGCGCTCGCTTTCTTCAGGGCGACCACCAGCACCTCCGCCTCTTCGAAAGCGGCCTGGGTGTCCAGTGAACGGATCATGCCCTCCACCTGCTTCAGGACGGCGTCCCGCGCGACCACAAGCAATCCGTGGCTGCGCGGATCCGGCGTCACGCTCAGAGGTTCGCCGGGGCGAATGATATTGAGTTGCGTGACCATCTGCTGGACGAGCGGCAAAACCTTCTGCGGCGGCGCGTTGGTCAGAGCCACGACCCGAAACTCCAATTGTGAGCTCACGCCCGCCACATCCAACTGCTTGATCAGCGAGTCCATCAGAGTGAAGTCGGTGGGCTTGGCCCGCACAATGACGCTGCGTGTTCGCGGTTCCGCCACGGCCGTAATCTTCGGTGTCTGGGCGACTATCCGGATCTCACCTTGTCGCTGTTGCGGTTGGGCTTGCTGCCCCTGCACCTGGACAGGTTCGGGCTTGAACAATTCCGTCAAGGTTCGGGCAACGATCACTGGGTCAGCCTCTTTCAAAGGGAAAACCCGGAACTCGGCGTCACTGCTGATGTAGGAAAAGGAGAGCTCAGAAATGATATGGTCGATCTGGTCCAATTCGTGGGTAGGCCCGGACAGAATGAGGGCGTTGGCGTTCTTATCAATCGCCACCACGACTTCCGGAACGGTGCGGCCGGTGGCATCCTTGCTTTCCGCCACAACCGGAGCGACCTCCGCCACCCGGTTGGTGAGATTGGAAGGAGGACGCGCCGGCGGGACCGCCGCGCCTGAGTCGGGCTTCGATCCCGATTCGATCTTCTCCACCACTCGAATCAACCCGGACGACATTTGGGGGTAAATGTTCTGCAGCATCCTCGCCATCTGATCGACCGGAACACGGTCGAGCGGGCGCAAGCGGACTTGCATACTCGTATCTTTGCTCGACTCATCCAGGCGCGAGATCAAGTCCTGCACTTGAACAATGTCGGCGCGTTTGCCGATGATCGTAATGGAATTGTTAAAGATATCAGCGTCGATGACCGGCTTGTCATTCTCGGTGCGGCCCGCAAAGACCGACTCCAATTTCGAACTGACGTCCATGGCCTTGGCATTGCGCAACCAGACAAACTGCACATCCCGCTCGGCGCGTTCCGGAACCTTGTCGAGGGTGCTGAGCAGCTGCTCCACCACCTTAAAATGCGCTTGGGTGCCGGAGACAACCAGGGTGTTGGAACGTTCTTCCACCGCGACGGACGGTTGAACGAGCCGAGGCCCGTTGGCGCCAGTGGCGCTGGTCGTGCGCAAGCGGGATTGCCCGCGCACGATGTTCTGGAGCAGCTGCTGGAGGACGGCTGAAACCTCGCGCGCATTGCCATTCTCGAGCTTGTAAATATGGACTTTGATCTCCTCGTCTTCGCTTTCCTGATCCAAGTCACGAATGACCTGCATGACCTCCTGGACCGCATCGGCCGGACCGTTCAAGAGGAGACTATTGGGACCAACCACGGGTGTGACCGTGACCCGTTGAATGCGCGTTTGGGGGCCTCGCGCGCTGATCGTCTTGTTGACCGCCTCCGCCAGGTTCTCCGCATGTGCCTTCTTCAGACGGACCGTCTGAATGACGGTGCGACCGTCGATTTCATCGCGATCCAATGATTGGATTAGCTTTTCCGCCAGCGCCAGTTTCTCGGGCGGGCCTTGGACGACCACCGCATTCAAAGAGCGCGCCGGGGCCACCCGCACGCTTTTGACGTCGGCGACCGGGGTAAGGCCAATGCCCGGGCGCCATTGCATGCGGCGACCGCGCGGCTGGCCCGGCTGGGCCGGATCGGCATCAGTCAACATGGACTGGAGAAGGTCAGCGATCTGGGTCGGATCGCCGTTCTGCAAACGGAAAGTGCGGATTTCGCTGGCGACGCGGGCGGTGTTCTTGAGTTCCTCGATCAATTTGTCGATCTGGGTAAACTGTTCCTTGGTCGCGGCCACCATCAGGACATTCGCGCCGCCATCCGCTTCGAACCGGGGCGCCAAGGCCGATGGTGTCGCCGGGCCGGCCCGCTCGGCAAACAAGCGAGCCAAGGTGGGGGCCAAGTCGGTCGCATTGCCCTCCGGCATTTGGTAAGTGCGCAGCTCCACTTTGCCGAGAGCTTCCTCCCCGTCGAGGGACTGGACCAACTGCTGCACCCGCTCGAGCACAGGGCCGGTGGCTTCGAGGACCAAGGTCCGGTCGTCCCCGGAGGCGCTGACCGCCAGCCGCTGACTGGGATCCTGGCTCGAGACCTGCCGATTGAACAACTGCGTGACCATGGCTGCGATAGAGGTGGCGGAGTTGCGCTGCAAGCTAAAGACACGCAACTGGCGGGCGCTGCCCTCGCCGATCTCCTGCAACTGTCCGACGATGTCTTCGATCAATTTCATGTGCGATTCGCCCGCGGCGACAATCAGCCGGCTGGTGACGTCGTCCCCGATGATAATGGCATCGGCAGGACTCGTCTTGACCTTGCCCTTGAGTTGATCTTGGTAAAGCTGCCGCACGCGCGTGGCGACCTCGGTGGCCAAGCCGGTTTTGAGCGAAAGCACTCGCATCTGCCGAGGCTCCTTCGCCAGCATGGTATCCATCTGTTCGACGATCACGGCCGCGGACTGCAAATCTTGGGGCGCTCCGGAAACGATCAGCAAATTGTTCTGCAGGTCGGTCCCGACGCTGACGCGCGGCGTCATTCTCCCGTAAGCGCCGATCTGGACGAGAGCGGTCGACAAAATGTTGGCGACCTGCTGCGCCTCAGCCGATTTCAGCTTAAAAACCCGGGTGCGCCCGGTTTGCGCTTGGGTCTTGTCGATCTTCTGGATGATGTCATCGATCAGCTGCAGGTCGTTGGTTGTGGCCGAAACGATCAGCCGGTTCGCATTCATGTCCGGCAGGAGCAACGCCTGGCTGGCCGGCGAGGAGGGGTGGCCTTTAATTGCCTCCTGGTAGAGCGATCGCACGGTCACGGCCAGTTCCTGCGCGGCGGTCGAAGTCAGCTCGTAAACACGCGTCTCCCGGGATTCCTGGACCAACGCGCTCGCGGTCAGCTGCCCCGCGATGTCGTCGATCAACTTCAGCTGTTTCTCCGTGCCCGCGAGAATGAGCTGGTTGCTCGCGCCGTCCTCCAACATGAGCACATCCGTCGTCCCCAGTTCGGGCTGTCCTTTGATCTGGTCGTTATAGAGGGCGCGCACTTTGGTGAGGAGTTCCCCGGCTCGCCCGACCGTAACGGGAAGGACCTTCATGCGGCGCTCCGGCTGGCCGCCCAGGCTCGAATCCAGCTGCTCAATGATGACCGACACACCTTGCAGTTCTTTCGGGTCACCCGCGGCAATGATGGTGCGCGACTTGGGATCGACACTGACGCTGATTCGCTGGCGAGGGCGCCCGTAGGGATCGTAACTGACCAGCGCCGCGGACAGGATCTCCCGCACCTTCTCCGGCTCAGCTGATTTGACCTTAAAGACGCGAACGGAAGCGCTCTGGGCGCTGACTTTGTCCAGTTTCTTGATGATATCCTCGACCAAAGCAAGTTCGTTGGTGGCAGCGGTCACGATCAGCCGGTTGGCGCTGGCATCCGGCAGGATGGCGGTATCCTCGAGGCGCACCCCAGGCCGGTTCTTGGCTTGCTCTTGGTAGAGAGAGCGAACGGTGGCCGACAATTCCATGGCGGTGGCCGTTGTCAGGTCATAGATCCTTGTCTCGCGTGCACCCGCCTCAACCGCGCCGGCCCGCAATTGGGTGATAATGGCTTCGATCTCGGCGATGTGGTTGGTCCGAGCGGTGACAATGAAGCGGGCGTTGCGCGCGTCAGCGAAGATCTGCGCATCGGCCGGATCGCCCGCGACACGATCCCGCCAGCGCTCGCGGTAGAGTTGCTGCACCATGGGCAAGAGCCGCTGCATTTCGTCCACCTGCCCGATGTCAATCAGCTTCGTTTCGCGCGGGCCGCGTTCGACCTGGGCAGACTGGAGTTCGCCCAAAATGTGCTCAACGAGGGCGAGTTGGGCGTCGCTGCCAGCCACAATGAGCTGGTTGCTGGGGGCATCCTCCAGCAGGAGGATATCAGTGGCGGCGAGATCCGGTTTGCTCGCGAGTTGGTCGTTATAAAGCTGCCGGAGCTTCGGCACAATCTCGCCGACCTTGGATTGCTTCAAAGTGTGCACCTTGATCTTGCGGTCCGCCTGCTGCCCCAAGGCATTGTCCAGCTGCTCGATGATAATCGCAGCGTTTTGGAGCGATTGCAGTTCCTTGGGATCGCCTGCCACGATGATGCTACGCGTTTTGGCGTCGAGCGTGACGCCAACCCGACGGCGAGCCCGACCAAAAGAATCGTAACTGCTCAGGGCGTTGCCCAGGATTTCCAGAACCTTCGCCGGGTCGGCATATTTGAGCTTGAAGACCCGCACGGTGCCGCTTTGCGCACTCACTTTGTCGAGCTTTTGGATGATTGCCTCGACCACGGCGACTTCGGGTGTCTCACCGGTGACAATCAAACGATTCGACGAACTATCAGGCAGGATGAGGAGGTCGGGCGCCACTGCGCCGAGGCGATTTTTGGCCTCTTGCTGGTAGAGGGTTCGGACGGTATTGGCCAACTCGGCGGCGTTGGCCGTCGTCAAATCAAAGATGCGCGTCTCGTGGGCATCAGCTTGTGGTTTGCCGGAGTTGATCTGATTCAGGATGGCTTCGATCTGGCGGATATGATCGGGCTTGCCAGTGACCATGAGGCGGCCGGTGCGGGCGTCGCCCAAGATTTGGGCATCGGCGGGATCGGAGTCGGCTTTCTCGCGCCACTGTTCCTGGTAGAGCTGCTGAATGAGCGGCACGAGCCGCTGGACATCCTCCGGCCGGCCCACATCGAAAGTTCGTGTCTCGCGCGGTTGAGCCGGGCCGCTGATCATGGTATCGACGATTTGGCGGACGGCCGCGCCCTGGTCTTTGGTCCCATAGACGAGCAACCGAGTGCCAGTGCCATCGGGATAAATCGTGGCCGGTTTCAGGCTCTTGCCTTGGGTTTGCTCACCGTAAATTCGCCGGACGGTCGGCAGTATCTTCTGAGCGCTGGCCGTATTCAGCTCGATCGGCTGCAACTCGCGGGCGCCCTGCTCCGGCTGCACATCCAGACTGGCGATCACGGTCTCGACCTGGGTCACGATAGTCGCGGGGGCCAGGACGATGACGCGCTTGCCCGAAGGCTCCGGGGTGATGCTGACAGCGTTGGCAACGTTTCGGCCGGCATTCTGGGCGGTGAAGACCTTCATAGCGAGAGCCGCCAGGCTATCCGCGTCGTCGGTCGCCACCGCGATGACCTTTAAGACCCGACCCTTGTCCACGCCTTCACCATCGAGCCGTTCGATGATGGCTTCGGCATCTTTGAGGTCGGCGCGCGAACCCGAAACGATGAGGCTGTTCGACTTCTCGTCGGCTGCAACTGAAACGAGCCGGATGGGACGATTTCTGGCATCGAAGCGGACCATGGCGTTGGAGACAACCGACACCAGGCTGGTAGCGTCGGCCATGGTAAGTTGGAAGACCCTCGCCATCCCTGCGGTCTCCGGCAATTGATCGAGTTGCTCCACCAGGCTGGCAACTGTCTTGAGTTCGTCCTTGCTCCCGGTGACGATGAGCCGGTTTCCTGCCGGGTCGGGGACAATCTTCGTGGCGGACTTGTACTCCGGGCCACGTTGATCACGGATCATATCGGCAAACAGACTCGTGACCATTGGGGCGACGGTGCCGGCCTCAGCCGATTTGAGCTCGATGAGCCGAAGCTCGCGCGGTTGAACGTCCGAGGACGTATCCAACTGCTGAATAATCTGGGAAGCCGCCTCAACTGATCCCGACTCACCCGTTAGCACCAGGCTGTTGCTGCGCGTATCGACCAGCACCTTCACCTGCCTGGCTTGGGCGGCCAAGCTTTTCTCAACCAGGCCGGCCAATTCACCGGCCAGGGCCGTTTTGAGTCGAATGACGCGCGTTTCGTCCTTGACCCCCTGGCGGCCCTGCGGATCGAGTTGCCGAATGATGCTCTCGACGCGGGCAATCTCCTTCTCTGACCCACTGACGACGATCTGGTTATTCTTGGCCTCGGCTAGCAATGTCGCCGCCCCGCCGGCCGGCTCGGCTAGTCCCTTCAGCTGTTCCTGATAGAGCTGCTGCACGAGCGGAAGCAACTCGCTGGCATTGCGGCCAAACAAGTCGACCCCTCGAAATTGCCTGGCCGTGGCGTTCGCGGAGGCGCTATCCAGTCGATAGACCAGGTTGGTGACTCGTTCAAGATCCTGGGGCGTAGCCAGGACGATAATCTGCCGGCCCGAGGCATCCGGGATGAGCTTCGGACCTGCTTGGGGATTGGCTTGGTCTTCGCCCAGCTGAGTCATGAGCTGGCTGGTTAATGCAATGAGATCAGCTGCCGACTTGGATTGAACTGGAATGACTCTCATTTCCCGCTGTCCCTTTTCCGGACCGATATCGAGGGTTTGGACCACCTGAGTAATCTCGTTGAACTGCTCATCGGTGGCGGTGATCAGAAGGCGGTTATTCGGCGTATCCCCCAGGACGAGCGGTTTGGGAAGATCTTCAAAGCGCTTGTCCGCCATCCGCTCGTTGATCAGATTCTGAATCGAGACCAGGGCCGCATCGACGCGCAAGTGCTTGAGTGACAGGATTTGAAGGCGGCGGGCGGGAGCTTGGGCCTTTTCGGCCTTTAGTTGCTTGACGATCCGTTCGATTTTGCCGACGTGCTCCTCGCTGGCGGTCACGATCAAACGGCCCGTCTCCGAATCGGCGATGATTTTGGCGTGGGCGCTTTGCCCGCCAAGGTTGTCGGTCAACTGACTGCGGTAGATTTGCTCGATCAGCGGCAACAATCGGCGCGCTTCGGCCACCGTGCCGACATCGATGAACTTGGTCTGCTGGGGCGTGGGAAAGGCGGAGCCATTCTCGAGCTGGGTCATCACATCCAACGCGGTCTGCACGTCTCCCGGTGAGCCGGTGACGACAACACTTTGGCTCGTCGGTTCCACCGTCACGTTCGCGGTGAGAAGTTTTGTCCCGCCTGGAACGCGCTTGGCCAAAGCTTCCGACAGGATCTTGGCCAGGCTGACGGCATCAGAGTTGCGCGGCCGAAAGACCTTGGTGACTTGGATGGTCTCGGCGCGCAGCGAAGAGCTTCCGGTGCCATGGACCGGCTTATCGACCTTATTGATCAGGTTCTCAATGACGTCCAACTGCCCCGCAATCGGCGCGGCCACAATGAGCCTATTCTGCGCACTGTCGACGATCAACCGCGCCTTTGTAGCGGCGCCCGCGGCGGTCTCATTCGGGGCGGCAACGCCCGGGACTGCCTGGCGGATCATCTCCGCCAGGTCGTCGGCTTTAGTGATCTGCGGGAAGTAGATGCGGACATCTCCCGCATTGCCGCCGTCCTTGTCTTCGAATTTCGAAACGAGTTCCTCCGCCAGAGTGATCCGCTCGCGCGGGCCGAAAAGCACCAGGGTCCGCGAGGCATCGTCATAGACTGCGGTCACATAGTCGTTCGGGTCGGGGGGCAGTGTGTCCAGCTGCTTGGTCTGGGCATTGAGTTGGGTTCTTTTAGGCGCCGTCGATACACCAAACGTCCGATTGATAAGGTCCGCGACGACCGCGCCGGAGGCATGCAGCAAGGTGTACGCTTTCATCTGC
Source organism: Verrucomicrobiota bacterium (assembly GCA_046346765.1). Lineage (GTDB taxonomy): Bacteria > Verrucomicrobiota > Verrucomicrobiia > Limisphaerales > SIBE01 > JAXMHN01. The sequence continues at coordinate 27,108 of JAXMHN010000006.1, read as the reverse complement.
CGCTCGGCGACAGTTTGAGTGTCGACCATGTTCAGCAAACTGCGCACCCGTTGGATGTTGGCAAGTCGATCGGTAATGATGATCCCGTGACCGCGGGACAACGGGGCGACGGAGCCTGCATTGGACAGCATCGAACTGACAGAATCCGCCGCTTCCTTGGCGTCCAGATTCTTCAGCTCGAGCAGGACCGTGACGACTTCGCCTGGCCGCACATCCCCGGTCTGATCCGCCCCGCGCATGATCTTGAGGGGCATCTGAGGCAGCTGCTTCAGCGGAACCAACCGCAAATAGTGGTCAGACTCGATCAGAGCCATGTTCTTCATCGAGAGCATCAGGTTCAGCGTGTCGAGCGCTTCTTCGTACGAGTAGAGGGTCGGATCGTTGAAGGTCAGGTTCCCCTGCAAGTTGGTGTCAGCCACCAACGGTTTGTTGGCCATTTGGGCGAATCTCTCCAGAACATCACCGTAAGGAATGCCGTCGAACTGGAACCGGATGTTGCGCCCGGCCGGCGTTTCAGCGTTCCGGGCTTTGGTTGCCTCGGCGGAAGAGGATTGCTTGGATAAACCAGCCGCGGCGACATTGGGCGTGGTTTCCGCAGCGCGGGCGTCAACCACGCCGGCCACGGGTGAGCTTGGCGACGCCGTCGGCGCACTAATAGCCGCTGGCGCGGACGCTGGGTCAGCAGCCGCGGCGCGCGCGAGTGAGGCGTCTTGGCCAATGGCGACCGCCGCGGCCAGGCTCCAGCTCAATCTCCACGCGCTCAAGTTCAATGTCTTCATAACGTCGTCTATCGCAGGCTCACTCTCACTGCACTTGGAATTTGGCCAAGGCCGACGGCAGTTGGTCAGGCGTCAATCGGCGCTTGTCCGCCAGGGTCTGACCTTTTTCCACCGCCCAGAACTCATCGCCAATCTTCAAAATCACGCGGCTGAACGACTGCAACGCTTCGTTGCCTGGCATGGGCAACGGCCGATAATCAACCATGGCAATCGTCCCGTCCGCCAAAGCATCTCCCACTCGATAACGAGCGGTTTGCTGATTCGACAGATCCCGAACATGGACTTCGGGCTGGCCCATCCATTCCGATAACGACACCACCCGCAAGGCCGCCGGTCCAACCGGCCGTTTGCTGGTGGGGCTCGGCGTCGGCGGAGTCGCATCGACCGCCCGTTTGATATAGGGCCTAAGCAAGTCACGCGCGGCGATTCCATCGTAGGTCCGGCGCTCCGGGCTCTCGATTGTGAATTTGGCAGCCAGCGGTGTCAGCGCCACGTCCGGCGCCGGTTGAAGCACCAACGTAAGAAAACGAAAGCCCACGCGCACCTCCCCGGCTGCTTCACCCCCGGACATGGTGAGATTCTCAATCCGGTGGAGATAAGGCGAGCGCTGCAAAAGAAACAGCAGATTGACCACTTCCGGAAGCTTGCCTTGACCCTGGACGCTCCAGCCGATTTCACTCGCTCCGCGTAGCTTGCGTGGTCCGACTGGCAGACGGCTAAAATCCGCCTCGCGCAAGCCGCTGTCCAGGATCTGCCGGGTCAGCACTTCCCCCGATTTGGCGCTCGCTTGATCGATCTGATCAGCAAAGGTCCGTTGAGTGAAGCCCTTGACCAGATCCTCTGCCGCGAAGTAAGCAAGACGCTCCTTTTTGACTTTGGCGAGCCGATCCCTTAATACGCCGGTTTTCTTGTCGATGTCGCGCAGCGGCTTGAGGAAAAAAGTGCGCAGTCCCAATCCGAGCAGGATGACGCCCAGGATGCCGCCCACTGCCAGAACCAGTCTCTTTTCGCGAGGGTTCATGACCGGCCTCCTCGGCGCGTTGTTCGGCTCCTCGGATCGAGCGAGGCATCGTCGTCTGGCCTGGCAGGCGGTTGGGCTTTGCCCAAATCGATTTTCATTTTTGCCGGGACGATTAATTCCACGGTCGACCGGAAGTTGTAGCCGTGCTTTTCATTGCCCGGATTAATCGCCAGGGGCTTGACGTCATATCCGGCGTCGCGTAACTGGCGATCCAATTTGCCCAGAACCTCCCCGCTGCGCGCCTGGACGGCGAGGTGGATGTTGCCCTGACCGCTGACGGAGAACGCAGTGATGTAGAGTTCCTCGCTTCCCGGGAGCACCGCGCTCAGATAGGCGTACTGGTCCAACCAATCCCGGCCCTCTCGTGACCAGAGCTGAACATTGGCAGCCTGCTGCTGCATTCGCCGATAGGTTGGCAGCTTCTTTTCCGCATCCGTGACCTCCGCTTGCAGCTGGACACGCACTTTTTCGCGCTGCCGGACGAAGTGGGTCCGAACAGCCAAAACCGCAATCAGAAGTGCGGCTCCTGCGGCCGCCAACCCAAGCATTCGAAGGCGGCGAGTGTCTCGCTGCACTGCCGGCCGCTTCGGGTTCAAGAAGTTGAACGGCAATCCTTCTGGATCATTCAGCCCCAAAGCCAAGCCCATCGCGCCGATCGCTCCCCCGGCATGATGCCGCCCCGCGTCTGGCAATTCCATGACAGCACCCGGTTCCAGCACGGTGCAGGGGATGCTGAGCCGCTGCTGGAGGGCGTCAACCACGACCCGCTCTTCCCCGGTCATGCCGGCGACGACCAACCGGGACACCGGCACGTTGCCATCGGTTCCGCCGTAACTATGCAAGGTTCGAACCGCCTCGATCGTGACCGCGTCGGCGAAGCTTTGCTTGGCGTCCAAGGTCCCCCTCTCCGTCTCTTTAGCCATTGGCTCCGCGCCGTCAGCACTCGATTGATCCGGTCGTTCTGGTTCGGCAGTCGAAGGCAGCGTCGCCCCGCGACTGAACATGAGCGACCCTGCCGCGATGATGTCGATGCCCACCGCCTCCGCCCGAAGTGAAATCAGGGCGGTCGCACCTTCTCCCGAGGTCAACTGGCACGCCTCCAAGCATCGGGCGTTGGCCTGCGACAGCCATCCCAATGCGACCAGTTTCAATTTTGCAGCCGCCGCGACTTTCTCGTATAAACTTACCGTCTCCCGTCGGACCGCCGCCACCAGCACATCGAGCTTGGCCGGCGCTTCGCTCCCTTGGGCCGCTTGGCCGTCACCGGCAGGACCAGCGGGGTTTCTGCTCAACTGCCGGACTTTAAAGTCAATCACCGCATCCTCCGGCCGGAAAGGAAGGTCCTTGGCAACCTGGAGGTGAATGATGGAGGCCAACTCGCGCAGGTCCTCGATATAAGGCACCGTCAGCGTTCGTAAGACCACCGAATGTCGCGGCACGCCCATCACGACCTGAGCGGGCTTCAGCCGCAAGTCCGCCAGCGATTCCGCAATCGCTTGCCCGAGTTCGGCGCTTTCAACAGCGTCCTCTTTTCGGTTCAGCTCGAGCTGACTCACCTCGATCCGGCTGATCGCCGCTCGGCCGCCGCGCACGTTGGTTTGAGCGAGGAAAAGAGTCTGGCCCTCGACATCCAAGGCGGTGATGGGACCCGGCCGACGCGGCTTGACCTGGCCGCGAAAGCGCAGGTTCGCTTTTCCGGCAACGGCCGAGGTGATGGTAGGAAGTTCAGCCATGAGGCAGCCAAAAGGAGCGCGGTCTGCGAGCAGCCGCAGTTGTGCTGGGCTCGGAAGTATCCCCGTCGTGGCGAGCTTCAATCGCAAAGGGCAAGCCCAAGCGCGTGATGTCCCTGAGATAGGCAATGGCCGGTTGCTTCCCGGCCACGTCGATGACTGCTTCCAAAACGCGATAGCGACCCGAGGGTAAGCCGTAACCCACCACCTGCAGATGAAACTGGAAAGAACGCGCGGTGAGGTAAGGCGACGTCTTTTTGAATTGGACCGCGTCCATCAATCCTTCTTGATATAGCCACGCAGTCGTGCGCCGCTGCTCCGCCCGCAGATTTCGGCGGGCCGCGACGATCGCATCAGCCAAAGCCTCGTCGATCCCAGGGAGCGTTCGCAAGACGACCGCGGAAGCGGTGTTAATGTTGACCAGGCCGGGCTGCCGTTCCGTCGTCGAGGTCGTGAATCGGTCCAAGACCAGGGACAACTCCGATTTGCCGACCCCGGATTCCAGGGTTTCTTCTTTGGCGCCTTCGCCTTTAAATTTGGTTTTGGCCTCCAACAAGTCAGCGGGATGCTCGAGTTTGAGGTTGTTGCGCCGGAGAGCCTCGATGTATGCCACCAATGGAGCCGGGAACTCCTCACCGGCAGAAATGGCGTTAGTGATGGTGGCGTCAGAATAATCGTTGAGCGGGATGCGGGGCGAGCCGTCGTTGGCTTGGTCCAGATCATACGACCAGACACTCAGGTAAGGTCGAAGCCCCAGATCGAGTCGACCATCTTTGTTATCCGGAGGGAACTGCAGTTCGGCGTCGTCTTCATTGGCATCCAATTGGTAGTTCCAATTGGCGTCTTCCCCATACAACAACGCGGGAGTGAAGCCGCGCACCAGGAGCAGCTGCTCGACACTGTCCAGCGGGTGGTTGAAGACATTATAGGGATTCACCAAGGTATCGTAGTATTCTTGTTCGGCCCCTTCGGGCCGAGGCGTATCGTCGCTGTCCACGAAATCAAGGAGACTTTGCACCAAATAGGGAGTCATTCGCGGCAATTTTTCAAGCATCTCCTCGGTCGCCTCATTCAGATTGAGCTTACTGCCTTCGTCCTCGAGGCCAAATCGCAAGCCGTCGTGATCCGAGCCGCTTTCGCCGTAAACCGAGAAGTACCAGCGCTCGGACCCTTCATCGACAACCAATCGTTCCCGGAACGCGGCCACATCTTCCTGCCAGCTGAGATCACCCGGAGCCGCTCCAGCGGCGATACGGATAGCTTCCTGAACGCCACTCATGGCCGCCGCCCACGCTTGTTGCGAGCCGGCCCCGGCAACGGTCGCGGTCTCTTCCGCGCGAACCCGAAAAAGCAAGCTGACCACCACCATCGAGCTGAGCATGACGATGATCAGAACGGCCACGAGAATGAAGGCGGCCGGCCGTCCCTTTGCCGGTGTCATTCGAGAGCAGAGGAGGTCACGCGATCCACTCTCCGGCGACGGCCTGATCTTCATCGCACTTCCTCCGATTCGGCCGTTCCGCCGCGGGAAGCTGGCCGTTCGATGGGACCGGTCGCCAGCCCCGTCACAGCGAGATAGATCACCCGGCGGAAGAGGTCTCCAGGATAGTCCGCGATGTCGGCGCCGTTGGTCATGCTCTCCGCCCCCAGCGTGACCTCAACCCCCCGAGGAGCTGTCGCTTGGCTCCAGGAGTCGAGCCAATTAGTGCCACTCCAAAACCTGAACTGGACAAAGCGAATCTCCTCCAAAACCGGGCCGGGACTCTTGTCGGCAACGCGGCCAACTTGCTCGAAGTCCTCCGCCGGTTCCATCTCTTCCTTCGGGACCATGGGCTCCTCGGATCGGAGAAGCCCGCCCACATTGGTGCCACCCTCTGCCTGCAGCCGGTAGCGCACCAGTTTGAGGTCTGTCACGGGAGAGACCGAGCGGCCAAGCGCCCCTCCCATCCACGCCGAGAAAGCGGGCACGTCCGCCTTCACGAACTCAACAGAATTGGAAGTGCCCCGAAAGCTTGGATTGAGCAAACGACAGGTTCCAACGGCGCCCAACTCACTTGTGATCCTGTCCATGACGAGACGCGCCGCCGCCAAACGCTCCGTCTCCTGGATAGCTTGGCTCCCAGAGTCGCCTGCTGGTAGAAGCCAAGCAGCACCACGAACACTCCTTAATGCGATCACGGCGAGGATGACCTCGACAAGGGTGAACGCCTTTTCGACCCGTCGTCGCTGAAGGTTCAAAGCGCGCATAAACGGCCGGCCGTGCTAAAACGAACGTTGTCCTGACGATGAGCTTTCGGTCACGCCTGCCGCTTCATCGAGACGGACAACCTGAGTCAGGCGATGCACCAAACCGGTCTCATCGTTTCGGATGACGACCTCCACCCGACGGTACGGGCCCGAATCGGTTCCCTCAGCCAGAGAGGGACCGGCGATCACTTCCCATGTCCAGTTATCGAGTGGCTTTTCGAAGGGCTGGGGACCAGCGAGGGTGGCTGTCTTGATACCCATCTGTAACTCGGAAAGGACCGAGACCGCCAAGTCGGCAGCGTGCGTCTGGCGGCGCAGCCGCTCCAGACCTTCGATCGAGGAATTGAGGCCACTGGTGAGAACGGCCGCAGCTCCCACGAATAAAACCAACGCCAAAACCACCTCGAGCAAGACCGCTCCCTCGTCCCTGCCGCTGTGACAGGTGCGACCGGAAAAATAAATGGCTTTGGGTTTCGAGGCTGAACACATGTGCTTCGAACAGTTGCGCTTCGGCGGAGCGTAGCCGCCTACTCGCCCTGGTCTACGCTGTTCGTCTCCCCTACCGTCGCGCGAGCCGCGGTCGGCAACAGTTTGGAGAAATTGGCCCTGGAACGCGGGCTCGGGATGGCGTCGGCTGGTTCATTCTCCGATCGCTGATCGCGCGCCACGCTTTCCCGGAAGCCGTCACGACGAGTGCGGCCAAGCGAGTCGACCGATGCGACCTCTTCCAATGATTCATCCCAGTTCGCCGCCAGGAGCTGGTGAGAAATGGCCCCGGTCATCCCGACCAGGCGCACCGCCATTCGCTGTGCTTCCTCCACCGACCGAGAAGAGACGATGATCTCCGCAGAATCACTCGAGCCGTCCGGATAGAAAGTAATGGGCGACATCGACCGGATGCTGAAGGAGTCGGCTTCGTCCGCTTCCGGCTCGTCCTCCGCGCTTCGCGACGCGGGACAGGCGGCACTCGCATCCAATAGCTTGACCGACTCGACCTGGACCAGGTCGTTTAATTCGTGAACGTGCCACTGCGCCTCCGCCAAATTGGCGAAACACCCAGGCTGCCCGAGTGGATCCGGCTCCCACGTCGCTCGAACCTCGCCGGTGGTTGCCGCCGGGGTATTGGTGCTCTCCGCATTAAACACCAACTGGACTTTACGGCCGGAGTTGGCCGCTTGCGCTCGAGCAAAACGCATCAGAGTTTCCAGCCGGGTTGTGCCCTCTTCCAACTGGTGACCTCGCAAAAGAGTCGAGAAATTGAAAATCAAAGCCGCAGCAAGCGTCAGAACAAGGACCACCACCAGCAGCAGTTCGAGGAGAGTAAATCCTGACGCGGCTGCTCGTTGAATGGGCCGGCGCGAATTCTTCATTCAGAGGGGACTGGCGCTATTGTTCCGTTCCGCTTGGAACCTCGTTGGCCTTGTCGGCTTCAGGCATCAGCTTGATATCATCATCCGTGTCAGGTTGCCCGTCGGGTCCAACGGAGAAGAGCTTGTAAGGCGCTCCGCCCTTTTGATCCTCAGTCGTGAGTGTTTTATCGATCGCTTCGTAACGAATTTGGTGTCCCCACGGATCCTCCAGCCTGGTGCCGGGCTTGAGGTATGGTCCCTGCCATTTCTCGCCCAGGCGAGGGTTCTCATAGTTGGGCTTTGTCATGAGGGCGTTCAACCCTCCCTCCTGCTCGGTAGGGTATCGCCCTACGTTCAGCCGGTAGGTATCCAGGGCACTGGAAATCTGGTTCAGGAGAAGCTTGGTTGTGTTTTTCTCGGCGCCCTCCTGCTGCGGAAGTAGGAATACAACTAACGCAGAGGCCAGCAGCAGCAGGATGACGATCACCAACAGGATTTCAATCAGCGTAAAACCGGCCCTCGAGCGGCGATTCCCGCGCTTGGCCGTGGGATTCCAAATCATCATAAAATGTTTCTCTTCAACCGATCACGTTGCTAGCAGACGCTGCTCTCTTACGAAAAATTCATCTAACTCTCAGTCTCACCCGGCTCGTCTCGAAACAGGACAAGAGTGTCTCGAACTCGGACTGAAGGACGGCTCCGAGCAGCAATCCCTGGATGCACTTGCTAGAGAAAGTCTTCGGCCGAATTTCCACCAATCCCCGGACGCTCTGCCAGGCGCGCCCCTAGGTTCGGCTAGTGTTTGCCGAGAGAGCTTGCCATGGTGAAAATAGGGAGCAGCAAGCCAAGGGCCAAGAACCCAATTCCTGCGGCAACCACACATAAAATAGCGGGTTCGACCAAACGCACAGCTTGATCCACTTGCCGATTGGTTCGACGCTCCACCGTGTCGGCAATCTGCAAAAGGACTTTATCCAGTTTGTTCGATTCCTCCGCAACAGCGACCATCGCCAGGATCTGTTCTGGAAAGAAGCCACCCGCCGCCAGCGGACCCGAAAGAGGCTTTCCTTCCCGGACGGATTCGGTCGCCTCGGCGATCCGCTCGGCCAGCAGGGACGATCCTGTCGCGCCTTCGCTAATCTTGAGAGCCTGGAGCATTGGCACGCCGTTGGAGAGCATCGTGCCTAAAATGCGACAGAATCGAGTGATCGCGAGCATCTGAAAAGCACCCCCCACCACCGGGATCTTAAGCCGGATCCTCTCCAGTCGTCGGCGATTGGCCTCGTTTTTCAATCCAGTCCACAAAAGACTCCCGAAACCCACCAACGCGAAAGGGAGAATATACCAATAACCTCGGACGAAATTGCTTAGGCCGAAGAGAATGGCTGTTGGCAATGGCTTCTGAGCATTGCCGCTTAGCAACGGCTCGAATCGGGGCACAAAAAACACCAACGCAGCTATCATCACGCCGGTGCCCAGCACCGTCAGCAGCAACGGGTAAATCATCGCCCCAAGGACTTTGCCGCGAAGGTCGTCCCATCGCTCCAAAAAGACCGCCAGGCTGCTCAAGACTTGTTCCAGAAAGGCAGCTCGTTCGCCGGCTTGGACCATCGCCGTGTGGAGGGCGGGAAAAACGTGTGGAAACGATCGCAATGATTCCGTCAGTGATTTGCCCTCCGCCACGTCCGAACGCACTTGCTTGAGGATTTCGACCAGCTTTGGGTTGACGGTGGAACGTATCAACGAATCGAGGGCGCGCAGCAAAGGGACCCCGGAGCCAATCAGATCAGCCAATTGGCCGTACATCATCCCGATATCGCGACTGCGGACTCTGCCACCGAGGAAGCCCTTCTTCCCCTTGACAGCGTTCGGCCGGCCTTTGACGACGATGGGAAAGAGCCGCTTGTCTTCCAAGAGCCGCAGCACTGCCGCTTCGCTCTCTGCCTCAAGCATGCCGGCGACACGCTGCCCGGATTCACTCCGAGCTGTGTAGTCGAATTGCGTTAAGGGCATAGTTAGATAGCAGTACAGGTCAGCACTTCGTCGATCGTCGTAATCCCGCCGCGGACTTTGTCCCAACCATCTTCACGAAGCAATTTCAGGCCGGTCTGCCGCCCGGCCTTCACGATCTGCGGCAGCGGGGCGCGCTCCATGATGCTGGCCGAGATGGCGTCGTTGACGAGCAGCAATTCGTATAATCCAGCCCGACCGCGGAAGCCGGTTTTACGGCAGTGGTCACAGCCAGCGCCGCGATAGAGGGCATCGCCTGGCTTCAAGTCGAAATCCGGCGGGATCTTTTCGTCTTCGGGACGGGCGGGTGATTTACATTTGGAACAGATTTTGCGGACAAGCCGTTGCGCCATGGATCCGATCAAGGTGCTGCCCACCAGGTATGGTTCAACGCCCATATCAATCAGCCTCATCGGAGCAGAGGCAGCATCGTTCGTGTGTAGCGTGGAAAGGACCAGATGACCAGTCAAGGAAGCCTGAATTGCCGCTCGCGCGGTCTCCAGGTCTCGAATTTCGCCGATCATAACGACATCCGGATCATGCCGCAGAATCGCGCGCAGCCCACGTTCGAACGTCATGCCGACATGTTGATCGACCGGAATCTGGTTCACACCTTGGAGGTTGTATTCCACCGGATCTTCCACCGTGAGGACTTTGATGCCAGGGCCAACAATCGCATTGAGTGCGGCGTAGAGTGTCGTCGTCTTGCCGCTGCCGGTGGGGCCGGTGACGAGGATAATGCCGTGCGGCCGATCAATCAGGCTCTTAAACCGCCCGTGGGTCACTGCATCCATGCCCAACTCCTGCAGGGTGAAGAGAACATTCGCCTTATCCAAGAGTCGCATGACAATGCCTTCTCCGAACAGCATCGGAATCACGCTGACGCGGACGTCAATCTGGCGCCCTCCCACCTGGAACTTGATTCGGCCGTCCTGAGGAACGCGGCGCTCGGCAATGTTCAGGTTGGCAAGTATCTTGATGCGGCTGATAATGGCCGCCTGGAACCGGTGCATCTGCGCCGGGATGGAAGCCTCCTGCAAGACACCGTCGATGCGATAGCGGATGGACAACTGGTGCTCGTAAGGTTCAATATGAATGTCGCTTGCCCTTTCGTTCACCGCTTCGAGGATGATCTCGTTGACTAGCTTGATGACGCTGGCTTCCTGCGCCATTTCGAGGAGATCCTCGCTGCTCTCTCCGGTTGGGCCGGCCGCCTCCAAACCGTCCGGCCCGACCATTTCATCGAGGGTATCGCCGCCTAGCCCATAATGGGTTTTGATGACCTTCTCGATCTCGTCCTTAACCGCAAGCACCGCCTGGATCTTCAATCCGGTGAGAAGCCGGATGTCATCGACGGCGTAGAGATCAAAGGCATCGCTGGTGGCGACATTCAATGTCTCGTTGATCCTTGAAATGGGGACAATCCGCTTTCGATAGACAATTTTGGGGGGCAGCGCGCGCAGCACGTCAGGCTCAATGGACACGTCCGCGAGACTGATGAGAGGCAGATGCAGTTCCGACGACATCACCTCGAGCAATTGCCTTTCGGTAAGAAATCCCAGTTGGACAATGGCGCGGTCCAGGCGAAGGCCCTCCGCTTGCTGGAGGGCGCCAGCTTCATCGAGTTGCGCCTGGGTCAGCAAGTTTTTCTCCAATAGTAGTTTTGGTAGAATCATCCGCGTTTCCTTCGGCGAGTCGCCTCGCGCCTGCCTGGAGACCAGCAGCTTTGACTTTAAGGCAGGCTCTGGCATTCGACGAGCTTTTCCTGCAGAGCAACTGGCGAGCCATGCAGGCATAGTTGCAGCCGCCGATTCAACGATTATCCTAGTTGCCGTGTTAACGATCCTCTTCAAACTCCTCGTCACTTTGGGTCTTGGCTTTGTCATCCTGTGTCTCTTGTGAGGTTTCGCTACCTTGCCGACCCGTTGTTTGGTTGCAGTTGCGCCTGTTACGCAGTGAACCGGTGGCTGCTTAAGCCAAGGGTTCATTCGCCTTTCGTCCAGTTCTGGCTGAATGACTTCTTGCTGGCCCCGTGCGCCGTGCCCCTTCTACTTTTGTTATTTCGTTGGCTTAGCTTGCGGCATAACGACGCGGCGCCGTCCTGGACAGAAATGACGTGGATTTTGATCGTTTGGTCCGTTCTTTTCGAATGGATCGGCCCCCACCTGGTCGCTCGCGCCACGGGAGATTGGGTGGACGTGCTGATGTATTGGACGGGCGGGATTCTGGCTTGGGCCATTTGGCAACGGCGCGGAAGGGAGCCCACTGTGGCATGAGCTTCAATCGGCTTGCCCGTCACTATTCATGGGTGGAGTGGCTGCTCGCGGGCAGGAAGCTGCAATCTTGCCGGACCGCCTTTACCCAAGAAATTCGCGAGGCTGGTTCCGTCCTGCTGGCGGGAGAGGGCCACGGGCGGTTCCTACTGCATCTTTGTCAGCAGAACCCCCGGGCCGCGATCTGCTGCGTAGATTCGAGTTCAGCGATGATTCGAGTGGCTCAACGCCGGCTGGACCGCCACGGCGTCGGCGAAAGACCAATTGAATTCCACGCAATTCCTATCCTGGAATTCGAGCCCACATGCACCTTTGATACTGTGGTCACTCATTTCTTCCTGGATTGTTTTACCAACGAGACGCTGGACGCCATTGTCAGCCGCCTCGCCGCGGCGCTGCAGCCAAGGGGCAAGTGGATCATCGCCGACTTTCAAATACCCGAAGACTGCCGGTGGCGTCGATGCCGAGCGCGAATCGTCCTCGCGCTCGCTTACTCCTTCTTTCGTGTCGCGGTTCGGCTTCCGGCCAATCGCTTGGCCGATCCGCGGCCGTCCTTCATCCGGCACGGCTTGGTCCGTCGCGAGAAGCGGGAGTTCAATTTCGGGCTTCTTTACTCGGAACTTTGGGAGAAGTCCGCACGAGGCTGGTGAACGACTCGCGATCTGCTCTGAAAGATTGGGAGGCAACTTGCCAACTTTACCCTCGGAATTCAAACCCAACCGGGCATAAGCTCGACCGTCAAGCCACCAGAAATGAACCGCCGTAATTTCATTGCAGGAATGAGCGGCATGCTTGCCGCGGGGCTTTCGGCGGCCCGGTCGACAGCCAAAGAAGGCCCAGTGTTCCGGGAGCAGGGCTACTACCTTTGCTTCATGCGCATGCCCACGTTTGATCTAGGCGCCTGGCGTGAGATCCTGACGGGAGCGGCCCAGGACTGAGCTAACGTCATCATCCTCTGGATGGCAGGTGCCTTTCGATCCAAGAAGTTCCCGATCACCTGGCAGTGGGCGAAGGACCATCAAAATGTCCAAGTCGATTTTGGTCGGGACCTCATCGCGCACGCCCACACCCAAGGTCTCAAGGTCCTGCTCGGCTTCACTCCATTCGGCTATGATGGCGTCAATCAATTGCCCTTGGAACAACCCGCGCTAAAGGCGACCGGGCCTGATGGCAAGCCGGTCGCCGAGTTCGGCATCGGGTGTTGGGGCTGGAACCTGTGTCCAGGGCGGGTCGAGTCCCAACAGTTCATGCGGGAATATGTCCGCGAAATGGCCTTCGATTTCTATCCGCAGGCGGATGGACTTTTCATTGAATCGAGTGATTACGCCATCTGTCACTGTGCCGAATGCGGGGAGAAGTTCTTCGACCATGAATTTGCATTTGTGCGCGCAATCTCCAACGAAACCTGGCAACGACAACCCAGCGCGACGGTGGTTGTCTACCCACACTACTTTTCCGGCGCCAAGCTGCGATTGGGCAATCATCAAGCGACGGCCGCGCGGCAGCCGTTTGATCCGCGCTGGACCTTGTTCTTCACGCCGCATAGCGCTCCGCTCGAACCCAATCTGATCGCCCAGGCTCGAGGCGCCTGGTGGTGGAACGAAGCCCCATCCCGCTTCGATATCGCCGGTCTTCAAGCGGGCGTCCGCAAAGCTCGCGACGCCCACTGCACGGGCTACGTTCCGTCGCTCGAGTGTTACAGCTACATCCCGACAAGGCCAGAGTCCGGGGAGCCCTGGTTGGTGGGCAAGCGTCAGATTCCTTTTGGGTTCGGCTGGCTGCGCGAAGGCGATAATCCATACAGCCAACTGCCGGTCCGCGCCATCCGCCTCGCTTGGCGTGAGCTGACCGTCAACCCGGAGCTTACCGAAGCGGCACTCCACGCGCGGCTCGGCCGTGAGCTCTTCGGTCCGAACTGGGAGTCGGGGAACGTTGAGGATTTGCTGGAAGTTCTCGGGATTCTGAATACAGATCGAGACTGGTCGGTGCCCGGGGCTTTGACCACGCCTGGATTGGTGCGAGCGCGAGCCGGACGAGGCGCTCTTGATGCCGCCAAGCGGTCCCTACTCCGAGCGCAACTTGCCCGTGTCAAAAGCATGGCGGAGCGTTACCGGACCGAACCGGAGGGCGGCGCCGAGGAACTTGGCCGAATCGCACGCTGGTTTGCAGAACAGTGGGCGCCGCACGAATCGGAGATTCTTGGCGCCCCGTGAATCGGCTGCCCCGCCTGCCGGTCCGGGATTGGGGACGTCTCTGGCATTGTCACCAGTTCTGGTGACTGGCTGTTTCGGTGGCATTTGCTACCCTTCCATTGTCGTTGGGATGCAAAACGCGGTGTTCTGTGTGTGAAGTAATGCGTGGTCCGCGGCGCAGCACCCCCGGAGAAATGATTTTGTTCTCGGAACGGGCCGGATGCAAATCCGGCCCTTGTTCTTTTTGGAGGAAGAGGTTTCTTCGCGTTAGTTAGCTTGCCCTTGCGGCATAGATTCGACTTCCGAATTTCGGAGTTTCAATGGAGAATGCAGTTGCATGCGCCCTCTCCTCTTATCTGCCACCACTAGCTTCCTGTTGGCCATCTGGATGACGGCTCCGATGCCGACTGGTGCGGCCGTTCCGGATGACTTCCAGGTAACGGACAACACCAATGAAATCCGCATCACCTCGGCTCAACTCGAGGCAGCCATCGTCAAGCATGGCTATGTTAGCGGAATTCGGGAAGGGACCTTCCTGGACAAGAAGACGGGTTTCAGGGATCCGGGTTTTGGCTTGGATATTGTCGATTGGATCATGGAACCGGGAAGTGATGAAGCCTACCGCAGTCAACTGCCCGGAGACCTGCCTTACGCGTTCAATACACCTTTCCACGGCAAACGAGCCAAGCGGTCGATCGAGGGGCCACAAATCTGCACGCAAGCCAAGTTTTTGGCGCCGCAGTGGATCAAAGGCAAAGACTTCGTCGCGGTGCACAGCAGCTATCAATATCAACTGGCCGCTCCCGGGAAGAAAACAGGCTCCCGATGGACCCAGTCGATCGTCTTTCCCGCTGGCAAGCGTTACTTTATCTCGAGCGACCGGATTGACAGCGTCAATTCAAGTGAGGCCATGTTCCTCCGCATCGACATGCCAGGCCACATCCGGCACCAACGCGGCGACACATTCAGCGAAGTCTACCTCAGCTATGTCGGCAGAATCCCAGCCCAGGCTTTCCTCACGAACTTTCCGCCGGATGAGAAATTCATCTATCGGCGCGGGGTCGAGACCATGCCGCGGCGGTTCATTCGGGCCTATCATTTGCGCGATCCGAAGACGGGACAAATGGGGCCATGGCTGGCCGGGATGACACTGGATCCTTCCACAGTCAGTGAAGCCTGGTGTCATCAACGGGAATACGTCTGCTTTATCGAGGAATTTGGGGGCCGTCCCATTCGCGCCGGCGATTCCTTCAGTGCCGCTTTCATCGTTGGCTACTTCGATAGCATTGAAGAGATGGAACGGGTCTATGACGAGCACGTCGGTGCGAATGCCCTCCACGCTGACGCCAACGGTTGGAAGCTGACTCCGAAATGATCGCCGGACCGACACCTTCAGCCATCCCAATTTCGGCCGGCCTCAACCGAATTTGTGTTCCCCAGGCGTCGCCACCGGCGGGAAAGGGAGCGGCCCGAGTTCATACTTCGCAGGACCGAGCCGCATTTGAGAGCCGAGGGCGTCTTCCCAATCGATCGTCTGCCCGCTGTAGGCCGCTTCCCGCCCCATAATGCCGGTGAGAGTGCTTTCGGCGACAGCTTTGGCGGCGTTCAACGGTGTCCCAGCCCGGATGCTGGCAATCAAATCCTGGTGCTCCTGATGGTACGGATTGGTGTCGTCCGCACTGCGGGTCCGGAAGACCGCACCGCCTTTCGGGAAAATCATATTATTGCCATCGCCCAACCAGGCATTCCCTTTGGTCCCAATGAACCCCTCGCCCACTCGGCCTTCGCAACCGTGCATTTGGCGGCACTGACTGAACATGCGCACGCCATTGGGATACTCGAACTCGATCGCGAAATGGTCGTAGATATGACCGTGAATCGGGTGCTGTCGGCCCTGACGCCCTCCCATCCCGTAGGCTTTCAACGGATGGGTGCCCAGCACCCAGTTGATGACATCCAAGTTGTGCACGTGCTGTTCGACGATGTGATCGCCGCCAATCCAAGTGAAGTAGTTCCAGTTCCGCATCTGCCATTCCATGTCTGTCCAACCGGGCTGACGCTCCACCACCCAAATGACGCCGCCGTTCCAATAGCATCGCGCTGCCACCAGGTCACCGATCGCCCCGTCCTGCAGCCGCTTGACCGACTCCGCATAGCTGCGCCGGTGTCGCCGTTGCGTCCCCGCGGCGATGCCCAAGTTCTTCTCGTTGGCTAACGCCCCGGCCTCAAGAACCAGGCGCACGCCCGGACCATCGACAGCCGCGGGCTTTTCGATAAAAACGTTCTTGCCCGCTTTGATTGCGTCCAAGAGGTGCTGCGGGCGGAAGTGAGGCGGAGTGGCTTGGATGACATAGTTGATCTCGGGCACGGCCAACAGCTGCTTGTAGCCGTCGAATCCCGTGAAACATCTCTCATCGGGAATCTGAATACCGATCTTCTTCAGCTGCTGCCGACAAGTATTCAACCGGTCAGGAAAAACATCGCAAAGCGCCACTACCTGAATGTCATTCCGCTGGACCACGGCACCCTCCGCAACGTCCTCGGTGTGGTAACCGGCGTCAGGATAGATCACCTTGGTTGCCGCCCCAAGCGCATCAAGGACCGCACCCGTGCCGCGTCCGCCACACCCAATCAAACCGATGCGGATCGGGCCGTCTGGAGCCGCGTGACTCGTCAGGACAAACGGCCATTGTGACGCCGCTGCCGCGCCCGCCATCGTCAGGGAAGAGTTGCGCAGGAACTGCCGCCGATTGACTGGCTTGTTCAGATTTGTTTCTGGATTCATACACGTTTGATTTGAGGTTGAGAGATTGGCTGAGGTCGGGATCGGACTTAACGATTTTGCATTCAATCAAGACATGTTCGAGACCGGGCGAATGGCCAACTTGCGGTTGGCCTCGGCATCTTTAACGAAATGCTCTTTAAGCGGGTTCCAAGTCAACTTGCGCCCCAACCGGGTAGCAATGTCGCTTAGGTGGCAAAGGATGTCCGCCGGCACGGCATCTTCGACCGGACAGATGCTCGGGGTGCGACTCTTGATTGAATCGAGGAAGTTCCGAACATGGTTCGAACTCTGCGGTAAGCGCACACCGGCGGTCAAGGGCTCTTCCAACGCCGCCTTTGGCTCTGCTCGCAGCCCACCGCGATACACCAGAATCCAGCCCTCCGTCCCTTCAAAAGCGGTGCCATGGTCAGGAATCTGACCGTATTTGGCTTCCCACGGCCGGAGGTCATTCAGTTCGTTAACCTGGTCGTAGTTGTTGCGCACGCCCCGATATTGCATCGCCACGCCATCGGGGAAGGCAAACCGCACGTCCCAGGCTACGGCCGTATTGCAGGCTCCCTCGGTCGGGATGATGGCTTTGCCCTCGACGGTAAACGGCGATCGCATCATGTCGGGATATCCCCAAATCGCTATATCGAGCGGGTGCACACCCCAACCGGCAATAAAACCCAGCGCATAGTCATAGTTGAACCACCAGGTTTTCCATGCTCCCGCCGGAAAATCATCAAAGCACTTACCGTCTGTGTACGGCGTGAATCGCGCGGGACCCAGCCAACGACGGTAGTGCAACCCTTCCGGCACCTGGGCCTCCTTGGTCGACCCACCCGGCCGACTGGCTGAACACCAAACGTTGATTTGTTTGAGTTTTCCGATCCGACCATTCCGGACTAATTCACACGCCTGTCGAAACTCGCGGCTGGAGCGTTGTTGGGTTCCGAATTGAAAAATCCGTTTCCGCCGCTGGACGGTCTTGCGAAGCAACTGATCTTCTTCCACGGACAAGCCCATGGGCTTCTCAAGATAGATGTCCTTGCCTGCTTTGGCGGCAGCGAGCGCAATGGGCACATGCCAGTGGTCCGGCGTGGCGATCAGAACCGCATCGATATCCGTCCGAGCGAGCAACTCGTGAAAGTCGGTGTAAGTAGGGCAACTCCGGTCCTGATACTTTTGATTCACTTGCTGCAGGGCTGCGTCCAAATTGCGGCTCGCCACGTCGCAAAGTCCCACGACGCGCACGTCCCCCTGCGCCAGGAACCCGCCCATGACGCCGCGGCCCTGAGGCCCCACGCCGATGCACCCGACCGTCAATCGATCACTCGGTCGGACGGCGCCTTCCTTCCCTAACACAGCCGCGGGCACAATCGTCGGGAGGGCGGTCACCACAGCGGCGGTTAAACTTTTGCGGAGGAAATCACGCCGGGGGAGAGTTGTTTTCATATGACGCCAAAGTCGATGTGGCATTCGGCCAAGTCTGGCCAATCAAAGGAGCAGGCCGGACGTTGCGACCTAAGGCCGAACCGGCTGCTTGCAGGGCCGATCGAAACGATCAGCTGTCGGAGAAAGGCTTAGCTGACACGAACCTTGGGCCCGAAGCTAGTCGGCGCCTGGGTCGCAAACCTTGCGGCAACCGTGACCGTCCCGAGGCGGGCATTTGCAGCAAGGTAAACAACCGGTTCTCTCAGCGGACGCCGAGCCTGGCGCCGGGTGCGACACCAGGCTCGCGACGAAGCAACTATACCGTTTCGAACATCGGCGGATCCTTGAGAATGTCGTGCAAGCTCGGCACCGGCGGTTTCAGCGTTCTGAAATCGCCAAATTGCATCTTGGCCGAGTTTTCGTAAACATCGGGCGGTCCATACCGGAACTTCGACTTGAGGACGTCATCCCATTCCACCCACGAACCGCTATAAGCCGCTTCGCGGCCCATGATCGCGGTCAGAGTGCTGTCAGTGACGTTCTTGGTCTCGTTCAAATCTGCATTCTTCAAGATCGAACGGATCAGATCGACATGCTCCTGAACGTAGGGATTGCCGCTGTCGAGTTTGAGGCTGGAGCGCCATCGTTGCCCATCTTTCGGCGTGATATTCCCGCTCGGTTTGGCCACGCCTTTGGTGCCGTGAATAAACTCATCGACCCCGGGAGAGCCGCTGCGCTTGATCTGCCCGCAGTAGCTAAACATACGCACGCCATTGGGGTATTCGAATTCGACATCGAAGTTATCCCAAATTTCACCCGACTTATTGCCCAGTTGCTGGCGAGACCCCTGGCCCCAGCATTTAATTGGGTGATCATTCATGACCCAATTGCACACGTCGATATTGTGGACGTGTTGCTCGCAGATGTGGTCTCCAGAGAGCCAAATATAGTGGTACCAATTGTGGATCTGCTTCTCCAGATCGGTCGCGCCGTGATCGCCACGATGCCAAATTGGCCCGCCATTTACCCAATAAGCGCGGCACATGACGATATCCCCAATCGCGCCGTCCTGGATGCGTTTAATGGTTTCGATATACCCGGCCTGGTGCCGCCGTTGCGTGCCGGCGGCCACTTTCAAGCCCTTCTTCGCGGCCAGTTCACCGGCAGCATACATCACCTGGCAGCCGGGGCCATCTGTCGCTACCGGCTTTTCGATGAAGACATTCTTGCCCGCTTCGATCGCCGCCTTGAACTGAGACGCTTTGAACCCGGGCGGAGTGGCGATAATGGCATAATTGACGCCCGGCTCGTTGATCGCTTTCAAATAGGCGTCGAAGCCGGAAAAGCACTTGTTCTCGGGCACGCCGAACTCGCGGCTGGCGCGTTTCGCCTGGTCTTCAAAGATATCGGCAACGGCCACGATCTTGCCATCGACCTGCGCGATCTTGGCTGCTTCCAGGAAATCCTTGCCCGCGCCAGCGCCACGGCCACCGACGCCGATGATGACGGCATTAATGGAGGCGGTCTCCTGGCCGAGAAGCGAAGGCATTCCGACGGCGGCCACACCGCCCGCCAACGCCAGCGTAGAATTCCGCAAGAACTGTCGACGTGATTGAGGTTCAGACACGGGGTTGGAATCTTGATTTGTTGGATTCATAGCTTCTAAGTGAATCGGATAGCTTCTAGTTGTGGATCTCTCACTCAGGTCAACCCTATGCGCCCGAGCCTTTAGAATCGAGACCTTTGTTTCGGTTGCCGGCGGTCCGATCTACGGCAGCGTTCGGAGCGACACCGCCACCCCACGGTGGCAGGTCACCGATCCGCAGTCCAGAGCCCGGCTTGATGGTGAAATTAAGCACGCCAGAACATCACGAACAACAGCTGAATTGGGTTCACCTTACGCAGGCGGTTCTTTCTGTCCTCCCATCACTTGCCAAACATTCTACTTTTTTTGGCCTGCACTCAACGTCTCCGCCGTGACCAATTCCACCGGCGTCTGCCGATCAGTTGGCGTCTGCTTTTTCCCGATCATCTCCAACGCGTACTCAATCCCGAACACCGCCAATTGATCGGCGTGCTGATCCGCCGTCGCCAAGATCTTGCCCTCTTTCAAGAGTTGCTGCACGGCTGAGATGTTGTCATACCCAACCACCAGAACCTGCTCCAACTTGCCCGCCGCGCGCAGTGCGGCCACCGCCCCCAGCGCCATGCTATCATTGGAACAAAGCACCGCTTTCAGATTCGGATGTTCCGTCACCAACGCCCCAACCACCTGGTTGCCCTTGTCAGTCTCCCAATAGCCGGATTGCGAACTGACAATTTTCGCGCCAGTCGCATTCATGGCGTCCTCGAAACCGAGCTTGCGTTGGACGGCGTTAAATGCGTTTGGAGCCCCCTCGACAATCGCGACCTCATCGCCCTGCTTCAGTCTTTTCCCCAAGTAGTCGCCGACCAACTTGGCTCCGAGGCGATTGTCCGGACCCACAAACGGCAGCGCAGCTTGCTTATCCGCGAGCACGGACGCATCAAACTTGTTGTCGATATTGACCACCGCAATGCCCGCGTCCACCGCCTTCTTGCACACCGCCACGAGCGCTTTCGAATCAGCCGGCGCGATCACAATCGCGTCAACCCGCTGGGCAATCATTTGCTCGACCAGATCAATCTGCCGGGCGACATCCAGTTCATCCTTAATCCCGTTCGCTAAGAGCTCGTACTTCTCCGCATTGGCCTTTTGGTGCGCGCGCGCGCCGTTTTCCATGGTGAGGAAGAACTCGTTCGCAAGCGATTTCATGATCAGGGCGACTCGGGGCCGGGCTGGCTTCCCGGGTTCCGCTTTCGGGCCACAACCTGTCACGTAGAACGGGATGGTCAGAAGAGAAACGAGCAATATGGCTGCTTTCAGCGCGTGCTTCATAGAGCGGTGCATTGGATGATCCTCATCTGTCTCTGGACGGGAGCCTTGGGTCAAGAAAGGATTTTGCCAAAGCAAGTCAGGGTGAGCGGCCAGACGCCGAGGAATGAAGCGGATTGCCCGAAGGCAGCCGGCACGCTGCGGCCGCGCCATCCGACGTTTGCCTCGAAAACAGCACCCGTGCCAGTTCTTCAACCGACTTCTCATCTAAACTTAAACTAAGGCGGACGACGAATCGCTCAACGATCTTCTCCGGGGAAGCCTTGTTGACGGAGCGCTTCGTAAAGGACAAGAGCGACGCAATTGGAGAGGTTGAGAGAACGTGCCTTGGGATGGAACATAGGGATGCGAATCCAGCGCGTTGCCTGCCGCTCCAAAAGCATCTTGGGCAAGCCGGCCGTCTCCCGGCCGAAGACGAGATAGTCTTCCGGCCCATAAGTGACTTCGGCGTAATGCCGCTGCCCCTTCGATTCAATGAACCAGAGCTGGGCCCCCGGCTTTAAATGGCCCTGAAACGCCTGCCAATCCTGCCAGCGCTGCCACTGCACGTGATCCCAATAGTCCATTCCGGCACGCTTCAAAGTCTTGTCATCCAGACGAAACCCGAACGGTTCGACCAGATGCAAACGCGTGCCGGTCGCAGCGCACAGCCGGGCGATATTGCCGGTGTTGGGCGGAATCTCCGGTTCAAGCAGGACGATGTGCATTGGCTTTCGAAGACCGCGCGCAGACAGAGCCAGGTTTCGGTTGCGAGTAAAAGACACGCCACAGGACGAGGCCGTGCGCTGGAGCGCTCATGCCCGCGGCACGCCGGTCCTTGGATCGCAGGATGGCGGGGATACGGCCAACCGGCAGCTTACCCAAGCCGACCTGGACAAGCGTTCCCACAATACCTCGGCACATTTTGTAAAGAAATCCATCGCCTTCCACCGTGAAGGTCAGGAGTGACCCGCTTTTGCGCAGATCACAACGTTGCACCGTGCGAACAGTCGACTTCATCTCATAGTCGCGCGTGGCGGCGAAGGAGGCAAAATCGTGAGTGCCGAGGAGCAATTTGGCGGCGGCATTCATGGCCGGCAGATCGAGACGGCGAGGCACATGCCATGCCTGCAGGCGCAATAGAGGGTTTTGAGCCGGGTGATTCCAAATAAAGTAACGATACTGTTTGCCGGTCGCATCAAACCGCGCGTGAAACGCGGCCGCACACTGTTTGGCCGATAGGATCCGGATGTCCTCAGGCAAATGCGCATTGATCGCGAGCGGCAATTTCGAGATTGGGCTTTTAAAATCGCCAGGGGCCAGTTCCAAGTGCGCGACCATGCCGAGAGCGTGCACCCCGGCATCGGTGCGGCTCGAACTATGCAAGCGCGGACTGTTTGGCAGAAACTGACTCAGCGCTTGCTCGATGACCTGCTGCACACCCACGCCGGTCTTCTGCACTTGCCAACCTTCATACCGGGTGCCGTCATAGGCGATGGTCAGTTTGATCTTGATCGGCGACACTCGGCTACCTTCGACCAGACCGAAAGGTTAGCCAATCTCAAATCCCAAACAAAAAGGGCCGCACGTGCGGCCCTTGCGTTTGTTTGGTTCCAACCTTTCGATTCCCTCAAGGCTGGCGCGGTCAACGGTTCTGTTGATTGGCATCCTTGCCCGAGCCGCGGGGCGTATCGCTGCTGGGGCCGCGAGAAGTGTCGCTGCTCGTGCCGCGCGATGATTCGCTCGTTGCGCCGGGAGTGCCGACCCCTTCTTTCGCCTTGCTTTCGAGCGACGCGATGGTGGCCTGGTCAATCCCTACAGCCTTGGCCACTTCGCGACTGCGCTGCTGGTGTTCCTTGACGTGGGCCAGCGCGTCTTTCATATACTGGGCCAGGTCGCTGTCCTTCACCTGCATGGAAGCGTGCTGCAGATGCGCCAGGGCCATGGCGTGGCCTTCGACCGCTCCTTTGGCGAATTCCTTGTCGAACTCCGCGCCACTCAGACCGCGCAGTTTCGTCATCTCCTCTTCGCACTTTGCGTCCAGGGAGGTAGGCAGACTAACGTTATGCTTCTGGGCAATCGTCGCCAGCTTCGTCTGCGCTTTCTGATGATCGCTCTGGAGGGTTTGAGCAAACCGCTTGAGTTCGGGATTCTCTGCCTTCTCGGCAGCCAATTGGCCGAATTGAATCGTCGCCATGTTCATTTTGGCCGCTTCTTGAATGCACCTGTTGACGTCGCCGGCGTCAGCCCCGTAATGGGCCGAAGCGGTGTCGTGTCTGGTGATGTCCCGCTTGGACTGATCGGCGCTGCCTTGCTGCGCCCGGAGAGCTAAGCCCGTCGACAGCAAACCAGCGGTGATCAAGCCGCGGCAAATGGCCGCGCGGAGTTGGTTATTTTTAATTGTGGTCATGGTGCTCCTTTCAGTAATGGCCGAACATCGCGCACGGCTGTGGGAATTCAATGAGGCATTCCCCGAAAGGGCTGCCGGGCTCTTCTGGGATTGCGCCACGGCAGAAAGACGCAGAAAAACGAATTGGCGGAAGCCCCGTGGTCTTGAGAAAGTTCCGGCTTGGAAGCAGCCCAGCTGTCCCGCACTGTGCAAGGCACCCGTATGAAGGACTGCTCCACCTCGATCGCGCCATTCGGCGCCTGGTGCCCGTGGTTGCTGCAACTGCTGCTCCTCATGACGAGCCAGGCGACTCACGGCCGTGATGAAACCTTGCCAAACGGAATCTCGGCTGGTGACGTGAGCACGAACTCAGCCGTCCTTTGGACTCGCACGCTGACCCCAGGCGCCGTCCAATTCCAGCTGAGCACCAATGCCAGCCTGGATCCGATTGCTTTGGCGTTAGGGGCCACGGCCGTCGATCCAACAGTTCCGGTGAAAGTCTTCGCGACCAACCTGCTCCCGCGGACGGTTTACTATTACCAGGTGACGGACGCCTCCAATGCGAAGCTGCGCGGCCGCTTCCAGACGCCTGCCCAGCCAGGCGCAAACGCCGGCCTGGCCTTCGGCGTCTCCGGGGATTGGCGTGGCGAGCTCGCGCCTTACTCCGCGTTGGCCAATGCCGCCACTCAAGGCCTCGCCTTTTTCGTCAAGCTTGGGGACACGATTTACGCCGACGTGGCCTCGCCCGCCGTCACGAATCAACAAGCCCGGACCCTGGCTGAATTCAGGACCAAGCATAGCGAAGTCTACTCCAGTCGTTTCGGCGCGAATCTCCTGGCCGACTTGCAGGCCACCACAGCCGTGTTCAGCGTCCTCGACGACCATGAGGTGATCGACGATTTCTGGGGGGGCGCTGCTCCGAGCACCGATCCTCGATTCGAACCTACCGGGGCCTTTATCAATGACAGCGCCTTGTATCAGCACGGATTGCAGGCATTTCTTGAATATAACGCCATCGAGGAGCATTACTACGACACCCCGGCCGAGCCCCGAACGCATCAAAAGCCGGACCTTTACCGCTATCGCACCTTTGGCAGTGACGCCGCACTATTTCTGCTCGACGCGCGATCATTCCGCGATGCCGGCCTGCCCAATGTCACCACGATTAATCCAGCGGATGTGTCAGCCTTTCTCGCCCGATCCTTTGATCTCAACCCAACCAACAACCAACCGACCGCGCCGCGCACGTTGTTAGGGCGTCCCCAATTCGAGCGCCTGAAGGACGATTTGCTGGCCGCGCACCAGCAGGGCGTCACTTGGAAGTTCATCCTGGTGCCCGAACCCATTCAGAACTTGGGGGTGCTCGCGGCCGCGGACCGCTACGAAGGCTATGCCGCCGAAAGAGCGGAGCTGCTAGCATTCCTGCACACTAACGAAGTGCGCAATGTCGTCTTCATCTCTGCCGACATTCACTGTTTCCTTGTCAACAACCTGACTTATCAGGCAGCCCCGGGGAAAGCGCAAATCCCTACTGATATGTTTGAAGTGGTCACGGGCCCCGTGGCATATGATGCACCCTTCGGCCCCACCGCTCTCGAGCTGGCCGACGATTTTCAGGTCGCGCCGGGAATCTCTCTGCTGAAATTGTTCCTCTCCAATGTGGGCTATCCTGACCTTCCTTCATTTCGGCAGGCACTCTCCACGGCCGAGCAGGATGCGGCCATTATCGCGCTGATCGACAGTCAACTGCAGCTCCTCGGCTACAACCCGATCGGTCTGAGCAACTCCCCCGTCCAAGCGACGCTCGACCTCGGGGCTTACTACTCCCTTCAAACATACGGTTGGACAGAGTTCTCTATTGCAGTAACCAACCAGCTTTTGACGGTCACCACCTATGGCATCGACTATTATCGAACGAACGAAGTCAGCTCGGAGTTGCTGAACCGCGTTCCCCGGGTCCTCAGCCAGTTCCATGTGCGGCCGAGAGGGCCCTCGCTCGACGCCGTTCGACGAAGCGGCCAAGTGGAACTATCCTGGTCCGCCCCAAACTTTGGGCTGCAGTCTGCGGCCGACTTGGGTTCCGCTTCGCTTTGGCAGGATCACGCCGGGCCAGTCGAAGATGTCGGGAAACGGAAACTGGTGCGAGTCGACGCCGCCGGCCGGCAATTCTTCCGGCTGATCCGCCGGCAGTAAAGGATGTCTCAGGGGCGGTCTTAGTTCTGGCCTGCCAACGCGGTCCCTTCGGAAAGCCCATGCCAAAGGATCGCCATTTCCACTTGCGTTTCCCCATGCCCAACGCGGCATGCGCCCGGCGGCCACAGGCTTCGGGCGGCCAGCGCAGTCACTCGTTGGGTGAGGTTTGTTCGTTCAAAATTGATTCTCGAGAAAAGTGAGAAACCAGTCCTCCGGCTCCGCGCAGTATCGCACTGGAATGCCGGCCCAGGTCAGCCGAATCTCGCGCGCATGGAGCGCGTGAAAGGGAAGGATCAATCGAGCCCAATCCTGATCGGTCAAGGCTCCGCGCACCAATGCCAGGTAGTAGGCCTCATCCAGTCCATATAACTTATCCCCGACCACTGGGTGACCGTTGGCAGCGAGATGAATCCGAATCTGGTGCTTGCGACCCGTATGCGGCCGCACCCTTAGAGAGGTGAAGGCATTGTCGCCGCGCCGGAATCGGCGCGAGACCCAACACTCCGTCAGCGCGGGAGTGCCGTCGGGACGGACGGTGTCTTTGATCGCGACGGGGCTGGCTTCGTCCTTGCCCAGCGGCGCGTTGATCACCAGGTGGTCCTCCGGAACGAATCCATGGACAATCGCCCAGTAGTCCTTCTCCACCGACCGACTCTCCCAAATACGACGGGCGGCACGCGCCGCGTGCGGTGTCTTGGCCACCAGCACAAGCCCGCTTGTCTCGCGATCGAGTCGATTAATCAACTGAGGGGTTGCGGTCGGACCTAAATACAAGCGCACCCGGCTGATCAAACTGGAGTAGACGTCGCCCTTCGTCGGATGGCAAACCAAGCCGGCGGGTTTGTTGATGACGAGCAACTCTCCATCCTCATGCAGGACCCGGAACAATCGCAGATCGTCTCGGCCGGGCAGTACCTCCTGCCTGGGCCCGGGTTGGATCGCTTCATCCATGAATGTGAGTCAGACCTGGTTCAAGTCGCGCCGGCCAGCGGTTTTGGCACCCAAGGGTCAAGGTGAGGCCCGCGTTTCAGGGAACTGTTGCCGCAGTGCGGAGCGGTCCTTTCCATCACCTCGTCGCGTCGTTCACCACCCCACCAGCCTTGGTTCATGGCAGATAACGCCGGCGCCGGTCGTTCGGCTGCCGGCGATCCGGGAGAAGGCGAGAGAGCGTCCATTGGCTCAGGTCCCGGCGATCACGGGGTTGCTATTCATCTTTGGGAGTATAGCCAAAATTCCCGCCACAAGGTAGAGCTGAGGCCCGAAACTCAAGGCCGCAATGTCGATGTGCCGAAACCCTTCATGAAAATCCCAGAATCATTCCGCGGCGACGTCGGGAAGCTCCCACCGGTGCTGCGCGCTTTGTTGGAGGCGGAATTGCTGACGGGAAACAGCATCGTCGAGGTCGGCCATAGTTTTCCGGCTCCGCCGGTCGGGGCCTACATCAAGCTCGCCAAGCCCATCACGACTCGGCCGCGTTCTTCTGGCGAAGGGCTTCGCTTCCGGGCTCTTAACAGTTCGCTCTACGCGGGCGAATTCACGGACGATCAACGCTTCTATTTCATTCTCGAACCGCCCGGAGAGCCACCGGCCGAGCCGGACATGGACGCCATCCGCGCTGCCCGTTCGCCCGCCGCGGCCATGCCGATACGACGGACCGCCGCAACCGCGTCCGGAATCGCGCCAACATTCCCTTCCTCCCCACCGCCGGTTGCGGCCCCAAACAGCCCGCTGCAGCGGTTCCAAAACAGCCTGACGATCGATTACGAAAAGTGGCACGACGGCATCGGTTACGACCTCGAGGCACTGCGCGCCGCCTCGCCGGAAGAGCGTG
>JAXMHN010000059.1:0-44979 GCA_046346765.1 Verrucomicrobiota bacterium | reverse complement strand
TCCGTGCGAATCCGAACCGCCTTTTCGACCTCCGAAACGAAGACTTTTCCATCGCCGATCTTGCCGGTCTTGGCCGCCCGGACGATCGTCTCGACGGCCGCTTCGGTGCGATCGGAAGCGAGCACCAGTTCGATTTTGATTTTGGGCAGGAAATCGACCCGGTACTCGCTGCCGCGATAGATTTCGGTATGGCCTTTTTGGCGTCCGAACCCTTTCACTTCGGAGACAGTCATGCCCTCGATCCCAATCCCCGCGAGGGCGTCTTTTACTTCCTCAAGCTTGAAAGGTTTGATGATGGCTTCGACTTTTTTCATAGCTGGCTGATGTGGTCGGCGGCTGTTTGCTCGGAATCGACCTACCCAGGCCACACGCCACCCTGCTGCTTGGCGGCACTCACCAGCTCAGGAGATTGAAATCCGGACCCGAAAAGGCATCGAACACACTCCAGCTGGCACCCTGAAACCCGTGGTCGCTACTGAGCAGTTCAACGCTGTTCCGCTGAGCAGACGTAATGCCACCAACGCCAGCTGCCAAATCCCCACGCGGCTCCTTCCACCTACACACAGGCGCGTAATGCTGCCAGCAGCGTCCTTGCCCTGCGGCGGGCGCGTGGCACCACCTCGGCATCCCGCGACGGTGCACGCCTCCGCGCCGACCACCCCCCAAGGCCATCAGTGTTTCGATCTATTCAAACGTGGCGAATTTGCACAGAAAGTATCTTTTTGACCGGCCTCCACCCACTCGCGCAACGATCAAATCAACCCATTACGCTCTTCCCACCCAACGTGCACACATTCTGCTCTCCGCCCCTCCGAACGAATCAATCCATTTCCCATGGGTGCGCCGCGCGGCACGAACCGTCTCGTTCTCGCTGACGGATTGGGCGCGTGCCGCGAAGGGGCCACCTGTGCCCGCCTCAGGCGGCGGGCCGGCCTGACGTATTACAATGGACAATGACGATCGGCTCGCTTTAGACCCCGGCCGACCGGCAACGGTGCGGCGACTGCTCGTGATTGACGATCGCGGTGGTCTGCGACGTTGGCTCGAGAGAACCTTCGATCCCGCTGAAGTCCAAATCTCAGAGGCCGCGGCTGCTTCGGCAGAAGTCCGGCGACGTGTCAGCGACCTGCAGCCCGATGCCATCGTCGTGAGCAGCACCGTCCCGCCCTTGCCGGATCTGCTTGACCTGCCGCCCCTTCTTCCCCTGGTGGCAGTGGCACTGGCCGCGCCTGATCTGACAGCCCCTTCCCCGTTCGACGACCGCTGGTTCGATCGCATTTCCGCCCCGATCGACCAGGAAGACTTCCGGCGGCGCCTTTGGGTCGCGTTGAAAGCGGCTCAGGATGGCCGCCTCGCACCGGCCTTGACCATCCCGAAAGGCGGACCGGCCGACCAGGAATTGCTCGTCGGTCCAGGAGCGGCCATGCAGTCGGTTCTGAGTTCCGTCAGCCGATTGACGCATTCGGATGCGCCAGTGTTGATTGAAGGCGAGACCGGCACGGGGAAAGATCTGCTGGCACGCTTGATTCACCATCAGAGCGGGCGACGCGCCCGCTATTTCATTACGATCGATTGCCATGGCCGCGGCGACGTGCTCGAACGGGAACTTTTCGGGGACAACCCGGAGTTCCAGGTATCGCGGCTGAGGCAGGCAGCTGGAGGCACCTTGTTTCTCCAGCATGTCGATCGCCTGCCGCTCTCGATCCAAACCAAGCTGCTGGGCAGGTTGCGCGCGGCAATTCCACCGGCCGGCGAAGGCATCGATGTCCGGCTGATCGCCGGCGCCACCGGCAACCTGGAAGCCGCCGTCGCCGCCCGGGCTTTCCGCGAGGACCTGCTGGCTCTGCTCGGTCGAGTGCGGATTGCCCTCCCGCCGCTGCGGGAGCGGCTGGAGGACATTCCCCATCTTGCCAGTTACTTCTTGAACCGCTTCGTCGCCGGCACCGGACAAGCGCCAAAGTCGCTCTCCGCCATTGTCAGCTATGTGTTAGCCCGACACCAGTGGCTCGGCAACATTCGCCAATTGCAGGGCGTCCTGCAGCGCGCCGCTGCCTTCGCCTGCAAAGGCGAGATTGAACTGGGGGATTTGCCGGCCGACTTCTTGAGTGCGGTGGGGTCGGCCCTTCTCCAAGCTACCGCGGCGGGGCCCGGTCGTCCGTCCACCACCGTGCCCTTGGCGGACCTGCATGTGCTTTCCGGCACGCTCTTTCAATGGGCCAGAAAAGATGGCCAATTCCAAATCCTGCCGGCGATTGAACGCGAGCTCATTATTCACGCCATGGCAGAGACTGGCGGCAACCAGGTGCAGGCGGCCAAACTCCTCGGGATCACTCGCGCGACTCTGCGCAAGCGACTGCATCGTTTCAACATCCAACGCCGGACGATTTATTCCGCGCCGACCCTCGTCTCCGGCTTTCCCACCTGAGCCCACCAACAAGCGAGGCGATGGGCGTTCTGGCCACGCCATCCTTCTTCATTTCTCGCTCGAACCGATCGGCTTGACCCGAATATTGCGGTAGCGAACAAACTCTTTGGTGTGGTCGCCACCGCCATGGACCTGCAACGCGATTCCACCGGTATCCGGATGGCGCTTCTCGGTCTCGGTCCATTCCATGAATTTCACTCCGTTGATCCAGGTAGTAATCGATGGCGGGTTGTTAACGATCCGGGCGCGGAGTTCATTCCACTGGCCGTGCCGCCAGAACAAGGGCCAGGCTTCCGGCAGGACCGGGCAGACCACCGGCGCGGCGTTGGTCGTGATTGTCGTGACGGCGTCGCCAAAGGTGAAGTTGCGGACACTGGGCTTGCCCCCCAAACCTTCGCCATAGACCCCCATCAGGTTGCCGCCGCTGTGATAATCAATCATCGCTTGCCACGCTTTGCCGTCCTCGGTGCTGCGCAAAAATAACCCGCTGTCCGGCCCGAAATCGTTTTTCATTTCCAGGGCCACTTCGAAGTCGCCGAATTGCTGGTCCGTGATGATGATCCCGCCATTGCCCGGGATGTCCTGGCTGCCAACAATGGCCCCGTCTTCCACCACCCATTTCCCGCCGCTCTTGTGCTGGCTGGCGCTGCTGTGCCCGGTTTCGCCACTGATATGCCACCCTTGCAGTGTCTTGCCGTCAAACAACGGAACGAAGTCCGCCGCGTTCGCGAGGACCACGTGATTGAGAGTGAGCAAGGCCACGACCGAGACAAGGGCCAGGCGCGAAGATGGAAGCGTATTCATAAGATTAAAGGCTGCGTTCGGCTTCAGGCCGAAGTGTGACTCAGTCCTCCCAAAAAGGGGAGAAATATTCCCGGCCCGAGGGCGAGAGCTGGGCAAGAGGTCGGAAAAAGTTTGTGGTTGAACGTTGCCCAGGCCAAGGCCACAGTGCCGCGACCACATGAACGTCCCGAGCTCGCGCGATCTTTCCTCGACAGTTCCAAAGATGGCGGCCGACCTGGGGACCGAGGCGGAGCTGGCCCTCGTCCGGCAAGACGAGGTCCTGAGCCGGGTGCGACGGCGGCTCATTCCCTTGCTGTTTTTTTGCTACATCATCGCTTACATCGACCGGATCAATGTTGGCTTCGCCAAGCTGCACCTCCAGGCGGTCCTCGGCGTCAGCCCGAGTGTTTTTAGCAGCGTCTATGGGCTCGGAGCAGGCCTCTTTTTCATCGGTTACTTCCTCTTTGAAGTCCCAAGCAACTTGATCCTCCATCGCGTCGGCGCCCGGCTGTGGATTGCACGGATCATGATTCTCTGGGGGTTGGTCTCAATGGCGTTCATGTTCATGAAGGGCGTGACGATGTTTTACGTCATGCGCTTTTTCCTGGGTGCGGCCGAGGCCGGGTTCTTCCCTGGAATCATTTTGTATCTCACCTATTGGTTCCCCCCGAAAGAACGGGCCCGCACCGTGGCGCTATTTGCGCTGGGCGGGGTGGCGGCGGGCGTGATCGGGTCTCCCATTTCCGGAGCGATTCTGGGAATGGATGGCCTCGCCGGGCTCGCGGGCTGGCAATGGCTTTTCGTCTTGGAAGGCTTGCCTGCCGTTATTCTCGGCCTGGTCGTTCTGGCCCGCTTGCCGAATGGTCCCAACGACGCCCCCTGGCTTTCAGACCGGGATAAGGCGGTTCTGGGCCACGCCCTCGCCCAGCACGAACCGCCCGGCCAAGCCCAAATAGCCCACCCAACGTTGCGCCAGGCGTTTGCCAGCCGCGTGGTCTGGATCCTCTGCCTCCTTTATTTCCTGATGAATGTGGGCAGTTACGGCTACGAAATGTGGCTGCCAACCATCGTCAAATCCCTCTCCGGCCAGGGCGATGCGCTCGTTGGACTGATCAATGCCATTCCCTACTTCGTGGCTGGCATCGCCATGCTGGCGGTCGGCCGCCACTCCGATCGAACCGGCGACCGGCGCGGTCCCATTGCGTTTGCGGCCGCGAGCGCCGCCGCCGGCTTCGTGCTCGCGGCCTCCGCCCGGAACCCATATCTGGGCATGGCCGGACTGATCCTGGCTTTCGCCGGGATCAAGTCGACCCTGGGCCCCTTTTGGGCTCTGGGCACTGAATTCCTCAAAGGCGCCGCCGCCGCGGGCGGCATCGCGCTGGTTAATTCCGGTGGCAACTTGGGCGGTTTCTTCGGGCCGACACTCGTCGGCATGATCAAGGACCGGACCGGCAGCGACTTTGGAGCCCTGCTTCTGCTCGGGGGCTCGCTCCTCGCGATGAGCCTCCTCGTCTTCACCGTGCGTGACAGACGGCAGCCAAACCCCTAGCTTGTCCATATGTTTTCCGTTTTGGCGGGGCGCGTCCTGGAGGCCCTATCCTTACACACCTTTGCTGGAGTCGTCCTCGATGGCTCAAACCTGCGCTCCGCTGACCGCGGTCGGCAGACGTCAACGATCGGACCGCGCCCGGCCGTGCGCCCAGCTGGACAGTTGAGAATTCCAGGCGCCTGAAACCACTCTGAGGCAGCTATCGCCAGGGCCGCCAGTCTCCCCAACCCGATCGTTCGCCACCGCCATTTTTCAACCGGTTCCAAGAAGTGCTCTAATCGGCCCGCATGAAGCTCCCTCGCGCCTGGCTTTGGATCGGATTAATCGCCGCCACCGGCCTCGGTCTCGCTCGTCTCCGCTTTAACGTCGAGATTCTGGACCTGTTACCCCAGCAACTGCCCGTCGCCCGGGCCCTCAAAGTCTACCAGGAAAACTTTTCCAACGCGCGCGAGCTCATCATCACGATTGAAGCCGCGACCGCGGAGCAGACCGAAAGCGTCGCCAGTCACCTCGCTCGCCTCTTGCGCGAACAAACCAACCTCGTCTCCGCCGTCAGCTGGCGGCCGGATTGGATCGACGATCCTTCCTCCGCAACCGAACTGCTGGCGTTTCTGTGGCTGAACCAGTCGCCTGGGGCCGTCAGCGAATTGACCAACCGGCTCGCGCCCGCCCATTTGGACGCGATCCTGGCCGAAGCGCGCGATGAATTGGCCACTTCGCTATCCCCCACCGAAGTGGGCATGCGCGGTTACGATCCCTACGGGCTGCTCCAGTTGCCGGAAGCAGCTTCGCGCAACGCGCCCGGCATGAGCAATGGCGAGGGATTGTTCGCCTCGGCCGACGGCACTTTCCGCCTCGTCTCCGTCGAAGCCAGGCCCGATATCATCAGCTATCGGGCGTGCAAAGAGTGGCTCGCGCAGATCCAGGCCCTGATTGCCGCGGCGCGCGACACGGGCGCCATCCCCGCGTCGACCAAAATCGAATTCACGGGCCGCCCCGCCTTCGTGACCGAGATTGCAGCCGGAATGGAGAAAGACATGGCGGGCTCGGCCAGCGGCACCCTCGCGACCATCGGCGTCCTTTTCTGGCTGACCCATCGGCGACTGCGCCCGTTGCTGTGGCTTTTGTTCCTCCTCCTGGTCATTCTGGGCGTGACGACCGCCTTGGGCGGATTGTTCCTCGGAACCATCAACGTGGTCAGCATCGGCTTCGCCTCGATTCTGTTGGGATTGGCCGAGGACTTCGGCATCGTGATTTATCAGGAGTCCCGCTCCCATCCAGAACTCGACGCGACCGCCCTGCGGCGGGAGGTCGCCCCGGGCATCTTCTGGTCGAGTGTGACCACCGCGGGAGCATTCCTGCTCCTGAATCTCAGCGTCCTGCCGGGGCTGGCGCAACTTGGGACTCTGGTCGCGATCGGCATCGCGGTCGCCGCGGTCGTCATGCTTTTCGGATTTGTTCCGCCCTTACTGCATCTGCGGCGCAAACTCGACCGGCATGCTCCTGGTCAAGCCTCCAACGAGAAACTGCCCTTTACGTCGAATCGGTTATTGCCCGCGTGGGCGGGATGGTCCTTGACCCTGATTTTGCCGCTCCTCTCCGCCGTCCTGCTTTGGCAGAACGGCATCCGGCTCGACCACTCTCCCAATGTCCTGAAGCCCAAGCAGAGCCCGGCCACAACTGCCTTGGAACAGATCAAAAGCCGGATCGGCCGCTCGCAAGACCCTCTCTGGATCTTGATTCCAGGCGAGAACGAGCCGATGGTCGCCCGCCGTTTGCGCGCGGTTGACGAGGTGCTTGCCCGCGCGTCCAGCAACGGCCTCATCGCCGGGTTCACCCTTCCCACCGCCATCTGGCCCGACGCAGCCAATCAACGCGCAAACCGGGCTGCCCTGGCCAGTCTGGTCGAGGAACGCGCCATCCTCAAAGAAGCCGCCTTGAAAGCCGGCTTCACGAGCAATTCGCTCACCGCGACCGACTCGATCCTCGGGCATTGGGCCAATGCCCTCGCCAGCACGAATGTGTTCTGGCCGACCCACCCGGGAAGCCACTCGCTCTTCAGCAAGGTCATCGCCCGCCCAGCCCGAGGCTTTCTCGCGCTGGGCGTTATTCATCCCACCGCCAACGCCGACCTGACAAAGCGCTTCGCGGCGGGGTGGCCGGCCACTTTGGAGCGCGAGGGAGTGGAACTGGTCGGTTGGGATCTGCTTGGCTCGACCGTGTTCGACATCGTCATGCGGGAACTCCCCATGGTCCTTGTGCCGATCACCTGCCTCGTCCTCGTTTCGCTCTGGCTGGCCTTCCGGCATTGGCGCGAAGTTGCCCTCAGCGCCGTCACGCTCGTATTCAGCACACTCTGTCTGGCGGCGTTGATGGATGTGCTACGACTCGACTGGAATATTCTCAACGTCATGGCCCTCCCTCTCCTCCTGGGCATGGGCGTCGACTTCAGCATCCATATCCAACTTGCTCTCCGGCGGTATCACGGCGACCTCCTCACCGTGCGCCGATCGATGGGCAGAGCTCTCTTGCTGGCCGGGGCCACGACCGTCGCTGGCTTTGCTTCCCTCACTTATTCGACCAATGCCGGCATGGCCAGCCTCGGAGCGGTCTGCGCCCTCGGCATAGCTCTCTCCCTCATCGTGGCCGTTTATCTCCTGCCCCTCTGGTGGCGCGCCGCCACCCCCGCCGATCGCAATCCCACTCACCACCAATAGAAGTCCGGCTGCGGCCGCAAAGGATTGGTCCGGTCCTCATCCGAAACGAAGAGCGTGGCGAGCTTGGGATCTTCCATTTCCTTTGGGAAGCGATAGAACTGCGCGTGCAAATCGCCGTAGAGCATGACATGACCGCGTTGGCCGCGCACGTTATGCCAGGCGCTCCGGGAATCTTCTGGCTTCCGATTGCCATGCCACGGCACGTCTCCCTGGATGATCTTGTTGACCGAGCTCTGGGAGACCAGCCCGACCTTGATGGGCCGAGACTCGGCCGACCCGACCGGCGCCAGCAAGTCGCCCGTGACATGGCGAGTCCGAAACGAATTCACCGCGAACTGGGTCCGGTAACTATTGCCAAAGGCATCAAAAGCGGTCTTGTTGGTGTAGAAGAAGTCACCGCGGTCCGCGGGGCATCGCCAGGTGTTGGTGCTGCCCACATAAAGGTTCAAAGGCCGGTTCGTCGCCGCGACCGTGCCGCCATGGTGATCATTGACCCGCCCCTTGGCTCCGCCATAAGCATTCCAACCATTGCATACAGGGAAATGGTCATTGGCATCATCTGTATAGAGCTGGAACCCGATCCCGATCTGGCGCTGATTGTTCAGGCAGGTGGTCGTCAGCGCCTTCGCCTTCGCCCGGGCCAGCGCCGGCAACAACATCCCCGCGAGGATACCGATGATCGCAATCACCACCAACAATTCGATCAATGTGAAAGCCCACCTTCCGCTAAAACGTTCACGACCTTCGATTCCTGGTGTCATAGACAGGGGATGCTTACTGGTTAGGAACGGGAACGACAGCGGCAGACTATACTCCTCGTCGCAAAGCGCCAATCCATTTTGGATCGATCTGCGATTGGAAAAGGCGGGCGAGACAGAAGCCAGGCAGCAGCCCCTTCACTCGCCCGGCCATGCTCCCGGCCCGTTGGACGGGAGATAAGAGTGAGGGCGTTTGGTCTTTGTTTGGGCTCTCGTCGACCGCCCCTTCTCTCCGCGGCGGCGCCGTTAGCCTTTCCCCGCGATCCCCGCCAAGTCTCCCTGGGCTGTCCACTCTTTATACACCAAAACGGGCGAATTCGGGTGTTTAGAGCCGTTGCAGGGGCTGCACGGCCTCAACTGGGTCTTTCTTGGTGTGAAAACCTGCCGCCCGACACATTTCATGCCAAGAACTAAAGCACTTAGACGGAGTAAAGTCGTCTTTTCGAAGGTTGGTTGTCCACTTTTAGGCGCCTGCTGTCCCGGATTCAGTCAATTTTGCCCTTTTTGGGCCGCTTTTGGGCCGTTGCGACGTCCACAATTGTGGTACAAATGGAGACATTTATCCACGTCTCCGACAAGATTCCACTGGCTCGGTGGGGCCGTGGTCCACCAGGCCAACCCTCCCCTGCCCCGCGAACTTTGTCGCAACTCACTATCGATTTCGCGCTTTCCCATTGCTGAGTCCGAATCAGCGAACCACCGAATCGATCCAAGTTCACGACCACGTTTCTGAATCGAGGGCTTTGGGATAACTGCCACTCCGGCCGAAGGCCGTCAGCCGCCTGGCGTCCGGCATGCCATCCTCCACTCGAAACCCGATCATCACCCGAAGAATACCCCAGCAAGGCCCGACGCCAATCGGCTTCGCATCGGCTCTGATCGGGTTTGCATCGGGTTTGCATCGAACGGAGTCTCAGCCTTGCCTCGAAACAAATGCAGGCCTCCAGGAGACGGCGCTGGCAACACGGACGACCGTCCCCGTTACAGCCGGCAGAAGTAAGAAACGGGTATCACGCGACAGGTCGGCGCGACGAACCCACGCAAATGCGCAGCTGGCTTACGCTTTGGCAGTGTGGCGGTTGAGCAACAGGACCTTGCCGACCGCGATGATTCCTTCCAGATCTTGGCCCGTCCGCACCGATTGGATCGCACAAAGGTAATCGACCCGTTGGCTCAGCCATTCCCACTCGGACGCACTAAAAGCCGCCAAAACACGTTCGCCGACCATTCTCCCCGGCGCAATCTCTGATTCCATCATCTCCATACGCATGAATTCGACTGCGTCTGAAGATGCCTTCACTGGGGCGAGGCCGAAATCGGAGTTCGATCGGATTCGTACGTCCGTGTTTTTCTGACACGACTGTCCGGCAACGCCCCGGCGTGGGAAATGGGAACAAATCCAGCATTTGGCCTGACGGACCGGGCGCGATTCCCGCCTGTCGGCGAGCTAATACCGAAACGGTTGCGCTCCTCACCGCGGGTGATGCAGATGGGCACGCAGGGGGTCCAGACCACTGTTCATTTGCCGTCCACAGTCAATGCGTGTGCATCCCATTGACCCCGGGCAGTTTTGGGCAATTCCATCGGGACCGAGCTCGGCTCAACAAGGTGCCACCTGGATGAGGCGCGAGCGGGCTGGTCACGCGACTGTGGCCGGATAGGTGATCCCACTTGCCTGACATGACAAAACGGGCATAGTTGAATTCCAACAGTCGATGGGCGATTGGCGCAACGGCTAGCGCGTCTGCTTTACACGCAGTAGGTCGGGGGTTCGAATCCCTCATCGCCCACCACGTCAGAGGAGTCTCAGGCCGGGCTTTCCTGCCACAAGAGCACCATCATTTACCACGCAGGACGCAACGGGCGCAGCCTCTTCCGATTGGTCCTGACGGAATAAGCGGCGGCACAAGATCGTTCTCCGTGCTGGGGCCGGTGGAGTTTAGAGCCTGCGGTGATCCGTCGTCGATTTGACCAAATCAGAGACGACGAAGAAGCAGGGACTTTGTCGTTGCTGCGATTCTGAACCGATTCTGCCGCAGCCGCTTGTTCGGCAAATGCCAGGCCCGAAGCCCTCGAGTTGTCTCTGGCCGCGACCGGGGATCGATTCTGGCGCTTAAGTATCCTCAGCCCGGTGCCGATGAAACAGGCCAGCAGCTCGCGGGGCGGAATGTTCCACGCCGCGGCCGCGATGGTAGGACGCAGGGCTGACCTGCAGCCAGGGGGGAAGAAGGGGAAGGCTGATTGTCGTCAGACAATAGGGAAAGAAGATGTCATGCGTATGAAAGTCCACCATCGGCTGGGAATCGCGTTCGGGTCGATTGCCGCACTGATCTTGGGAGTCTCTTCGCTTGTCCTTTGGGGCACCTCGCCGCCTGGATCGCACCAATCCCGCCTGGTGCTGGAGTACGGCGCGTTGGGGGCGGCGGCTTTCACCATCGTGCTGGGAGTCCTCATCACCCGGAACATCTCTCGTCCCATCCAGGAGGTTTTCGAGATGCTCCAAAAGCTCGCCAAAGGCGACCTAACTCACGAAGTCTCCGGTTCTCTCGCAGCGCGACGCGACGAACTGGGGCAGTTGGGTCATGCGGTCGCGAAGCTAAGCAACACCCTGCGCGCCACATTATTGGACGTGCGAAATGGGGCGGGCACTTTGTCGGCGGCCTCGGAGAGCCTCCTGGCCGTCTCGAAGCGCATCGACAAGGGCGCCAGCACCAACGCGGAAAGTGCCCGGGGGGTTGCCACCGCGGCGGAGGAGGCCAGCACGACCTCCGTTTCGGTTGCCGCCTCCATGGAGCAGGCCTCCACCAACCTGGCTTCGGTCGCGGCCGCGACGGAAGAACTGACTTCCACCGTCGCCGACATCGCGTCCAACACCGAAAGGACCCGGGCGATTAGCGAACAGGCCAGCGCCAAAGCAGAAGCGATTTCAAGCGTGATGCAACGGCTGGGACGGGCAGCCACCGAGATCGGCAAGGTTACGGAAACCATTACCGGCATTTCCGATCAGACAAACCTGTTGGCCCTGAACGCGACCATTGAAGCCGCGCGCGCCGGTGCGGCCGGCAAGGGATTTGCCGTCGTGGCCAATGAAATCAAAGATCTCGCACGGCAAGCGGCGCAAGCGACGGATGACATCAAATCCAAAATTGCCGGTATGCAAACTGCCGTCAGTAGCGCCATCGGCGACATCGAGAGCATCACTGGCATCATCAAGGAGATGAACGCGGCGGTCGGAAGCATCGCCGCCGCCATTGAAGAGCAAGCGACGGTGACCAAAGACGTTGCCACCAACATTAGCCAAGCAACCGCGGGAGTGCGCGACACCAATCAACGAATTGCCGAGACATCGAACATGTCGAAGTCAATCGCCAGGGACATCGGCCGTGTCAGCGGAGAAAGCGACGCCATGAGCCGCGAAGGCGCTCAACTGGATCAGACCGGCGAGCTCCTTCGTCTGCTAACGGCCACATTGACCGGGACTGCATCGAGGTTCGATCTCGGGCAACAGGTTGACTTCGCGTCCATGAAGAAGGCTCACCTCCAGTGGGGCGGCCGGTTGATCGAAATGTTCACGGGTCGCCAAAAGCTGACGACGTCCGATGTGGCCAATCATCACCAATGCGCGTTTGGCAAGTGGTACGACACGGAGGGATCCGAACGATTTCAAAGTGTGCCGACCTTTCAAGACATCGGAAGGCATCACGAGACCTTTCACACCCTCGTTGCGGAGATCGTTGGACTTTGGACAAACGGTCAACCGGCCCGCGCGCTGGAACGCTTTAAGAGCGTGGCGGCGCAAACGTTAGAGCTCTTTTCCCTCATGGACCGGCTCGCGTTTGAGGCGATTGCGCACCGGACCGAATCTTCCAAAGGACCCGGCGAGGTCAAGTGTCACGCGCCTGCGGACCCTGGTCGCGGACTGGGGAGTCCCGCCGCGCAGAAGGCGCGTGGGAACCAGGTCGTGGGCCACGACATTTCTGCGCAGCCTCTGAGTGCGAGGCAGTGATTGCTAAAGGACCGAAACGGCGCGCTCGGAGAGCGAGGCTCCAGGAGCCTGTTGAAAAACGACCATGGGCGCTGCGGCGAGGGATTTTGGCTGCAGCCTAGGCGGCGAGGCCCGAGCATCCCCGCCGCGGGCTGTAAGGGCCGAGCCAACGCCGGATGCGGACAAAAAGAACCGCCGCCCAAAGGGTTTTCGGGGAAAAGGCCGTCTGGCTTTGTTGCTCGCACGGTCACAGCCCGCTGCGGGGATGCTCCCGTGCTCGCGCCTTGCCATCCAACCTTTTCCTCGAAAACAGCGCTCATGTTCGTTTTTCAACAGGCTCCAAAAGAGTTAAGGTTCCCGGCGGCGGAGCTTGCGTGGGCTCTCGCTGTCCTCGATGCGAGGTTGGAGGGCTTGAACAAAGGTATTGCGGAGCACATTAAGGATGGTCTCCCAGGCATCCACTTGCGGATCGTCGAACGTGCCGGCGAACGGGATCTTGGTTCCAAACCGGTCGTTGGGATGGTTCTTGAACGTCTGGGCGACCAGCGCCACGATCGCTTCCCAGACGACCTGAATCGGATTCTTTTCCTCGGTATTGAAGACCTTCAGATCGGTGGCCAGCGGCTTGAGGTACCCTTCAAACCGGCCATGGACACCGGCGGCCTCGGCGAAGACATCCAAGCGCCCCGCTCTCACATCGGCTTTGGCGTAGGCCCGCAGGAATCCATTCAGGGCCGGCAGGTTCATGTTGGTGACGGCGGCCTTGAAATCGAAGGTCGGCTTTGACGCGAGTGGATTGAGCCGCAAGCTCGCATCGAGATGGCCGTGCCCGATGGTGATGCCGCGCACGTTGATGGCCGCCGGCAGTTCCTGGCGGGTGTCGCGCACGTTGCTCAGATTGGTCGCGACCAAGAGCATGTTCGTCAAATAAACATGCACCTGCGGATTGCTGTAGAAATCATGATACCAAACCTGGCTGTCCCGAATCTCGCATCGGTTGATCTGAAAGGGATAGAGATCCTGCAGCAACGCGGTCCAACTCTTTTGAATTTCCGTTTGACTGTCCTCTTTGGTCCTTCCTTTAACGAAATTCAGCTGGGCGCGATCGACTTGGATCTGGGCCACGACCGACCCGTGAAACAGTTCGCGCCAATGCACCGAAAAATCAACCGTGCGGGCGGAGAGAAAAGGCACCGGCACCTGCCCGGTCTTTTTGACGATTTCAACGTGTTCAATCGAGTAAGCGCCCCGTAAGAGATGAATGTGGACCTGCCCGATTTGCCCGCCGTATTCCGGATGGCGATCGAGGGTGCGGTTGACATAGCGCTGGAGAACAAGGGGCGCGGCCAGGCGCGCGGCTATCAAGAGCAGAACCAACCCGAGCACCACCAGGCGCCCGGCATGGGAAAGCCGCTGCCAATATGTTCGCGTCCGTTTCAGCTGGCGGCAGACCGCGTCGCGGCAGACCGTGACTGGATTCATCCCTGACCTCCTTTGTTCCTCGAACACCGCAAGTGCTCCCCCAAAATAACTCTACCGCCGCGCGGCGCAACGACGGGACGAAGTGAGAGGCACATCCAAGCTCGCCCTAATTTGATGAGCCGGCCTAATCCGAAGCCGGCTTGCCGAGGCAAAAAAGCTTGTCGGGACAGCCCCCTCCGCGTAAGGATTGAGAATGTCAACACCTCAAAATTTCAGCTCGGCAGAAGCCGGTAAACCTATTCCCCGCCGCCAGTTCTTGCGTTATTCAGCGGCCGGCGTAGGGGTCGCCCTGGCGGCGCCTGCAATCCTCAGTGCCCAATCGCCCAACAGCAAATTGAACATCGCGGTGGTGGGGGCGGGCGGCAAAGGTTCCAGTGACACCGACCATTGCGCCGGCGAGAACATTTACGCGCTTTGTGACGTCGACCAGAACACGTTGGATGCGCGGAAGAAGAAATACCCGGACGCCCAGACGTTTCGCGATTACCGCAAGATGTTCGATGAAATCGGCAAGAACATCGATGCGGTCATCGTGGCGACGCCGGACCATCACCATGCGCTTGCCAGTGTCATGGCGATGAAGATGGGCAAGGCGGTTTATTGCCAGAAGCCCCTGGTGCAAACGGTTCAGGAAGCGCGGGTGATGCGGCAGTTGTCGAAGGAAAAGAAGCTGGCCACGCAGATGGGTAATCAGGGCAGCGCGGAAAACGGCTTGCGACGCGCCGTCGAAGTCGTCCAGGCAGGTGTGATCGGCAAAGTGCGCCAGCTGCATGTTTGGTCGAACCGGCCCATCTGGCCGCAAGGCGTCGGCCGGCCCGAAGGCGAGGATCCGGTTCCCGAGACGCTTGATTGGGAAACGTGGATCGGCCCCGCCCCGATGCGGCCTTACAAGAAGAAGGTCTACCACGATTTCGCCTGGCGCGGCTGGTATGATTTCGGCACGGGCGCTTTGGGCGACATGGCCTGCCACACCGTCAACATGCCTTTTCGCGCCCTCAAACTGGGATTTCCCAGCACGATCGAAGCGCGCTATTCGAAACTGCCGAACCAGGACCGAGGCCGAGCCAACAAAGAGACCTACCCGTCAGCCGCTGAGATTCGTTTTGAATTCCCGGAACGCGAAGGGCTGGTGCCCTGCACCTTTACCTGGTACGATGGCGGGCTCCAACCGTATTCCGAACTGACCACCGAGATCATCGACCTGATGGACGATGTGCCGATCAGCGGCTGCTTGCTGGTTGGGGACAAGGGCAAACTCTTTTCACCGGACGATTACGGCGCCAAGTTCTTCATGAAGCTGAACGACGAGAAAGAGCTGAAGCCTGGCGATCAACACGAAGCGGCCAAGGCCGTTCCGGAAAAGATCGAACGCAACGCCTTCCAAGGCGATGCGGACAAACGCCAACATCTAGAGTGGATCGAAGCTTGCAAGACGGGCAAACCGACCTATTCGAACTTCGACATCGCGGCTTATCTCACTGAGATCATTCTGCTCGGGTGCGTTGCCATGCGCGTGGGCAAGAAATTGGAATGGGATGGACCCGCGATGGTGGCGAAGAACTCCCCCGAGGCGTCCAACTACGTCAAACGCAACTACCGCGAAGGCTGGAATCTCAACGCGAGCTAGTCTTAGCCTTAAGGGCATCTTGCACGGCGCGGGCACAACCCGCGCCGTCGGTGTTATGGTGGGAAGGCGGCCCTGACCGTGCCCGTGGTTTGGATGCCGGCGACCACGCCCGCTTCTGAGCGCAAGACCTTTCTAGTGTGCTGTCCCTTAAGTCCGTAAGCTTTTGTTGCGCTCAAATGATTGGCAGGCGCGGCGTGACGAAGGAGCATAGCTGCAGCGCTCTGTGACTGAGGAACAACAAAGCCTGCAAGTCATTTCAGCGCAACCCTTAGGGCGGCGGTTCTTTGGCACGCTCGCGGCGTTGCTCGCTCGTTACAGACCGCTGTGGGTATGCGCCTCACTCGCGCCTTGCGAGCGTGCCAAATTCCTCGCCGCAAAAGCCTACGGACTTAAGGGACAGCACACTAGGCTCGTTGCCGACAGCTTCGTCGAGAACGCCGCCCCCGACCTTCACGCGGTGCGCTCCAGCGCCCCTCGGCATCCAGTTGGCCGATCAACACGCAAGGGCGATCTGGAACAGTCTTGATGCGGCCCGAGAACAGAATCCTCCCATCGAGCTGGACCTTTTAAAGCTCGGATTTGTGGCAACCGGACGTTCGCTCGCACCCCTTTTGTCGAGTTGCGCAACGGCCAAGACCTGCGTAATCTGGCGGCAGTTCCGTGGGCGTCTATATCGGCCATGCCAGTGCGCGACTATCCTGCAACCGGCCCCAACGCGCGATTTATCACCACCAGTGGAGCCAGGTCTTGCGCGCAGGCCGAGTGTTCCTCTGACGCGCTGGAAGCCTTGGATGACCTCTGCCGCATCGTGGCGGCCTCTCTATTCGTTCGTTCGCCGCGACGGCCACTCCCCGAGGATGCGAAAGACATGGTGCAGGAGTTTATCGCGCATCTCCTTCGGCGGAAGGATCTGGCATCGGTCTCTCCGGAAAAAGGGCGCTTTCGGTCCTTCCTTCTCACTGCCCTGAAGCATTTCCTCTGCAGCCGCGGACGGAGCCGCCTGGCACTTAAACGGGGCGGTGGCATGGATTTCATTTCTCTCGATCTGGAGCAGGCCGAGGCGCTATGCCAACCCGAACTGAGGGTGGAACTAGCGCCAGACAAGGCTTTCGACCGATGCTGGGCGAGCACGGTGATGGCACAGGCCTTGGAAAGACTGCGCCGCGAGCATAGGACACCGGGCCAAGCCAAGCTGTTCCTTGCCTTGCAGCCCGCCTTGGCCGAGGGCAGCCGGGTGGACAAACAAGCGGACCTGGCCCTCCAATTGGGGGTTACTCCCGGGGCTCTGGCGGTCGCGACGACGCGCCTGCGCCAGCGCTATCGGGCTCTGATCCTGGAAGAAGTGGGTCGAACAGTGGCGAAGCCCGGAGATCTGGCTGAGGAACTGATGGCACTGCGGTCAGCGTGGAGTTGAGACGCAAGCCTGCAACGGAAGCTCGGGCCCGCGCCCCGCACCTCAACCATGGGCGTCCTGTAATCTCCGATCGCGCTTTGCGCTCGAACTGGTGAAACGGTCAATCTGGTCATGGCAGTTTGCTCGCATTGCGGGACATCATTGAACGAGGCGGCGCTGGGCGTGTTGTGTCCACGGTGCCTGGCTTTGGATTGCTTTGGACCCGAGCTCGCTGGCGATGATTCGATCGCAGCGGCGCGGTCCGACCGAACCGAAGTTCGGCTGGGTAATTACGACCTTCTAGAGGAAATCTCTCGCGGAGGCATGGGCATCGTCTACCGCGCCCGTCAAATCAATCTCGAGCGGGAGGTCGCCGTTAAGGTCCTGCTGCACGGAATTATGGCGGGCGACGCGGCGCTGGCGCGTTTTCAGGCCGAGGCCAAAGCGGCTGCGAGTCTGCAGCATCCCAACATTGTGGCGATCCATGAAGTGGGCGAGCATGAAGGCCAGTCGTTCTTTTCAATGGAGTACGTGCCGGGCGGCACGACCCTGGCGGATTTGGTTCGAGAAGGGCCACTCGATCCGTCCCGGGCGGCCCGTTATCTGAGCCGGGTCGCGGCCGCCCTGCAATACGCGCACGAGCGCGA
Organism: Verrucomicrobiota bacterium; assembly: GCA_046346765.1. Taxonomy (GTDB): domain Bacteria; phylum Verrucomicrobiota; class Verrucomicrobiia; order Limisphaerales; family SIBE01; genus JAXMHN01. The sequence goes on along the minus strand of JAXMHN010000059.1, from coordinate 27,613 downwards.
GGTGCTCCACCGCGACTTGAAACCGTCGAACGTCCTGATCGATCGACAGGATCAGCCCCGGGTAACGGATTTTGGCTTGGCCAAGCGACTGAACGATGAGAGTGAACTCACTTCCAGCGGCCAAGTGCTCGGCACGCCCGCTTACATCGCCCCTGAGCAAGCCGATCGCAAACGCGGGCCAGTAACGGTGCGGAGCGATATTTATTCGCTCGGCGCCCTTCTTTATCATCTGCTCACCGGACGCCCGCCGTTTGTGGGCGATTCTCCGGCCGCCATCCTCGCCCGCATGCTGGAAGGAGAACCGATTGCTCCGCGTCTGCTCAACCCGGCCTTGCCGCGCGACCTGGAGACCGTTTGCCTGAAGTGTCTGGAGAAGGAGCCCGGCCGGCGTTACGGGAGCGCCCTGGCCCTGGCCGACGAGCTGGAGCGCTTCCTGAGCCATCAACCGATCCACGCTCGGCCTATATCCCGAACGGAACGCCTGTGGCGCTGGGGCCGGCGTCAACCTGCCCTGGCCACGACCCTCGGCGCTTGCGCGGTCATCCTCGCCAGCGGCAGCGGTGGGGTTCTTTGGCAGTTGCGTCAAACCAGGGCGGCCAAGACCATGGCCACGGAGAAAGCCAGGCAGGAAATGGCGCAACGAAAGCTTGCGGAGCAGGCGCAACAACAAGCGCGCCGCAGTGAGTTGCTGATGCGCCAGAACCTCTACGCCGCCGACATGCTCGGTGTGCAACGCGCTTTGGAGCAAAATGATTTTGGCGCCGCCCGTCAGTTGCTCGACACCCATCGTCCAGACAGAGGCTCGGTCGATCTGCGCGGATTTGAATGGCGCTACTTTTGGAGTCAGGCTCGCGGGGACAGTGTGCGAACGCTCAACCCGCACACCGGGTCGGCCGTCACCGCCATCGCCTTTTCGCCGAATGGCGAACAACTGGCATTCAGCAGTCGCGAGGTTTTCCTCTGCCCGACAAGTGCCTGGGAACGGTGCGGGCATGGCCATTTTTGGTGGCCGACATCGCTCAGTTTCACACCGGACGGAGATACCCTGCTGGTCGGGGACCGCTCGCGGGTATGTCGTTGGGATTGGAAAAACAAGAGCGGCGCGCCCGCCGACTGTTTCGCCGTCCATCGCGAATGGCCGCTGGCAAGCGTGTCGGCCGATGGGAACTGGCTGGCGGTGGGAGACCATTCGAACCTGATGCTCGACCGGGAACGTGACGGCCTGACGGACCTCTACAGGTTGAAAGACGGCAATGAACCAATCCACCTTCCCGAATCCGGCTCGGTGCCAGCCTTTTCCGCGGATGGGACAGTGCTCGCCACGGGTTCGTGGCTCGGGCAAGTGAAACTCTGGCGCATGCCCTCAGCCGAATTGCTCCGAATCCTGACGAATGCTCCGCGCGTCGTGTCGCTCGCCTTCTCGCCAGACGGGCGAACATTGGCGGTTGGCACCTTCTACGAAGGCCTTTGGCTTTATGACGTCTCCACAGGCAAGCGGCGCCCGGGGGCCCGCGGCCACACCGCCCGAATCACACAGGCCGCTTTCTCCCCTGACGGGACGACTCTCGCCACGGCGAGTGCGGACCAGACCGTGCGGCTCTGGGATTTCCATTCGGGTGTGGAGACAGCCCAACTGCGCGGGCATAGTTTCGCCGTCAACCATCTCGCCTGGTCGCCGGATGGCCGCCGATTGGCCAGTGGTGGGGAGGATGGCACCGTCCGAATCTGGGAGCCGCGTCGCCATCAGCCGCCGGAAAAACGGCTCTCGGGGTGGCTCATGCCAAGACCATTCTCGAAAGACGGCCGGCTTTTGGCCGTGGCCAATTCGCATGATCATGTCACCGTCTACGAGTATCCAAGCCTGAACGTGGCGGGTCGTTCCCACCGCCCCTTCGGAGTGCCGCTTGGTTTCAGTTCGGATGGCACCCAGCTGCTTTCCATTCGGCAAACCAGTCCTGGCGGGCCATGCGAGGTGGTGCGCTCGAGGGTTGATGAAGCGGGGACGATTCAAAGGACGCCGCTCCCAGACAGCGCCGAGTCGCTGCTGATCGCCAGACTTTCATTCGACGCGCGATGGCTGGCCGCGGGACGGCGTCGGGGTGAAGTAATCCTCTGGGACCTTGAGCACGGGGCTCCTCTCACCAAGCTCTCGACGCCGCAGGGAGGGTGTGTCCGCGTGCTGACCTTCTCCCCGGACAATCGGTTGCTCGCGGCCCATTTTGAAGAGCCGGCCACGGCCTACCTTTGGGACCTCAAGAGCCAGGCCGACCCGATGGAACTGCGCGGCCCGGGGGCATGGTCGCAATCCGTTTTCACGCCCGATGGGTCCCTTCTGATCATCGGCGACTCCTTGCGACAAATTGCTCTGTGGGATGTGAAGGCGAGGAAGGAACTGGGAACCCTCTCCGGCCATGCGGCCGGCATCTCCACCCTGGACGTTTCTCCAGACGGCAAGACTCTGGCCTCGTCCAGCGATGATCGCACCGTCCGCCTCTGGAACCTGGCCAGTCGCAGAGAAATAGCTCGATTTGCCACCGCGCACAACTCCACCCGGGTCTGCTTCGCGCCGGATGGCGAGGCGCTGCTGATTTACGACACGATCGATGGACAGCTGACGGTCGAGGCCCGCTGGCGTGCCCCTGGCTTTGCCGTAACAGATGCGCCACCGGCAGAGGGCTCATGGTGATCCGAGGCGGACCCGTGATCGGAGTAAGCCTGTAAACTCCATCCCCACTTTGCGCTTTACATCGTGATCATCCGACATTCACCAGTCGCCGGAAGCTCATGAATAACCGCCGCATTGCTCTTTGGACCGCTCTGTCGCTCAGCCTGTCACTCGCGGCGCGCGCCGCCCTGGACCTCCGGCCGCGCGCCGGCTTCGCTCCAGCCATTCAAAAGAAGTCCGCCCCCGCGCCGGTCACAACCCTGCTCGTTTTGCCCGACGGAGGCTTTTACGCCGCCGGCAACTTCACCAGCGCGGACGGAGGAGCTCGAGTCAACCTGGTGCGCTTTCGCGGCGATGGGACGATCGATGCCGCCTTTCACTCACCCATCACGGACAAGTTGATCCGAGCCCTTGCGCGGCAATCGGACGGCAAAGTCCTTATCGGCGGGGATTTTAATCTCGTCGACGGCGTCCCGCGCAGCCTGGTGGCGCGGTTGAATGCTGACGGCAGCCTCGACCCGACTTTCGATCCCGGCGCGACCCGCGATGAGGGTATGGTCGCTGGCTGTTCAAGCGGACGGCAAAGTCTTGGTTGGCGGTGGATTTACTTTGTTCAATGGGACGGCCCGAGCCCGTATCGCCCGTCTGAACTCAAACGGAAGCTTGGACCTGACGTTCAACGCCGCTTTCAACAACATCGTTCGGCAAGTGACGGTGCAACCGGACGGGAAGATCATCGCGGCGGGCGCGTTTACTGTCTACAACAACACCAGCCGCGGCCATATCGCCCGCCTGGAAAACAACGGCGCCTTAGATTCAGCCTTCGCCGTGGGGAGCGGGTGCAACGGCGACGTGAATGCCGCGGTCCTCTTGCCTGACGGTCGACTCCTTCTCGGCGGCGCCTTTACCTCGTTCGATGGCGCGGCCACGCCCGCATCGCACGCCTCTCCAGCCGCAGGCGCACTCGATGCGTCCTTTAACCCCGGGAGCGGATTCAGCAATCCGGTGTGGACCATCGCCCGTCAGCCGTCTGACGGCAAGCTCGTGATCGGCGGGGATTTCACCAATTTCAACGCCGTCGCATCCGCTCGCATCATCCAGCTCGAAAGCAACGGTGCACTCGATCCAACCTTCGCTCCCGGAACCGGCTGCAACCATACGGTTCGGACCCTCGCGTCGCTGGGGAATGGAAGCGTCATCGCTGGAGGAGATTTCACCCTCTGCAACGGTTCTCCGCGCGCGCGTCTGGCCCAGCTTGACTCCGCCGGAGCGCTGGCGCCGGTTCCGGCGCCCTCAATTCGCGCGGCCGTATCGGTCCTGGCCGCGGAGGCGCTTTCAGACTGTCGCTGGGTCATTGGAGGCGACTTTACCCACGTCAATGGGGTGGCGCGCAAGAACGTCGCGGTCACGCTCGCGGATGGCTCACTTGACCAGTCCTTCGATCCCGGCAGCGGGTTTAACGATGTGGTTTTCGGCCTGGCCGTTCAATCAGACAACCGCTTCGTCGCGGTTGGCCCATTTACCTCGTTTAATGGCGTCAACGCGGCGCGAATCGCGCGTCTCAATCCCAACGGCTCCCTGGAGCCGCCGGTCGGAGCAGGATTTAATAACCAGGCTTATGCGGTCGCCGCTCAGTCGGACGACAAACTGCTGGTCGATGGCGCCTTCAGTGCCTACGCCGGCGCGGCGGTTCCCAGGCTGGTCCGTCTCCATCCAAATCTCTCCGTCGACTCCACGTTTAGCGCCAACCCCGGGCCTCAGCCTCTGACGGTTGGTCCCTCGGCTCTGGCCATCCAACCGGACGGCAAGGTGGTGATGGTGGGGAATATTCTCGCCCTCAACGGCATGGCGCAGGGCATTGCCCGCTTCAATTCGAATGGTTCATATGATACCAACTTTCATGCCGGCGCCGGCTTCGATGTTCGTTTTGGCATGGCCCGAGCCCTCGCGATCCAACCGGACGGCAAAATCCTGGTTGGGGGCACTTTCAATGTATTTTCCGACCTCCCCCGCCGCGGTCTGCTCCAGCTGCACAGTGACGGCACACTCGACGCCTTATTCGACGCCGGCACAGGCTTCTCCGTCAACATCGGGACTCATGATATTCGAGCCATCAGCCTTGACGAACAGGGCCGAGTTCTCGCAGCCGGCGCGTTCACTACCTACAACGATGCTCCCGTCCGTCATCTGGCACGCTTGGACCCGAATGGCCTCCTCGATACAGCGGTCGTGGGAGCGAGCACGACGGACGCGGCGGGCGGATTCAGCGTCCTCAAGGCAATCGGCGACGGCAAGGTGCTCGTGGCCGGCAGCTGGGTTCCCTTCCAAGACCGGCTCACCGGTGGGCTGGCAGTGCTTGAACCCAGGCCAAAGGCCTTCGCCAATCCGGAGAGCTTTGAACTCGGATGGAACGGCTGGACAGCTGACAACTCGCTCTGGCAGACGGGCTGGCTGGCCGGCGGGCCGCCCGCCACCAGCGGTTTTCGCGCCCATTCCGGCCAACGTGCCGCCACGACGCAAAGCGTCATTGGGGGGCCCTTTCCCGGAAACAACTACGCTCGGAGTTCGGTTGGCCGGCTGATAAGCGCCCCATTTGTCGTCCCGGGCGCTGGAGCGGGCAGTCTCACCGCGCTGCGATTCTGGCAATGGTTCAGCTACGGGACTGGCGATCAGGGGGAACTGCAAATCTCTACCGAACGCGACGCGGGCTGGAGCGAATGGACGACGCTTGGGACGCCAGCGACCAATGGCACCAGCAGGGCCTGGAGCGAGGCGATCGTCGATCTGACCTCATTTCAAGGGCAGACGGCGCGCCTGGCCTTCCGCCACTCAGCCAACAATGACGCGTCGATTGGGGCTGGCTGGTTCATCGATGATGTAGAGATTTCGGGCCTTGTGCCCTCGCCGCTCGAACTGGGAACGATCGTCTCCGGCAATCTGACCCTCCAGGGTACCCGGGCGTATTTCGCCGTCGATGTGCCACCCGGGGCCAACCTTCGCCTTCATCTCGATGGCGGTGGCGGGTCCGTTTCACCCGAGCTTTACGTCCGTCGCGGCGCACTGCCAACGGCCGGAGCTTATGATGGACACTCCGTTGGACGGGATGCGTCTGGCCAGGAGGTCCTCGTTTCCAAGGCCGCCGCGGGCCGATGGTACGTCTTGGTCGACGGAACCAGCCTGTCTGCCCCGGGCGCTTATACGTTGAAAGTCGAGTCCATCCCAGGCCTTCTCGTCACAGGTGTATCGCCAACCACAGTCGGAAACAGCACGCCCGCCACAGTGGTCGTGAGTGGAGCGGGCTTCGACGACGTCCAGGCTGCCCTGGTCTCAGGGCCGACAACCGTGGCGGTGGGAACGGTCAAGATGCCAGCCTCGGATCGACTCCTGATCAACGTCAACGTGACCGGGCTGGCCCCCGGAGACTATGAGCTAAGACTCAACCAGGAAACCAACGCTTACAGCGCCCCGTTCAAAATCACCAGCGGAGGCCAGTCTCACTTCGAAGCCCGGTTGATCTCACCCTCCATGGTCGGGCGCCACGCGCCGGCCACGCTCCTGGTCGAATACGCGAACACCGGCACGGTGGCCATGGACGCGCCTCTGCTGCTCGTCCATGGCAGCGACCGGGCCTTGCTCACCCTGAAACCGGAGCTGGGAGTGGTCGGCTTGTGGACGACCGCGGTGCCGCGCGGGTTCGGTGACACCGTCCAATTCCTGGCCAGCGGCCAGAGTGCCGGACTTCTGCAGCCGGGTGAACACGGCCGGGTATCGGTGTTATTTGTCGGCTTGCAGCAACCGTGGGATTTCGCCGATGCAAGCGTCCGTTTTGATCTTTCGATATTCAATCCCACGAACCAGGAGCCGGCCAACTGGTCAGCCCGGCAAGCGGACCTAAAACCGGCAGCGGTGCCCGACGACGCTTGGGCATCCGTCTTCGCCAACTTCGTCGATGGCATGGGAACAACCTGGGGTGATTACGTCACTCGCCTGGCGGCCACTGCTCGCTCCATGGCCGACTACGGTGTGACGGTCACCGATGTCCGTGATCTTTCCGCATTCCTCTACACTCACGCCGATGGCCTGGGCCCGGTTTCAGTGCTGACCAGCGTGACCGACGCGGCCCTCGCCGCGCCCGGCATCGATCTGGTCTTCCGCCGCATCTTCTATTCTTCCGTCAGCCAGCGCTATCGCCCGGGCGTGCTCGGACGCGGGTGGACGCACAACTATGATTTTCACGCTGAAAAAGAAGCCGACGGCACCGTCGTCATCCGCACGCCGGACGGCAGCCGCCGGACCTTTCAGCCGGACAGCCGAAAGTCCTCCTTCTTCAATGACCGCGCCGATTTCGGCCGGTTGACAAGCCTCGGTGGCGGCCGGCTGCAATTAACCGAGTCGGACGGACTCAAACGAGTCTTTGGAAGCGAAGGCGCGCTGGACTATGTGGAGGACCTCAAGGGCAATCGGGTCACCGCAACCTATTCTTCCGGCCGGCTGACTCGACTCGTGCATTCCTCAGGCCCGGCATTGGTCCTGGCTTATGCCCAGGAGCTCCTCGCCTCGGTGATTGACCCCGCCGGACGTGCGGTGGCCTACACTTACGACGCCGCTGGGCATCTTGCCGCAGCCACTGCCTTGGAAGGCACCACTCTCCACTATGCCTATAACACCGATGCCCGCTCCCGTGCCCAGCACGCCCTCACCAGCATCACTCGACCAGATGGACGCCAGACCTTTTTCACCTACGATGAAAGCGGCCGTCTGACCCGCTTGGCTCAGGACGATGGCGCCGAGGCCGTCTCCTTGAGCTACCCAGCGCCCGGCACCGTTCTCGTGACGGATGCGGAAGGCCGGGCATGGACTTTCAACTACGGCCCCAACGGGACATTGCTGGCCCTCAAAGATCCTCTCGGCCATACCCGCCTTCTCCGTTATGATGCCCGCGCCCAATTGACGAGCTTCGTCGGCCCCGACGCAGGATTGTCGGAGTTTGCCCATGACGAGCTCGGCCATGCGGTTCGCTCGATCGATCCGCTCGGCCAGACCGTGGCGCGCGCTTACACCGGGAACGCGCAGCTCAGCCGGGTGGTGAATCCCCTGGGCCAATCCACCCGTCTCAGTTACGACGCAGAGGGGAATCTGACCGAGGTGATCGCCCCGGACGACACAAGGGTCACCTTGACGGCTGATTCGCAAGGGGAGGTCGCCACACGGAAGAATCGGCGCGGCCTGGCCATTTCCTTCATTCGAGACTCCACCGGCCGTATCACGCGGAAGCTTCTGCCGGATGGGCAGAACATCGACTATGCCTACGACGATCGTGGCCGTCTCACCAGCGTGCGGGACTCCGACGGTGGACTGACCCGATTGGAGTATGATTCTCGCGACTTGCTGACAGCGGTGACCTATCCCAATGGAGCTGGGTTCGCCTATGTCTACGATGCCGCCGGGCGACGCACGCGCCGCACCAGTCACGACGGCTACATCGTCCAGTACACCTTCGATAGTGCCGGCCGCCTGCAGGAGCTGACGGACGGCCAAGGCCGCCGAGTGGCGGCATACCGCTACAATGGCAACGGGCGGCTTGCGCGCGAAGACAAAGGCAACGGTGACTGGACCACTTATGAATACGACCCTGCCGGCCACTTGGCTCACCTCATCAACGGGGCGCCTGGCGGAGAGATCAGATCACGCTTTGACTATACCTACGATGCCGCTCATAGGCCCACCTCCGTCCGCGCTTTGAACGGCGTGACCCGTTACGATTACGATGCGGCCGGTCAGCTCACACGGGCTGCGCTCCCGGACGGGCAGCAACTCAGCTACAACTATGACGCCGCTGGGAATCGTCTCCGAACCGCCGCCGGCGCGATCGCTACCGCCTATAGCGTCAACGCGCTGAACCAATACACTCGGGTCGGAGAAGAGGCGTTGACCTATGACGCCGACGGCAATCTTACCGCCCGCAGGAACGCGCTTGGGGCGACGACCTACGAATATGACGTGGAAAATCGCCTCGTCCGAGTCGTTACGCCCAAGGATGGCGTATGGAATTACACCTACGATATCTTCGGCAACTGTGCCAGCGTGGAGCACGATGGCCAGCTCACACGGCGGGTCTTCGATCCGTTCGGCCTGGGTGACCTCGTAGCCGAATACAACGCCGCTTCCGGCTTGATCGCTCGATACGACTACGGCGTTGGCCTCGTCAGCCGCGTTTCGTCTTCCAATGACCGGGCCTTCTACGCTTTCGACGGTCTAGGCAGCGTGCACCACTTGACCGATTCGACCGGCACGATCCTCAACCATTACGAATACGACCCGTTCGGGGTTGTGTCAGCCTTGGAAGAAGCGGTGCCGAACAGCTTCCGATTTATCGGCAAGTATGGCGTGGTCGATTCCGCTGGTGGCTCTTACTGGATGAAGCGGCGCCAGTACGACGCGCGCCTCGGCCGGTTTCTGAGCGAAGACCCATTGCTGCCTTCCGCGGATGAAAGTAATTCCTACCGCTACGCTGGCAATGCTCCCACCCTCTTCATCGACCCTGAAGGCACGGAATTGCTTTGGCTCTGGAATGGGATCCGTCACGAAGCAAGCCCGCCGAGCGACCCGCGAGATATGGGCGGCTACAATCGTGCCCGACACGAGATCGTCATTTATGACAACAACTCCGACGTGACCACTCTGCCGCACGAGATGACTCACTGGCTGCTGGATTTGTTTACCGGCGGGCGTGCGACCCACCGTTTGAGCGAGGCGGCCGCTTATGGCGTGGGTGGGATCGCCGGTTACATCGGATTCGACTTCGATGCGGGCAATGAGCAGGTCGGCCAACTGATCCGCGTCTTCCAGGGGAGCGATCCGACGCTTTACGCCAATGACCCGACCTGGTTCTCGAAAAGGCCGGTCCTCCCAGAGCCGCCGTCGGAGTTCGCCGACCGCGGGCAGAGCGATACGCGGACAGCAAATGATCCGAACGAGCTCATCGGACCCGCCGGTTATGGCCCCTCTCATTTCATTCCGGAAGACGCTGTCCTCCCTTACCGCATCAACTTTGAAAACCTCAAAACAGCCACCGCTCCCGCTCAAGTCGTCGTCGTGCGCAATCCGATTCCCGCGGACCTTGACCTGGATTCGTTTCAACTCACCAGCTTTGGCTTCGGCGACGTGTTAACGGTCGTTCCCCCCGCCACGCGGCACTTCGAACGCACCGAACACGTCCGGTTCAATGAGACCAGCTTCGACGTCAACATCTCGTTGGCGCTCGACGAAGTCGCGCGCGAGCTCCAGGTCCGCTTTGATTCGGTCGTTCCCAACTCTGGCCTGCCACCCGCGGTGGATGTTGGCTTTCTCCCTCCCGAAGACGGTTCTTTCCGCGGCAAGGGACACGTCGCCTACACGATCAAGCCCAAACCGGGACTTCCAACTGAAACCCAAATACGCAACATCGGTTTCGTCACCTTCGATCCGCGGGCCGGGGGGGCCACCTATCGAACCGATCTCTCCGTGCTAACTGACCCGAACTCGCCGCCGGATCTCAACCGGCAGGCCCTGGTCACGATTGATGCCACCGGACCGGCTAGTGCCATCGGCGCGCTTTCGGACGAAGCTAGCGGCCGCCAGATCGAGGTGCGCTGGGCTGGCACGGACACGGGCGCCGGCATCGACGGTTACGACGTTTACGTGCAGACCGACCACGGGCCGTGGGCGGTCTGGTTGAACGGAACGACGAATGCGTCGGCGATTTGGTCCGGCGACGCCGGCCGAACCTACGGCTTCTACTCGACCGCTCGTGATGGCGCCGGTCATCGCGAACCATCACCCACCGCCGGCACAGCAGCGCAGGCTGAAACCCACATCCCAGCAGACCTGGGTGAGATAACGGGGATCGCCGTGGCATCGGTGGGGACAGACCAGAGCATCACTCTGATTTTTACGGGAGGAAATCCTGGCGAGATCTGGCACATCGAGGGCGCTTCTCGGATCGCCGGCCCCTGGAACCGCGTCGGTGCTATGCAAGTTCAGCCTGACATGACGGCCCGATTCAGCACGACGAACAGCGCCAGGACCGAGACTACGTTTTATCGGGCCGTGACGCCGTAACAAGCACGCGTCGCTCGCCGTGACCGCCTCAATCACGTTCCTCCCTGGCAGCGACCCGACCGCTGTCGGGGCCAGAACGCACGGTCCGGTTGGCCAATCGCCAAGATCAACACAAATAGATTCTATGGGGGAGGGCCAACCGGTGTATCGACCGACGCGAACATTGCCTTGGCCTTGCTTGCTCTGAGCCTCGACTTACCGCAGAGAAGCCTCGGAACGCTCGCAGGCTTGCGCCGGCTCGGCCCCGGCGGGGCTCTTTCGCTTCAGCAGGCGGCGGCACTTGTTCAGCCAACGGCGCGCCCACTCGAATTCAGTCGCCAGGATCGCCAGCCCGCCCGGAATAATCAATATGGCCGGTCCCGGGAGAAAGATCATGATCACTCCCAACAAAAGGACCGTCCCACCCACGACCGCGATGATAATCCGCTTCGCTCTGCGCATGAGGCCTGAATGGATACCGCGCGGCACTCGCTGGCCGCTCTTTCGGCCTCGCTAGCGCGATTGTTTGACGGACAAGAGATTGTTGACCGCTTTCACTCCGGAGGTCTTCTCGGCCAAGGAACCAATCGCGTTCTTCTCCGTCTCGTTCTGCACCACGCCTCGCAGAGTGACTTCGCCGTTGACGGTAATGATTTTCACGTTTTTGGCGAGGAAAGACATTTGCCTGTCGCCCACCACCGCCTTGCGAATGCTCTGGGTGATTCCCAAGTCAAGATCGCCGTTGCCCTGGTCCAAGGGAGTGACGGTGTCTTTCTCCGCCTCGCGCCGATTTTGGGCGGTGCTATCAGCCGGCTCGGAGGCGACCGGACGGGAGTTGGCGGTGTTGACCACCTCGGGAGCAATGCTGCTGGCGGCGTAGTTGGTCGAGTGCATTTCCCCGTCGGATGCTTGCGACGGCTTGCCTTGACCGCGATGGGTGGCGGCACAGGCGGCGCCGAGGGCGAGCGCCAATGTGAGCATCAAGCAGCGCCCTGACAGTCCGACCCGCAATAAGCCGGTATTCATGAGGTATACTCACGGTGTTCGGCCGTTTTTCAACGACGGCCGGACCTGATTCAATCCTCAGGGTCAGACGGAGGCGCAAGCCACCGGGCCACGCCGGCACCCCTGTGATGATGGCCGCGCCCGGCGCCACTCACGGCCGCGCCAGGTCAAAACGGATTGAGTTCGGCGCCTTCTTGACGGACATTCCGTGGCCGTGAAGATTTCGCTGATTGTGCCGGCCTACAATGAGGAAAAGCTCCTCGGCGCTTCGTTGCGGCACATCCTCGCGGCCTCCCGCGCTTTCCATCGCCAAGGCTGGGAGACGGAACTGGTCGTCTGCGACAATAACTCCACTGACGCCACCGGCAAGATCGCCGCGGCCGCCGGCGCCAGAGTCGTCTTCGAACCGATCAACCAGATCGGCCGCGCCCGCAATCGCGGCGCAGTCGCCGCCACCGGTGAATGGTTGATCTTTATCGATGCGGATTCGCACCCCTGTGAAGGACTGTTCGGTGAAGTTGCCGAACAGATCCAGTCGGGACGCTGTCTAGGAGGAGGATCTACCATCCGGCTGGACGAAGCGCACTTGGTGGGACAGCTGGTGACGCGAGGTTGGAACTTGCTCAGCCGCGCACAAGGCTGGGCCGCCGGCTCGTTCATCTTTTGCCAGGCAGCCGCGTTCCGGGCCATTGGCGGGTTCAGCCTGGAGCTGTTTGCCTCGGAGGAAATCGATTTGTCCGCCCGGCTGAAACGCCTGGCACGGGAGCAAAGCCGGCGCTTCGTGATCTTGCATCGTCATCCGATCACTACATCCGCCCGCAAGCTCCACCTGTATTCCAGGCGCGAACATTTCCGGTTTCTGCGCCGGGCGATCCTTCGGCCCGCGAGGACGATCCGGCACCGGGCGGAGTGTCCGACGTGGTATGACGGGCGCCGGTGAATGGGGGATGAATGGAGCTCGCGGGCGGGGCGGGATCGTCGGAAGCCTACACTTGTTGCGGTGAGCTGGCCTTGCTAACTTTGGAGCGGCATGGAATCGATTGGGATGCCCGACACCCATTTCCTCTCTTCCGCCTTAGGTTGGATGGAACTGGGCAATTGTGCGGAGGCGAAACACGAGTTGGCGAAAGTCTCGCCGACCTTGGCGGAGCACCCGACCGTCCTCGAGGTAACCTGGGCCGTTCATGCCGCCGAAAAGGATTGGGCCGCCGCGTTGGCCGTCGCGGATCGATTGGTCGCGTCCGCTCCGGACCATGCGAACGGTTGGCTCCATCGGGCTTATGCCATCCGCCGCGCGCCGGGCGGTGGACTGCAAGCGGCGTGGGATGCGCTCCTGGGCGCAGTTGACCGCTTTCCCCAAGAAGCAACCATTCCTTATAATCTGGCTTGCTACGCCTGCCAGCTGAGTCAACTGGACGAGGCCAGGCGATGGCTGCAGCGGGCCATGGCGGTCGGGGATAAGGCGAAACTCAAGAGCATGGCAATCTCCGACAGCGATCTGGAGCCGCTTTGGGGGGAAATCAAAAGCTTGTGAGATAATCGGCGTCTCGCCCCCGGCCGGTCCCCTACCCCTCGCTCACCTGGCCAATACCTTCCTCATGCGCGCCGATGCCGAAACCTTCATCGAAGCCGTCAGGCACCTGGCCGCTGCCGACCCCCTTCTCGGCAAAGTCATTTCGCGGGTGGGCCCGTGCCAGATCCGTCGCGAGCCGAATCGTTTCCAAGCGTTGGTCCGATCTATTCTCTCACAACAGATCTCAGGCGCTGCAGCCGCATCGATTTACCGACGCTTGCGCGCAACACTTGGCGCCAACGGGAGTATCGATCCGCAACGGCTCGCGGGGATGTCGATCGAACAACTGCGGACGGCGGGCGTTTCCGCCTCCAAGGCAGCTTACTTGCTCGATCTCGCTCGGAAGGTGACAGCGAAAGAGGTGCGCTTGGATCGCATAGGACGCTTCACGGATGCGGAAGTCATTGCCGAACTCATCCAGATCAAAGGGATCGGAGTTTGGACAGCCCAGATGTTCCTGATCTTTTCGCTGAGGCGCATCGACGTGTTCCCGGCCGATGATCTTGGGGTGCGGGTCGCGCTTAAGAACCTCTATGGGCTGAAGGAATTGCCGGATCGAAAGACGAGCGAGCGGATCGCGGCGCCCTGGCGGCCTTATGCAACCGTTGGGAGCTGGTACTGCTGGCGCAGCCTGGAGCTACCAAAGCTGTGAAGGAGACCGGAGGCCTAATGCCTGCACCAGCGCCGCAGCCTGAGGCTGGCCCGTTTCCAGGTAGGGCTCGCGCTCCGTCGCGAGCCGATTACCTGGGTAGTTCGAACTATCGAAGCGGCGCGTTCGAGAACGCGCCGCTTCCCGAAAGAATGAGTCAAATCTGAGACTTCGCTGGCGAAATGCGCGGCGGGACTATTGGCTCGCTTCGCTGCCGACCAGCCATTCAAGCGCGATCTTCACTTCGTCGCCGGTCTTGATCAAGCCCATGGCCAGGGCTGGCGAGGGAGGTTTGATGCCGAAATCGGTCATCTTTAGAGGCACGGTGCCCTTGATCTTGAGTTTGCCGCCGTCGACCCGCTCGATGGTGATGGGCATTTCGATGGCTTTCTTCGTGCCCGAGACGGTCAAATCGCCCGTGCTCATGAACTCCGCCGGGCCGTTTGGAGACTTGGGTTCCGACTTGAGGGTCATGCCCGTCAGCTGATATTTGATCGTCGGATTGGCCTTCATGTTCATGTGCTCCTGCATGACCTCATCCATCTTTTTGCCGCTGCTGCTTTTGAGAGTGCGGACGGGGATGGTGACATCCACCTTCGGGACGGGAGAGAGCGTTTTGAGGTCTTTGTCAAAAGCGGGGCTCACTTCCATAGTGCCGGAGATGATCTGGCCGGTAACGGTCCAGTCGTGGATGTTGGAGGTGCCGTCCATTTTGACCTGGCTGCCGGGCTTGGCGATGTATTTGAGCGTGTCAGCGGCGCGCAGAGGCGCAACCGCCAGGAGCAAGAGCAGGCAGACGGCCGTGCGTCGGGAGAAGAGAGCAGGGGTTTTCATGAGCAATAATATGCAGACTTGACTTAGGTTTTTGTGTTCCAGCTACCGCTACTGATTGGACTGATTGGAGCCGGCGACGATTCACACCGGCCAACCCGGACCGGGACGGCGGCTGATTTGGCGCGCAGTCACATTGTTATACCGGTTCGAATAGTTCCTTCGGCAGGTTGACCTTCTGGCCTTTGAGGATGGCTTCGTTCGCTTTGATCGCAATGATGACCGCATCCAAAGCTTCTTGATACCCGGCACCAGGTTGTTTTTTGATATTCGCCAGGTACTCCGTCAGCGCTTTCGTATCTTTAATGTCGTAGCTGGCTTTGAAGTCCTCGACGGCTGTGCCGATCTCGTTCGCATTTGTCACGAAGGCGTCCAAAGCCGAGAAAAGCGGCGTGGGGGTATCCGATTCGCCCGGCTTGCCGGTGGTCTTGTTCAACTTGGTCGCATTGGCACTCAAGGCAATGCCGGTCTCTTTGTAAAAGCTGTCCTTGTTCGCATAAACTTCCCAGCCCAGCAAGGGCGCATCCACTTCCTTGAACATCCATGCTTTGCCATCGCGCAGCATGACAGCGGCGTCGCTGCCATGGTACATCTCATATTCCGAGTCGAAAGAGTTCGCCAACGTCGCGTGGTAAATGAGGTTCACGCCGCCGGGAAACTCGACCAGCGCTTGGATGGTATCCGGCACTTCGCGACCATCCTTCCAAAAGAGCACCGACCCAAAACCGGTGATAGCCACGGGGCGTTCGCCGATGAACCAACCTGCGGAATCAAGCTGATGAATGCCGTATTCGCAGATTAGCCCGCCGGAAGTGGCGTTGTTCAAGCGCCAATTCATCTCCTGTTCGCGCGCCGGATTGGGCGAGGTCGCGCGCCAACTCTGCTTTTTGTGCCATTGAGCGCGCGCCATGACCGTTTTGCCGAGCGCCCCGGCGCGGATGAACGGCAGGAGAAAATGCCGCTGCGGGTCGGAGCGATAAAGCAAGCCGGCCTGAAAGTATTGGCGAGGGGAAGCTTTGGCCGCTTTGGCAATCGCCCGGGCGTCGTCGATGGTGGTGGCTAACGGCGCTTCGCAATAGACATGCTTCCCGGCCTGGAGCGCCGCGATCACGATGTCCTTGTGCTGGTGCGAAGGTGTGGCGACCAAGACGGCTTGGATATCCTGATTGTCGAGAATCTTGCGGTAATCTTTGACCGCAGTTGCCCCCGGCGCCGCCTTGGCCGCTCGCTTCAACGTGGCCTCGTAATTATCGGAAACCATACCGACCCGGGCTTGAGGCAACCGCGCGAGGGTGGCCACAATCTCGCGGCCCCAATTGCCGAAGCCAATGATCCCGCAATTGACTTTGGGCCGGTCGCTGTCATCGGCCGCTGCAGGCTTGGCTGGTTCAGTCTGGGCGGAGATTTCGACGCCGCCCAGAAAGGTCATCAAGGTGGCGATGGAGCCGCCTCTGATGAAGTCGCGGCGATTGAATTCTGAGGATTCCATAGGGTGTGCTTGAGTTAGTCCAAAGCTTTGATGCGAATGCGGCGGAAGGCGACCGAGCCATGGTCTCCCTGAAGAAGAATTGGCCCCGGCTCGTTTAGATTATTGTCCAACTCGCCCCCGGTCGCTTTCTCGATCTTAACCTCGTCATGGATCTTCACTCCATTGAGGATGACAGTGATTTTGTCGCCGCGAATGGTAGCTTCGACCGTCTGCCACTCCCCCGGCGGGCGGGAGACGAACGTCGCCGGCGCTTTGAAGTTATAAAGAGCGCCATTGCCGGTGATCTCGGGACGGTCAGCGAGGCAGTCGTCAAAAATCTGAATCTCATAGCGGCCGCGGAGATAGAAGCCGCTATTGGCCCCTTTCGGCACCATATATTCATAGCGAATGGCGAAGTCCTTAAATTTCTCCTCCGAAACCAGGTCGGTGCCGTGTTCGTTGGGGGTAACGACATTCACCAGCATCCCATTTTGGGCGCTCCAGCTCTGGTGCCCGTCCGGATTGCGCGGCTTCCAGCCTTTCAGGTCGGTCCCCGTGAAGAGCGGCTTGAAGCCGGCGGCGGTCTCGGCCTGGCCTAATTTAACTTCGAGCGGCTGTGGAGTCGCGTCGGCTTCAACCAAACCCAGAGCCCAGCGAATGCCCTCCAGGACATGCTTCTGATAAACCGGATCCTCCCAAACTTCCTTGCGATGACCGAGCGACGTGTAGAAAACCCGGCCCGATCCAACTTGCTTCGTCCAGGCAATCGGATAATCACCGGGCACACCGGTGTTGGGATGCTTATCGAGCGTCAAGAGACCGTGCATCTTCGCGCGGTCGAAGTTCTTGATGATATAAATTTCGTCCCAGAGGCTCCAGCTGGTCTTCAAGTGCCGGGTTGCAGGATGACGCCGGTCCTGGTTGAGACACTCCACACACACTTGTGCGCCGTGAGTCTGAAACTCGCCGCCGAGCATATCGAGGTACGGCCGGTAGCCATGGAACGTGTCGCTGGCAGAATGCATGCCCACAAACCCTTTGCCCGACTTGATCCAATCGATGAAAGCGTCCTTGTCCGGAATGGGCAAATTGCCGGTGGTGTTGGCAAAAATGACGGCATCGTAAGCTTTGAGAGCTTCGGGTGACATCTTTTCGACCACGTCGGCGTCTTCTTTGCCGTCCTTGCCGCCACGCACATAGTCGACGGAGAACGCGTGGCTTTTCTCACCCAACTCCGCAATGATTCGCTCGGCGGTCGGAATGGAATCGTGCCGGAATTCTTTCGTCGCGGTTACGACCAGGACTCGCTTGGGGGTTTGGGCTGAGGCGCCTGGAAGGCCGAGGGCAACGACGGCCAAAATCCCGACGAGCCATTTGAGAGTAAACGCAGATAAATGTTTCATACATTCAGCATATGCCGCCGGCGATGCCAGCCACGAATCAGACTGACACGACAGGGATGCCATTCATTTAGAGGGATTTTACCCCAGGTCAAGAATGGTTTGAAATGACATCGGTCAAATCTGATCGGGATCCGTTGGTGTGCTTTCACACTAGCAGATGCGAAATCCAGGCCCAAAACGGATCACCTCCCCTGCTCTAGGACACAAAGACCGGGTCAAAAACACGCGCCTGCCCGTGCCGTCGAAGCAACTCGACAAAGCGGGCCAGCCCTCGCTTCTCATCCGTGCCCAGGTGGTAATGAATATGCCAGCTCAGATAGTCCTTTCGAAAATCATATGTGTAATCAGTCCGGTCCCGGATGATGTGCTCGAGCGTCTCCAGCCCGAAATCCCGCGCCTCGCGCAGGAGCCGGCGCAACGCCGTATTTTCGACCCCGCGACGCAAGGCCCAGACGGCATAGACAAAGGGCAACCCGGTCAGCTCAAACCAGCTCGTTCCCAGGTCGAGGATTTCATGGTCCGGCGAAGCGTGCAGGAAATCGAGAGCCGGGTCGCCGATCAGCAGGACGAAGTCGGGCAGTTTGCCCGGCTCAACGTAAGCTGCCAATGGCTTGAACTCGGGGTGCAACCCGCGCTCCGCCAACAAGACCCGGAGCAACTGGACGCTCGTCAAAGAGGCTGTATCGCAATAGATCTCTTTCGCCTCCGCCAGCGGGCGGCGATATCCGAGCAGGACGCTTTGGACCTCTCCCAGGGAGGCAATCGCAATGCCATCGAGGACGTCGAATTCCCCGCTGAAGAGCACTGCGGTGACGCTGACAAGGGCGGCATCCAGTTCGCCGCGAGCGAGCGACTTGGCCAATTGCGAAGGGGGCTGGAGCACGATGTCCGGCTCCAATCCCCGCGTGAGAGGGACAGCGTTCAAATACGGAACGGAGCCAACCCGAAAAGGCGTCAGAGTGTTCACAACGCAGGCTGGTCACGCTGGGGCCAAGCCCGCCTCAGGCTTTTTGGGGGCGTCCCAGCCCTCGACCGGCTCGCCAGGCCCGCTCGAGTCCCACACCCGCAAAGGCTCATAAAAAGTATCGCGTTGGAAGGGCACGCGACCGGTCTCGCGGATCGCCCGGATCATCTCCGTTTCCGTTTGCAGCTGCGGGGCGGTGGCGCCGGCCATATGGAAAATGCGTTCTTCGAGGACGGTCCCATGGAGGTCATCCGCCCCGTAGTTCAATGCCACCTGGGCGAGTTTCAAGCCCATCCCGACCCAATAGGCGGTAATGTGGTTGAAGTTGTCGAGGTAGATGCGACTGACGGCGATAGTCCGCAGGGCATCAAAGCCGCTCGGCGGGTGCTCCACCGGAAGGCGATTGTTCTCCGGTTGATACGGCAACGGCACGAAGCCGGTGAAACCGTTCGTTTCGTCCTGCAGGGCCCGCAACTGACGGAGGTGATCGATGCGATCCTCGACGCTCTCTATATGTCCGTAAAGCATCGTGCAAGTGCTTCGCTCGCCCAGTTGGTGCCAAATCCGGTGGACGTTCAAATACTCTTCTGCCGATTCCTTGCCTTTCGCAATCGCCGACCGAACCGACTTGCGGAAGATCTCGGCCCCGCCGCCGGTGATGGCATTCAGCCCCGCGTCGCGCAGCTCGATCAGAGTCTGCTCGACCGGTTTTCGGCTCAACCAGGCCAGATGGAGCACCTCGATGGCGGTGAATGCTTTGATTTGCAGGCGAGGGTCGAGGGCCCGGAGAGCGCGGAGCAAGCCGGTATAGTAGCTGAAAGGGAGACTGGGATGCAGTCCGCCGACGATATGCAGTTCGGTGACGCCGATGGCCAGGGCTTCACGGGCGAGCTGCACGATCTCGTCAACCGTCAGTTGAAACCCATCCGCGTCCCGCTTCTTGCGAGCGAAGGCGCAGAACTGGCAGCTTAAAATGCAGTAATTCGAGTAGTTGATGTAACGGTTGATGATGTAACTGGCCCGGTTGCCGCTCTTGCGCTGACAAGCGAGGTCCGCAATGGCTCCGACCGCATTGAGATCCCGGCTCTCGTAGAGGCGCAAAGCGTCCGCTTCATTGATGCGCGTGCCTGCAGCCACCTTATCGTAAAGGTCACGCAACTCACTCTGCTGGACCATCCAGTTCATCGCATCAGATTAAAGCGCGGAAAAATAACTTCGACCAAGGTTACGAACAAGAACACCACGCTGATAAAAGCGTTCAGCCGGAAGAAAGAGAGGTCGATCCACTTCAAACTCCGTTTCCGGGCCAGCCAATGTTCCAGAACCAAACTGGCCAGGATAATGAACAAGCCGAGCAGGTATGGCAATCCAAAGCGCGAGAGCAACCCGAAGACGGCCAGCAGCGCCCACATCCCCAAATGGGCGAGGAATGCAATGCTCAAGGCATTTTGAACGCCCCAGCGGACGACGATCGAGTGAAGACCGTGCTGACGATCGAACTCATAATCCTGGATCGCATAGATGATGTCGAATCCGATCAGCCAAAGCACCACGGCGCAAGCCAAGAGCAGCGGAAAGACGACGCTGTCCTTGAGCGGCCAGAGCACAAAGCCCCCCCGGACGGCCAGCCACGCCCCCAAGGGCGCCAAGGCCAAGGCGATGCCCAGGTAAACGTGGGTAAAATCGGTGAACCGTTTGGTCAAGGAATAGAAACAGACCAGGACGAGAGCGACCGGCGCGAGCCGAAAGCAGATTGGGTTGATCCAATACGTCGTCGCCAGAAAACAAGCCGCGCTCGCCAGACACACCGTCCAAGCGCCGATCAAGCTGATCTGCCCGGTCGGCAGATGCCGCATGGCCGTGCGCGGATTCTCCCGGTCGAACTTGCGGTCGACGATGCGATTGAAGGCCATCGCGCACGTCCGCGCCGTCACCATCGCGGCCAAGATCAGGCCAAAGATCCGCCATCCGGGCCATCCCCTGGTTTCGCGCGCCGCCACCGCCATCGCAGCCAGAGCGAACGGGAGGGCGAAGACCGTATGGGAAAGCTTGACGAACTCCGCATAACGGCGGAGCAGCGGCGCCGGCTTTGGCGGGCTGACCACCCGCGGCCGAGGAGCCGGTCGCGCCGAAGGCGCGCCCAGTCGTCCCTGAGCCAGCTTGATCAACTGCCGGGCGGCGATTCTGGCCAGGACCTGTTTGTTCATTCCTGCTCCTCGGCCCAGCGCGCTACCAGGCGCTGCGGCAGTCCCAAGTGATCCAGGACGCGGGCGACCACCGTATCGGCAGCTTCCTGAATCGTTTTGGGGCGCATATAAAAGGACGGGTTGGCCGGGAGAATGACTGCCCCGGCCAGAAGGAGCAGCTCGAAGTTTCGAATATGGACCAGGTTCAACGGAGTCTCCCGCGGCACCAGGATCAGCTTGCGCTTCTCCTTGAGCATGACGTCGGCAGCGCGCAGCAGCACATCATCGCTAATCCCATGAGCGATTCGCCCGACCGTGCCCATGGTGCAGGGGATGACCACCATGGCATCGAAGGCATTGGAACCGCTGGCGAAAGGCGCATGCATGCTCCTCAGACCATGAGTCGTGACGCGCTCGGGCAATCGAAGTCCGCCGTCGAGTTCCTCCTGGATGACCGCTTGAGCGTACTGGCTCAGCACCAGATGCACTTCGTGCTGAGCGGTATCGATGTTGTCCAGGAGGCGCTGGGCGTAAAGGGTGCCGCTGGCGCCGGTAATCGCGACCAAGATCCTCAAGTCGTCGATCCTCCCCGTGCGCAGGCAGTTTTCATTTCCGAAAATATGGGGCATGGCCCGGCCTTTCAGCAAGTTCCTTTGGGTCGGGCCATCGTCCTGCCCTCATCAGGGGGGAGTGGGAGAAGGCACGCTCTTCGACCAATATCCAGCTTGAGTCAGGCGTCCCGATTTGCAAAATGCCGGGCGTGTTGAAGCTCCCTCCGTTTTGGCTCTGCGCCGCAGGACTGATGCTTGGCCTGGCCGGGTGCGCGACGCCTCCCGCCGCGCCGCCGGACGTAGCCCCAGCCGCTCCAATCTCCCCTGCCCCGCCCGTTCCGTCTCCGCCTTCGCCGGCCATCTCCACAACCAGTGCAACCCAGACCAATGCGGTCGTCACGCCCGCGCCGGGACGCGTCGTGACCGAAACGGCTGGCACAAACCGGGCGCCGGCTGCCACCTGGCTTCCGCTGGAGAGTTGGAGCCAGGCCAATGGCTGGGGCAAGCCGGAACGGCTTCGCAATGTCCCGGCCTGGACCTACGAATTGCGAGGCAGCCTGGGTGTGATTCAAATCACCGCCGGGCGCCGGACCGTCACGTGGAATGGCATTAATCTGGAACTGGGCTTCACGCCCCGGCTGACCAATGGTCAGCCATGCCTCCACCTTCTCGACTATACCAAGACGCTGGCCCCGCTAGGCTTGCGCCCAGCGTTCTTCGAACGAACCAATGCTGTCCTGGTGATCGATCCGGGGCACGGGGGCGAGAACTACGGCGCCAAATCGGCGACGGGCGATCGGTATGAAAAAGAGTTCGCGCTCGATTGGGCTTTCCGGCTGGAGCGGTTGATGAAGCGGCAAGGTTGGCAGGTCTTTCTCACTCGAACCAACGACGTGGACATACCCCTGCCCGACCGCGTTGCCTTCGCAGATCGGGTGCATGCGGACCTGTTTTTGAGTTTGCACTTCAACTCGACCGACCAGCCCCAAGGGCGCTCAGAACAAGGTGGCATCGAGACCTACTGCCTGACGCCGGTGGGCATGCCTTCCACCCTGACGCGCCGGTTCGATGATGAAGTCAAAGCCGCCTTTCCCAACAACCAATTCGACCTGGAGAACTTCCATGTCGCTGCGCGCCTGCACCGGAGCCTGATTGAAGCCACCCAACGCAAGGATCGAGGCGTCCGCCGCGCTCGCTTTATGGGGGTCCTCCGGGCGCAAAATCGGGCCGCCGTGCTTCTGGAAGGCGGGTATCTCACCCAGGCGACCGAGGCTGACCTCATTGCCGATAGCGTCTATCGGCAGAAGCTGGCGCAAGCGGTCGCGACGGCGTTGGCCCGGTGAAGGCCGAAAGCGCTGCCCGCGCACGGGATCTTGCCCCATGCCGCTGGGATTGGCAGAGTAGAGCTGAATGCGTGAGACGATCCGAGCCTGGACCGAGAGTCTGGAAACCCTTGTCCTGGAGGTTATTTCCGGCCAGCGGACCGGCAAGCGCGCGGCCATCGCGCGCGGCCTCCTGTTCGTCCTTTCCAAAGGCTTCCAAGCCGCGGTCACCATCCGTCATTTCTTATATAGCGTCCGCATCTTGCGAGATTCAACGCTCGGCGTGCAGGTCATTGCGATTGGAAACCTGACTGTCGGGGGGACGGGCAAAACACCGGTGGTTGAAAAATTCGCGCGCGAATTGCGGGATCAGGGGCGGGTGGTGGCGATCCTGTCGCGAGGTTACCGTTCCAAGCCGCCGGCTTTGAGCAAACGGCTCCTCAACAAAGCGCTCTTCCGAGAGGAAAGCACACCGCCACGGATCGTGTCCGACGGCAAATCGCTCCTGCTCGATTCCGAAACGGCCGGGGACGAGCCCTACATGTTGGCGTCCAACCTGAAGGATGTGATCGTGTTGGTGGACAAGGACCGCGTCAAAAGCGGGCGCTACGCGATCGAGAAGTTCGGCTGTGATACCCTCCTGCTCGACGATGGCTTTCAATACTGGAAGCTCCGCGGTCGGCGGCGAGATATCGTTCTGATCGATTATCAACAACCGTTCGGCAACGAGCACTTGCTGCCGCGCGGGACCCTGCGCGAACCGCCTTCCCACCTCTTCCGCGCCAGCACGATCTTCATCACCAAAAGCAATGGCAATACCGATGAGCTACGCAAACGCATTCACGACTACAACCCGCATGCCAGCATCATCGAGTGCGTCCATCATCCGCTCTATTTCGAAGACGTCTTTACCGGCGAACGACAGGGTTTGGACTTTCTGAAGAACAAGAAGCTCGCGTGCCTCAGTGGGATCGCCCAGCCGGAGAGTTTTGAGCAGAGCCTGATCAATCTGGGCGGCGAGCTGGTCTACTCCAAGCGGTTCGCTGACCATCACCGCTTTTCCCAACAGGAGATTCTGAACGTCATCAACCGCGGCAAGAAACGGCAGGCCCGGGTCATTCTCACCACGCAAAAGGACGCAGTCCGGTTTCCCAAGCTGGACCGGCGCGATTTGCCGATCTATTTCATGCGAGTCGAGATCAAGATCCTGCGCGGAGCCACCGACTTTCAGGATTGCGTTCGGCAAATTTGCTTCCGCTGAAATGCAACGCGTCGTTTTC
This sequence comes from Verrucomicrobiota bacterium, assembly GCA_046346765.1. Taxonomy (GTDB): domain Bacteria; phylum Verrucomicrobiota; class Verrucomicrobiia; order Limisphaerales; family SIBE01; genus JAXMHN01. Next base: position 3,637 of record JAXMHN010000059.1, on the reverse strand, counting down.
CTGGTCGCCTGGGGTTTGGTCAGATTCGTCCAGCTGTTGCCCTTGAAAGCCGTGGCGCAGATGGGACGGGTGGCGGGAACGCTCGCCTACCATTTGGACGGGCGCCACCGTCGTGTGGCCTTAAACAATCTGACGCGGTGTTTCGGACAGGAAATGTCGGCGAGCCAAATCCGCGCCCTGGCGCAGGAGCACTTTCGGCGTTTGGGGGAGAACTATTGTGCGGCCGTCAAGTCAGCCGCCATGCCCTGGACAGAACTGAGCCGGCACGTTGAGTTCGTCGGAACCGATAAAGTGCCAAAGCCGGACGAGGCGAACGGGTCAAGAAGTTGCGTTATCGCCATCGGCCACTTCGGGAACTTCGAAGTCTTTAGCCGTTACGGCAACATGCACCCTGGTTACCGGTGCGCCGCCACTTATCGCGCTTTGAAGCAACCTCTCCTCAACCAGCTGCTCCAATCGCTCCGGTCCCGGGGCGGATGCCATTTCTTTGAACGGCGTTCCGAAGCGCGCGCTCTCATGTCGGCCCTTGCTGAGGGAAAGCTTCTGCTTGGATTGCTGGCGGATCAACACGCCGGCGAACGCGGCGTCCGCGTGCCCTTCTTTGGCCAGGAATGCTCGACGACGCCGGCGCCCGCCATCCTCGCCTTGCGCTACGATTGCCCGCTGTTTACCGCTATTTGTTATCGTGTCGCGCTGGCCTATTGGCGGATAGAGGTTGGAGATGCCATTCCCACGCAAGCCGAGGGGCGCCCGCGGTCGGCGGAGGAAATCATGACCGACGTGACGCGCGCCTTCGAAGCGGCCGTGCGCCGGGACCCGGCGAATTGGTTTTGGGTGCATAATCGGTGGAAGCCCTTTCGATCGAGAGCTGGGCAGAAGGCCGCCGACCCGGCATAAAGCGGATGCATCCCATTCTTCCCCCCCTGCCCGCTTCTCCCGAGCGCATTCTCGTCCGCGGGGTCAACTGGCTGGGCGATGCGGTCATGACGACCGCGGCGTTGCTGCAACTTCGCGCCGCTCACCCGCGAGCGGCCATTACTCTCCTGACGCCGGCCAAGCTGGCCGACCTTTGGACGGGCCATCCCGCTATCGACGGGCTCCTTACTTTCTCCGCCGGTGAAAGTGCCTTCGCGGTCGGACGGCGCCTGCGCAAACACGCTTTCGACGTTGGCTTGATCTTTCCGAACTCCTTTCGCTCCGCCCTCGAGCTCTGGTGGGGCCGAGTCCCGCACCGCATCGGCCACGCCGGTCAGCTGCGGGATCGATTGCTGACCGTGCCAGTTCCCGCCCGTCCCGGGGGCGTGCCCATGCGCAAGCGAAGTCGTCGGGAGATACTCGAGTTGACGCGTTCCGGAACGCGCGCCGGCCATGGCTCCGGTGCCGCAGGCCAGGCCAGGGCTGGAAGCCTCCCCGCTGCCGCGCATCATCTGCATCAGTATCTCCATCTGGCCGCGCGGCTGGGGGCAAATCCAACCCCGGTCGCCCCGCAAATTGCGGTCACGCAAAGCGAACGGGACGACTTTCGCCGTGAGTTCGGGCTGGAAAGCCGGCCGGCGCTGCCTCTGTTTGGATTGAATCCAGGCGCCGAGTATGGCCCTGCGAAGCGCTGGCCTGTGGAACGCTTCATCGCCGCCGCGCGTGAGATTCAGAACCAGCGAGCCTGTCGCTGGCTCATCTTCGGCGGCAAGGCAGACCTCGACTTAGCCGGCCAAATTGACCGCGCCCTGCGCGGCACGAGCGAGGCGAGGCCGGATCAGGCTGTCAATCTAGCGGGGCGGACATCGTTGCGCCAACTGTGCGCCGGGTTGGCGAGCTGCCGCCTGGTCCTGACCAACGACACCGGGCCAATGCATGTGGCCGCGGCCGTCGGCAGCAGGGTGATCGTCCCGTTCGGCAGCACCTCTGCCAGCCTGACCGGCCCGGGTCTGCCGGACGACCACCGGCACCGCTTCGTTCAGGCGCGAGCGCCGTGCGCGCCGTGTTTCCTGCGCACCTGCCCGATTGATTTCCGGTGCATGAACCAAATTACGGCTGAGGAGATCGTTGCCGCGGCCCTGGAGGTCAGTTGAACAGCCGGGAGGGTGCTCTTTTCAACCGACTCCTGAACTGACCGGGGCAAACAGAGGCTGCCGGATCAAGGCAAGGGTTGCAGCTTCGCCGGAAACTCCACCGCCTCCCTTCCTTTGCAGCATCGTCTAATGCCATGAACGAGGGCCTTGCTCAGGTCCGGCCGCGCCCAGCCGAGCACGACAATGGCGTCGGTCAGCAATCCCACCGCCAGCCAAAAGTAAATTCGATGAGTAAATCCTTCCGGCCAAACTCCGTGCGCGAAGCGAGCAACTGCCCACCGCCAAAAGGGCCAGATGACCACGTAAACCGCCCAGGGCATGATCAGGACCCAAAAGAGACTCTTGGCTAAGACTTGATTGATGCTCCGGGCATTTTCGCTCAACCGCATCGCCAGCCATGTCAACGTGCCCAGGTCGGCCACGAACATGACCAACAGAGGCAAAATCTGCCCGAGCGGAAACGTCGTCCGAAAAACGATCACCTCCAGCGCGCACATCGCCACGACCGGCCAGGCAAACTGACGGAGAATAGCGAGTTGCTGGCCGGCGCGGATTTCAGCCATGGTCAACGGAGTCGAAAGGAGCAGCTCGGCCGCGCCGTTCCGCTGGTCTTCCACAAACCGGTAGGAAACCTCCGTGACCACCCAGACCTTCAAGAAGCTGTGGATCATGAATAACGTCGGGACGAGCGGATAGAAGTCGAACATGACATCGCCATACTGGATGTATCCCCACAACCAGACCGCAATCATCGAGCAGAGAAAAAACCAGGCGTAGCCTGGTTTGAGCCGGTCGCGGCTGACCAGCCAAAGGAACGGGTTTCTCTCCATTAAACGGTCGCGCAACGCTTTGCGCTGAGCCGTATTTCCCCGAGCCCACCGGCGCCACCGCTCAACCCATCCCGGCCCCTTCTCGCGCCGGACCACTTTCGGCCGGTCTTTCCATACCACCGGCAACACCAACGCGGTCACCAGCAGCAGCATCCAACTGGCCGCGTGAATGGATCCCACCGATACCCAAAAGGTCCAGTCTGGCGGCCGGAAAACACTGAGCAAGGGTGAAGGAACGGAGACGACGTAGGGATAAATCGGATTGAACATCAGCATCGGCAGCAGTTGGGCGATGTCGCTCGGGTTCTGAACCCACTCCCACACCATGATCATGAAGAAAACAACCGCAAATGGAATCAAAGCCGGCGCGAACACCAAACAAAGCGTGGCAAAGCTCGCCTTGCGATCATTCCGGCTCAGCGCCGATGTGAAGATCCCCAGGCTCAGCGAGAAGAACAAGGCATTGCACAGCACCAGCACCATGGCGCCAAATTGCAGCAGCGTCACCCCGCCGAGGACCAAAGGGATGGCCAGCAACGGCAACACCGCCAATAACCCGTAAATGGAATTGAGCGAGCTGGCTGCCAGCTTGCCAAATACCACGTCGAACCCTTTCAAGTCCGTCAAGAACAGCAGCCCCAAGGTGCCGTCGCGCTTTTCCTCACTGACGCAATCGGCCGTGACCCGCGCGCCGATGCATAAACAATAGGCGAAAGCCAAACCGGACAAGGTATAAAA
>JAXMHN010000058.1:0-45335 GCA_046346765.1 Verrucomicrobiota bacterium | reverse complement strand
GATAGAGTTCCAGGGAACGATCGAAGACCTGCTTTTCATCCGTATGATAGAACTCCATCGCGTCCTTCCGAAAAAGGTAGACGGTGGTCGCCAGGTTCTGGAGGTAGACAGGTTCGTTTGGATTCAGCTCGATCGCCTTGGTGTAATAGTCAAACGCTTTGGTGACAGGTCCGCGGTGCCCGTAGTGGTTGGCTAGATTATTCCACGCGGCTGGATTGGAGGGATCGAGTTGCCTCGCTTTTTCCCATTGCGCCACTCCATCGTCTTCATCCTGGGTTTCATACAAGAAGCTGCCGTAGGCCAGGCGCGCCCGGGTGTGGTTAGGGTGTTGCTGGAGGAAATCGTCATAGGCCTTTTTGACCGGAGCGAGCCGCTGCTCGATTCGAACGGACAGCGCCTCCTCCGAGAGAGGGGCTCCCTTGGTCTTAAAAGCCTTGGCCTCGCGAATCCACTTGTCGGCTTCGGCCTGGGCGGCGTCGTCTTCTTCCAGGAGCTTTTCGTAGGCCTGTTCGACAGGATCAGTCGGAGTGGATGAAACGGCCACATCCGCACCTGCTTTCGACGGCGCCTGATTCTGAGCGTCTGGGGTGGCAGCCGCCAGGACAGCGGCCAGAATTCCGATCAACAGGGTGCTCACGGGGTCACGGTAGCAGAGCCGGCGCTCCGGCGCCAGTCACGGGCACACGCCGCTGGGGGCGTCATCCACGCCTGGTCCGCGACGGTTGGGTCGGTTGGCCGTGGCCGTTTCGTTGGCGGCAAAACCCCGGTCCGCGCCCATCACTCCATCGATGCGGGGAAGCGTCACGCTCCTTCACCCTTCGGATGGATCGCCTTCCAACGGTCGCGCAAGACGCTGTGCAAACGGCGCTGGAATTCGATCGGCAGTTCGTAGACTTGACCGTCCCGGTAGAGAGAGATTGTTTTGCGAATATTATCCACGACCACCTGACAGGGATTGCAGCCGGCCAGATGGCGTTCAAACTCCTGACAGATCGACGGGTCTGCAGTCCCGTCGACGTAGTCGTTCAGCATACCTAGGAGTTCTTCACATTTCATGGTGACACCTGTAGAACAATCGAGCCACGACTCGCTGAAAAGTTACAGAGGCGGGGCCCGGTGATCGTGAGGTTGGAGACGCCGAGTCTCATCGCCGAGGGCGCGCGTCAGCACCTCGCGGAGCTGCAACCGGGCGCGAAGCAGACGGACTTTGGTGTTGGCCTCCGTCAAACCAAGCGTCTGGGCGGTTTCTTTGATCGTGAGTTGTTGCACGTCGCGCAACAGGAATACAAGGCGATGCTTCTCATCCAATTGGGCGAGGGTTTCGTCCAGGAGCCGCTGGATATCCGCTCTTTCGACGAGCCGCCCGGGCGACTCCCGCCAATCGGCGATGAACTCGGGGTGGGGCACGTTTCCGAGATGCTCGTCTGCTTCGGTGCTCGCTTCCAGGGACGTGAACGAGATGGTCTTTCGCCGGCGAATGATCTTCAAGGCCGCGTGCGTGCAGATGCGGAGCAGCCAAGTCTCGAAGGCGGCATCCCCACGGAAATCGGCCAGGTGTTGCATGGCGCTCAGGAATGTCTGCTGCGTGACGTCCTCGGCGTCTTCCTGGTGACGAAGAATGCGGAACGCATTGGAATAGACCTGCCTCTCGTAACGGTCGACCAAAGCGTCGAACGCGGCCAGTTCCCCCGCCTGGGCTGCGCGGACCAACTCGGCGTCGGGTTCCGGTTTGGAAAGAGGACTGCTCATTTCGAATGCCTGATGCTGGGGCTGTCGCGGGCAGGGACTAACCAGGCAACCGCAACGGCGTTGGGAGGAGGCGGCCACCCTGCGCGCCGCCTTCGGTCACAACCCACCCGGATGGAAAGGACCGCTGGTCGAGGCTGCTTTCCCCGAGAACCTGGTGCGGCAACGGCGACTTGCTTAAATGAACTCGTTGATCAGGTTTTCGAGCAGCTCCTGACGGCCGCTGGAATTGGGCGTGATATCACCCTTCTTCAGAATGTAGGCTTCCAGATCTTTCAAGCTGGCCTTGCCTTTTTCAATCTTCTCGCCGATGCCGGAGTCCCAGGAACTGTAGCGGCGTTTGACGAACTCGGCCAGCCGTCCGTCCTTGCGCAATCCTGCGGCGATTTTCAGGCCTCGGGCGAAGGCATCCATCCCAGCGATATGGGCGTAGAACAGATCGATGGGCTCGAAGCTCTCGCGCCGGACTTTGGCGTCGAAGTTGAGTCCACCGGTCGTGAAGCCTCCCATTTTGAGGACGGTCATCATGACTTGGGCGGTGAGATAGATGTTGGTGGGGAACTGGTCGGTATCCCAACCGAGCAGCTCGTCCCCCATATTGGCATCGATTGAACCGAGGGCGCCGGCGGCGGCGGCGACTTCGAGTTCATGCTGCATCGTATGGCCGGCGAGTGTGGCGTGATTGGTCTCGATGTTGAGCTTGAAGTCGGCGAGAAGATCGTACTCACGCAAGAAATTGAGGCAGGCGGCGGCGTCGGAGTCGTACTGGTGTTTGGTCGGTTCTTTTGGCTTCGGTTCGATGTAGAAGGGACCCTTGAAGCCGAGCTGCTTTTTGTAATCGACCGCGAGATGCATAAACGCGCCGAGGTGATCCATTTCACGAGGCAGATCGGTATTGAGCAAGGTCGTATACCCTTCGCGACCGCCCCAGAAAACGTAGCCTTCGCCGCCCAGAGCGTGCGTGACTTCCAGAGCCTTTTTGACCTGAGCGGCCGCATACGCGAAAACATCCGCATTGCAGCTCGTGGCCGCGCCGTGCACGTAACGCGGATGCACAAACAGCTGGGCTGTGCCCCAGAGCAATTTGATGCCAGTTCGTTTTTGTTCTTCCTGCATGGTGCGAACAACCGCGTCGAGATTCCGGTTGCTTTCGCGCAGATTACGCCCTTCGGGCGCGACGTCGCGATCGTGAAAGGCATAGAAGGGAGCGCCCAGTTTTTCCATGAACTCAAACGCCACCCGGACGCGCCGCTGGGCCATCTCGACCGAGGGACTGCCATCTTCCCAAGGACGGACGGCCGTGCCGACGCCAAACATGTCCGCGCCCATGCCTCGGAAGGTGTGCCAGTAAGTTACGGAAAATCGGAGATGATCCTTCATCGTCTTGCCCTCGATCACTTCCTCCGGATTGTAGTGACGAAAGGCCAGAGGATTCTTCGAGTCCGGGCCTTCATACTGAATCTTGGAGATCTCCGGAAAAGCAGAACGAGTGCTTCGAGTTTTCATAGTTTGTATCGCGATGAAGCCGAGACTAACGGTACGGTCCGAGGCTGACAAGGCCGAGCTGCCGACTCATGGCTTGAGGCCGCTGAGGAAGGCGATCAGGTCAGCCGCATCTTGCGCGGTGAGGCCCTGCAGCAAAGCCTCGGGCATTGCAGAAAGACTCTGGGGTTGCAGATGGACAATCTGATTGGTGTGAAGGCACACCTGGGCGAGGTTGACGTCTTTCAGCCAAAGCTGATCTCGTTCCCGTTTGACGATGAAACCCGACCAGGAGCTGCCGTCTTTCGTTTCAACTTGATATTGGATGAATCTCGGGTCGATGGCCTTCGAAGGCTCGAGCACCTGCTCGAGCAATTCCCGAGAGGAATACTTCGCGCCCACCAAGCTAAGATCCGGTCCGAGGTCCCGCCCCTGACCCTGGATGACGTGGCAGCGCGAACATTGGACGGCCTCACGGAAGAACAACGCTTTGCCATGGGCGGCGTCGCCGCTCAGCGCCAGGATCTGTTCTCGCTTCGGATTCGGCCCGAGCTTCTGCGGCCGCGCCTCTGCCGGCAAAAAACGGTCGAAAAGATCCTGAACTTGGAAGGCGGCGGTGTGTGAAATGGTCCCAAGAAGGCCGTCCGGCAAGCCGCCGGGCCAGTTTGTGCGCACCAGCCTGGTCCAGAGGGCGAGGGCGGCATTGGGCGAGGCCAGGAGATGATCCAGCGCCGTCTGGGCGGAAGTCGTCCAGGGACGAGGAGCGGCTGCATCCACAACCGCTTGCACATCGCGTTCGCGCTGGGCCACATCGTCGGCCGGTTGCGCGTTCAAGGCGGGGGCTCCGGGCAACTGTGAAATCCAGTCAGACAGCAAGCTGACGCCGCGCAAGTCAGGCTCGCTCGAACCGATCAGAGGCATGCGTCCCTGTCCGGTCGTGGCGATGCGAAAGAAGAGGACGGAACTGGACGGGTCGCCCGGGGCGATGACGCGAGCGTTGCTGAGGCCGAGGGTCCCCTGAGTCGGCGGACGGTCGAGGGCATGCATCTCGCGCAGAGGCAAATCGTGGCTGAAGTGAGCCGCGACCGACCCTCCCGCCCCTTCCCGGTGGCAATGCGAGCAATTGACGTGCAGCCAGGAACGAGCGCGCGCGTTCAGGTCGGCGTGGGCATCATAGGGATCGGTTAGGGCCTGCGTCGGCCGAGTTGTGACCGGGCGATCCAAATACCCGAGCGCCGTAAACCTCTCCAGTTCGGTCACGTTCGCCTCAGGCCGTGAGCCCGACTTGCCGCCGCCCGCCACCGATTCGGAACTCTCATTTGTCTCGTGATGACTATGCGGCCGAGAATAGGCTAGTTGCAGCGGATTGAAGGCGAGGGTGTAATTCACCCACGAATTGTGACAGCGGAGGCATTCGGTCCGACTATGGAATCGCCAGGTCTGCTGGCGCTGACCGTGAAAGGCGCGGGCGTCGCTCACCGGAAGAACGAGTTCCCCGCCGGCGGCTTCCTCCAAACTGGCGTCGGTCCGGCCTTCGTTCCAGCGGTAGGTGTAGCCGTGCCACTCCGAACCATCAAAGTGAAGGATTTGCGTTTCGATTCGGTGCGGGGCCGCTCCTCCGCCAATGGCATCGGGCAGCGATAACGTTTTGCCGAGGACTGCGTTCGTCGGGAAGCGCCATTCGTCGGGGTCGAAGCTGCCCCAGATGTTGGTGGCTCCGATTTGAATGCAGGAGCGGCCTGGGAAGGCGACGAAACGTTCCGCAACGGCGCCATCCGCCCAGAGCGGCGCGACGATCTGGAAAGGCCGGACTCCTGGGGCGAGTTGGTGTGTCGCTACATGATCGAACAGCCCCGTTTCGGACAGGCGCCGCGGGAAGGGGGGCGTATGCGGAGCGGCAGTGTTCGCCTCCAGGGTGTAGAGACCGCCTCGATAATCGAGAATGAGCAACTCCTGGTTCGGGTCATCCGAGAAGGCGACGATTTGGAGCGGGGTATCGACCAACTCGATGACGGAACCGCTATTGCGGTCACCGCGCAGCGCCCAGATTTTACCGGTGACCCAATCACCATAAATGTAGGCCCCAACCAGATCGGGCAGGCGGCTGCCGTCGTAGACGCAACCGCCGGTGATCGAGGCGGCTTCCGAATGCGGGTGAGCTTTGCGCGGAGGAAGGATCGGGGTGGGGCCGGGCTTCGACTCGGAATGGACGGGCTGCGGCCCTTCGACGATGCTCCAGCCATAATTGCCGCCTCGCTCCACCGCATAAACCATCTCCCAAAGTTCCCAGCCAACATCCGCCACCCAGAGCGTTCCATTCTTCCGATCGAAACTCATCCGCCACGGATTGCGAAAGCCATAAGCCCAGATTTCCGGGCGCGAGTCAGTCCGATTGAGAAATGGATTGTCCGCGGGCACCTGGTAAGGGCGGCCCGCCGCGGGGTGGTCCACGTCAATCCGCAGGATGCAGGAGAGGAGATCGTGGTTGTCTTGGCCGGTATGAAGCGGGTCGGGCGGGTTGGGGCCTGCTCCGTCGCCAGTGGAAATGTAAAGATAACCGTCCGGGCCAAATTTGAGGCAACCGCCGTTGTGACCGCCCCCGAGCCAGGTGATCATGACCTGTTCGCTGGCCGGTTCGATCCGGAGCGGCTGGCTGTCAGGCAACGTAAAGCGCGAGACCCGGGAACCGTCTTCCTGTCCGTCTTTCAGAACGTAACAGAGGTAGACGAACCGGTTCGTCTTGAAGCCGGGATGGAAGGTCACGCCATAGAGGGCGGTCAGTCCTGGCGCAGTGCGATTGAGGTCCAAGGCGAGTTCGGCCTTTGCTGAGGGCTGATCGACGTTCCACGAGAACACTTGCCCGCCTTGTTCGGCAACCACCATCATCCGCGTATCTGGGACAACCGACAGGTCAACCGGACTGTGGAAAGCGAGGTTGGGATGGACCCGCCGTTCGCGATAGGGCGGGGCTGGGTCGGGCGAGCCGATGACGCGTGAATTCGTCCAGCCGGTTCGCGTGGCTCTGGATTCCGCGCTCTGGAGCGGCTGTGACCAGTTGAAGGAAACCAGCGCCGCGATCATAACGCCCGGAAGGGCGTAGCTGGAACTGAGGATTTTCATGAAACTGGCCGCTGCTTTTATGAGCCCCTTCCGAGCTGGGGGCAAACCCTTTCTGGCGTGCGAGCCCGGGGTCGAAGCGATAGCTGGGCTTCTGCGGGGCTTGACCTAAAGAAGGAAAATGGCTCTGCTGTTTCACGCCGCGCTATGGCCCTTGAAAAGAGCAGCTTGGACGCGTTGAGGATCGATCGCGCCAGCCGGGACACCGATCGCAATTGGTGGCCATGGCTGGGGCTGGGACTGCTCTTGCTTCTTGTCTTCCTCTTGATCGCCTGGCGCGTTTTCCGGCCGGGCAGTCCGGAAGTCGAGGTGTATGTCGTCCACGAGGGAAAGGGCAGCGGCCAAACCGCCTTGCTCAATTCCTCCGGCTACGTCGTGGCGCGCCGCGAGGCCACCGTCTCCTCCAAGGTTACAGGAAAGGTGACCGAAGTCCTGGTGGAGGAGGGGATGCGCGTGGAAGCGGGACAGATTCTGGCGCGCCTCGATTCGTCCAATGTCCAGACCAGCCTCGATCTGGCCGCCGCCCAGCTCGGCTCGGCGCGCAGTGCCTTGAAAGAGACGGAAGTGCGCTTACACGCGGCCGAGTTGGAGTTGCGCCGCGTCTCCGGGCTCGCCACCAACCGCGTCACGAGCGAAGCCCAACTGGATCAGGCGACGGCGGACGCCAATTCTCTTCGCGCCCGTCTTGGCCAGCAAACGGCCGATATTGCCGTGGCCGAACGCCAGCTGGCCTTGTGGCAGCAGCAGATGGACGACACCCTGATTCGGGCTCCGTTTGGCGGTATTGTCGTCTCCAAAAACGCGCAGCCGGGCGAAATGATCTCGCCCGTTTCGGCCGGCGGCGGCTTTACCCGCACCGGGATTTGCACCATTGTGGACATGGAATCGCTTGAAATCGAAATCGACGTCAGCGAGAGCTATATCAACCGCGTCCGGTCCGGACAGCCGGTCGAGGCGACCCTCGACGCGTATCCGGAGTGGAAGATCCCCTGCAAAGTGAAAGCCATCATCCCAACAGCTGACCGACAGAAAGCCACCGTCAAGGTGCGCGTCACGTTTGATCAGCTCGATCCCCGCATTCTCCCGCAGATGGGGGTCAAAGTCGCTTTTTACGGCGGCGCGGGCCGGAGTGAAGCGGTTGAGCTGCTCGTGCCGCGGTCGGCCGTGCGAGAACTGGACGGGCGTCAGATCGTCTTTCTCGTCCGGGACGGCCAAGTGGAACGGCGGGCGGTCAAAGTCGAGGGAAACCGGGGAGATCAAGTGGCTTTAAGCGCCGGAGTCGGACCTGGCGACCGAATCGTGGTCAACCCGCCGCCCCAGATGAAAGAAGGTGACCGAGTCAAGGAGAAAGCTCGATGAACGACGCCCAACAAAATGCCGGCACCGGAGTGCTTGTTCAGGTCAAGCAGGTGGACAAGTTGTTTCGCCGCGGGTCGGAGGAGATTCATATTTTGACGGCGCTGGATTTGGCCGTCCAGCAGGGCGAGTTCCTGGCATTGATGGGCCCCTCAGGCAGCGGGAAGAGCACGTTGCTGAATCTGGTTGGCGGCCTGGACCGTCCGACGCGCGGTTCGGTCGAGATCGGCGGGGAGCGGATCGATCAGTTGTCGGAGAGGAAATTGGCTGCCTGGCGGGCGCGGCACGTTGGGCTGGTTTTTCAACTCTACAATTCCCGCCGGTGCTGACCGCGGAAAGGAACGTAGAACTGCCGTTGCTTTTGACGCCGCTTGGCAAGGGGGAACGCAAGCGCCACGTCCAGGCGGCTTCGACGATGGTCGGCCTGTCGCATCGGCTGCGTCATTACCCTCGGCAGCTTTCCGGCGGGGAGCAACAACGGGTGGGCATTGCCCGGGCGATCGTGACCGATCCGACGTTGCTGCTTTGCGATGAGCCGACGGGGGATTTGGATCGCAAGTCCGGGGATGAGATTCTCGACCTGTTGCAGGGCCTCAATCGGGAACACGGCAAAACCATCATTATGGTCACTCACGATCCGCACGCTTCCGCCCGGGCGATGCGGACGCTCTATCTGAACAAGGGCCAGCTGACCACCGCCAAGCCCGAGTAGAGTTCTGATTTCGCTTTCCGGCCGCGGCTGACCTTGGCTAGGTTGGCGGCGTGGAACCGAGCCTGGACTATTTGAACCGCTGCCGCGAGATCATCGATACGGTCGAACGGCAGCAAGCGGAGATTGCTCGGGCGGCGGATTGGTTTGCGGGGACGATTCTGGCTGGCCGGATGGTGCACCTCTTTGGCTCCGGGCACAGCCGCATTCTGGTCGAGGAAACCTGGCCCAGGTACGGCTCCTTCCCCGGATTCAACCCGATTGTGGAATTGTCCTTGAGTTTTCACAACCTGGTCGTGGGGCCCAATGGCCAGCGGCAGGCGATGTTTCTGGAGAACGTGTCCGGACTGGCGGACCGCATCCTGCGCAACTTCGATCTTTCGCCCCAAGACAGCGCTCTGGTCATTTCGTCGAGTGGCTGCAACCTCGTTCCGATCGAGATGGCCGCGGGATTCCAGGCGCGCCAGATCAAAGTGGTCGCCATCGTCAGCCGGAGACACTCGGAGGCGAGCGCCAGCCAGGAAGCGCGCGGGAGAAAGTTGACGGACTTTGCCGATCTGGTCCTCGACACAGGCGCGCCGGTGGGTGACGCGATGGTGCGCATTCCCGGTTTGGAGACGCCGGTCTCGCCCGGTTCGACCGTCGGCGGCTGTCTTCTCGTCAACGCGATCAAAGCGGAAGTGGCCGCGCGGCTCACCCAGGCTGGACATCCGCCGCTCGTGTTGACGGCTGGGGCTGTCCTAGGGTCCGCCCGGGCGAGCGCGATTTTCGAGGCTGCATATGACGAGCACGCGCGCCGGTTGGCAAAGCTCTACCAGCACTTGGGCGTCTCGGCGGAGCCCTCCCAGGAAGCGGCAAAAGCCGATTAGATCATTCAGGCCATGAAAGAACGACCTCTTCGCACCACGGTGATTGGCAGCTATCCCTTCCCTTCGTGGCTGGAATTTGCCTGTCAGCATTTGTCCCAATTCGGCGATGCGGATCGCGAAGAATTGAAAGACGACGCGGTCGTCATGGCCGTTCATGACCAGGTCGCCGCTGGCTTGGATGTGATCACGGACGGTGAACAGACGCGGCTCGACTTCAACCTCTCCTTTTACGGCTTCCTCGAAGGCATCGCCCTCGAGACGGCGCCGCCGCGACGTTTTGGTCCGCCGGCCCATGATCAACGTGGAAACCATGCGGTCGTGGGCGATTTGCGCGCCCCGCGCGGATTGGGAGTGGTGGCGGAGTTCGAACGCTTGCGGAGATTGGCGCCTGCTGGGCCCGTGCTCAAGGCGAGCATTCCCGGTCCCTATACCTTGAGCGGCCGGCTCTTGCCCAATCGGCAATATCCTGACCGCTACAGCCTGACGGAAGCGCTCCTCCCGATGGTGCGCGCTGAATTGGAAGCGCTGGTCGCCGCAGGTTGCCGGGAAACGGTCGACGAGCCGTCGATGAGCTGCTACGCGCACCGAGAATCCGGAACGTTTCGTCGATCTTCAATCGGCGTCGAACCGGTGGTGGGCAAAAGCCCGACTCGACGCATCTTTGTTTTGGCATTACAAAGGTCGAGCTGGCCCGCCGCTATGCCTGATGTTCCCGGCCTTTCTCAATATGGCTGTGGACGATCCATTCCGAAATGGCCAGCCGCGAATTTGCCGAGCTGGCCTTGATTGCGACGGTGGCGCGAAGAAAGATGTCGCCGTCGGGATTATCGATGTGAAGAGCTACTATCGACAGTTCCAGACATCGTCAGCCGGGTCCAAGCTTGTCTCCATCACGCCGCCGCCGACCGCTTCAACAGCCTGGACTGCGGCTTGAGTCAAACGGCGCGGTGGAAGCAGCGCGCGCGCCAGCTCAAGAACTTGGTCGCGGGTGTGCGGGCGGCGCGGGCTCAAATCGGCATCTGATCGCGACGGCCAATCGAAGGTGGGTGGCATATGATTGAACCATTCCTGCGTGGATGACGCCTTTTTAACTGATGTCGCGGCCAAGCGCGGGGCGGCCGACGGCTGCCTTTGCGGCTCGGTCAGAGTGGCTTGATTCAATGCCGCCACCTGCTGCTCGATCCCTATCTTCCGATTCGCTCACACGAAAGTATGCCAATATCGACAAGCCGCATGTGCGCATGACGGCGCGGGTGATTGACCCGGCCCGCTTGACCCTGTCGCTACCTCGAGTCACAATCATACGGACCACCTCGATCCTGAAACGCTGCAACCGCTCCTGCAGGTCAATCCGAACCCGCGTGCTCGTTCCGGCCGCGAACCGCTTCGGCGCGCCGAACGCCTGCATGGCTCGGCGTCGCGGCTGATCGGGATTTCGACGCCGACCAGCACGTGACCATGGCCGGGTTTAAGGTGACGGCTTACTCCGCCGCCCACGGAACAGGTCGAGAAAGACGAACAAGGCCGATGCCGCCATCTCGGCTATGTCGTCGAGATGGGATCGACATCATAGCGGCGATGGCCGTCTGGTTCGCCGAGATGGAAGCTTGGCTGTCGCGTTGGTCCCTCGATGTCATGCTGCTCCCGATCAACGGCCGAAACCCTGCCCGCCGCGTGGCCGGAAACCTGATGTGGGGCGGAGGCGGCAACATTTAAAGCGCCTGGAGGCGCGCCTCGTCATTCCGTGCCACTACGACATGTTTGAGTTCAACACCGCCAGTCCGGAAGCCTTTGTGCAGGCGGCGGAGTCGCTCGGACAGCCATATCAGGTGCTGCGATGCGGAGAGGGTTGGGTGAGCCCGGAGGGCGCCGCCGCTTCGTCAAGCCGTTGAAGGGTGGTTAGCGGGTCGGGTTGTGCGGGCGTTGTTCGCTCGCTGACGGCTTGGGCAGCTCGATCCAGAAGCGGCCGCCTTGTCCCTCGGTTGATTCCACGCCGACGGTGCCGCCTAGGCGGTTGACACCCTTGGCCACAATGGCCAGTCCAATGCCCGTCCCGGATAAGCCGTTGCTATGCAAACGTTCGAACACGCCGAAGATGCGCTGGTGATGGCACGGGGAATACCAATGCCGTTGTCGGCAATCCAAATGCGCGTCTGCTCCGAGTCGTCGGTCGTCCAGATCCGGATGAGGCTGCACTCGAGCCACAAACTTGAGGGCATTCGGAAAGCAGGTTGATCAAGACCTGTTCGAGGGTAGGCTCGTGCGCCAGGACCGGCACCAGGTCGGGAGCAACATCAATTTGGGCGTGGCTGGCGCGGACTTCGACATCGAGCTGCGCGATGATCCGTCGGAACAACGCCGCCAAATCGATCGACTCGAACGTCAGGGTGGAACGGCTAACGCGGTCGTATTGAGCAGATCCTGGACAAGCCGATCGAGTCGTTCGGCGTCGCCCATACGACGCAGGAAATCATGGCCACGGCTGCATCCAGGCTGGCGGCGTAATCTTCATTGAGTGCCTGGGAGAAACCGCGAATGGCTCGCAGCGGGGCGCGCAGATCGTGCGAAATGGAATAAGAGAAGGACTCCATTTGGTCGTTAATTCACGCAGTGCTGGCCCGTCCTTTCTCGACGCGACTTTCGAGGAGTTGATTGAACTGCTGCAGTTCCTCCGTCCGCTTCCGGTGGATGGCCACAGCTACCTGGTGTGAAATGGTCTCGAGCATGGCTAGCTCCTCGTGTTCGAACGGTCTCGCTGGCGGCTGCCGAAGGAGAGTCCCGACTGGAAGCCGGCCGTTGGCCAAAAGGAAACACGCATACGTCTTCACGCCGAGGGCGGCCGCCTCCGACAACCCTGCCTGGTCTCGTGCTGTTCGCGAGGACGCCTGCGCCGCCGCGCGGCCGACCCGCACAAGGAGCCGTTGAGATCCAGCCAGTGCCATTTTGGTGCCGGTCGAACGGGCAACCCTGCCCGGCTGCTGAGCCGCAACTGCTGGGTCTTCGCCGAGCTAACAGAGATACGCATCGAGGCGGCGGTGGCCGCGACCTGGAAAACCGCGGCCACGATTTCCTCCGGTTGATCGCTCAGCAACAGATGACCGCCACTTCCGCCAACAGAGCACGCGCTCTACCGCTGGGTGTGTTGGCCCAACAAGTCGCGCACTTTCATGGACGACGGCGCGCCCGGAGGGCCGCCTTAATCGCCGTGACGAGCGTTTGACCTGGACGGCCGTTCCAGAAAGGTGACGTTGCCGATGGCGTGACGCTCCGCGCGTTCATCAGCTGGTTGGGAATCGCCGCCAGTGGTCAGAATGACGATCGGCAAATCTGACCAGGGCGGCGCTTGCGCCACACCGGAGTTGCACGAGTTTCGGGCGTAAAGACTTCGTCGCTGACCAGGACAGCCCTGACCGTTCGCCGATCTTGCAGGCCCGAGCGTCTCCACATCCTGGCATTGGTCGCTCTCGTCCGGCGGTCAACAAAGTCTTGCTGGTCAGCCTCCTGAAAGGCCGGAGCCAAATGAGCACCACATCATTTCTCTGCGCGTGGTCGACATTGCCATGATCAACCTCCCGGTTCACAGACTGGACATGCCTCCAATCAAAGTCCTGTGCCTATCCATTAAACTATAGCACTAATAAAAAGCGGTCGAAGTGACTCATTTTACATTTTACCTCCTCTTGACCTGCGATTCTACCGGTAGCAAAGGGCGCGCTGTCACCATCGCCTGAATCTGCGCCAGGGACATTATGCGCCAAAAGTAAAACGCCTGTCGCGGGTGGCGACAGGCGTTTGCGGAAAAACTTAAACGAAGGACTTACGCGCGTTTCCGACGACTCCAAGCCATCAAGCCAGCCGCGCCCAATCCCATTAACACCAGTGTTCCGGGTTCAGGAACTTCTTGCAGCCCGACGATGACGACGTCCTGTTGTAGCCAGTGGCGTCCAGAGGAATGGCGCTGTAATGGCCGAGCCCAGTAGTAAATCACCGCTCACGCCGAAGATAGCCGTGGCGAGCTGGCGCCGCTCCCCGTCCAGGAGAAATCGATGGAGGTGATCAGCTTGGCCTGGTCGTCGGCCGAGAGGGCGGCGATGGCCAGGATGCGCGGGTTGTCTTCGTTGGCATTCGCGAAGGTGTTAGTTACTGCGTTAATGCGGCCGGCTGGCAGGTCTGCACGCGGGCTCCACGTTGAACCAGTCACCGAAAGTCAGGGGGCCAAGCGTTGCTCACGTCGGAGAAGTTGAGCGTCAGGATGTTCGCTCCGCGGCCGTTACCTGATGCGCCGGCGAAAGAGAGGCCCACTCAACGGCCTGGTGAAGCGGAAGGGAACCTTGGTCGTCCCGCTGTCCAGTGATGGCAGAACATTGTTGCCTGCGGCTGACCGATTGCAGGTCGAAAGAGGATCGTCCGGCCTGCAATCAATTGTCCGGCGCGAATGCCGGTAGTCGGAGCCGCGGTATTCACTCCACGTTCACGCCGCCGGTCTTGGCTGCTCCTCCGTCCATCGACGCTGTGATCGTTGACTTCGGATCAACTGGCACAGCGGCTCCCATCACGTTGCTGACAAGCGGCATCGAGGCAAGCACTGCGAGCAACCCTGTCCTGCCGAGAAGCTGTCTGTTGTTCATTGGTTTCTCCTGGTATCTGATTAGCTTTTTACTCCCAAAATCTGGCGAATATTGACTCCCGCTCTCAAAGCCGTCAAGCAGATTCTGCGCAGAAATCGAGTTCAGCCGTCGGCGCTTAACGTCACGCGGGCAGCGACTTGCCAGCAACGGCATCGGCTGGCTGGCTGGGGCTGCTCTTAGAGTCGACTTCCCCACCGTCAGAGATGCCCAGATCGTCCCTTTGGCGACGACGAATCTCAAGAAGGAGAATCCGCCAGGTTTATTCCCAGTTGGCGGTCAAAGGCCGGACAAAGCTTTGGAAATCAACTGCAGAGCGGCGTTGGCGATCACACTACAGGCCCATCCGGCTCAATTCGTCCTGGAGTTGGGTTTGGAATGCCATAACGTCGGTTTGGGAAGGCCGGTAACCTTGTTGCTTCGGCAGCAGGCCCAGGCGCCCCATTTGATCCAAATACCACTCCGCCATGTTGCCATCACTAAACGTGACGTTGCCACTGGCCACCGTTCCGGGCCGGGCGATCGCATCCACCTTGACAGACACCGCCCCCGGCGGGCGCTTGGCCGGTTCAGTGGGCGCCGGCGCTCCTTTCGGGCCGGGGCTTGCGGGGGATTTTGAGTCGGTCGTCGGCTGGGATTCAGGCCGGCCCAGTTCCGGGGTTTTCGGAGGATCCACGTCTTTGGGAGTCAACTTCAGGTCATCCACCAGGAAGCGGACTTCCATATAAGTCATGGTCAGCCCGAACTCCGATGCGATGCGCTTTTGAATGTCCGAGAGCTTTAAGCCCTCGCTCAACCACTCGCTGACCTTCTTCTTCTGTGCCTCATCCAGGTTCATATGTTCGTCTTCTACCAAACGGAATCGCGGGAATCCTCGCTCACACTCCTGGCCCGGGCCGTTCACCGCCTTCGCGAGCCGGGCCGCGCAGGGAAGGCTACTGCATGCACCCGATCAACTCCAGCACGAAGGCAGATTGATTGCGGCGCAAACGGAGTCGATGAGCGCGTCGATTGGACGGCCTTAACTTAGCCGCGTGTCATCAAGGCTGGGTGGATGCGTTCAGTCATCACATGGCCGCTGGTTTTTGCATTAGAAAACCGAAAGGATCGTTGACACCCCAGCTACGCCTGACTAGTGTAGTTACAGACTTTTAACCCAGGATATTCAGACCATGCTACTTCGAATCAGCTTAGTCATCGCAATTCTGGCGGGGCTAGCGACCTTATACTTCAGCCATTTCACGGTTGCCGAGAAGATCACGACTTTGACTTCGGAACGGGATGCTGCGCAAACCGCGCGCACCCAAGCGGAGGAACAGCAGCGCAAGGCGGAAAAAGAGCGGCGCCAGGCGCGGGATGAGCTCGACAAAGCCAACAAAGATCTGAACGAAAAGACAGCGGCCCTCGATGCGACCAGCGCTCGCCTCGCTGAACAGGAAAAGCGTGCCAATCAAGTCAGCGAAGAGCTCACCAAGGTGACGGGTGAACGCAATGAAGCCCAAACGCAGCTCTCAATCTGGAAACAGCTCGAAGTCACTCCCGAGCAGATTAAGAACTTCAAGGCCGAGTTGGCTAAGTCCAACGAAGAACGCGACCGGTTCACCGACGAGAACAAGATTCTGTTGCGCAAGAATGAAGAACTGGAAGTGAAGCTGAGCCGGTATGAAGGCAAAGAGATCGAGCCGAAGATGCCGCGTCCGCTGATGGGCAAGGTCCTGGTGGTGGATCCCAAATACGAATTTGTCGTCCTCGACGTGGGCGGCAATCAAGGCGTGGTTCCGAACGGCCGTCTCCTCGTCAACCGTGATGGCAAGCTTGTCGCCAAAATCCGCGTCACCAAAGTCGAGCCGGACCGCAGCATCGCGAACATCATCCCGGATTGGAAGCAGGATGAGGTTATGGAAGGCGATCAAGTGCTCTACTAACGATGAGTCGGTTCTGCACATTAGCCTGAGTCGCCTTCTGGCCGCCTTTTTGGGAATGGCCATGGGTTGCGCTTCGACCGACGCGGAGAATCGGGCGGAGCGTCCTTGGAATGCCCGATGAATTGGGAACACGGCCTTCCGCCTTTCGATCGCGGAAGGCCGCTGAGCGCCGCGGGTTGGGCTCGGTCAGTTCGGCCAGTACTCCACGCAGCGCGTTTCCCGAACGACCGTCACCCGGATTTGCCCCGGGTAATGGAGTTCGTCTTCGATTTTCCGAACCAGGCTTCGGGCCATCGCTTCGAGCTTGGGCATCACTGACCGTTCGGTAGTCCACGACGCGCAATTCGTACGGTTTTTGACCGCGAAACATCGTTCCACGCCAGGAAAGGAAAGCCCGATTTGCTCCAGGTTTTCGAGACGTTTGATGTAGGTCGTCATGGTTTCGAACGGGCCCCAGGGCGGGAAGCGCTGATGGCGTCGGCAGCGCTGACGATGATGCCGAGCAAGCTGGTGTGCGGACCTCGTCATGGTGCGAAGCAACCCCGTTGACGACGTCGTCCGATTCGCCGTGCCGCCGCACGAAATCGCCCCCAATGATGGCGTGGGAGCCTTTCCACTTCGTGGTCGAGCGCCTTGCCGATGTCATGAAGCAAGCCGGCTCGTTTGGCGGCAGTGACGTCTACCTGCAACTCGACCGCAATAAGCCCTGCCAGTTGCGCCACTTCAATCGAGTGGTCCAGAATATTCTGGGAAAAGCTGTGGCGAAAACGAAGCCGACCTAGAACTCCTTCATGACCGGCAGAGGCATGGGTTGGGGCCGACTTTGTAGACGGCTTCCTCGGCGGCTTTGAGGATCGCCTCGTCCATCTCCTCGGAGTCTTTGGTCACCACTTCTTCAATGCGCGTGGGATGGATTCGGCCGTCGAGGATAAGACGTTGCATCGCCTCCCGCGCACGCCGCACGGGATCGAAACCGGAGAGGACGACCGCATTGGGGGTATCGTCGATCAGGACGGTAATGCCGGTGGCCGCCTCGAACGCGCGAATATTGCGGCCTTCCCGGCCGATAATCCGCCCTTTGATCTCGTCGCCTTGCAGGGCCACCGTCGCGGTGGTGGTTTCAAACGTGTGTGTCCCGGCATAACGCTGAATAGCAAGGCTGATGATGCGGCGGGCCTCTTCTTCCGCCCGACTTTTGGCGGCGTCGACGATATGGCGGGAGAGGTCACTGGCGTCGCGCAAGGCTTGTTGTTCGACTTCGCGCAGGAGCAGGGCGCGCGCTTCCGCTTCGCCTGCACCGCCCAGGCGCTGCAATTCTTCCTGGCGGGCGGTGACGAGCTTTCTGCAGGTTTTGCCGTTCCGATTCGAGGTCCTTCGGCAGTTTGCTCCAGTTCCTGTTTGTGGGCGGACAGCGATTTTTCCTGCTGCACGATGCCTTCCAGTTGACCGTTGATCAGGGTTTCGCGCTGCGCCAGCCGCTGTTCTTGTTCCGCGATATCGCGAGATCGTCCGGTAGTCTTCTCGCCGGTTTCCAGCTTCAAGGCTTCTTCGGTGGCAGTCAGACGAGCTCGCGGGCGATGTTCTCCGCTTCCCTTCGAGCCTGCTCGAGCATGGCTTCTCGTTGGCAGCCGCGGCCAACGCGAGCCGGTTGGCTCGCCACTTCGGCCAAGACGAAGCCCACGACCAGCCCCGTCGCCAGTGCCAGGGCACCTTCACAATCATCATATTATCGAACCCGCTCATTACCATTCCCGTCGCCGTGGAACTCCAGCCACCGGGCCGGTGTTACCAGACAGTTTAGCAAAACATCGTGGTCTTCGATAGGGAGGCAGTCGCGTAGTTGGGCCTCAAACGCCACCCCGCATTTCAGCCCGTTCACGTGCTCCAGGAGTCGATCATAATATCCCCCCCCACGGCCCAGGCGCCGCCCATTCAAATCAAACGCTAACCCGGGAACGAGAATCAAGTCCAGTTGTTTCAGAGGGATGAGCGACGCACTCGGAGTCCGGCTCGGGAATGCCATACCGGCCCGCTCGCAGCTCGCGGACTGGGGTGGTCACCGCGGAGGCCCGGTAGGCGCCCGTGCCCGGATCGAACTGGGGCAAGGCAACCAGCTTCTTCTCCAGGAGCGCTGTTTCCAAGAGGTTACCCAGGTCCAATTCATCACCTAAGGCCGCATAGAACAGCACCGACGACGCCTGCCGCCAGGCGTCGTGCCGCTCCAGTTGCTGACAGACCCCTTTAGAGCATTGAATGCGGGCTTCGGCCGAAATGCCCTGGAGTATGCGGCGCATCTCCTGGCGGAGTTGGTGATTTGCTGGCCGCCTGGCCAGTTCCAGCCGCAACCCGGCCTGCGCCGCCTCACCCTTGGATGGTCTCATGCCTGGCTGAGTCATGATTGCCCCTTAACTCGGGCGCCGTCCGGCGTGATCCGCCCAAGCCTGTCAGGCAGCCAGCTGGTTGCCTTTCCCGCGGCGCTAGACATCCGGTTTAGTCTTGGGTTCGTTACGCATGGCCTTGGCGGACAGGGCTCGCCAGCGGTCCACGCGCTCCTTGATCACCTGTTCTGCTCCCTGATCGGTCGGCGCATAATAGCGTTTGGTGGCGCCCAAGTAGCTCTGGGCGACGAAGTGGTCGGGGTGGTCGTGGGCATACTGGTAGCCTTCGCCGTGCCCTAACCGTTTGGCTCCAGCATAGTGGGCATCTCGCAGATGCTCCGGCACCGCGAGCGTTCTTCCGGAACGGACATCGTCCAGGGCCGCATCGATGGCCGTGATGCTGGTGTTGCTCTTTGGCGCGGTTGCAATGTAGAGGGTGGCTTCGGCGATCGGGATTCTGGCCTCGGGCCAACCCACAAATTCAGCTGCCTGATGGGCCGCACTGGCCACAACCAACGCCATCGGATCGGCCAACCCAACATCCTCCGCCGCGCAGATCAATATCCGGCGGCTGATGAAGCGCGGGTCTTCGCCCGCGTGGATCATCTTGGCAAGCCAATACATGGCCGCGTCCGGATCGCTGCCCCGCATCGATTTGATGAAGGCCGAAATGGTGTCGTAATGGGCGTCGCCATCTCCATCATACACAACGGCTTTCTTTTGAATACTCTGTTCCGCGGCGCCCAAATCGACCTGAATGACGCCGTCCGCAGCCGCTGGCGTCGTCAGGACCGCGATTTCAAGCGCGTTCAGGGCCTTGCGCCCATCACCATCCGCCAGCTTCGCCAGATGGCGAAGCGCGTCCTCGTCCGCTCTGATTTTCAAGTGGCCCAGGCCTCGTTCCGGTTCAGTCAGGGCCCGTTGGAGCAGCGCATAGAGGTCTTCTTCCGAAATCGGGCGTAGTTCGAAGATTTGGGAGCGCGAGACGAGCGGCGAGTTGACAAAGAAGAATGGATTATGAGTGGTGGCTCCAATGAGCCTTACCACCCCGTTCTCCACGTCTGGCAACAGGACATCCTGCTGCGCCTTGTTGAAACGGTGGATTTCATCGATGAACAGGATGGTCGGTTGCCCGGCATTTTGCAGCCGGTTGGCTGCCGCTGCCAGCACCCGCCGCATATCGGCCACGTTCGATTCCACGCCGCTTAGCCGCTCGAACTTATTCTTGGTCTTGGCCGCAATGATCTGAGCCAGGGACGTTTTACCGGTTCCGGGCGGCCCGTAAAAAATCAGGGATTGGATCCGGTCCGCTTCGATGGCTCGCCGCAAGAGCTGCCCCGGTCCAAGGATGTGCGTCTGACCTACAAAATCGTCCAGATGGCGTGGGCGCATCCGCGCGGCGAGCGGCGCGGATGTGGCTACGTCCCGGGGGGACGAACCCGCCAGCGGTTTGGAAACCGCTATCGAACTGAACAGATCGTCGCTTGCCACCCAACGACCATAGCAGTTTCGCGCTCGACCGTAAATGGGGCGGGAGTCGCGACGCGTTGACGTTTGACCGAGTGGCTTGCCCACGGAAAGGCCCGCGTGCTGGCGGCAAGCTCCTCGACCTGATGCTCCGCACTCTCTCTTCTCCATACGACGGGCACCTTGTTCGACCTTCGTTCGTCCTTTGTTCGTCCTTTGCACCTCCGCGGGCGAAGGCAGGCCGAAGCGGAGTGGAACCAGACAGGAAGGAGGACAAGCTCGAGTTGGAGACGAGAGCCGCTGTTGGGAGAGTGTTAAGGGAGAATTGGATCTGTGATAAACCGGCCGGGGAGTGAAAAAAGAAAACCCCACCATAATGCCGTGTATAACAGTTCCTCTGAACTTGTTAGAAACAGGTGGAACCGCGCCTGACCGCTTTCGACTTCCAATCAAGGCCTGTCGTTTGCGATCAATGGCTAAGGTTCCTGGATCTACTCTTTACGGTTCAAGGACTTTGTTTCTAAACACGAGCATGGCAGGGTAAACTCAAAGTCGCTTTAGGAAAGAACAGGTGCGCTCAACTACTGGCCGCCGCACTCACATCTGCCCGTAATATCGGCAACAAACCTCCAGCGCTCAAGTAGATTCTTCACCCTTTCTTGCGAATGTCCAAACCGCCCCAGGTAAAACCTAGCCACGTGTCAATGTTTTTACAAACAGCTGACAACCAATTCCTTAACCGGAGCATGGCCGATGGGTTGCCTTCCAGCGAGGCTCCTCCAGGCCCGGCGGGCAGACTACTCAGTCGGCGGCCCGTCGGCCTTTGTCCGCCTCCTCCCACTCCTGCCTCAGACTTTCGGGAGTGCGGCCTTGCCCGCGCAAAGCCCGCAAGCTTAAAGCATCGTGCCGTTTGGCCAGCCTCATTCCAGCCGCGTCGGTGACCAAAGGACAGTGGTAATACTGCGGGGCCTGCAGCCCCAGGGCACGAAAAAGGAGGAGTTGACGCGCGGTCGACCGGAGGAGGTCTGCCCCGCGGACTACTTCGGTTACGTTCATGGCGGCGTCGTCGACGACGACGGCCAATTGGTAAGCGGGGGTCCCATCGTGCCGCCAGACGACGAAATCGCCGAAGTCCTGGCCGGCGATGAATTGCTGGGGGCCGAAACCGCCATCCTCAAAGGCAATCACTTCGCCATTTGGCACGCGAAAGCGCCAGTTGATCTTGGTTGCAGCCGGTTGCGTCTCCGACGGCCGGTTGAATGGTTCGCGAGAGCGACAGGTTCCCGGGTAGACTGGCTCGTCTTCGCCGGCGTGGGGTGCCTGGGCTGCGCGGAGCACGTCTTGTCGTGAGCAGGTGCAGGGAAAGAGACAACCGGCAGTCCGGAGAGCTTCGAATGCTGCTTCGTAATGCAACCCGCGCTCACTCTGATGATAAGGGCCGGAAGGGCCGCCGCAATCGGGGCCTTCCTGCCAATTGAGTCCGAGCCACTTCAGGTCCGTGAACATGGCTTCGACAAACTCCGCCCGGCAGCGGCTTCGATCCAGATCCTCATTGCGGAAGATCAGCACGCCATCCCGGGTTTTGGCCCGTTGAGCCGCGATCCAAAAGGTTCGGGCATGGCCCAGATGCAGCAGGCCGGTGGGGGAAGGCGCAATTCGCCCGCGGTAGAGGCGAGGAGACGGAGCTTGGCCCGGCATCATCATGGTGTGCCGAGAGAATGTAGAGGCTGGCCGCGTTGCCTGGCAACACCGACCGGGTCTAGCTTCGTGGTCAAATCGTCCAGTTGGTGGCATGGGGAACGGAGGGGCCATCCCTCAATCCGCTCGCCGGCTGTAACAAATCGCCCGCCGCGGCGAAGAATAAAATGAGCCTGTAGGTGTGTTGCTGACTTCGCCGGCCCGGCCCGGCGCGGTTGCGCTGACTTCGAGCCGGGTAGTCCGACTCAATGTCGTATGAGACGATTTGCCACCAGTTTGGTCGTTGCTTGCAGCAGTTGCTGGATGCTGAGGGCCGGAGCCGCTGCTTCCTCGAGGCCCGCCCTCTTGCCAATGGCGCCGGCGGTGCGAAGCGCGTTGGACCGCCTCCCCCTTTGGTTCGAAGCGCACGACGCCGGCGACTCCGGAGAGAAACACTTCATCGCCCGCAGCCCGGGCCGTGCCTTGGTCCTTTCGCCTGCCGGGGTGATGTTGGCCCTGGCGGACTCGCCCGGCGGGACTGGGCTTGAAGATGTCGGGTGGGCAGGGGACCCAAGCGTCCCTGGCTGGCGCGAATCGAGTTCGGTTCGGATCAAGTTCCGGGACGGCGGTTCCCCCCGACTCGTGGGCCTCGAGGTGCTGCCTGGCAAGAGTCACTGGCTGGTTGGCAGTGATCCGGCGCAGTGGCGCACGGATCTCCCGCAGTTTGCGAAGGTGCGCTACGAGAGGGTCTATCCAGGCATCGACCTGGTGTTCTACGGCCGGCAGCAGCAGTTGGAGTTTGATTTTATGATTGAGCCGGGCGCCGACCCGTCGGTGATCGCATTGGACATTGAGGGCGCCGGTCCGATTCGCCAGGACCCAAGCGGTGATTTGAGGATCGAGTTAGGGCCGACGGAATTGCTCATTCATCGACCGCGCGTCTTCCAGGAGAAAGCCGGGCAGACCAGCCTCGTTCGTGGTGATTTCGAGGTGAACTCGGGCAAGACGCTCCGCTTCACACTGGGGCCCTACGACCACACCGTGCCGCTCATCATCGATCCGGTCGTGAGCTTCTCGAGCTATGCCGGAGGAGCGGTCAGTGGGCTGGAGGTTGATCCATCGGGCAATATCTATGCCGTCAGCAGCGCATTCACGCCGAAGCTGCCGACAACGCCCGGCGGGTTCCAGTCCGACAAAGCGGGAGGTGCATCGGATGTGTTCGTGATGAAGTTCGATCCGGGGCGGGGGATGGTTCTTTACGCCACTTACTTGGGCGGAAGCGTAACTGAATCAGACCTGGGCGGTTCGGATATTGCCAATGCCATCGCGGTGGACAGCGACGGGAACGCCGTCGTGACCGGCTACACGTCCTCACGCGATTTCCCGCTGGCCAATGCCGCGCAGAGCCAACTCGGCGGCACCTATGACGCCTTCGTGGCGAAACTGAATCCGACCGGCAGCGGGCTGGTTTATTCCACGTATCTCGGCGGGACGCCACGTTTTGAGATGGAGCCGCTCTCGATTGATTTCGGCATGGTCCAGGCCGATCAGATCAAGAATGCCACCATCAAGATCCGGAATACCGGATCCGTTCCGTTTGAAGTCTGCGCAGACACGGGGGGCGGCGCCGTCACCTTTGTGGGAACGACCGCTTCCTGCCTAACCGGCTTCGAAAACGAACATGTCAACTTTAACGCCAGAATCAGCGTGGCGCCGCATGCGGAGATTTCACTCGGGCTCGCGTTCGACCCGCTCGGCCGCGGCCACGACAAAGGGAAGATTGGTTTCTACATCAAAGAGGAACTGAGCGTGTTCGCCGAGGTCCCGTGGAAGGGCGAAGGCCTGGTTGCCGGGTTCCCGCCTGAGCCCACACCTCCGCCCGATACTGAAACTTACCGGAATAAGCCGCCGTTCTTTATTGTGAGAGGGGATGGGGACGATTTCGCCACTGCCGTCGCCGTCGATGCGGCGGGCAATGCTTATGTGACCGGCTCGACCGACTCGGCCAATTTCCCGGCGCCAGCCTCGCTCGAACCGTATCATGGCACCGCCACGCAGCCTCAGAACACGGAGGCTTTTGTGGCGAAGCTCTCGGCGCAGGGCACGCCGGTCTTCTCTACCTACCTCGGCGGCTCCGGCAGCGACCGCTCCTTCGGCGTGGCGGTGGATTCACAAAGCAATTGTTACGTCGCCGGGGAGACCACCTCGAGCGATTGGCAGGCAACCACCTCGCTTCATCCATTGCCAAGTCAGAACGGGTTTGTCGTTAAATTAAACGGGTCCGGAACGGCCCGGGCCTACTCCACCGTGGTGGGCGGGGCGCTCATCCGCGGGTTGGCGGTCGATGAGGCGGGAGCTGCGTATCTGACGGGCGTTGGAGGCGTCGCTGAATTAATCACCCCCCTGGCCTTTCAGAAAACCTTCGGGGGCGGTCGTGGCGATGCCTTCGTCGGCAAATTGGACCCGAATGGGTCCAGCCTGCTCTACTTCACTCTGCTTGGCGGCACCGGCGAGGACGAGGGCGCGGCTGTCGCGGTTGACGCAGCCGGCTCGGCTTATGTCGCCGGGCGAACCCAGTCCCCTAACTTCCCTTTGCAGGAGCCTTTTCAATCTGACTACGCGGGAGGCGAGACTGACTTCGACGCCAAAGGAGACGCCTTCGTTACTCAATTCAGTGCGGATGGCTCGCAGCTTGTCTTTTCGTCGTATTTGGGGGGACCCAGCGGCGACCGGGGCTCGGCCATTCGGTTGGGACCTGGTGGGATGATTGCAGTCGGCGGGGTCACGAGCGGTGCATTCCCGCTGACGAACGCTTTGCCTGGATGGTCAACCGCCAGCGGCGGCTTTGTCGCGCTGGTCAACCGCGGCGTGGCCGCCCGCTTGGTCCAATTATGGGAGAAGATCGAAATCCCCGCGCCGACGGGCAACGAGGGAGCAGCGGCCTTTAAGGTGCAGTTCGTTCGCACGGTGCAAGGGCAGGAAGTGCGGGTGGACGCTCCCATTCTGGCGATCCGACCCGGCGCCGTCACGGTCCGCGTGCCGCCCGCTCTTTTAGGGCCGACCAGCTTGGACCAACCTCCCACGGGCACGGATGCGAACACACACGCCGAGGTTTGGCGCGTCGCCGCGGGACAACAACTGGCTGGGGTCCTTCAGATGCAGCCGCTGGCCCGTCAGCCACTCGTGCTGCAACTGCCGCAGCCAATCATTGTCGATGAGTTGGATGTGCGCCCGGGATCGCCCGGGCTCCGCACCCTAACGCAATTCGTCCTGGGCGCGGCCACCCCGAATATCCACACATTTTCGTTTATGGGACGCAGCGCCGATGGGCTCGTCGGGCTGCGCATCCTGAATACGGAACGCCGATTTCCGGTCCCGTTGCGTTTCGGCATCGATGACGTGGCTGCATTCGAGCCGGAGACCTCCGGCGGGCGATTGCGGCAAATCCTGCCCTTGAGTCACATTCCAAACCTGGGAGCGGGTGACCAGGGAATCCAATTCACCATCGCTAAAGAAGGCCTCCACCTGATCGCCGTCGAAGCGAGCACAGACTCGCCCGGCCCGTTTCCGGCCCACTACCAATTGCATTTGGCCGGCAATGTCGGCTTGCCGCGGAAGACGCCGAACGAGGCCAAGCGCGGCATCCGGCTGGACACACTGTTCAATCATCCCGCGCCGCGGGCCCAGAATCTCCTTCGCGGCGATTTGAACGTGGCACGGACGGCCCTGTTCAAGTTTGCCAATCTGGCTGGCGTCAACCAGGGCGCCGAAGCGGTTCTGATACCGCCGGCGGCTGGGTTCGGCAAGGGAACGCGCATCCGGCGCGCGGCTGATCCGGTCGCGCCGCTTGACCTGACAACGCCGACCGCGACCACACCAGATTGCGCCGCTCCGGTCCCCGGAACAGTGATCGACTTTACTCAAGTGCCCGATCCTCCCGTGCCGGGGGCCGCGATTCCCTCCGGGACGATTTGCTCGGTATTAGGGGCGGCTGACAATGTTGGAATGTCTTTGCCGTTTACGGCGGCTGGAGGCGTTCCGGTTGCCAGCCTGCTCTTTGACATGGGGTCCGGCAGCGAGATTGTTGATGGGGCGGGACCTGATTTGCGGATCGTTGCCCTGGCGGGCAGCTATGGCGTGCGGGTAGGCAACACGCCGTATTACGCTGATCCGGACGACCAGGGATGGGCGAGCCTTTCCGGCACATTGACGAGTTCGGCTAATCTGGACCTGGCTGGAACCGGTCTGACTTCTGTTCGTTATGTCCTGGTGACGGGCGCGCCCTCGGTGACGATCGACGCTGTTCAAGCGCTGAACGTGTTTGCGGATGAGGTGCGGCCGGACCTGGGGGCGGTCATGCATGTCACGGCCGCGAGTATCTTCGCGCGCCGCGCCAAGGACCCGGCCAATCGGTTGGATCCCTATCTCGAGTTGATCGCCCCGGACGGGCAACTGTTCGGCCCGATCAACGATTCCGGCTTTGGCGATGACGTCACCCAAGACTTGAGTGATGCCGCTTTGCTGCAAAAACCGCTTTCTCAGTTCGGTTTCTATCGCTACCTCGTCAAAGGCCATGACCAACGCCCCGATACCCAAGCGGATGGCGCCTTCTTCACCCGCCTCGAAACCAGCGGCAATTATGACCAGGTCGAGGTGGAATTGAGTCCGAACGGGGAGGCGGACACTGCGCCCCAAAAGAGCGGGAAGATGACGGCCAGCCGCCAGCGAGATTCGTTCCTCTTTCAGGCCACGCCCGGCACCAGTGTGAGCATCGTGGTCAACTCCAGGTCCGAAGGCCTCGATCCCATGGTCGAATTGTTCGATCCGGAAGACTTCTTGATTGCGGCCAATGACAATGGGACCGGTCGCGGCCGGAACGCCGCCTTGCTGAACGTTCCCCTTCCGGACGCTACTTTGGCCGGTTCACCCGCGCCGCGGCCGAGCACTTACCGATTGGTCGTGAGCGCGGCGGACCGCATCGGAACCGCCAGTCCACTGACGGCGGGGCAGGCCCACCTGCGTTTGCCGGCCGCGGGCGATTACGAAGTGAAGGTCTTCACTGGCGGGTTGAGTGCCAGCCTGCCATCTGTCAACGGTGCGCAAGTG
Source organism: Verrucomicrobiota bacterium (assembly GCA_046346765.1). Taxonomy (GTDB): domain Bacteria; phylum Verrucomicrobiota; class Verrucomicrobiia; order Limisphaerales; family SIBE01; genus JAXMHN01. Next base: position 18,878 of record JAXMHN010000058.1, on the reverse strand, counting down.
TCGACTCTCGCCGAGATCAGCAAACCCGGAGCGTTGGCGATTGATGGGGCCGGCAACCTCTTTGTCCTAGGACGAGACTCCGGGACGATCTCCAGAGTGAGCCCGGCCGGAGCTATGTCGGTGGTGGCGCAACTGGGTGTCGATCCTGGCGGCTGGACCGGAATCGCCATCGATAGCTCCGGCACTCTCTACGTGTCACACTTCACCGCCAACGAGATCTTAAGCGTGGCGCCCACGGGCGCGGCCAGCGTGCTTGTCTCCGGGCTGAATCATCCCACCGGTCTCGCGACGGATCCGCAAGGGAATCTATACGTAACCTCTTCCGGGAAGATCCTCAAGATTCCCGCCAGGCGCAATGGCTTGAACGCGGAGCCGGCCGGAGCGCCCGCGGCCCGCTTAGCGGCAGCCCACCCAGGCAGCGCCGTGGATCAGCGGGCGCCCACCGAGTATGCCAGCGGCTTCATCGACCCGGTGTCACTCTCATTCAACTCCGCTGGGGAACTGCTCGTCGCCGACCGCGGAGCCAGTCAGATCAGCAAAGTGCCGGCCGGCGGCGGGACCGCTGCGCTGTTCGCGCCGGTGACGTCCGCGCCCGAAGCACTCGTGGCCGCCGTGAGCGGCGCTGTTTTCGTCAGCACCATTGGCGGGGGCCTTTCGCAGATCACGCCGGACGGAAAGTCAACTGCGCTCGGAAACGGATTTGGGGCAACCGTCGGTCTCGCCATTGATTCCCAAGGGTCGCTCTACGTTGCTGATCAGGCCAAGAACGCGCTTTTCAAAGCGCCTCGGGTGGTGCCGCCTCTGGTGCCGCCCAGCCAGCCGGCGCAGGCCAGCTTGCATTGCCTCTCGCTGCGATTCCATCGCACCAGCGGGTTTGGCTTTGGCGAACCGTTCGTTTTGGAGCTGACCAGTTTGCCGCCAGACGAGCCTGCCAATGGCGAGCTCTTTCCCGATTTCGCCTTTGGGGCCGGGAACTACGCGAGCACGTTTCTGCTGACGAGCGATGGGCTCGATCAGCCGCTCGAGGGACTGATTTCGATCAAAGTCCCGACCGTCGGAGACGGTAACGCGAATGGACTCGATGATTTCTTCGAAACCGCGCGGGCCGTCAGCCCCTCCACGACCGTCGGCGATTACTCCACCGATTTCGACGACGGAACCGTGAAAGCGGCTTGGAGCCGGGCAGCCGGTTCCAGGCTCGGCAGTTGCCGGCTCGAGTTGGTCGGCGAAGCTTCCGGCTTCGAAGCCCAGTTCACCACTGAGTTCGAATTAATCGAATACGCCGGCTCCTTCCCCTATAGCGTCGAGGGCGCCAAGGTCAACGCCAAGGTCGACCTGAGGGAGGCGGCCAATGGTCCCGACCGTCTCTCCGGTCCGCTCGTGCTGACCAGAACGTCGCCAAACGAACTTGAATTCGACCCCGGCACGTGGACGAACGCCGCCGGCAAGAATCTCGACATCGGACGCGGCGTCCTCGTTCGCACGGCCCCGTCCGGTCCGCATTACCGGGCCGAGATGTTCATCGATCGGGACAACCCGGAGAACGGCGGCCACGATTACTTGGATTGGATGCTCCTGGTTGCCGACCCGAATGATTCGGACCAAGATGGTGTGCCGGACTTAAGTGACGCCGCAAGCGTGCCGCCACCGCCTTCGGGCTTCACTTCGATTCGATACGAGCGCCCGACCGTCGTGGTCAGTTGGGAAGGAACCGGGCGGCTGCAGCTGGCCTCGTCCCCGAGCGGACCGTGGACCGAACTGCCCGCGACCACGAGTCCGTTCCGCGTCACCCCCGCTCAGAAGCAGCAGTTCTTTCGACTGGCGCCACCTTGACCGGGCCGAGCTTGTCCCACAACCCACGGATTTGAAGACGCGCTGGAATCGGCTCCTAGCGGCGCGCCGCGATGCGGTTGGTGATCCACTGATAGTCGCTCAGTTCAGAGGCCCCAATGAAAGGCAGGTCTGGATAAGGGCGGGGCGTGGAGCCGTCGTTGGCTTTCTTCACGGTGGCCAGCCCCGGCGTTTTCCACTTGCGGATTTCGGCGTGACCATCGGCAAAGACAAAGCCGCCCGCATTTCCATGCCGGCCCGATGGCGCATCCAGCCAGACATTGCGGCTGAACGTCGTGAGATTATCAAACGGGTAATAGTGGGCGTCGTTGATGCTGTTCTCGTGTTCGTCGAGAAGGATGTAAATCTCAGACGGCCCCGGGCCGGTTAAGTCGGCAAGCCGGCGGGCCGGCTTGAAGGCTGTCGCCCGGGTCACGTAGCCACTCGGTTCGCCCAGGAACGCGTTCGCGGCGTAGCTAATGACGCGCGGGACCAGCTTGTTTTGGTAGCGCAGTTTGCTGCGATCGGCGGCGCAGCGAAAACTCTCCATCGAACCGACGTATTTGTAGGTCGGACTATTCGTGAATGCGACGCCGTCGGGGACGCGATCCCGCCGCACCGGGGGGATCGTTGCGCCGTCCAAGGCGTGGGGACCGAGAGCCCAATCATTGTGATCGAGGGCATACATCTGCCAGGGCGAGGCCCAGTTGCTTGCGTTGTTCATGCAGTGGATCCTGGCCCTCAATTTCCGCTTTGCTCAGGAGGCAGAAGCAGCCAGGATCGCAATGATCGCGATCACGACCAGCAGTTCAATCAAAGTGAAGCCGCCACAGCGCGCGGCGGCGCAAGACGTGCTTGGATGGGGCACCCGGGCAACGGGCCGTTCGAGCCGCTCATAAAGGCAAGCTGAGATGGTTGCACTGCAGATCGGAATGGCCGCCGTTTCTGGGTCCGTAGGGCGGCGGGCGAGCTGTTAGAACCGCCGCCCTAAGGGTGGCGCGGAAAGACTTGCAAGCTTTGTTGTTCCTCAGTCACAGCGCGGCGGCTAGTTCCTTGTCACGCCGCGCCTGCAAATCATTTGAGCGCAACAAAAAGCTTACGGACTTAAGGACAGCACACTAGGAGGAAACCATCGATTTTTAGATGATTTTGACCGGAGCTTGATGTTCCGATGCCGCCCGCATTTCTCTGCCCCTCATGGATGAGACTTGAGAAGCGCGCGAAATGAAAACCCGGATGAGCGCAACCGGGCGCAGGCCCGTATCGGTTGTGGCGGCCTTGGTCTGGGGCTTGGTTTGCCTGAGCTTGCTCATGGGCGGACCCGGCCGGCCCGGAGGAGAGGCTTCTTCGCCGGCGGCCAAGGTGCAGCTGTGGAAAGAGACCTATGCGGACCATCATCCGCGACACCTATTTCGACCCCTGCTCTGCTGGAATCGACTGCTGTTCGAACCGAGCTCCGGCCCAAGGCGCAGGCCGCTCCGGGACGTGGAAGGATTGCGCCACGTCATCGAGCAAATGCTCGAGCGTCCGTCGCATATGGCGCTCATTCCCGGACGCGTCGTCCAGGCCCTGGAGCCGAAGGTCAATCTTGAGTCCAGCGATCGCGTCGCCGATTTGGCTCGAAACGAAAAGGCCCCGAAGCCGAATGAAGCCCCAGGCCCCGGCTCCTCCTGGAGACAAGCGATCGGACCGGGCCGAGCAACGGGGAAGTGGGGTTGGACTTCTCGGCTCATCGGCGGCAGATGGCTCCCGGCTGGATCCGGATGGCCCCGCGCTGGCGCAGGCGTCTGGCCAGGCTGGATCAAGAGAGGAAATTATCGGCGAACCTGTCACCACTATCTTGCGCGAATTGCCAGAGAACCTGGCCCCGCGGCAAGTGCCTTTCCTTTCGTGGCGATTGATGCCGCGGTCGGGCCGCCCCGCTCACGCGTGACCCTCCGCTGCCGGAATGGCCATTGGCCCGCGAACTGATTCGCCTGATCTTGAGCGTCAGCCCGGAACCGGGCGAAGCCACCCAACTGGGGCATTTCCCGACACTTTACGCCCGGATGGAGACGGAGCTCCTGCCGACTCAAAGGAACTGCCATTGGCGTGATTCGACCAACCTGATGCTGCCGATCGTGCAGCGCTTGATGCCAAGATCGACCAGTTCCGGGCAATGCGAAGGGCATCGTGATCGATCTGCGCGGTAATCTCGGCGGTATGGGTACGATCCTTGGCTTTTCGGGCCATTTCCTGAACGAGCGGGTGTCGCTCGGCGTGTTGAAAATGAGGGGGCCCGAATTGAACTTCTCGCCAATCCGAGGAAGGTCAGCACCGCCGGCGAACGCGTCGAGCCATTTGCCGGTCCGGATCGCCATCCTGATCGATGAACTCACCCCGAGCGCGCCCAGATTTTTGCGCGGATGTGCTGCCCATCGAGCGCGGGTCTTCGGCCGGCTTCGGGCGGCCAGGCGCTGCCGGCGATTTGGGATCGGCTGCCGAATGGTGACGTTCTTTACCATGCAATTGGCGATTTCATCACGGCCTCCCGGGCGAGCGGCTCGAAGGCAAAGGTGTTTCGCCGGATCAAACCATTCCCCTCACGCGAGGCGCGCTCCTCGCCGCCGCGTATTCTGCTTGCGGCCGTGGCGTGGATGGATGAAACCCAGCCGGAGCGGGCAACGTATTGCCACACCGCTGAAAGCGGCTCTAATCTATGCTAACTATGTTCTTGATGCGTTCTCTGGTCCGGGTCCCCGCCACCGGGGCCCCTTCGGCGTCCTTCTTCCTCCGGTAAGTCGCGCGGCGGAGACACCGCCAGCTGCCCCGTCTCCGGGAAATCCGCTCCCGCCAGCCCAGGAAATCATGGCGCGATTTGTGAAGGAGATGGGTGGCACGGAGGCCTTCCAGAAGATCCAATCCCAGCATGTCGTCGGCCGAATCGAAATGGCCGCGCAAGGCATCACCGGCAAAGTGGAGGTCTTCGCCAAACGCCCCGATAAACTCGTGATCAAGATCTCCATTCCGGGAATGGGCGACCTCCTCCAAGGGTTTGACGGCAAGGTCGGTTGGTCCCTTAACCCCGCCACCGGACCCATGGTGCTCGAAGGCAAAATGCTTGAGCAGGTCCGGGAACAAGCCCGGTTCGACGCCGTCCTGCACGACCCCAGCGACTTCAAAAGTCTCGAAACGACCGGCAACGTCCCTTTCGAAGGCAAAGACTGCTACCAGATCAAGGTCGTGCGAAAGTCGGGGCAGCCAGCAACTGAATACTATGATGTGGGCACCGGATTGCTGTCCGGCTCAACCGAAACGCAGGAGACCCCGCTGGGCGCCATCGCGGTGACCGCCACCATCAGCGATTACAAGCGGTTCGATGGTGTGCTCTACGCGACCCGGCTCGTTCAGAAGATGGGCCCGCTCGCGCAAGTCATGACTTTCGAGAACATGGAAATGAACACGGTCGCGGATGCCGCCTTCGAACTGCCGCCATCCATCCAGGCTTTGATCAAGAAATAGAGGCGCATTTTGGCTTTGACGCCAGGCCCCGCTTGATCAATGCATGGAGCATGACACCGTCGTTTTCCTCCTTGCTCTCCCGCCGCCATTTTGTCCGGGTGCTCGCGCTCTCTGCCGGGGCCGGAGTCGCCCAGGCGCTGCGCTCTCCCGCCGCTCCGGCACCGGCTTCGCCGGGCAAAATTCCAGTTGGGTCCAATATTTACGGCTGGGGCCAATATTATCAGCGCGAAGGAAAGAAGATCGAAGATCATCTCGACGATGTGCTGTCCGCATTGCGCGATGCCGGCTACGATTATTTGGAAGGCTTCGTCGACGTCAACACTCCAGAGAATAATGCGCGGTTCGCCGAAAAATTGCGGCTCAAAGGCCTGCGACCGGTGTGCTTATACTCAGGCGCGCGGCTCCACGAAACCGGGAAAGCATCGGAATCTGTCAGCCGGTTGCTCGAAGCGGCCAAGGTATGTCAGAAGGCCGGCTTTACCATCATCGACTGCAATCCCGACCCCATTGGCCGAGCCAAAACGGATGAAGAATTGAACGTCCAGGCCCAGGCCCTCAACGATCTGGGACGCGGCCTGAAGGCACTCGGCATGCGATTGGGCATTCACAACCATACCCCGGAAATGGCCAATAACGCGCGCGAGTTCCACCACATCTTTGCCCACACCGACCCGGGACTGGTCGGCTTGTGTTATGACGTCCATTGGGTCTATCGAGGTGGCATCTCCCCGCAGGACTGCCTCGCTCGCTACGGCACCCGCGTCGTTTCCTGGCACCTCCGCCAAAGTCGGGCTGGCATCTGGTGGGAAGAACTGGACGGCGGCGACGTCGATTACAGCGCCGTGGCCCGCTTCGCGAAAGACAACCACCTCCTCGCGCCGTATACAGTCGAGTTGGCCTTGGAAGAAGGAACCAAGGTCACCCGGTCTGTCGTCGAAAACCATCGCCGCAGCCGGGATTACGTCCGGCGGGTCTTCGGTGTGTAAGCCAATTGATCTCCCCGCTTGCGCTCGCCTCCGTCGCGCGCCAAGCCACGTCTGAGCGGCGCTGGTCGCCTCGGGGGCCAGCGCTTGAATGGAAAGTCCGCGGCATCACCGGTCGCCTGCGGTCAGATGATGCCTTCGATCTACAACCCCTTGCAGGATCCTCCGCAGCTTCCGAACGCGCTCGCAAGGTCCCCCACACTGACATTTTCCAGAATGTTCACGATCGCGTCTCGAACCTCTTTCATCACACTGCGGATGCCGCACTGCGCCTCGTTCGGACAAGTGCATCGTCCGTAGAACTTTTCGCTCACGCAACTGACCGGCGCCAGGGCTCCTTCCACGTGGCGTATTACTGACGCCAGCGGCAGCTTCTCCGGAGGAAGGGCCAGCCGATAACCTCCTGATATCCCTCGTTTGCTGACCAGGAACCCGCCGGCACGGAGATCGTTCAAGATCTGTTCGAGGAAGCGTTTGGGGATGTTTTGTTCCCGCGAGATGGTCTGGATGGGGACGACGCTATTGGGCGGGGCCATGCCCAGGACGACCAAGGCCCGGAGAGCGTATTCGCCGCGGAGCGACAATTTCATCGATATCAGTATAGAAAGTACATCGAAAGAATCAAGAAAACGTCGTTTGACACGAGTGACGCTCTTAACATGCTCAACTAAAGGTATCTACGAATATGATAAATATACATTGACTTAGTAGACAATATCGCTAGATTGCGTTCATCGAATGCGGCGCGGGCTTATGAATATCACGGGCGATGTCAACGGTTCTCAATTGTCCTGGATCGACTTGCTCAAAGACCAAGTCGGCTCCCTCCGCTACGGCACCGTCCAGATCGTCGTCCACGACCGCCGCGTTGTTCAGATCGAGCGAACGGAAAAGTTTCGATTTGAAAACGGAGACACGCCGAAGAAGTCGGCTGACTGAGATTTGAACCGACCGGGCGAACCGGAGGCTATGCACCAGCACCACACGCGAACTCACCTGGCAACGGGCGGTTTGTTGTTTCAAAAGGAAAAACCATGCCAGTAAAGAAATGGTTTGTGTTCGGTCTGTCAGTGGCCGCTTCGGCGGGAGTTCTCCGCGTCCGGGCCGATGAACGGGACGATCTCATCAAAGCGCTCATTCAAAGAGTCGACGAGCTGGATCAGAAAGTGAAAGTATTGGAGCGCAATCGTGAGTTGGATACGGAGGCCGCCGAGGCTCGGAGCAAAGAAGCGCCGCGGCTGACAGCGGGCAGCAACGGGTTCAGCTTCAGTTCGGCCGACACGAATTTCGTCCTGCGCTTGCGGGGCGGGTTGCAGGCTGACGGCCGGTTCTATCCCGGGCAGTCGACCGCGAATGACACCTTTTTGCTGCGCCGCGTCCGTCCGATTATCGAAGGGACCGTTTTCGGCAAGTTCGACTATCGCATGATGTTCGATTTTGCGTCGGGCATTTCGTTGACGCCGGCCAACAATGGATCTTTGGTCGATGCTTACGGCGACTTGCGGCTCTATCCGGAATTCAATGTTCGTGTCGGCAAATTCAAGGAGCCGGTCGGGCTGGAGCGGCAGCAGTCATGGAACAACCTGCTGTTTGTGGAACGCGGGTTTCCGACCCAGCTCGTGCCAAATCGGGATACCGGGGTGATGCTGCACGGCGAGTTGTTCGACGGCCGGGGCAGCTATCAGGCAGGCGCGTTCAACGGCACCGCCGACGGCGGGAGCGATGATTTCGATACCACCGATTCGGACAAGGACTTCGCCGCGCGGCTCTTCGCCCAGCCCTTCAAGGAAAGCAAGTCGGCGATTTGGCGCGGTTTGGGCTTCGGCGTTGCCGGCACTTATGGTGAGCAGAATCGGGCGCCGCGGACTTACTCCACCCACGGCTCGCAACGGGTCTTTGGCTACCGGACCAGTTCGGATCCAACTCGCCCCAACGTGGTCGGAGATGGCACTCAATGGCGGTTGAGTCCCCAGGCCTATTGGTATTGGGGGCCCTTCGGGCTACTGGGCGAATACGCGATTTCGTCGCAGGAGTTGGCACAGGCCGGCGGCGGGCCCGGCGCGGGCAACCGGGGCAGCTTGGAGAATCGTGCCTGGCAAGTGGAAGCGTCCTACTTCGTGACTGGCGAAGCGAATTCGTTTCGGCCGGTCACTCCCTTGCGGCCGCTGGGGGTGGGGAACGGCGGCTGGGGGGCGCTCGAACTGACGGCGCGCGTGGGCGAACTCAACCTGGACGAGGCGGCGTTTCCGATCTTTGCGGACCCGGCGAGTTCAGCCTCGAACGCCTTCTCGTGGGGGCTTGGTTTCAACTGGCATTTCAATCGCTTTTTTAAGCTCACGCTCAACTATGAGCACTCGGACCTGGACGGGGTGAAGGGTTATAACGGCATCAATCACGAGGATGTGATCCTGACCCGGCTCCAGGCGACCTTTTGATGGTTTGACATTCAACGAGGAACGATGATGACTGCCTTGATTGCGACTGCGCGCCGCCGGGTGCGATCTCTACTCGGAGTTGGTTTGCTTCTGTTGGTGCCCGCGCTCGGGGCCAAAGAGATCAAGCTGCTCAATGTATCCTACGATCCGACGCGGGAACTCTATGCGGATTTCAACCATGCCTTCGCCCAGTATTGGAAGAGCCAAACTGGGGACTCCGTGGTGATCCAGCAATCGCATGGAGGCTCGGGGAAACAGGCGCGTTCGGTGATTGACGGACTGCAGGCCGACGTGGTCACGCTCGCGCTGGCTTACGATATCGACGCGATCGCCCAAAAAGGGAAGCTGTTTGGCGCGGACTGGCAGAAGCGACTGCCGAACAATAGTTCACCTTACACCTCCACCATTGTGTTCCTGGTTCGCCAAGGCAACCCCAAGCAGATCAAAGATTGGAACGACTTGATCAAGCCTGGCATCTCGGTCGTGACCCCAAACCCGAGGACTTCCGGAGGCGCCCGTTGGAACTATCTCGCCGCCTGGGGCTACGCCCTCGCCGGTCACGACGAAGCCTACGCCCGCGAGTTTGTTCGGAAGCTGTTCAAGAACGTTCCGGTGCTCGATACCGGGGCGCGCGGCGCCACCACCACCTTTGCCCAGAGGGGTATTGGCGATGTCTTGATCTCCTGGGAGAACGAGGCTTTCCTGGCGGTCAAGGAGTTTGGGCCCGACAAGGTGGAGATGGTCGTGCCCTCCGTGAGCATTCTAGCCGAGCCGCCAGTGACCGTGGTGGACAAAGTGGTCAAGCGCAAGGGCACCGAAGTGGTCGCGAAGGCTTATCTGGAGTATCTCTACTCCGAGGCGGGCCAGGAGCTGATCGGCAAACACTTTTACCGGCCTCGCTCCGCACGGGCCGCCGCCAAGTTTAGCGCCGTCTTTCCAAAAGTGGAGCTGTTCACCATCGACCGGGTCTTCGGGGGCTGGCAGAAAGCCCAGCAGGTGCATTTCAGCGACGGCGGGATCTTTGACCAGATTCAGCAAGCAAACCGGTAACCCCTCTCGAAAACCTCGCCCATGAGCCAATCCGTTTTAGATTCTGTCGTGCAAACCACAGGGGAATTGCCGGAACGCCGCGTCCTGGATCGGCTCCTGAGCGGCCTGGACGAGCTGGCCGATGGGTCTGACCATCTCTTCCGCAAGTCGCTGCGCGAATTTGTCCACGGCAGCCAAACCTATGCCCTGCCGCGCTACATTTACCTCGGCCCGCGTGGTGGTGGCGACCTGATCCGGATCGGCATTTTTGCCGCCATTCATGGCGATGAACCGCAAGGCGCTTTGGCTGTGACGCGCTTGGCCGCGCACCTGGATCAGCATCCGGAGCTGGCCAAGGGCTATGCTCTCTTCTTTTATCCCGCCTGCAATCCGAGCGGGCTGGAAGACAACACCCGTCATTCGCGCAGCGGGCGTGATCTCAACCGTGAGTTTTGGAAAAATTCGCCCGAACCCGAGGTCCAGGATTTGGAGACGGAAATCTGGACGCACGCCTTTCACGGCATCGTCAATTTGCATTCGGACGACACCAGCCACGGCCTCTACGGTTTTGCCAATGGCGAGGTTCTCTCGCGGCATCTGCTGGAACCGGCCTTGGCCGCGGCGGAGCGCTTCCTGCCACGCAACCGGGATCGGCGGATTGACGGATTTGCCGCGGAGGGGGGCATTATCTACGAGAGTTACGAGGGGGTGTTGCGGGCGCCGGCGGGGCTCAATCAACCGCCGTTCGAACTCACCTTGGAAACGCCTCACACCGCTCCGATGCATCTGCAGGTGGAAGCCTTGACGGCGGCACTGGAGACGATCCTGACGGAGTATCGTTCCTTGCTGGCCATCGCCCAGAACATTTGATTTCTTAGATTGTGCGACTGGTGGCCGCCTGGTTATTTTGCCCGCACGCATGGCCGATAAAAAGTTTAATGCCCTGCCTGGATTCGGCCTGACGATGGGCTATACGGTTTTTTACCTGAGCGCCCTGGTTCTCATTCCGGTCGCGGGCCTTTTTATCCGGGCCTTTGAAATGTCCTGGACGGACCTGTGGAAATTGGCCACGACTGATCGGGCCCTGGCTGCTTATCGCTTGACCTTCGGGGCTTCATTTCTGGCCGCGCTGGTGAACGCGTTTTTCGGGACCATCCTGGCTTGGGTGCTGGTTCGCTATCATTTCCCGGGACGCCGCTTTGTAGATGCTTTGGTCGACTTTCCATTCGCCCTGCCGACCGCCGTGGCCGGGCTGACTTTGTCGCACTTATTCGCGGCCAATGGCTGGCTCGGCCGCTATTTGGTCCCGCTTGGGATCGAAGGAGCTTTCACGCCGTTGGGGGTGATCATCGCGCTCACTTTCGTGGGCCTTCCTTTCGTCGTGCGCACGCTGCAGCCGGTTCTTGCCAACCTGGACCGTGGACTGGAAGAAGCGGCGGCCACCCTGGGTGCGGGGCGGTTTCGCACGATCGTGCAGATTGTGGGGCCGTCGCTGCTGCCGACCGTGATCACCGGATTTGCCTTGGCCTTCGCCCGGGCGGTCGGGGAGTACGGCTCGATTGTCTTCATCTCGGGCAACAAACCCTTTAAGACCGAGATCGTGCCATACCTGATCGTGATGCGGTTGGAGGAGTACGACTACACCGGGGCGATGGCGCTGGCGGTGGTGTTGCTGGTGATTTCGTTCCTCCTTCTGGCTGCGATCAATTGGCTCGAATCCTGGACCAGCCGGTTCAACGAGTGACCTTATGGCCGGCGCACCCAAGTCGACCCCAAAGCAACTTCGGGCCAGCTCGCAGCGAGGTTCGGAAGAATCCGGCCTGGTCAAGGGGCTGTTGATCACGGTCGGGCTGGGTTTTGCACTGGTCTTTCTGTTCCTGCCTTTGGCGAATGTCTTTGTGCAGGCCCTGAGCAAAGGGTGGAACATCTATTGGACTGCGCTGGCCGAGCCGGATACGCGCGCGGCCATCACCCTGACGCTCCTGGTCGCGGGGATCAGCGTGCCCACCAACCTCGTGTTCGGGGTGGCGGCGGCCTGGGCCATCGCTAAATTCGAATTCCGCGGGAAAGCCCTTCTGGTCACCTTGATCGACTTGCCGTTTGCGATCTCCCCGGTTGTTTCCGGATTGATCTTCGTGGTCCTCTTTGGATTGCAGGGCTTTTTCGGCAAATGGCTCGATGCCCACGATGTCCGGATTATCTTTGCCCTGCCAGGCATCGTCCTCGCCACCTTGTTCGTGACCTTCCCGTTCGTCGCCCGCGAACTCATCCCGGTTATGCAATCGACCGGGACGGAACAGGAACAGGCTGCCTTGACCTTAGGAGCGAGCGGCTGGCAGGCCTTTTGGCACGTCACTTTGCCATCCGTGAAGTGGGGCTTGCTTTATGGCGTCATCCTCTGCAACGCCCGCGCGATGGGGGAATTTGGCGCCGTCTCGGTCGTCTCGGGGCACATCGCCGGCTTGACCGAAACGATGCCGTTGCGCGTGGAGAAACTTTACAATGAGTACAACGCGGCCGGGGCTTTTGCCGTCGCCAGCTTGCTGGCGGTGCTCGCCTTGCTCACTTTGGGTTTGAAAACACTTCTGGAATGGAGAACGGAACGCGAACAAAGGTTGGCGCAACGCTTGGTTCCCGAATCGCAGGACAGTGCCGCCGGCGGCCCGGCGACGCATTCGTCCCCTTTGCTTGGGCTTTCCTCCCCGCCGGCACACGCGCATGAGCATTGAGCTTAACAACGTCAGCAAGCGGTTCGGCGATGTGGCCGCGGTCAATCAGGTCAGCTTTTCCGTGCGCGAAGGGGAGTTGCTTGGTCTGCTCGGCCCAAGCGGCGGCGGCAAAACAACCGTGTTGCGCATGATCGCTGGCCTGGAAGTGCCCACCGAAGGGGACATCCTCATTCGAGGCCAGCGCGTCAACGACGTCTCCGTGCAACGGCGCAATATCGGTTTCGTCTTCCAGCATTACGCGCTGTTCAAGACGATGAATGTCTTTCGCAATATCGCCTTCGGCTTGAAGATTAAAAAATGGAAGAAACCGGAGATCACCGCGCGGGTGAGCGAACTGCTCCACCTCCTCGGCTTGGAAGGTCTGGAGCGGCGTTTTCCGCATCAGCTTTCGGGCGGCCAGCGCCAGCGCGTGGCCATTGCCCGGGCCCTCGCACCCAAACCGAGCGTGTTGCTCCTGGATGAGCCCTTCGGGGCGGTCGACGCGAAAATCCGCCAGGAACTGCGCGACTGGCTGGTCCGTTTGCACCATGATCTGAACGTGACGACACTGTTCGTCACGCACGATCAGGAGGAGGCCATGGAGGTCTCCAACCGCATCGTCATCATTTCCCGGGGCAACCTCGAGCAAATCGGCGCTCCCCGCGAAGTCTATGAAGAGCCCGCCAACGAATTCGTCGCCCGCTTTATTGGCGTTCTGAATGTCCTCGATCTGGTCGTCAAGGACGGGCTGGGCCGGGCAGGGGAACTGGCCTTTCCGGCGCCGGACCGGCCTGATGGATCGCAGATGCGGATTGGCTTTCGGCCATTCGCGGTCCAGGTCTCGCCGGATCCCGAGCAATACCCTTATCGTGCGATCCTAACGCACACTTTCTTCCTCGGCATCATGCTTCGACTCGAGCTGCGATTGCCTTCCGGCCTGGTCCTCCGATCGCGGATGACGAAGGAGGAGTATGCGCAGCTTGGCTTGCGCGATGGCCATCCCGTCTCGATCTTCATTAAGAGCTATCGCATTCTCCGCGGCGAAAACGAACCCATGTCTGCCGAGATCGAAGCTCGCCAGGAGTTGGCTGCCGTGCTGGGCGAGGGTATCTAACGACGGGACCAGCGGCATTGGCGCCTGCCGTTTTGGGATGGAGGCGTATCGCGCCTCATTTGGCCGCACCGCCCAATCCGGCCGCTTTCCTTTGCCCCGAAGAGGGTTTGGAATCGTCCGCCAAATTGGCGCAGACGATTTCCTGGTCATTGCGGGCGTAGACCGAACGGTTGGCAAAAGCCGGGTGTGACCAGACGACCGGCCGTCCCGGATCGTGGTTAGTAGGCTCCAGCAAATGCGTTCGGCCTTTTTCAACGTAACCTTGGGGGCTTAGCCTGGCGATGATGAGGTCGCCCTTTTCGTTGAAAAGAAAGTAGCGATCTTCGTTTCTGACCAGAAAGGCATTGCCCCAGCGCGTTTCCTGCCCGTCGTTGGTGGTGGCCTGGAGTGATTCCCAAAGCCGCTCGCCGGTTTCGGCGCGCAGGCAGCGCAGTTGCCCATAACTGCAGATCCCATAAATATGTCCGTCATCCAGAAAGGGGGTCGGAATGATGCTGTGCAGCCCGTCCGTGTCCCGCTCGCTGACCTTTTGGCTGCGCCAAACTACTTTCGCTCCTGGCTCATCCCTGTTAAGCCGCAGCATGAGCGAACCGTTGTAAAACGTGGTCAGGAAAAGCCAATCCCCCGCTTGGCGGGGTGTGGCCACCGAGAGCCCGGCTTGCGAGGCGAACGGCTGTGTCCAATAGACTTTGCCGGTGGCCGGATCGAGGGCGTTGACGGCTTCCGGATGCCAAATGATCAGCTGACGTTTCCCGGCCGCTTCGATCATCGTTGGCGGGCTGTAGCCGGGCTCCTTCGCCTGTAGCGCCCGCCACAACTCTCGGCCAGTGTTTTTGTCAAAGGCTACCGCGACGCTGCCTTCGCCGCCGACCAGGCAAATTAACCGATCGCCATCGAGCAGCGGAGCGGCAGCAAAGCCCCATAACGGCGTCTTGGTGGCATAGTCCTTCTTCAAATCCCGCGACCAGCGCACGGTGCCGCTGCGAGCGTCCAGGCACCAGAGATGGCCTTCGGCTCCGAGCATGTAGAGGTCGGGGCCGCTGACGAGCGGCGTGACGCGCGGTCCGGCGGCATAACTCACGGTGTAAGGACAATCGTATTCATGAGCCCAAAGTTGGCGGCCGTCTTCCGCATCCAGACAGATCACTCGCTCGGTTCCTGGAACAGAACTGCGGTCGAAAGGATTGGCCGGATTGCTTGCCCCGGTCGGAAGCTGCCGATCCGCGACATAGACCTTGCCGTCGGCCACCGCTGGTCCGGCATAGCCCGCCCCGATCGGTACCCGCCAACGGATGGGAGGCCCACCGGCCGGGAAAGCGCGCAGGATGCCGGTTTCGCGCCACACACCGTCGCGCTGCGGTCCGAGCCATTGCGGCCAATCGTCGGCCCGGGTTGGCGCTACGCCAGACGCGAGCACGAGGCAGGCGCCGAAAAAGATGCGGAACCGGGAGCCCATGGGCGGCAGTTTAGGAGTCGATGGGAGGAAGGAAAGTGAAACCGTTTGCTACCGGCGGCCCTCGTCTGGACGGCGCAATTGCGCTTGAGCAGCTCCGGGGCCTTGGCAAGCTGGCCCATGATGATGCGCCATCTTCATCATTGCTGCCACCGGTTCGTGGTCCTGATCCTTCGGCTCCGGTATTCTGGCGTCCTCGCCGTGCGGATGTGGTCCTGGATTGAATGCCGTCATGATTGCAGCCATTCACGTCGACAACAGCGGGCCGACGCTCAGCTCGCGCACGGCTATATTGCACACCGCGATGTACGACGCGGTGAACTCCATCCTGAAGACGCACCAGCCCTATCGCTTTGAAGTGGAAGCTCCGCTCGAGACGTCAGTCGAGGCCGCTGCCGTGGCCGCTGGCTACGACGTCATGAAGGCGCTCTACCAGTCGTTCGGCGCGCAGGCGGACGACCTCTACGAGACGTGGCTGGCGAGTGCCCCCGCCGACGCCGCTTTAACGAACGGGCTCGCCTTGGGGCGGCAGGTCGCTGACCTGGTGTTGCAGGCGCGGGGCGCGGATGGCGCCAGCACCGAGGTGCCCCGCATCCCAAGCGATTTGCCTGGCCAATGGCGACGGACACCGCCTTTCTTCGCCCGCCCTCACGCCGCACTGGCGCTATGTGCAGACGCTTCGTCTTCCGAACTGGAGTCGTTTCTGCCGCCGCCGCCGCCGCCCCTGGCCAGTGCCCGGTATGCCGAGGACTCAACGAGGTGAAGGCGATCGGCGGCAAAGGCAGCCGAACTGGACCGCGGAGCAGTCGCAGATCGCCACCTTTTGGTCCGACTTCCAGCTACACCGCCATGCCGCCGGGCATTGGCACGAAATCGCCGCCACGATCGCGCGGGACCGTCACACCAGCCTGGCTGAGAATGCCCGACTCTTGCCTTGATTAGCATGGCCCAAGCCGATGGCGCGATCGCCTGTTGGGAATCGAAATACCGCTATACTGGCGGCCGGTTACGGCCATCCAACGCGCCGACGAGGATGGGAATGATCGCACCGAGCCGACAAGGGGGTGGGATCATTTCCTGGCCGCGCCACCGTTCCCCTCTACACCAGCGCGCCAGCACCTTCCAGCAAGCGCGCGCGCCGAGGTCCTGACCGCTTCGGCACCGACGCCATCCGGTTCCTCGCCCGGTCCGGATTCCCTGCCAGGCGTCTTTCGAGAGTTCACCAGCCTGGCGGCATGCGCGGATGCAGTCGGGATGAGCCGCGTCTACGGCGGGATCCACTACATGTTCGACAATGTGGTTGAAGCAGTGCGGCCAGGCTGTGGGCTGCTACGTGAGAAGCAACCAGCCTGCTGCCGAATGACCAGTTGCCTCGGTTGCAGATGGAGCAGGGCGGAATGGGCTCTGGTGCCTGCGGGTGCACGCCTTCATTGGACAGGACTTTGTCCCCGAGGCTTCCCAGGATCTGGAATGAGTGGAGCCGCCTGGCGACCAACACCGCCACGGCCGGAGGCGTGGTCATCCCGATCGAAACCGGCCGTCCAACGCGATTTTACCGCGTGCGGCATTGACCCGCCCGATTTTCCCGGGGCGCGCGCCGGTTAAAGATAACTCAGCCACGCATCTTTGCGGTGGCGCTTGAATTCGGCGAACCACCGGCAAGCTGGGTAAAGCAGGATCACGACGCATCCCCAAATCAGGTAGACGCCGGGCAGGTCAAAGCCGGCGTTGGCCGGCGGCTCTGGCCCTGGTCCCCCGAACGGATTCACGAACAGCCAGTCGGCTTGGCCGTGCCGGGCCCAGGCCACGAGCACCGCGAGCCCATGGATAAGAGGGATATGGAGGAGATAGTAGAACAGCGGGACGCGCCCGAACGCGATCAGCGGCCTGAATAATCTCGCCAGCCATCGCCCACGCTCCAGGACCGAGAGTAACACCAGAGCTGGTCCGACGGTCATGAGCACGTAATCGAGCGACGGCGGGTATTTGTGAACGTCGACGAAGGAGAAGACTGTCCCGAGCGCGTTCTTTTGAACGGACCACTGTCCGTTCGGGAGGTTTCGGCCAAGTTGCTCGGTAGTGGGGTTGCCATACCCATTCAGGCCACGGACGGCGACAAACAAGACAACCAGGCTCAGCCCCAGCCAGAGCATGGCGCGCCGGCGTCGTTCCGGTTCCCAGAGCATGATCGAACCGAATCCGTAACCCGCGGCTATCACTCCGACCCACGGCACGATCGGATAGCCGACGCCGAACTCAAACGAAGGTGTCAGCTGAAACGGACGCGACACATGAGCAATCCCCCACAAAATGCCCCAAGCTCCGAACGCGTCCGGCCGAATCGAATCGAGGAGGTTATGGAGCGCGATGATCGCCACCCCGATCGCTGCCACCAGGGGAACCGGCAAAAAGACCAACCCAGCCAGAATGACCATTGACCAACCGATCGCCCAAAGGACGCCGACACCGACGTGATGATAGTCGAAGTTGAATTCCCACCCACATCGCACCCAGGTAACCTCCAGCAAAGCCAGCCAAAGTCCGCGCGAAAAGAGAAACCACGACAGATCACGAACACATTTACCGCGTGTCCGCGTGAGAAACGCTCCGACACCCGCCAGGAAAATGAAGTTGGGCGCGCAGAAATGAGTGATCCAGCGGGTCAGGAACAAAGCGGTGGTGGTGTGAGTCAGGTCGAGCGGATCGAATTTGGCGTTGGTGAAGTAGTCGCGGGTATGATCCAACGCCATCAAGACCATGATGAACCCGCGAAGCAAGTCGATCGAATCGAATCGCGGTCGGACCACCGGGGTCGACGGCTCATGGATGGGAGCGGCTGAAAGAGGTTTGACGTCGAGTGTCCTCGGCATATCGTCTCGCTTCCCCAGACTAGGAGTTTCGGGGCCGATCCAATGCTGGGCTTTGATGAGGCCTGGTAAAGCTGGCTCGCCCGGGAACTGGACCGGTCCCGTTTCAATGATTGAAACAGGCCGTCCTGTCAAGAATCGAAGCGCACTCCCCCGCAGGATTGAAACGGTCGGTCCGAAGCCCCTTTGGCCCGACCCCTCACTTGGTCTTTCCCGCGCGCGAGTTCCAAGAAGAGCTGGGCAACTCGGACAGTTTGACTTGCTTCGCCCCAAGGCAGATCTAATGTGCGAGCGAAACAGAACATTCCCGCACTTTTATGAAACACGTCCTTTTCTCCATCGTAGGGTTCGGTCTGGTGCAGGTGCTTACTTGTCAGGGGGCGACCTCTCCGTTTAAGACGCATGGCTTTACTGGCAATGGAGCCTTCCAGGTAACGACGGCCGGCGCGGCCGATCTCGAAGTGAGCACTAATCTGCAAACTTGGACGAAACTGGCCACCGTCGCTCAGGAAATGACTCTCGATGACGTCGGATCCCGCCAGAGTGAATGGCGCTTCTATCGCAATCGCGCCGGCGCGACGAACAGTCCGATCATCGGCTATATCAAAGTCACCCTCCCTCCCGGGAAGATGGCGATTCTGGGCAATTGTTTCGACCGGCCTTTGCGCCTCGACTCTGCCGATGGCCGCATGAGCGTGTTTGGCGCGGTCAACCCGACGGTCAAAGTCTCGCTCTATACCAATGGGAATTTTACCGCCTCAACCGCCGATCCCAGCTCCGGGAACTGGACCCCAGCGCTCCGGCCGATTGCCTACCGCGAGGGATTCTCGGTCGAGAATATCGGGGCCAAACCGATCACCCTTCGCTTGCACGGCGAGGTCCGGGCCGGCCAGATGAACATGAATTCGCCCGCCGGGCCGTCGTTGGTCGTTTCACCCGTTCCATTGATGGGCGACGT
>JAXMHN010000057.1:0-45643 GCA_046346765.1 Verrucomicrobiota bacterium | reverse complement strand
CCGCTGCGGGGATGCTCCCGTGCTCGCGCCTTGCCATCCTACCTTTTCCTCGAAAACAGCGCTCATGTTCGTTTTTCAACAGGCTCCGAGCCGTCATGACTGCAGCCAGAGTCGTAACCCGGAGAGAATCGGGGGTTGGTCGGAAAGATCGGCTGGCGGAAGGTTGCGCTGGTTGGCCGGTAGAGCCTGCCCAAGCGGAGGCGCCGCTCGCGATGGTGCAAAAGGCGCATTAGCTTGTAATGGCATGATTCGAAGGTCAGCAGATGATGGCTTTAATGACGGCCAATAATACCCATAGCAAGCTCATCGGATATCTCTTGTGGATTCTCGGGTTCACCGGCGCCCATCGATTCTACTTCGGCAATCCGATCTCTGGAGCTGTCTGGTTTTTTACGTTGGGTTTGCTAGGGATCGGCTGGCTGATCGACCTTTTTCTCATCCCCTCTCTGGACCGCCAAGCTGACCGGCGCTTCGTGGCCGGTTCAACTGACTATTCCGTTGCCTGGCTTCTGCTTACCTTCCTCGGCTTGTTTGGAATTCACCGCTTTTATATGGGAAAGTGGGCCACAGGACTTCTTTACCTCTTGACCGCAGGCGTGTTTGGGATCGGCTATCTTTTCGATCTGTGCACGCTCAATTCTCAAGTGAGTGAGTTAAACAGTCGAACTCTGCAACCCGTGTCCGCTGCCCTTTAATGTGCCGAGGAACTCGGCGCAATCAAAGCAAGGGCTATATCTTCTCGATTCCCGTCCTAGCCCTACCCATTCGGCGTCACAGGTGAGCCGGATAACGAGGGGCCCTCGAAGCTGGCCGCGAAGTGGGCCAACTCCCGCGCGCTGTGCAGCCCCAACTTGGCTTTGAGTCGGTAGCGACGTTGGTAAACCGCTTTAATTCCCGTTTTCCATTGATCCGCGATGGCAGTGTTGGTCAGCCCCTGCCGGATGAGGTCGAGAAATTCCCGATCTTCGGAAGAAAGATGAACGGATGGGGTGGAGTGCGAACCGCTTGAACTGAGAGCAGCTGCCAGGGCGGCGTAATCGAAGTAGGCTTTGCCCGAGTGGACCAGTTGGATTGCTTTTGCCAGATCCGATGAGGTGAAGGGCTTGTAAAGAAATCCATTGGCTCCGGCCAGAATGCTCGCGACTTGCTGATCATTCCAACCGCCGCCGGTGACTACCAGGACCTTGATTTCAGGAACCGTTCGTTTCAGGTCCGGAATGCACTCGAGCGTTTCACCCTGCGGCATGTAGAGATCCAGGACCAACACTTCCACTGGGGTGGCAGCGAGGTCGTGCAAGGTCTTTTCGATGGTTCCGGACGAGCCAATCAGGTCTACGCCCGCTTGCGTGCACAGTAGATCGTGTACCACCAGGGAAAACTGCTCATCGTCATCCGCCAGATACACTCGGATCTTGGCGGATGATTTCCTGGCCACAGCGGCTGGGCCGCCGGGCGAATCTGACGCTGTATGTGGGATCATAGATCCCTCGATTTACGAGATCCGTTTTTGGGACGGAAAGCAGCAGATTGTCAAGCAGAGTTGGTGCGAAGAAACGTTGAAACAAACCGAGGCGTGTTGGGGCTGCTGCGGAGATGAGACGGAGATCACTCGGTTGGGATCCGAGTATAAGCCTAGTCATCTCCGTGTTAGTGCCGAGTCAATCGGGTGTCCGGCGCCGATCGGAGAAGTCGCCTGGGACCGGCTGTGAGCCACTTCCTGCAGGTCGCATTTTTGTCGAATTGGTTTGCTTTGATTTGGGCTGCAGACACCTGTAGACGTATTCACAATTGTGGCACAATTGCGAACACGGGAAGTTGGAAGTGCGTTCAGGCCGCTGGCGAACGAGGCGGGGACCTCTTTTGACTTGACCGATATGTAGCAAAACGGCTATGAATGTAGCACTTTGGTAGCAATAAATGACGTGTCAGGGGGAGGGAGACATACCATCCCATAGACTTGTTCGAGGGCTTTGTTGTGTTCTTCGTCCCACGGGCGCAATGCCAGCGGGTGTTGCTCTTGTTTTCGGGACGCGCCTTCTAACGTGGCCACAGGAATGTCCGGGTCAATCGATCGATGCTCGCAGAACTACATTATGGCGCGAAAGCGTGTGTTGGTCGTGGACGACGAACAGGCCGTTCGAGATTTGACGCAGGCACTTCTGCAGCGGCTGGGATACAGCGTGGCTGCTGCCGGGAGCGGCGTCGAGGCACTTCGGCTGGTGGACTTGGAGCGGTTTGATCTGGTTGTCACCGATCTTTTCATGCCTGAAATGAGCGGCGGTGAATTGGCCCGGGAGATCCGCAAGAGAGATGAGCAGTTGCCGATCGTGTTGATTACCGGAGCGCGCGACGCGGAGGTGCCTCCCGGCTTTATGGCCGTAGTCTATAAGCCTTTCACCTTGTCCGATTTGCAGCTGGTCACAAAGCGGGTGTTTCCGGAAGAAGCCTGATCGCCGGACCGGCGCAGAAACGAAAGCCTATGAACGTCACTAACTCCTTCGTCCAATGGAGCGTCGTTACGATCAAGCGAGTGCGGCGCGTGCTCGTTTGTCTGGCGCTGATCAGCCTTGCGCGACATGTCGACGCCGTTCCGGTTCACTATGATTTTGAATGGCCAGGCAGCGCCGTGCCGCCGTCGCCGGCCATCTTCGGATCATTTACCCTGGATCTTCAATCGAGCGCTCTCGGCCTCTTCACGGCTTCGACTTTCGCGGGGACGGCTGATGGGGTGCCCTGGACCGATGTCTCGTTCAGCGCGCTGCCTGGAACGCTGCCTTCATTGCTGATTGTTTTTGGGGGATCGAGCTGGCGTTGGTCCGGGGATGCGATCGGGGGCGGTGTGATTCAGCAAAATTCAACTGCGGTTTTGGAATGGGATCATTTCGTGAGTGGATGGATTGCTTCCAGTTCGTTCAGGATTTGGCCTCCACCGCAGTCGGTTCCCGAGGTGGGTCCTCCGGTGCTTGCTGTCGCGATGTTGCTAGGCTGGATGTGCATCCACGCGATGCGGCGGCGCAAACGGCAACCTGTTTGAAGCCGCGATAGCCGGTGACGGGTTGGGCGGCAAAGCGGCTTGCCTTTGAACCCGCGGGACAAGATCTCCTTTCGATCGCTACTGGAGGCCGCCGGCTTTTTGGCCGCGAGTCGCGGTGTTCACCGCGGCGGTTTGATAGCAAGCGCCTTCCTTGGTGCTTCGGATGAAGAGCTTTCCATTGCTGTAGGAAGGAGTGGACCAGCATTTACCCGAAATCGCCTGAAACCTGGAGACTTCCCGATACCCGGCGGGGCTGGGTTCGACCAGAGCGACTTGTCCCTGGTCTCCGAGCGCGACGAGGTGGTTGCCGATCAGAATGACGTTGCCTGCGCCGAAGTTAGGCTGGGACCAAAGTTCCTTGCCGGTGGCGATTTCGACACACTTCAAAGGAGCAGTGCCGTATTGCTTGAAACCGAAGACGCCGTAGAGATACCCATCTTTGCAGACAGGGGTGCTCCAGTGGTTTGCCAGTGTATTGCCTTTGACCCTCCACACCTCTTCGGCGGAAAAGCCGCCGTTTTGGCTAGTGATTCGCACTGCTCCCGACCCGACGTTGTACCCGGCGGAGCAATAGACCAGATCATTCCAGACAACTGGTGAAGCGGCGGAGGAGACGTTGTATGGAAAGCGGTAGCGCCAAAGGACTTCGCCCGTCTGCGGCACCACAGAAGCCAGGCCTTTTTGAGTAAAGAAGATCACCTGGCGCACGCCCAGAATCGTGGCCGCGACCGGGGTTGCGTGCGTCATCTTGTCGTCCTCGCGTTTCCAGATGACTTTGCCATCGGTCTTATTGATGCCGAGCAGCGCTTGTCCCGGCCCGCCACCTGCCACGCAGACGACATTGCCTTCGATCAGCGGCGAGGCAGCGTTCTGCCACGATATGAGCTTGCCGTCGTGTTCTTTGACGAGGTCTTTAGACCAAATGACCTTGCCGTCCTGAGAACCGAGGCAGAAGAGCACGAGCCGATTGTCCAGCACATAGACCCGGCCTCCATCGACGGTTGGCGTAGAGCGGGGTCCATCTCCGCCTTTGTTCTCGGGAGTGCCGCTGTCGCCGCCGCCATCATACTTGGCGATTCCAAGCGGGGTCGCCCACAACTCTTTCCCGGTGGCACTATCTACCGACAGGCACACCTCGCGATTCACGCCCTCGATCTCGCGAGCGACCAAGGTGTAAGCTCGGCCATCCGCAATCGTGATGGAACTGAAACCGGCGGGCAACTGAGTCTTCCAGAGCGGTTTGGGACCCGGGGCAGGCCACGGCGCAATGCCGTCGGAGGAAGTCCCGTTCCCTTGCGGGCCGCGGTATTGCGGCCAATTTTCAGCGGAGACGACTGCCAGGAGCGCGTGCACGCCGCAAGCGACGGCTAGGGCGGTGTTCAATTGCCTTCTGATCATGCGATAGTTGGTTGGGAATGCGACGCGCGCATTCAGTTGAGATGACAATGCTTTCCGGGCGATCCCGCCGTCAGTTCGTTGCGGCTCAGGCGCATGTAATTGGCGGGGCCGGGAATGGCTCACGGGCACAGCCTAGCGCATGCCCGCACTTCGGCAACTGCAATTGCAGCCACGCAAGGGGTGGCCTGTCTCACGCGGTGGGTAGCAAGTAAGGGAAACCCCTAATACCGATAAACGGTTCCAGCCGAATGCGACTAGGCGTGGTCCCAATTGTTATGGTTGCTCGAACCCCCTAGTTTTGCAGCCCGTAGGCCAACATCAGTTTAGTTACAAATGCATATACTGAGAATAGACGAAGGAATAGCCATGATTCTATTTTCGATTTTTCTTCTTGGCGGATTCGTAACCTCTACGTTCCTGCTGGCGCTGGGGATGGTGGCGCGGGCGCCGATCCCGCCCATGGAGAGCGGCAAGTAAGTTGACTAAATGGTGCCTGTCCGTATGAGCCCGCGCACTTGCTCTGAGGAGCCGTCCTTTGCCAGTCGTTTACACTCTGCGGCCCTGCCGCTGCCATTCGGCGTGTTACTGCGGGGCCGCCACGGACTGCGATGGCTCACCACTGGGGTGGACGGAGCGTTGCTCGTTCGTCGCTTATTGCTTTTGGCCTTGGCTATTCCCCTCCTCGTCACCTGGTTTGCGACCCAGGCTGAGGAGAATGGCTGGTTGGGGGAACGAGCCGGACTGTTCGCGTCGGCTGGGACAAATATGATGGTCTCGGCCACGCTCGTCTTGGTCACCGCTCTATGGCTGCGCCGGAGCGAACAAGGGCGTCGTCAGGCGCAAGACGATTTCAGGACCCTAAGCAAAGACTTGCTCGATTTCAAAGCGGCTTTGGACGAACACGCCATCGTCGCCACGACCGATCCGCAGGGTCGCATCACCTTTGTCAACGATCGCTTCTGTGCGATTTCCAAGTATTCGCGAGCGGAATTGTTAGGCCAGGACCATCGGCTGATCAATTCGGGGCATCATTCCAAGCGTTTCATGGGCGAGATGTGGGAGACGATTAAGCGGGGCGAGGTGTGGCGCGGGGAACTGAGGAACAGAGCCAAGGACGGTTCATTCTATTGGGTTCAAACGACGATCGTCCCGATGTTGGACGCTGATGGGCGGCTGCGGCAGTACGTCGCCATCCGTGCGGATATTACCGAACGCAAGCGAGCCGAAGAGACGTTGCGGCAGAGCGAGGAACGGTTTCGCGAGCTGGCCAACAAGATCGAAGAAGTTTTTTTGATCACTGATCCGCAGAGTCATCAGCTGCATTACGTGAGCCTTGGCTTACGAGAAGATCTGGGGGTATCGGGCGAAACGGCGATATCATCTGCCTGGAAATGGCTGGACGCTATCCACCCGGACGACCGGAAGCGGATTCAATTGGCGGCACAGACGAAGCAGGAGGGCGGTCATTATGATGAGATCTACCGCATTGTGCGGCCTGACGGCTCGGTCCGGTGGATTCATGATCGCGCCTATCCGGTGAAGGGCGAGGAGGGAAGGGTCGTGCGCGTCATCGGGATTGCGGCGGACATCACGCAACGGCATCTGCTCGAATTACAGCTGCGGCAGGCGCAGAAGATGGAATCGATTGGGCAGCTCGCGGGCGGCATTGCGCATGATTTCAACAATCTCCTCACGGTGATTCAGGGGCATGCCAATCTGCTGCTCGATCTGCCGGAGTGCGGCCGCGACTTGAGGGAGTCGGCCGAGCAGATTTCGCTCGCTGCGGAGCGGTCGGCGGCGTTAACCCGTCAGCTCCTGACCTTCAGCCGAAAGCAGGCGATGCAAGCTGCTCCCCTGAATTTGAACGACGCGGTGCGTGATTTCGCCAAGATGTTGAAACGCATTCTTGGCGCCGATGTCGTCTTAGAGGTGCGCTGTGCGGCCGAATTGCCGCCAGTGCATGCCGATGTCGCGATGCTCGAACAGGTGCTTATGAACCTGGTGGTCAACGCCCGGGACGCGATGCCGGCAGGAGGCAAACTTTTCCTTCGCACCAAACTGCAAGTCCTCAATGCCGAGCATTTGCATCTCCAGGCGCGTCCTCAAGCCAAGCCCGGCGAGTATGTGTGCCTGGAGGTTGAAGATACGGGGTGTGGGATATCGCAGGCCAACTTGACGCGGATTTTCGAACCTTTCTTTACCACGAAAGAGGTGGGCCGAGGAACCGGACTTGGACTCGCCACCGTTTACGGGATCATCGAACAGCATCGCGGGTGGCTCACGGTCTACAGCGAAGTGGGGCTTGGGACGGTGTTTCGGGTTTACCTGCCCGCGTTGTCCTCTTTCGCGGAGAAACCGAAAGAGCTGGCGGCGATCGAGATGGTGGGCGGACATGAGACTATTCTGCTGGTTGAAGACGAACCGCCACTCCGCATGCTGGTGCGCGATCTTCTCGAGCGCCTGGGTTATACGGTCTACGAAGCTGGCTCAGGACCCGAAGCGGAAAAGATCTTCCAGGAGTTTGACGGGCGGATCGACCTGCTCCTGACCGACGTGATTATGCCCGGCGGCATCACCGGCTTTGAGCTGGCCAAGAAGCTGCGCGTCGACAGATCAGACCTGGCGGTGCTCTATACGAGCGGTTACAGCCAGGAATTAGTCTGTCGGGACCAGCAACTCCAGGAAGGCGTCAATTTCCTGCAAAAGCCGCATCCCCCGCGGCTGCTGGCCGAATCGGTTCGGGCGGCGATCGACAGCCGCTTGCGCCAGTGAAACGACGCGGGCGGCCCCTCAGCGCGCGCGGGGAGTGGTGGGCAGGGCCCGGGCCGAGATTTCCAGCAGTCGCTCGATCGGTTGGCGGGCGGCGCGAATGATCTGGTCGCCGAGCTCAACCCGCGGCGAGAGCTGGAGCATGCAGTCGTAAAGCTTCTCGAGGGTGTTTAGCTTCATAAATCGACACTCATTGCACCGGCAATGGGCTGTTGGAGCGGGAATGAACCGTTTGTCGGGGCACTCTTTCTGGAGCCGGTGGAGCATGCCGGCTTCGGTGGCGATGATGATGGCTCGGGCTGGGCTGCGCTTGCAGTATTCCACCATTTTTTCGGTCGAGCAGACTTCATCTGCGAGGATGCGGACGGCGCGGGTGCATTCCGGATGGGCGACGACCGGAGCGTCGGGGAACTCATCGCGAATGCGCAGGATGTTGGCGTGGGTCCATTCGACGTGAACATAACAATTGCCGCGCCACAGGGTCATGGGGCGGCCGGTTTGTTCCATGACCCACGCGCCCAGGTTTTCGTCCGGCACAAATAGCAGATCGCGTCTGGCGGGAGCGGCCTGGACGATCTTGACAGCGTTGCCACTGGTGCAAATGACGTCGCTGAGCGCCTTCACTTCGGCGCTGCAATTGATATAGGCGATGGTATAAAAATTCGGGTTGGTTGCTTGGAGGGCACGAAGCTTCGAGGCGGGACAGCTTTCCTCGAGCGAACAGCCGGCATCCTTATCCGGCAAAACCACGACCTTCTTGGGATTCAGGATCTTGGCCGTTTCCGCCATGAAATGCACCCCGCAGAAGACAATGACGTCCGCGCCGGTCTTGGCGGCTTGCTGGGACAGGCCGAGCGAATCACCCACGAAATCGGCTACGTCCTGGATTTCGGGGACCTGGTAGTTATGGGCCAGAATGACGGCGTTCAGTCTGGCTTTGAGCGCGAGGATTTCCTTCGAGAGGGTATCGAGCCGCTCCGGTGGCAAAACCGGGCGGGTCTCGAATCGATCCAGCCCCGGGGAAGGGATGACGTTCAGATCGGTCATGGGCAGAAACCTACCGACCGGCTGGGGCAGCGTCAATCGGAGCGGAGAGGGAGGGAGATTCGACCAGATTGGGACTTGAGCGGGAAAGGAGATTGAAGTTGAGCGGAGGCTATGGTCTATTGGACGGATCGAGACGGGTTTGGCCAAGACCGTCAGCCTCGATTGACAGCAACCAGATTATACCTATGCCATCCATGACGGAACAGAGCGTCATCGTTCAGAAAACGAAGGAACTGTGCCAGGCGATTCTCGCTCAGCCTGAATTTAACCAAATTCGACAGGGCCTCGATGCCTTCATGAGCAATGATGACGTCCGCGGTCAATATCAAGCTCTCAGCGAAAAGGGCGAATACCTCCAACACAAGCAGCAGACGGGTGGCCAGTTGTCCGATCAGGAGGTGGCGGAGTTCGAGCGCGAACGTGAGTCCTTCCTGAATAATCCGGTCGCCCGTGGCTTCCTCAATGCCCAGCAGGAAATGCATCGCATGCAAGAGTCGGTCACCCATTACGTCACCAAGACCTTCGAACTCGGGCGCGTCCCAGAAGCGGGCGATTTCGAATCCTGCGGGCACGGATGTAATTGCCACCACTGATCCCGGCGCGGCGCCTCACCATCAAACTCGGTCGCGATAAATCAAATCGAGCGCGAGAGTTGCTGCCAGCAGCCATAGCCGGCAGCGGCCCGGGTTTTCAGCGTCCACCGGGTCATTTGGGCTGAGATCAATCCGATAGTGGCCGGCTGTGCCCCGGGGCGGATGGAATGACACTTCGTCGACAATCGTGCCGATCTGGCGCCCCTGGCAGGTCCGAAAGAAGTATCGCCATGTGCCAGGCTCGTTCTCCACTGCTGCCAGGACTTGATTTCGAGAGCCCAGCACTGTGAATCCGCCGCCGACGGTGGCGAATTTCCCTTCAAACGAGCAAAGCGAAACGTTGTCGGAGTCCCTCACTTCGACGCGCGGGCTCCAGCATGAGCGGACTTCCTGCAGGGAAAAGGCGGGCATGTTCTGATCCGTCGCGTAAACGCGCACCCTGCTCCGGAGCAGATTTCGTCCAAGCGCGCCTCGAACCCATCTCGCGAGTTTGGCGGGAGGCACTTCTTCGGCACAGCCGACTGGACGCAAGGTGGCGCCGTCGCAGATCTCGTAGGTGTCGATTCCGCGGGCTGAATCGAATCGCGGGTGGACGCGGTAAGTGGTGCAACTGAACACAGCTGGCCTTGCGGGCGGACTCTTTCAGGACGGCCCCTTTTTCAGCAAGGTTTGGAGCACTTTCCGATGGGCGCTGGTGAATGGCAAGGCTTCCAGATCACGCCGGTGGCGCCAATGCAAACCTTCGTTCGGCATCAGGTCGTCTGCTTCGACCCAGTACGCATGGAGGCGGATGCGATACCGGGTGATGGAATGATCGATCGTGCAAAACTTGGCCAAGGCGCGAGGTTGAAAGCCGCAGCAGCGCGCCGCGGCTTCCTCCACCGACAGGTCCTGGTTGGTTACATCGATGTTGGGGAATTCCCAGAAGTCACCATTGACAGCGGTGGCCGGCCGTTGTTGCACCAGGAATCGGCTCCGCCAGGCGACGACAAAAGCGATGCATTCGCGTTGCTGTGTGGCGGGGCGCGCGCCCAGGTTGGGCAAGCTTTCGATGTTGCCGTTGCGCCGGGCGCAGCACGCGCTTTCTAGCGGGCAAGTTTCGCAGGCGGGATCGCGTGGGCGGCAAACGACCGCGCCTAATTCCATGAGAGACTGATTGAAGGTGGCACACGGTCGGCAATGATTGGCGGGTTGGCGCTGGGCCTCTTCCACTAGTGCTCCAGCCAAACGCCAAAGGCGTGCCTTGACCGAACTGCGCCGGACCTGCCCTTTGATGCCGAATGACCGGGTCAAGACTCGAATCACATTGCCGTCGAGAATTGGCTGCGGTTCGTCGAAGGCGATGCTGGAGATCGCGCCGGCGGTGTAGGGTCCGACGCCGGGCAAAGCCAGGATGGCTTGGTGCGTTCTTGGAAAAGAGCCGCTGTGAGACACCTCGATTACCTGCGCTGCCTGCTGCAGGTTTCGGGCGCGGCGATAGTAGCCCAAGCCTTCCCAGAGTTTTAGGATGCGTTCCGGGGGCGCTTCGGCGAGCGCCCGCACCGTGGGCAGCGCGGCCATCCATCGAAGCCAATAGGCGATGACGGTCTGAACCTGCGTCTGCTGCAGCATGACCTCGGAAATCCAGATGGCATACGGGTCTGTGGTGGTTCGCCAGGGCAGGGCGCGCGCGTGGCGCCCATACCATTCGATCAGCTTTTTCACCATCGGCCTCGGTCTGGTCATCGCCCGAGGCTACGGATTCGAAGCCCGCAGGCAAACCGCAATCATTCGACACGATCGGAGGGAGGGGCTAGCATCTTCCAGCCTTGTGAAACCAATCACTTCCTACACGAGTAAGTTGAGCGACGCTCAGGCCAAAGCGTTGCTTGCGTGGCTGCGAGGTCACGGCTTCGAGTTCCGGGAGGTGCCCTATGCGCGTTTCGCCGCCGCGAAAGAAGCGGTCAATGTCGTCTTTTACGAAAGCGGCAAGTTGGTCGTGCAAGGGAAGGGCACGCAGGAGTTTGTCGAGTTCGTGTTGGAACCGCAAGTGGTGGGCGAAGCCCGGATTGGCTACGAATCGGTGCTCGATCCCGAGCGGTTGTTGCCTCGCCTGGGCGTGGATGAAAGCGGTAAAGGCGATTTTTTCGGTCCGCTTTGCGTTGCGGGCGTCTACGTGAACGAGTCGGTCATCAAAGCCTGGACGGACCTGGGAGTTCGTGACTCCAAAACCATCGGCAGTGACCGCCGTATGGCCGAATTGGCTGACGCTATTCGACGGACGCCTGGCTGCGTCTGCACGGTTGTTCCTATTGGCAACGAAGCCTACAACCGGCTTTATAAAAAGATGAGGAGCGTCAATTCCATCCTCGCCTGGGGTCACGCCCGCGTCATCGAAAACCTCCTCACCCAGCAACATCGCATGCGTCCGCTGCCCGTACGCGCCATCAGCGATCAATTCGCCGCCGACAAGGCTACGGTGGGAAAAGCTTTGATGGGGCTGGGACGAGAGTTGGAATTGATCCAACGCCATAAAGCCGAATCTGACCTGGCGGTAGCCGCGGCTTCAATCCTGGCGCGCGACGAATTCGTCCAGCGTTTGCGCGACCTCGGTCGTAAATATGAAATGGTGCTGCCAAAAGGTGGCGGCGCCAATGTGGATGCGGTTGCCAAAGAATTCGTCGAGAAGTTCGGCCCGGATAGTCTGGGCAAGGTCGGCAAGCTCCATTTTCGCACGGCCCTCAGAGCGCAGGGGCTGCCTGAGCCTCCCAAAGTAGAGTGGCGCCGCCGGCCGCAGCCGGAAGCCTCCGATCGGGATGCGTAAATGCGTAAAGGCGACCGCATGGGGATCCGCTCAATTCTTGTCGGCCGGAACGTAGTTCCATGGCTTCTTGGCTGGGCCAGCGCCTGGCTTCTCCAAGCGGCCATGGGTGCCCAACGAGAGGACGGTGCTCGTGTCGAACCGGCGTTGGAGGTCAAGCCGGTCCGGGGCTTTTACACTTCTCCGGTTATCGCGACGGTGACCGGTCCTCCAGACCTTGAGTATTTCTATACCACTAACGGTTCGGTCCCTTCGCCTGACTCGGGCCAGCGCTGGCGCGGAACGACTCCCATCGCCACGACCACCGTTTTGCGAGTGGCCGCATTCCGCAAGGGGCTGCAGGTGGGGCCGGTGGCAACACAGACCTACCTGTTTCCGCGGCAAGTTCTCCGTCAGACGGGAGCGGGCTTTCCCGCGAGCTGGGGCAATACCAACGGTGAACCGGTTGCGGCGGCTTATTCCATGGCCCCCGAACTGGTGGCTGATCCGCAACCTGACAAGTTGATTGAGGCGGCTTTGCGGGCGATTCCGTCGGTGTCGCTTGTCCTGGAGATGAAGGATCTGTTTGATCCCGCGCGCGGCATTTACGCGAACCCGCTCGAGTCCGGGATCCCTTGGGAGCGGTCCGCCTCGGTCGAATGGATGGACCCGGGGACAGGCCGGGGCGCCCAGATGGATTGTGGCCTGCGCATTCAGGGTGGTTGGAATCGGCGGCCGGAAGAAAGCCCCAAGCACTCCTTTCGGTTGGTCTTTCACCAGCGTTACGGACCCGCGCGATGCACTTTTCCTCTTTTCGCTGAACCGGGGGCGGCGCATTTCGAAACGCTCATTTTGCGGGCTGGCTGTAACAACACTTGGCTGCATTGGAGCGGCGAGGAGCGGCGCCGGGGAGAGTACCTGCGTGATCAGTGGATGCGGGACACCCTCCGCGCGATGGGCCATCGCTCCGCTCGGGGTGCTTTCGTTCATCTCTATCTTAACGGCCTGTATTGGGGCCTCTACAACCTCGCGGAGCGTCCCAGCGCTCCGTTTATGGCGGCCGCCTACGGGGGCAAGGCCAAGCAATACGATTCCCGCAATGGCAATCACATCCTGGATGGAGATGATGTCGCCTGGCGGCGCTTGATGGATCATGTCCATGCCGACCCGGATGAATCCAAATTCCCGCAGCTCGAGCAAATGCTCGACGTTCGGCAATTCGCCGACTTCATCCTGGCCAATCTATACGGGGCCAATGCCGATTGGGATGGTTCTTCCAATTGGTATGCAGGCCGCCGTCGGCAACCACCTGGTCCTTTCCAATTCTTCGTCTGGGATGGAGAGAGAACGCTGGAGTCGGCCGATGCCAACATTCTGACGGCCGATAGTGAAGAAAGTCCCATGCGCCTCTTTCAGAAGCTGCGGCGGTTGGCCGCATTCCGGACCGTCTTCGCCACCGAGGCGATTCGGCATCTTTCCTCCAGCGGCGCTCTCGGCCCAGCGGCGGCGGCGGAACGGTTCCGCAAATTGGCCCAAGCGATTGAGCTTCCGATTGTCGCCGAATCAGCCAGGTGGGGCGCTTATCGGAGGGACGTCCATCCCTATAAAACGGGGCCATACGAACATTACACTCGCGAGAGGCATTGGCGGCCGGAAGTGGACCGTTTGCTCACGGAGTACTTTCCAGCCCGGACGGAGCGCTTGCGGCAGCAGTTGGCGGCGGCGGGCCTGCTGGGCGAGGATTGATGCGGAGCCGGCGTGGATGGCGGTGGCAGGCAGGGAGGTTGGCAAGGTGCGGCGAGCGGCCTTTTTTCTGTTGACAAACAGACATGCGTCTGTATTCTGCCATAAACCAAGCATTTAAACGGAGAGCGCCATGGCGACTGTTGTTGATCTGCCCGATGCCGAACTGGAAGTGCTGGCCTGCTTGCAGCGCCAGCGGAAGGCAACCGCTCGCGAGATTCGGGAACGGATGCAGGAATACCGGCCGATGGCGCATGCTTCGGTGCTGACGCTGTTGACCCGTTTGGAAGCGAAGGGGTTGGTGAGCAGGGAAAAGGGGCCGGTAGGCAAGGCATTTGTCTATATACCGACGGAGCGTTCGCGCCGGACTGGGAGCAATCTCTTGCAGCGCATTCTGCACCGGGTGTTTCACGGAGATGGGGTCGCTCTGGTGGCGTCACTTTTTCAGGGCAAGCCGCCGACGCGGGACGAGCTGAAGCGAATGGAGCAACTGCTTGGCGACCTGCGGGCGAAGCGTCCGCCAAAGAAGGAGCCGGATGCATCTGTCGATTGATTGGCTGAACGCGGCGGCTTTGGGTTGGTGGAACTATATTGTCCACGCCAGTTGGCAGGCAGCCGTCGTCGGGATTATGTTGCTGGCGGTGGTGAATCTGGCTGGGCAGCGCTGGCCTGCGCCGTTGCGTTACGCGCTTCTGGTGGTTGCCTTGCTGAAGTTCGCTTGTCCGCCACTGTTGCCCTTTCCGACCGGCCTGTTCAGCCAGTTGGTCCCTGCCGAGATTTCCGCGCTAAGCAAGCCAGAGAGGAAACCAATGCTGGCCACTGTGCCCCGAGGCACGGCAGAAGCCGCCGTCCTCGGGGCAAGTGGTCCGGCGCCCCGTTCGCGGTTGACCGGCGAATCGGGCGGCGGCTCGGGGGCTGGGCTTCGCTCGGCGAAGTGGCTGATGATCGTCCACCTGACTGGCATTGGTCTGGTGGGAGGGTTGATTGTCCGGCGGGCGATTCGTTTGCGGCGGTTGTCGCGGGCGTGTCGAACGCGCTTGGGCAGTGGCTTGCGGGAGCAGTATCGGGACTTGGCGATTGCGATGGGTGTCTATCGCATTCCTTCGCTGGGCATCTCCGCGCAAGTCGAGGCGCCGATGGCCTTCAGCGTGCCGAAGCCGGCCATTGTTCTGCCAACGAAGATTGTGGGCAACCTGTCAGCGTCCGAGTTGAAAGCGGTTTTGGCGCATGAGTTAGCCCATTGCCACCGCGGCGACTTGTGGCTGAACTGGGTGCAACTCATCATTCTGGCGCTATGGTGGTTTCATCCGATCGTCTGGCTGGTCAACCGAAGCATTCGGGATATCCGGGAAGATTGTTGTGACGATCTCCTTCTGGCGCGCCGGATCGTGAACAATGATGATTATTGTGAAGTGCTCCTGCGGGCCGCAACGCAGCTCTGTCCGTCCCTGCCGCTGAACGCTGCTTTGGCCCTGACTGAACGCCTCCACCCATTGGCTCGCCGAATGACCAGGATCACCGATTGGACCCTGCGCCGCAGTGAGAGCGTCTCGGGGGCGGGGGCGGCCGTCGTTTTGCTGGCGGCGGCGCTGCTTCTGCCGGGGCGACGCACCAGCGAGGCGGTTTCACGTTTGGCGTTTGCGTCCGAACCGGCCACTGCAGCCGGGCAGGCGGTTGCGTGCCAGCCGGTAATGCTTGCCGGCCTGAGACCTGGATTACGCCCGTCGGCGGCAAAACCGTCCGCTCGTCGAGCGGTTAGGCCGTCGGCCCCACCGGCCGCATTCCTGCTAAGCCCATCCGCGCAGGGACGGCATCGACCGCCTCCGGCTATCGGACGGACGGCGATGTGACGCGGACGCATCCCAGGTTTTCGAGTGGCGCGCCAGCAGCGTTGGGCGGCTTTAAGCTGGGTTATCCGAGTCGGCCGGTTACGCCTGGGATTATTGAGGGATCGTCGTCGAAGGAGCGACGGTTGGTTCGGGTCGAATACGTCGTGCCGGCATCGTTGTGGGTTTACCACACGCCGGCTGGTTTAAGACGGAAGTAAGCTCAGGACGGCGCGACACAGTTCCGTCCGACAACGGTCCAAGCGAACATGGCGGTTTCTCCTCTTCGTCGGGCTGATCGCACGATCGGCGCTTTCACCTTGATCGAATTGCTGGTGGTCATGGCAATCATTCTCGTCCTCGCCGGCCTGCTCCTGCCGTCGTTGGTTCAAGGTAAGGAGCGCGCCAAAGAAATGATGTGTCTGAACAATCTGAGGCAGGTCGGCGTGGCCGGAAAACTCCTTTGTGACGATAATCAATGCAGGATCTTGGCGTTGACTGGCGGGAAGGAGGCTTTGCCTGGATGTTGGTCAACGAATTTTGGGATGGCGGACCAACGCTCGCTTTATCCCTATTTAAAGAAGTCTGAGGTGTGGCGATGCCCCAAGGACTCCGGCAAATTCCGCGTCCATTGTGGGTTGCACCCAGAGGCTAGTTTGCTGCCGACATGTTGGGACACGCGCGGGTTTAGTTATGAGTTCAATTCGGGAAGTCCGGTTGGGCTGAGGATGCCCTACACCAAACATCTCGTGGCGGGGTCGATCGTCGGCAAGCTCGATACGGCCATTCCCAACCCGTCTCTCTTTCTTCTGGTGCATGAACCGCCGGCAGCTCCGCAGGCTTGCCACCATCGTGTGAGACACTTTGTTCCCCGGTGGTATCAATGGCACCGGCACCGGGGCAAGACGGAATTCCTCGATCCGCGGCTCGCTCCGCCCCTGTTCTACTCGCCGGTTCTCTACGTGGACGGCCATGCGTCCGTTCAGAACTTTACGAAGGCCCTGACGACGGATCCCTACTACCCATTCGAAGAGACCAAGAACTGGATCTGGTATTTGCCAGCGCCAGACAGCCCGCCGTTGAGCCAATACGAGGCGAATTGATGACTATGGCCGCCTCGATTGATTGCCGGCGGCACCTCAGCCAACTTGGACCTTTTATCCGCGCTATCCGCGAATCGGTGCGAAGTCAGGCTACCCCTTCGGAGAAGGCCGATGCCTGGCTCTCGGAAGTTTCGGCTGAGTGTGTTCAGTGCGGCATCCGGATGACGGGGGCAGAGTTGCTCTCGGTGGCTGATCCGGCGTCGATCTCCGAGTCGGACCAACGCCTCAACCGCCTGCGGCAGGGCTATTGCGCTCGGCAAAGCTGCGATTCTTACTACTACCGCTTGCAGTTTGGTGGCATGTCGGGCTTGGACTGGCCGAGCATACTGGCGGCGGCGGAAGGAGGCCACGAGGACTATGAGGGCTCTCTGCCAGGATCAAATCCGGCTCGCCCGTTTCTGCCCCTGCTGCTCCATTCGCCTTGGTTCGTTCGGGCTGCGACGACCCTTGCCGCGATTGCGGCGCTTTGGGTGGTCCGCCAATGGTATGTTGGCGGGACCATTCCGCTTCTCAGGCAGCCAGAGACTTTCGAAGTTGACCACTCAGGGGTGGACGAAGCCAAGTCCGGCAGCGAGTGATTCGCGTGCGACGACCGGTCTCGCGTGAGGCTGTGCCGGCGGTGACAGCTGGCTTCGTCCGAGCCAGCTAGTCCTTTTTCTGCCAGAAGTCGACGACGAAGACATCGTCCAAGTAAGCGCCGACCATGTTCCCAAACTCTTTGTGGGCCGGATGAATGAGGTAATCGTCTCGGTCCTTTTCGCTCTTGAACGTCAGAATGAACGCGTGGGTGCAGCCCTTGTTGTGCTTCTCAGGGCTGTTATTCGTGCCCCATTCGAACTTGTCGATCTGCGCGATCTTCTTCGGCAGTTCGCCGAAAGCTTGCTCCACTTTCTTGATCTGGTCTGGGGTGGTGCTGGCCTTAAATTTGAATGCTACGACGTGACGGAGTTTCGGCTTTTCCTTTTTGCCCGCATCGGCGGCGTTTGCCTCGGAAACAGAGGCGATCAAAACGCCTAAGATCACGATCAAAGAGGCGAGAACAGGTCGCATTTTCATAGAATAAGCTTGTTGGACGAAACCGACGGTAAACGGGCCGGGCGGTGGCTGCAAGTCTTCGTCAGCGCAGCATCCAGAAAAGCAGCAAGCCGGCCAGCCCCAGGCTTATGCCCCACCACACCCAAGTGATTCCTCGCGGCAACACGCGCTTGGGGCCGAATTCCCGCTTAACGAACTCGTTATAGTCAAACGAGTCGTCCGGAATGTCAGCTGAGGAGGAGGCAACGTCGTCGGACCAACCCGTTTCGTCGCACGCGCCGCATTCCGGACAGGCGCGCGCATGTTTGGGCACATCCGCTCCGCAGTTTGGACTAGTTTCCGGGGCCATGGAAAACCATCTGAGGAACTCGTCGTTCCAATGCTGGACTAAGACCGGGGAGCTGAGCAGGTGGAGTCTCCCGCGACGCCTATGCCCGTTCGGAGCATCCTCTCGTCAACCGTGGTTGGATCGAAGCTCCATCGTCCGGCCAAAGCTGTCACCCGCTCGGCGTTTGGGACGGCACTTTCGCCGGCAGAAACATCAATGGCTCCGGCCGTCTCCCCATAGGCAAAGCATTTTAGACCAAGATCAATCTCTGCTTGGGTCGGTTTTCCCTGGTCCCAGAGCGTTTCACCTGCCCAGGCGTAAGCCCGCACGATCTGACCTCGGTCGGCCTGCACCCAGGCGTGATGATTCAGCGCGCGATTTGAGTAAAAAAACTGGACCTGTCCGAGCACTCGACTGAACCGGGTGATGAAATGGAAGCAGCGATCAATGTCTTCACTCGGATCGGGCAGGGATTGGCCAACGACCATAATCCAGCCTTTGACCGGAGGCGAGACGAACAGCTTG
Source organism: Verrucomicrobiota bacterium (assembly GCA_046346765.1). Taxonomy (GTDB): domain Bacteria; phylum Verrucomicrobiota; class Verrucomicrobiia; order Limisphaerales; family SIBE01; genus JAXMHN01. Next base: position 27,463 of record JAXMHN010000057.1, on the reverse strand, counting down.
TGAGTTGCGACGCATGAAAGCCCCTCGCCCCAGGAACACGGAATCGGGTTGTGCAAACCCAGAGCGGTCTGGACCGGCGCCAGATGCCCCCCTTTGACGACGAGCCAACGACAGCTCTGTTCGAAGAGGGATGGGCGATAAGCCGGAGCTAGCGATGCGGAACGAGGCTTTTCCAGCCGGGAAGCCCGATTTCGGCGGACGTGCACCAAGGCGAGTAACGTGGCAAACAGACCCGTTCCCAGCACGATGAACAAACCTGCCAGCAGCAGTTCGGTTGCGAGCTGGGCTGTGTATTCCGGCGTCATGGATCTGTAAAGCACTCTACGCCGAGAACCTCCGTTGTTCAAAGAGCAAAACGAATTGGCGCCTCATTTCCAATGCCATTGACTCGCATCAGAAACCCCCTATCTTCCGGCGGTCTATGGCCAAACAAAACGACAGCGCCCATGCGACTCCCGCCGCGCAAGGCTATCGCATGCCCGCAGAGTGGGAGCCCCACGACGCTACCTGGTTGGGTTGGCCGCATGAAGTAACCGATTGGCCCGGCAAAATCCCTGCCATCCGCTGGGTCTACGCCGAAATGATCCGCAAACTGGCGCCCGGCGAACGCATCCGCCTCTGCGTCAATTCCAGAGCAGACGAGAAGCTGGCTCGCTATGCCATTGAAGCTGCCGGCGGCGCCGTTGAGCAGGTCGACTTCTTGCCTTTCCCAACCAACCGCGGTTGGATGCGTGACAGTGGTCCGATCTACGTGAAGCACGCGAAGACCGGCGCGAAACAGATCATCCACTGGCATTTCAACGCCTGGGCTCGGTATCGCAATTGGCGAAAGGACCGGACCATACCTGAATTGGCGGCGCGTCGGTTCGACTTGTCGCTGGTTCACGCCCGCAGCGGTAGCCATGATGTCATCCTCGAGGGCGGCGGAATCGAGGTGAATGGACGCGGAACTCTCCTAACGACCGAGGAATGCTATCTCGATCCAAAGACGCAAGTGCGGAACCCCAGTTTGAGCAAGGACGAGTTTGAGCGCGCTTTGCAGGATTACCTGGGAGTGCGCCACATTCTCTGGCTGGGTCACGGTGTGGTTGGGGATGATACGCACGGGCACATCGACGATCTCTGCCGATTTGTGAACGCTACCACCGTGGTAGCCATTCGGGAAAAGAACCCGAAAGACATCAATTATCGGCCGCTGGAAGAGAACTGGGAACGGCTCGCGGGTATGCGGTTGGAAGACGGCGCCAAGCTGCAAGCCCTGGAGCTGCCCATGCCGGCGCCGCTCTTTTTCGAAGGGGCTCGCCTTCCAGCCAGCTATGCAAATTTCTACATTGGGAATGCCGCCGTCATCGTGCCCACATTCAACGATCCAAACGATCGCGTCGCGCTCGGCATCCTGGCCGATCTATTTCCCGGCCGCGCCGTCGTCGGCATCCATGCGGTTGATCTCGTGCTGGGTTACGGCACGTTGCATTGCCTGACCCAGCAGGAGCCTCGCTAGCCTAGCTAACCGACCAGTCGTTATTGATAGATCATCTCGCGGACAGTTTTACCCGCGGGAATGAAGGGAAGGACGTGTTCGGTGTAAGGAACGATCACGTCCAAGAGGTAAGGTTGATCGGAATCCAACATGCGCTGAATGGCTCCCCGGAGGTCCTTCTTGTAGATGACTCGTTCGCACGGCACATTGAAGCTTTTGGCCATGGCAATGTAGTCCGGGTAGATCTGCTTCATGTTCTCCGGATCGCCCAGGTAGGTATGACCGCGATTGCCCTGGTAAAACCGATCTTCCCACTGCACCACCATGCCGAGGTGCTGGTTGTTGAGAATCAGCGCTTTGGCGGCGATCTTCTCGATGTGAGCGGTCGCTAATTCCTGCACGTTCATCAGGAAGGATCCGTCTCCATCAATGTCGATCACGTGCCGGTCCGGGTGCGCCACCTTGGCCCCGAGCGCGGCCGGGTAGCCGAAACCCATTGCTCCCAACCCGGCACTTGTGAGGAGTTGGCGCGGGAACTTGAATTTGTAAAACTGGCCGGTCCACATTTGGTGCTGGCCGACGCCGGTGGTGAGAATGGCCTCACCTTGAGTCAACTCGTAAAGGGCTTCGATGGCCATTTGCGGCAGAATCACCTGACTGGCATCACCGGCCATAAAGTCGCGGACGTGCTGAGACCGAAGCACCTCTTCCGTCAGACGGTAGAAGAGGGGCGCCTTCGCCTTCCACGCCGCGATCTGTTCATGCCAGGCGAGGAACTTCTTTTGCATGGGACGAGACCGAAGCAACGCGTTCAAGCGTTCCAAGGCGTACTTGACGTCGCTGATGATCGGCAAGTGGGCTGGCTTGTTCTTGTTGATTTCCGACGGATCGATGTCGATGTGAACGATCGTCCCGTGCTCGCAGAACTTCTCCACTTTGCCCGTCACCCGGTCATCGAAGCGGACGCCGAAGGCGAGAAGCAGGTCGGCCCCCGGCGCCACTTGGACCATTTGGTCGCCCTGCTTTTGGAACTCGCCGCTGACGGCCCAATTGGCATAGGCGGTTCCATGCATACCCAGCCAGCGCAAGGAGAGAGGGTGTGTTTCGGGAAAAGCCCCGCAACCCATCAGAGTGGTGGTGACCGGAATCCCAGTGGCTTCGACAAATTTCCTCAATTCGTCGGCCGCATTGCTGCTAATGATACCGCCGCCGACGTATAAGATCGGCCGCTCCGATTTCTCGATCAACCCGATGATTTCGTTGAGCGCAACCTCGTCGGCCTTCCGCGCCGCCCGATACCCGCGCAAGCTGATCTCCTTGGGGTAGACTGGCTGAGTGCGCGATTGCTGCACATTTTTCGGAATATCAATCATGACTGGGCCCGGGCGTCCGGTTTGGGCGACGTGAAAGGCCTCTTTAACGATGCGGGGAATGTCGTTGACGTCGGTGACGAGGTAGCTGTGCTTCACGATCGGCAAGGTCACGCCGAAGATGTCCGTCTCCTGAAAGGCGCCTTTGCCGATCATGGCCTGGGGAACCTGACCGGTAATGCCGACGACCGGGATCGAATCCATATATGCGTCGGCAATTCCCGAAACGAGGTTGGTCGCTCCCGGACCGCTCGTAGCCATGCACACCCCCACCTTGCCGCAGGCGCGCGCGTAGCCACCCGCCGCAAATGCGCCGCCCTGCTCGTGCCGTGGCAAAATCGTGCGAATCTTCGAACGGGTCAAAGCCTGGTGAATCTCCATGCTCGCGCCGCCCGGATACGCAAAAATGACTTCCACACCTTCGCGTTCCAAACAGGAGACCAGAATGTCGCTCCCCAGCATGGAAGGGCCAACTTCATTTCGTTCGGTGGTGGTCACCGTTGGCTTGGGCGAAGTGATCTGACTGTTCGTGCTCATAGCTTTTATATATTTAGGCCGTTGATCGCGGGCAAACAAAAAACCCACGACCGTTTGTCCGGCCGTGGGTTTTTGTCGAAATCAACTGTTACGCTCGACAAGCAGCCACGGCGTCGTCAACTACAACGACGAGCAGGGCAATTTGACGAGTATTCAGCAACATTGCGGAAAAGGTAGCCAAGCTGAGCCCTCCCCGTCAAGCCTTGAAAAGCACGAGCAAAGGGGCCGCGCCCCTCTCACCGACGGCCGATGGCCTTAATCGATGCGGGTGGCTTCGACCGGGACTGCCCGGTAAAACCCGGCCCCTGCCCCTGGCTTCACGTGAGTAATTTCAGCTTCCTCATCTCCGCGGACCTCAAGTGTGGCGAGGTAATCCCAGGACCGGCAATCGCTCGAGTATTGCAGTTCAATGACGGCGTCTTTGGATGCGTTCAAGTGAATGGTCCACTTGGAGTTGCTGCCTGTGACGGAGAGACTGGCGCTCAAGCTGCCAGCCGGATTTGAGCTGGAACGATTGACCGCTGCCTGTGCCGTTGACCCTGCCGTCGTGATCCGCACGTTGTCCAGGAGCAAATCGAGATCCTGGGAGGTTGGCGAGACATCGCGGAAGGTCAGGACGGTTGAAGAGCTGTCGGCGGTAAATTGATAGTTCAAGGGTTGCCACACAATGGTGCCGTTGCCGGCGCCGTAAAGGGAAGCGGTCCGTGACAGGAGAGTGGAGTTGCCTTGGACGGCGACGCTGATCCGCTGCTCATTATGATTGTAGGCAATCACCCCAAGGTCGAAAGCGAGTGTGTAAGATTGACCCGCGACCGTCGGCATGGTTTGAGTCAAGACCCCGTTCGGGGCGGTTTGGCCCCAATTGAAGATTACATTCCGGCTGCCTTCGGTTGGGTGGATAGAGCCGACGCCCTGATTGCCGCTGGAAGTCCAGCCGCTAAAGCCGGACTCAAAGCCCAGATTGACCCCCGTCCCGGTGCTGACCGGGGCGACCTGGGCGTCGATCCGCACGTTGTCCAAGAGGAGGTCAATATCCACGGTGACGGGCGAGACGTCTTTGAAACTCAGCGTCGTGGTCGACGAATTAGCCGTGAAGGTAACATTGCGGGAAACCCATCGGGTGACGCCATTGCCCACGCCGAAAATGGAGATGGTCTGAGAGAGCAGATTGCCATTGCCGTCGACCGTGACATTCATTCGTTGCTCGGTATAGTTGAAGGCGACCACGCCGGCGCTGAAGCTCAGGCTGTAAACCTGGCCGGGAACCGTCGCAAAACTCTGCGATAAAACTCCATTCGGAAAGGTCTGTCCCCAATTCAAAACGGCGAGCTTACTTCCCTCGTTGGACTGGTAAGCCGATCCGGACGTGCCGATGCCGAGGTTTCCCGTGGCAGTCCAACCAGCCAAACCGGCTTCAAAGCCTAGGTTGGTGGGCGTTCCCGTGACAGTTGGCGGTGGAGGGGGAGGCGGCGGCGGTTGAGTCGTCTGCCCGTTGGTCACGCGGACATTGTCCAAGAACAGATCCAAGTCTTGGGTGCTTGGCGACAGGTCTCGAAAACTAAGTGTCGTCACCGTGGAGTTAGCCGTAAAAGTATAGCTGCGAGATTGCCATTGAGGAGCGCCAATGCCGTTTCCAGAGAGCGAGAGGACTTGAGACAGAAGAACGTTGCCGCCTTGAACGATGAACTGCAACCGTTGCTCCCCGTAGTTGAAGGCAATGATGCCGTAGTTAAAGGCCAAGGTATAAGTTTGGCCGACGACGGTCGCGAAGCTTTGCGAGATCATCCCATTGGGCGAAGTCTGTCCCCAGTTAAAGATAAGCATTTTGCCCCCATCGACGGCGGTCAGCGGGGAGCTTGGACTGACCAGGCTGAGGCTGCCTGAACTGGCCCAGCCGGCAAATCCCGACTCGAAACTTCCATTGGCAAAGGGTCCGACCGGAGTGAGTCCGACTGTCGCGAGGGTGTCAAACCACTTGCTCGCCATTTTGGCTTCGCCGGCGCTGTTCGGATGAATGCCGTCGCTGGTATCCGATGAAGGGTTGAATCCGCTGTATTGATCAACCACCAGCACGCGCGAGGTCGTGGTGGTCGTGCTGCTGGCGATCGAATCGATCTGGCTGTTAAGGGCCGTGATCCGGCTCCCCCAGGAGGTGTCGGTCGGCGTGGTGCGATTCTGGGCCGGAATGATTTTGGCCAAGAGAATAGTCACACTCGGATTGTCGGCCTGGAGAAAGCGAATAATTCCGTGAATATCGCCGACCGTCTGGGCGAGGAAGTTGGGGCCGCCTTCGTTTTGAAAGACGTCATTGGACCCAATGTGCAGGAGGACGACATCGGGCGTATAGTTCGCCAGCCAGCCGGGCAAGGCGTTGCGGATTTCATCGGCGCGCCAGCCGGAGTGTCCCTCGTGATGGAGGTCGAAATCGGGATTGGGGGGAAGCGTGGACCCGTTCAGGGTCATGCTGCCAACAAAATCCACCGAGAATCCACTCCAGGACAGCCTCTGCCAGAGAGGCCGTCGATAGCTGTTATAGCTGCCATCTCCTTGCGTGATCGAGTCTCCCAAACAGAGTATACGGGTTTGGGCGAAGATTTGCGGGCTGAATACCAGGAGGCTGGCTGTGCACACTAAACTGCCAAGTAACTTCATAGGCGATCGCGATTTCTCTAGCCTGAACGGGTTGTCTGAAAAGCCCGAAGCAACAAAACGCCGCTGGGATTTCCCTACTGTCTGCCGGAACGTCGCGCATCCTAGCGAAGCCGCGATGTCACTGTCAAAAGACATTTGAAAAATTTCTTTTGCCCTGAGTTCAAATCAGAGTTTGTGTCTATCTTTTCGACGTCACTGTCTCAGAAGAAGTCAATCCGAGGATGATAAAGGGGCGTTTCGGCCTCCTCCTTTTCCACCGCGAGTGATCTCAAGTCCCGTTTGATGGAAAAATGAGCCCAACTCGACGCCGTGGCAGTATGCAAATCTTCGGTGGATGCCGCTGCAGCCAATTCATGTGGCGCGCATCGTCCGACCGACGCGGTCCGCTCCGCCTCGCGCCCTGACTGGTGATGGGACCGTGCCTGACGCCTTTCGGTGCCATGACTGGGCGGTCCCGTGGTCAAGCCTGGTCTAACTTGGTTCGGGCAATAATTCGACCGCCTCGGCGTCACTCGTCAAAGCGTTCTGGACCGCGTTGAGGAGGCCTTCGCGCGAGAACGGTTTGGAAAGGAAGTTGAGGCCTTCGGTCAGCGAGGCGCCATTGGCAACGGCTTCGGGGCTGTAGCCGGAAGTATAGATCACCCTCAGCGCCGGATTCAGTTGAAGTAGCTTTCGGGCTAGCATGCCACCGCCCATGCCATCGGGCATGACCATATCCGTCAGGAGCAAGCGGGTGGTGTGGCGGTGTTGTTCATACTGAGCCAGAGCTTCCAGGCCAGTCGAGGCACTAACTACTCTATAACCATTAGAACTCAACACAGCGGTCACATACTCTCGAACATTGGGCTCATCTTCGGCCACCAGCACGACTTCACCATTGCTCGCCGCTGGATTGGACGTGATCGCCTTGGGAGCGGAGGGCTCGGGTTTGGAACGTTCCTGGGCGGTGGGCAAATAGACATGGAACGTCGTGCCCTGGCCGAGCTGGCTCTGGACCTCGATCCAACCCTCGTGCTGCTTGATGATACCCTCCACCGTTGCCAGGCCGAGACCAGTGCCGCGTCCGACCGGCTTGGTCGTATAGAATGGTTCGAACAAACGACTCAGTGTTTCCGGGTCCATTCCCGTGCCTGTGTCCGTTACGGCCAGCCGAACAAACTGACCTGGGCGGGCATCAGGAGCGCCGGCGTGGGCTGCGGTCACCGTGGTAAGTTCGGCATTAAGTCGAACGCAGCCGCCGTTTGGCATGGCATCGCGAGCGTTCACGACCAAGTTCATCACCACCTGCTCGAGGCTGGACTCGTCCGCAGGCACGGCGATGGAAGCGGGGTTGCAGGTGCACTCCAAGCGAATCGTTTCGCCGACGACGCGCGAAAGCATACTCTGCATTCGGCCGAGCAATGCTCCCACGTCCAAGGGTTTGCGTTGCACGACTTGTTTGCGGCTGAACATCAACAACTGACGGGTGAGAGTCGCGGCGCGTTCCGACGCCAGTTTAACTTGATTGAATGCCTTGGCCACGTCCCGATCGAGGCTGCTCTTGGCCAACTGCAGACTGGCATAACCGTGGATGACCGTGAGCAGGTTGTTGAAATCATGGGCAATCCCGGCGGACAACCGGCCGACCGCTTCCATTTTTTGCGCCTGGCGCAGTTGCGCTTCCAGCCGGCGTTGGTCGGTCACATCGAGAAGGGCGGCGATTTGGCAGGGTTGGTCTTCCAGGATGAGGACCTCAACCGAGACGATGGTTTGGCGGACCTTGCCATCCTTCGCGCGCAGATCCATTTCGACATTCTGGACCTTCAGGCCGGCCTCCAAGCGCGCCGAGATCTCGGTCCAGGGATGTGTCGGAAGGACAACGTTCAGTTCTTCCGGAGTTGCGCCGATGAGTTCCTCTTTGCCGTAGCCGGTCAGAGAGACGAAGCTCTGATTGACATCCAAAAACCTTCCGGTGGCGGCCTGGCGGATGCTCAAGGCCACCGAGGCGGTTTCAAAGGCCTTGCGAAATCGCTCTTCCGAGGCGCGCAAGGCTGATTCAACGGTGGCGCGGCGCTGAACTTCTCTTTCCAGGTTGCGATTGGCGTCGACGAGCTCACGGGTGCGCTGGCTGACCATGTCGTCGAGATCGGCCATGCGCGCTTTCGCCTGCCGCGTCATGGCCCACTTCTTCGTCAGGGCATGGGCCAGTTGGAGCACTTCCACATTGTCGAACGGCTTCTTCAAGATCACCAGGCTGTCGCTTTCGCCAAGCTTGCGCAGGATTTCCTCCCAGCCGTAGTCGGAATATGCCGTGCACATCACAACCTGGATGGCTGGATACTCCTGCCAGATGTGCGCGATCGTTTCGATGCCATCCCACCCCGGCGGCATGCGCACGTCCATAAAGGCAAGAGAATAGGGACGCCCCTCGGCCTCCGCGGCCTTGACTTTGGCGAGCGCCTCCTGCCCCTGGAAGGCCGAATCCATTTCAAACCGTGCCCCGACGGGTGCCTGGGGCAGGTTGCCAAAGATCTCTGCTTCCAGACTGGCGACGTCGGCGCTGGCTTGGCTCTGTTGCGGGCAGAGAATCTTGCGGAAGTCGGCGTGAATCGAGGGGTTGTCATCCACGATCAGGATGCGATGAGCGAAGACTTCGTTTTCGGGAGGCATAATCAATTCCTATCCTTTTCGGCAACGGGTAGTTCGAGGGTGAAAGTGGCGCCCCGGCCGAGGCCAGGGCTGGAGGCGTGAAGGCTGCCGCCCATTTCGCGGGCGGCCAAGGCTCCGCTGTGCAGCCCAAAACCGTGTCCTTCACTTTTGGTGGTAAATCCGTGTTGAAAGATGCGAGTCAGGTTGGTCGGATCGATCCCGATGCCGTTGTCGACGACCAGCACTTTGACGCAGTTGGTGCCGTTCCGCAGCACCTGCACTTCGAGGATCTTTTTGCGGCTGACTGGGCTTTCATGGCATCGCGGGCGTTGCGGAACAAGTTGACCAGAATTTGGAGGACTTTGTGTTTGTCGACGCGCACCAGCGGCACTTCTTTGAAATCGCGCTGAACCTTGATTGCATGCCGCGCGAACGATTCGCTCTGAATCCGCAGGGCGTCTTCGACCAATACGGTCGCGGGCAGGTCCTCGACGACGCCTGCGACCCGCGCATAGCTCTGTTGCATCGCCACGATCTCCTTGATGTGTTCGGTGCTGCGGCCCAGGTTCTGTGTCTCCGCCACAAGTTGGTCGCGTTCTTCCCGCATAAGGATCGCGAGTTTAGCCAGGTATTCCGGCAGGAGCGTGCCGCGCGGATTGCTTTGCAGGAAGACAGGTAAATCAGCCCGGTGCTCGGCCAATAAGGCGGCGACTTTCTCCATGTTCTGGCTGACGGAATGGTTCAGGCGCTCTTTCAGGAGGTTGACCGAGACGTTGACGCTGTTGAGGACATTGCCGACGTTGTGCAACACGCCAGTGGCCACTTCAGCCATGCCCGTGCGGCGGGACACCTCCACCAGCTGTTGCTGCGCTTCGGCCAATTCGGCCCGGGCACGTTCCTTGGCTTGGACTTGCTCCCGGAGTTCTTTCGTTCGGTCGTTGACACGCTGTTCCAGGTTCTGCTTTGCCTCGATCAGCGCGTCTTGCGTCTTCTGTCGAGCGATCGCTGCCCCAAGCATGTCGGCCGCGGCGCGAATACTGTCCTGCTCCGCGTCCGTCCAGGCTCGGACGGTCTGATCACAGCTTTCCAGTCCGAGAATGCCCCACCACGCGTCTTCCACAAAGATGGGGCTCCAGATGATCGAGCGGATGCAGCTTTGGCCTACATCCGGATCGACCATCGAGGTGGTCAGAGTTTCTCCCTTGGCCAGCTGCTCCAGCCAACGATCGAGTTCGTGGGAGGGCAAGCGTGAGGCAACGGCGTCGCATGCCGGCTGCGCGGCTCTGGCTTCGGGTGCGCTCCAGAGGGCCAGAGGCTTGCGCGGAGGCGGGCTGTTCTTTCCTTCGACACCTCCAAATACGTAGACACTGCCCGTGCCGGCGGCTTGCCCGATCCGCGCCAGAACCTCCTCCACGACCCCGCTCCAGTTTCCCGTGCTGAGGAATTGTTGCGCGGCAAACCGAACGCTTTGGACGATGCGATCCCGGCGGAGGAGAGCTTCGGTCATGGAATTCACGGATTCCGCCAGGCTGCCCAGTTCGTCGAGACGCTCGATGCAGGCCCGCGCTGACAGATCACCGCCAGCCACGCGCTGGACGACTTGGCGGACGGCGAGAATGGGGTGAAGCAGGCGCCGGGCATAAAGCGCCGAGACGAGGAGGCTGAAAATGAGGCAGGCCGTGGCGAGAATGCCAGTGCGGCGGTAGAGAGTTGCCACGCTCTGATCGTAGCTGTCGACGGGTAATCCGACGTGGACCCAACCGAGCGGAAGGCCGATCTATTGAAACGGCTGCGAGTAATGGAAAGCGCGCCGGCCGAAGAACGGGACAATGTGAATCTCGCTGGATATTTTCCGGTCGGCCGGATGCCAAACCTCCGCGGATTTTGGCTCTGATCGCCAGCTCGCCCGGTCGAACAAGATGCTGTAGCCGTCGTTCCGAGCGATGACCAGGAAGTCCAGGCCCTTATCCGTGGTTAACTTCTCCTTGCAAGCCTCCGCTGCGCTGGCGAAGTCGCCGCTGAGCAAGGCGCCGCCGGCAATCTCTTGGAGCGAATTGGCGACGGCCGACGCCTTCGATTCGAGCGCTTCGACGAACGTGCGTTTCTGCAGCGGAATGATTACCAGGACAAAGATGAGGAGGGTGATCACCGTCACCATCCAGGAAAGGAAGGCCGTGCGATAGGTGATACCCAAGGTGCCGAATGGGAACGGAAAGCGTTTCATTTGCCGCCCCCTGCCGTTTCCGCGCCCCGGTCCGGTGTGGCGGCGCTAACCAAGGCATTGGTTCCCTGGCAAAGACGGCGGTGTTCCTTCAACAATTGGATCGAGTCGTTCAGACAGGAAAGAGGAAGCTCCACCAGCCGTTCGGTTTGAAAAACGGTCAGCACTTGCTGTCCGGCCGGGGTGAGGTGCAGCCGCGCCAACTCATTCACGACCTGGTCCTGAGGTTGCGCCGGATACCCGCTGCGGAAGTAGAAGGCTACTGGAATGAGCGGTTTTGAACAGGCCAACACTCGTAGTTGCGTGCCGACTTGTGGATTCAGCTCTGCCATTACCCGAAAGCCCTGCTGATCCACCAGACACGCGTCTAACTGCCCGAAAAAGACCGGCAGGACGACCTTGGTCAGCTTGCTGAATTCGTTAGTGCCGGCGAAGCATCGGGCGATCGGCGGCAAACCATTCTGGAGGAGTTCGGTTTCGAGCCAGGGCCGGGCCAGCGACATGATGGAATGGGCATAGATTGCGAGAGAACGTCCCTGCAGGTTCGCGAGGTTTGTCAGGCCCCCGTTCCGCCGGACGAGCAAGACATATTCATCCGTCATGCTCCCGCCGCGCGCCGGGAATAAGGCGCGATTGAAGTAATTGGATCCGCCGTAAGCCCAAAACTGATCGGTTGGAAGGGTCACGCCATCGACAGCTTGTTCCTGCAGAGCCGTTTCGATGGCTGCATAGGAGTCGAAGATCTTCACGCTCGGGTCAGCCTGGACGCCCCGTTCGCGCGCCAGCGTCTCGACCCAGACCTTCATGGCCGCCCGCGCGTCATTCTCGCTGAATTGCCGCAAGAGACCCATGGCAAACGCGAAGCGGAATGGAGGGACATCCGCGGCCTTGCCCGGAAAAGCGAGACCAAGGAAACAAAGGAGCCCACTGAGCACGACCCGAGGAACGCCCAAAGCACCAACACGGCTGGCGCCGCTTCCCCGAGGACTATCCCTGGATACGGACGCTGATTCGCCTGTCCTCATGGCGTAAAGGGCAGTTGTTTCAGCACTTCGGTGCCAACGAGGAGCGATAGCTGGGATTGGAGTGCCAGATGGTCGTATCGGGTCTTGTAATGTTGAGCGGACATCAGAGCTTCAACCAGCTGTGCCCGAATCACTTTCTCGGTTTCGACCAACTCATTCTGATAGGCTTGGATGTTGAGCTGTCGGTTCTCCTGGGCCGACTGCATCGCGTCGAATGTTGCTTGGAACGCTTTTTGGGCCGCGGCCAGGTTCAGCAGGAGATCCTTGACCTGCAAGCCAAGCCCGTCCTTCAACAGAAGTTGTTGTTGTTTGGCCTTTTCCAGTTGTGCCCGCGCCTCGGCGATTCGGTTCTTGGTTAGAAACCCCGTGAACACCGGAACTTCCACGCCTACTCCGACCGTCCATCCCTCGCGGTTGCGATCGGTGGCGAGGCCGGCGTCATAGTCGTTCCACCACCGGTGCAGGTCTCCGGTCAAAGCTACTTTCGGATAGTGGCCACTTACGGACGTCCGAACGGCGGCTTCCGCTGCCCGGATGCCATCTTCGACCTTGCTCCAGTCGGGATTGAACTGATAAGCCGTGCTGACGAGGTTCTGAAGGCTCTCGCGGCCGGGAGCGAAGGGAAGTTCGTTGTCGGCAGGACGGACTGAGTCACTCCAAGGAAGGCCCATGGTGTTGGCCAAGGCGGCTTCGGCCATTTGTTCGTTCTTTTCCAGTTGTGCCAACGCGGCGCGCAGCGTCTCTGTCATTACCTTGTTATCCAGGAAGTCCGCTTTTGTCACCCGGCCACCCCCTTCCTTGAACATGGTCTCAGTCAGGCGGAGCGTCGCTTCCATGCGGGCCAACGTGTCTTGGCCGATCTGGCGCAACTGGCGGGCGAGAATCGCGCCGTAGTAAAGCCGCTTCACGCCGTCGGTGATTTCGAGGTCAGTTCGACGGAAATCCTGTTTGGCCATCGCCACCCAGGCGCTCGCCTGGTCTTTCAGTCCTTTGCGCATCCCTCCGTCGTAGAGAAGCCAGGTGGCGTTGAGGGAAGTCATATACGAGGAGGGGTCCATCAGCTTCACGTCCTGTTCAGGCACGTCAAACCGTTGCGCTGGAACCTCGACGGTCTGACCGGGATAAGCGATCGGCAGAGAGAGAGGAAACTGGTTCCCAAATGCGCCAGCCGGCAGTGTGATGGAAGCCGTCCCCGGTGGCATCGAAAGTGTCTGCGCCGGAACGTTCACTTGCGTCGCCGGAAAGAGGAAATTCGGCGATTCATCCATCCGCTGATAACTGCCCCGCAGCCCTATTTGCGGCCAATAAGCAGCCAATGCCTGCCGGTGTTGGGCTTCGGCCATGGCCAAGGCAAAGCGGGAGATGGAGCGCCGCCGGTTGTTTTCCATCGCTCTGGCAAGGCATTGGTCCAGGGTAAGTTGCTGGACTTCAGGCGGCGCCTGGACAGCTGGCTGGATGACCGCTGCCGACTCTGCCACGGCGGTGGCGGAGATGGAGGGTAATAAAATGGCGGTTAGGACCGCGGCACAACCGGTCGCCGGCTGCGCGGCGTTGGTGGCGGTCCGTTTAGCGAATCGACACAGCGACTGAAGAAGCACGCCATGATGATCGGCTAAAATGAATCAAGACTTAATGAGATGAAGGGCTTCTTATCGTCCAAAAGTGTTCACTTTTCTTGTCAAAGTTTGACCGTCTTTTGTTCTGGCCTGGTTCGTCCTTCGTTCGTCGCGGGGCGAAGGAGGGTCGAACAAACGTCGAACAAACGTCGAACAAAGGTCGAACCAGCTGCGAGGCTGTTAGGAGTGGACGCCGGGGAGAGAAGGGGTCTGCTTCTTGAGATCGCCGACGAGGAACCAATAGGAGAGTTGGCCGGCTGCGATCATCACGGCCGCCAGGACGAAAGCAGGGGTGTAGGAGCCATATTCTTGAATGAGAAGCCCGGTGACGAGAGGGGCGATAATGCCGGCGAGGTTGCCGACGAAGTTGTAGATGCCCGTCCAGAGCCCAACCTGTTCTGGCGGGGCGCAGGATTGAAGGATGACGAGCTGGTTGGCGGTGGACAATCCGACCAGGCAGCCGAGCATGAGGAGCAGCAGCGCCATATTGGCGCTTTCAGCCAGGGCCGCTGGAATCAGCAACAGACCGGTCAGAAAAGCCAGCGTGACAATGCCCTTGCGCGTGCGTGTCTCGTCCCAGCCAGCCCGGACCAGCGAATCGGCAATCCACCCGCCGATCGGCTGACTGACGCCGAAGATTAAAAAGGGAAGGGAAGCATAAATGCCGGCTTTGAGAATGGTGAGCTGGCGGACGTTGACGAGGTAATCGGGCAGCCAGGTGACCAACAGATACCAATAGTAATCGAAGCAGAAGAATCCCAGGCAGATCCCGATGAGGTCGCGGATCCGGCGCGAACAGAGATATCGCGCTCCGCGAACCAAGAGTTCGCGAAAGTTTGGGGCGTGGGATCGGTTAGCTTCCTGGGCGGGCGGAGCGGTGCTTTGAGCCGGGGCGCGCATGGTGCGCGGGGTCAGCAGCAGCCAGGGAATGAGCCAGACCAACGCCGAAAAGCCGATGACAGCGAAGGTGACCCGCCACCCGTAATGTTTCAAGAGCCATGGGACCAGCAAGCCTTCGAGCACCAGGCCGGTGCGGGTGCCGAAATCGAACAATCCGCAGGGCAAGCCGCGTTCAGAGATGGGAAAGAAGAGGCTGACGACTTTGGTGCCGCCCGGGAGGTAAATGGCTTCGCCGATGCCAAGGATAATGCGGAAGAAAATGAGCATGCCGAGGCCGGTGGCGAAGCCGGTAAAACCTTGGGCGAGAGACCACAAAGCGAAGGCGGCGGCATACATCCATTTGAGATTCAATCGGTCAGCCATGAGGCCGACAGGGATTTGCATCAAGGCATAGGACCAGAAGAAAGCGGAGAGCAGAACGCCCTTGGCGGCCGGGGCGAGGCCTAGGCTTTCAGAGATTTGGGGCAGGGCAAAGGAGATGGTGGCCCGGTCGAAGTAGTTGATCATCGACGCCACAAACAGAAGGAATACGATGGTCCAGCGCCGCGAATGAGTGACCGCCGGAACTGAGATAACACCAGACTGGGCGTCAGACGAGGCGGGCACAGGTGCGCTCATGAGTGCGTGGTGATCAGATGCGAGCAGAATAGCGGGGCGTTCCGAAGAAGCACGTGTTTTTCGCGGCTTGAACCGATTGCAGGGCAAGATTCAGCATCAAATACCGGACATCGGAAAAACAAATGGCTCTTTCCACCGCACAGATCACAGCGCTGGCGAAAATTACGACGCCGACGGTCTCCAACGCGATTGAGTTATTCGACGTGCGACCCCGCCACGAGGGTTTCATGTCTCCCCAGATCCGCTGCCTGTTTCCCGATTTGGGCGTGATGGTCGGTTATGCCGTCACTGCCCGATTCGCTGCCGAACAGCCAGCGGCGCAACCCGTGGCGCGTTCGGAACTGTGGCGCAAGATCCTGCAAATCCCGGAGCCGCGTGTCCTCGTTCTGCAGGATCTCGACCAGCCGCCCGGTGTGGGGGCCTTTGTGGGGGAAGTGATGGCCACGATTCATCAGAAGCTGGGTTGCGTCGGCGTGGTGACGAATGGCCATGTGCGGGACCTGGACGAAGTGCGGACGTTGGGATTCCACATGTTTGCGGGCGGTCCGTGCGTTTCCCACGCGTATGTGGACCTGGTGGACGTGGGAAGCCCGGTCAAAGTGGGCGGCTTGACCGTCAAAACCGGG
Organism: Verrucomicrobiota bacterium; assembly: GCA_046346765.1. Lineage (GTDB taxonomy): Bacteria > Verrucomicrobiota > Verrucomicrobiia > Limisphaerales > SIBE01 > JAXMHN01. Next base: position 11,790 of record JAXMHN010000057.1, on the reverse strand, counting down.
GACCTACTTCACGGGGATAAGCATGGCGTTCTTTCCATTCCGGAGGAGGTGGCCGACCGCTTGCCCGAGGCAGCTGCCAAGATCGCTGTTCGGGAGCAGCGCATTTTCGATCACTGCCGCTCGGGCGCGTTCTCCCTTGAAACGTTGAAGGAGCTGCTCGCCCGGGACGACTGACGCCGGAGGCAGGACTGTGTCCGACGCGTCCGTGTTCCCATTCAAACTCGACAACCGCGAGACGCTCCCCCGAGACTGAGGTCAATGACGGGCTTGGCCATCCAGAACCTTTCGAAAAAGTATTTGGCTCCGGACGGAGCGGAGGTCTGGGCAGTGCGGGACGTCTCTCTCAGCGCGCAGCCGGAGGAGTTTGTTGTCCTGGTTGGGCCCTCCGGTTCAGGCAAGACGACGCTGCTACGACTGATCGCGGGATTGGAAGAGCCGGACGGCGGAACGATCGCGATTGGCGGAAAGGTCGTCAATCGTCTGCCGCCTCACGAGCGCGACGTGGCCATGGCGTTTCAGGATCAGGCCCTTTATCCCCACATGAATGTGCGGGAAAATCTGTCATTTGGGCTGAAATTGCGGAAGTGTGAACGCCCAGTCGTGGAGAAGCGCACCGCCGCGATGGCCGAGTTGCTCGGGCTCACTCATCTCCTGGACCGCACACCCGGATCCCTTTCGGGAGGGGAGAGGCAGCGGGTAGCGCTCGGACGCGCGGCGGTGCTGGGGCCGAAGATTCTCTTGCTCGACGAGCCTCTTTCCAACCTGGACGCGCCGCTCCGCAGCCAGCTGCGGCGAGAGTTAGTCCGCTTGAGGCGCAAGATGAAGGTGATGGTGCTATACGTCACGCATGACCAGGTTGAGGCGATGAGCTTGGGGGATCGCGTGGCGGTCTTGCACCAAGGTGGGATTCAGCAGGTCGGTTCACCCATGCAAGTTTATGATCGCCCTGCCAATCTATTTGTGGCGGGCTTCATCGGATCGCCCGCGATGAACTTTATCAAAGGCAATATGGAGAGGGAAGGGGGGGCATGGCGGTTCAGGAGCTCGACCGGAGCGGGCGAGGAACAGCTCAATTTTGTCGTCTCGGACGCGGAGGGATGCACGCGCGCTCTGTCGCCGGGTCTAGCGGTCGTGGCGGGCTTTCGCCCTGAACATTTACACTGGAGTGAAGGCGACGGGGCAGGAGGCGCGCGGGTCCGGGGGCGCGTCGATATGGTAGAGCCGCTTGGATCCGAATCGCTCGTGCATGTGGAGACTGAGGCAGGTGTGATGGTGGTCCGGGCAGCGCCTGAATGCGCGGTCCGGAGCGGTCAAGACGTGCGAATTGCGTTCCAGACAAACCGGGCGCATTTTTTCGATGCTGTCGCGGGAAACAACCTTCGGCCAATGATAGAATCGTGAACTGCTCAGCCATAATGCACTGGAAGGACATTTTGACCGGGGGCAAAAGCGCCTCACAGAAGGGTTTGGGAGGATGAACGCGCTCGCTCTGCAATCGTTTCATCGGGACGCCGGCGGCCATTTGGCTGAGTGGTCTGGGCAGGAATGGGTGCGGGACTACGGCAGCGTCGCGGCTGAACACGCCGCGTTGCGGGGGAAGGCCGGTTTGATCGATCTGAGTTTTCGGGGGCGGCTCTGCCTGACGGGCGAGGACCGGATCCGTTTTCTTCATGGCCAGGTGACCAACGATGTGAAGGGTTTGGCCGTTGGGCAGGGGTGCTATGCGGCGCTGACTACCGCCAAAGGGAAGATGGTCAGCGATTTGAATATCTACCGGCTTGAGCATGAGCTGCTCCTGGATTTTGAACCTGGACTGGTCGCTTCGGTTCGAGAGCGGTTGGAGCACCATATTATCGCGGACGACGTCCAGGTGATTGACGCCGCGCCGCATTATGGCCTTCTCTCGGTGCAAGGGCCAAAAGCGCTCGACGCCGTGGCCGAACTGAATTTGGTCGCCGCCATGCCCCAGACAGCCATGAGTTTTGCCGTCGGCCCGGATGATGGCCGGGGCGAACTCTATGTGGTGAATTTGGCCCGGACGGGGACGGCCGGCGTGGATCTCTACGTGCCCTTGCCAGAATTGACCGAGTTGGCAACGCGGTTGCGCGGCGCGGTTGAAAAGCACGGCGGGCGGCTCTGTGGCTGGCAGGCAGTCGAGGCCGCCCGGATTGAAATGGGCATCCCGCGATTTGGGGCGGACATGGACGCTTCGAACTTGCCGCCGGAAGCCGGTTTGGAAGCCCGCGCGATCAGTTACAGCAAAGGGTGCTATATCGGCCAGGAAGTCATCGCTCGCCTTCGGACGTATGGGCAGGTGACCAAGGCGTTGCGCGGTTTGCGGCTGGCGGATGGCTTGGCCGATTTGCCGGAACGAGGCGATCGACTGTTCAAGGACGGGAAGGAAGTTGGTTGGATTACGAGTGTGCTTGCGTCGGCCGAGGTTGGGGGCCTATCGCCCTTGGGTATGTGCGCCGGGAGGCGAACGGGATTGGCACGGAACTGCTGCTTCAATCCAACGGGGTGGAAAGTGCGGCGCGGATCGTGGAGCTGCCGTTCGTGCAAAAGTTCGCGTGACAAGGCTCCGGCTTCGTGGCAGATGTGGAAAATGACTAAGCTTTGTGTCTATTGTTTGACTTTCTTATTGGGGGCCGGCGTCGCTTTTGGCCAGGGAGAAAAGCCGGCCGCCGCGGGCGCCGATGCAGGCGCGGCCAATGAGGTGGCCGTGATCAAGACGACCGCGGGCGATATGGTTGCGGAGTTCTGGACGGATGTGGCCCCGAAGACAGTCGAGAACTTCAAAAAATTGGCCCGGGAAGGATTCTATGACGGCACCGCTTTCCACCGGATCATTAAAGGATTCATGATTCAAGGGGGCGATCCGTTGACGAAAGACCGTTCCCGTGAGGCTGATTACGGCACGGGCGATCCCGGTTACAAGATCAAGGCTGAGTTCAACAAGAAGCCGCATGTGCGGGGCGTCCTGTCGATGGCGCGGAGCCGCGATCCAGACAGCGCCGGCTCGCAGTTCTTCATTTGCCTGGATCGCGCGGCCAATCTGGACAACCAGTACACGGGCTTTGGGAAATTGATCAAAGGGGAGGACGTGCTCGTGAAGCTGGGTGATACTCCAGTCGGACCGAATAAGTTCGGTGAACCGAGCAAGCCGAAGACGCGGGTGGAAGTGATCAGCATCAAAATCGTGCCGGCCAGTTCTGTGAAATAAGTTGAACCACCTTTTGCGAGAAAGGAAACGTGAACAATACCGCCAACGAAGTGGCCGTGATTCAAACGAGCGCGGGTGAGATCGTCATCCGGTTCTGGCCGGATGTCGCCCCGAAAACGGTCGAGAATTTCAAGAAGCTGGCGCGGCAGGGCTTCTACGACGGAACGGCCTTTCACCGGATCGTGAAGGGATTCATGATTCAAGGGGGCGACCCGTTGACCAAAGACGCGCAGGCCGAAGATCGATGGGGGACTGGGGGGCCTGGGTACCAGGTCAAAGCGGAATTCAACGAGCGGCCCCATGTCCGCGGTGTCATTTCCATGGCGCGCTCGCAACATCCCGATTCGGCCGGCAGTCAGTTTTTCATTTGCCTGGCGGACGCCCGTTTCCTCGACCGGCAGTACACGGCATTTGGGGAACTGGTCAAAGGGGACGATGTTTTGGGGCGCTTGGGCGACACTCAAACTAAGGCGAGCGGCGGCGGTGAAAAGAGCCGACCGGTATCGAGGGTGGGGGTGCAAAGCGTCAAGATTGTGCCGGGGGAGGGAGCGGCCTGACGCCGCGGTCGAGGCGACCTCATTAGGGAGAATGGGACGGCAAAAGCCGCTGCGGTTATGAATTTATCCGAGTTGGCGGCGGTGCTGGTGGCGCTTGGTTGTCCAGCGGGCAAGTCGGAGGAGATGGCGTCGCAGTTGGACAAGCGGGCGCGGCAGTTGGCCGGGAGCAAGGGGACGAGCTATGAGGAGGCGATGGGCCATTTGCTCCAGTTGATGAAACAAGGGTGGGCCGCCAAGGAAAAAGGACTCTGACCACCCCTGCGCATGATCCAACCATGGCCCAAAGTCAATTCCAAGCGTGTCGCGGACTACCGTATCTTCGGCATTCGATCTGATCTCCGCCGGTCGCCCCGGACAGGGCAAGAGCATGATTTCTTTGTCCTGGAATGCGTCGATTGGGTGAATGTCGTGGCGGTGACCGCCTCTCAACACCTCGTGATGGTCGAGCAATTCCGCCACGGGTCGGAATCGGTTGAATTAGAGATTCCCGGGGGAATGATGGATCCCGAGGATGGGTCGCCGGTCGTCAGCGGCGTCCGCGAATTGCGGGAGGAGACGGGCTACGAGGGGGTGAACGCTCGCTTGATTGGCGACATATTGCCGAACCCGGCCATCATGGCGAACACGTGCCACACGGTTCTGGTGGAGAACTGCGAGTTGAAACACCCGACGGTCTTTGATCATTGCGAGGACCTGGTGACGCGGTTAGTGCCGCTGGCCGAGATTCCTGAACTGGTTCGCAGCGGCCAGGTGAGGCACTCGTTAGTGGTGGTGGCCCTTTATCATTTCGAACTCCTCCAGCGCAGCGGATCAAAAGCGTAAGGCCTGAGACTGGTCTCCCGGGGTGACTGAGCGGTCGCGCCGTCTCTTTTTTCGACTGATCGGTCTCAGAATGAGACACTTTTCACCTGTTTAGAGGCTTTTTCGGCATTTCTATGTCTACAATTGTAATACAATTGTATTACAATTGTAGACTCCGGCCTTGAACTCCCCGTCATTTTCCCACAGCCGGAGTGGCGCTCAAGCCTTGGCGTTTCTTGCCGATATGACGGATATCATTTGGCAGCGAGTCCGCGTGAGAATCCACCGCAACCGAGTGTATCGGCTAAGCGGTCGTGGGCGACCGGTGCCAGCCTGGGTTGATCGGATCAAGAAGATGGGGAGTAATGACTTCCTTCGCGTGTCAAAGCGTTTATGAAGATGTTCGCTTGGATTAATCGGTTGGGCCTCGCCGCGCGCATTGTCGCGCTGACCGTCACCGCCATCGTTGGGATTGTGCTGGTCAACTACGCCGTTTTCGTGCGCGGCTATCGGGCCCGCGCGGTGGATGCGATGGTCGAGAAGGCCAAGGCATTCACGGCCGTGGCCGATGAGACCAAAAACCATGCGAGCAAACTTCACGAGTTGGGCGCGTTCAGTAATGAACAGCTGGTTCAGGACCTGAAAAGCCAGGTCAAAGCGGGCAAGACGGTCGACCAGACGCGCATGTTCCAGACCATTCCGGTTGTGGCCGGCTGGACAGCCGCACAAAATGCCGCCCAACGTGAGAATATTGAATTTCTCATCAGCTCATTCGAAGCGCGGAACAAAGCGCACGAGCCGAAGCCGGGTTCGTTCTCGGAGAAGCTGCTCCGGGAGTTGACCGAACAAGTGGCCGGCGGCAAGGGCGATGTCATTTACGGGGTCGACCCAGCGGACAACAAACTCCATGTGCTGCGCGCCATCACCCTTGGTGAAAGCTGTCTGAAATGCCACGGCACCGCTGGCGGCGCGGGCGAAGGAGTGGATCTGACTGGTCATCGGATGGAAGGTTGGCGGGCGGGTTACATGCACGGGAGCTATCACGTGGTTATGCCGATGGGCCCAGTCGATCGACAGGTCCAGGCCTTCATTTGGAATGGCGTGCTTTGGACGGCTCCGCTGGTCCTGGCAGCGGTCGCACTCTTTATCTACCTCGTCTGGACGATCATTGGGCGGCCTATCCGGACGCTCATTAGCCGGACGAAAGCGATTGCGAATGGGGATCTGACCCAGGAAGTGCCGGCCGCGCTCCAAGCACGGCCGGATGAAATTGGGGAGTTGGCCCGGGCCATGCACGGCATGGCCGACAGCCTTCGGCGCATCTTCCGCAATATCTCCGGCGGCATTCGAACCTTGGCCGCGTCTTCGACAACGCTCTCCAGCGTTTCGACGCAAATGGCGGCCGGCGCGAAGCAGACTTCCCACAAAGCCAGCAGTGTCACCTCGTCGGCCGAGCAGATGAGTGCAAACGCCGTCTCGGTCGCCGCTGGTGTGGAAGAAGCCACCACCAACCTGACCAGCGTTGCCACTTCCACCGAGGAGATGACTTCGACCATCGGCGAAATTGCCAGCAACTCGGAACGCGCGCGCGCCATCACCGCTGATGCCACCGGCCAAACGAAGCGCGTGACCGCTTCGATGGAAGAATTGAGTCAGGCGGCTCAGGCCATCGGCAAAGTGACCGAGACTATTACCGCCATTTCTGACCAGACCAAGCTGCTTGCCCTGAACGCAACGATTGAAGCGGCCCGCGCGGGCGCGGCTGGCAAAGGTTTCGCGGTCGTCGCTCACGAAATCAAGGAGCTTGCTCGCCAGACCGCTGTGGCCACCGAGGACATCAAGACCAAGGTCGGCGGTATCCAATCTTCCACCGTCGCCACGCTCGATGATCTCGGTCAAATCTCGAAGGTCATTGGCCAGATCAACGAAATCGTCCATACCATCGCTTCCGCCATCGAGGAGCAATCCGCCGTCACCACTGAAATCGCGCGGAATGTCGGCGAGGCGGCCATTGGAGTGAAGGACGCCAACACGCGGGTAGCGCAGATCTCGACCGTTTCCCAATCCGTGGCCAAAGACATCGGCACGGTTGATTCCGCCGCCAGTGACATTGCCTCGGGCAGCCAGCAAGTGCTCAACAGCGCGGCTGAGTTGGCCAAGCTTTCGGAACAACTTCAGCACATGGTCGAGTGGTTCAAGGTCACTCCAGAGAGCCACCAGGTCAGCGCGACGCGGAGCGGCGGCGCCGACGATGCTCCCCGTCACGACCGGCCCACCCATGGCGCCGGTGCGGCCGGCCGACGTGCCACCACCCTGGCGGTTGCCGCCCCGCAGGCCTGACCCGGCCGCCCGGACCAGCGCAGACCGTGCTGGCCGCGGGGACTCGCCCTTGCCATCGGTCACACCTGGAATGTCTCGAGCCTCCTTGCCGGAGCGCTCCGGTCAGGTTCTACCCGACGTTTCAACGCAGTTCCGCCCCTAATGGCATGTACCGGCAAGTTGAGCCACAGTGATCACGAACCACTGACTGCATGAAGCATTGCGCTCTCATCGCCAATCGTCCCATTCGCTCGGAACATGCGTTCATTGTCTACGGGACTGCTCTGGGTCTGTTCGCCGAAAGCGATGAGTGGAATGATATCCATCATCACTGGGCGGCTGAACTGGCCCGGCGCCGCGAGCGGGGGCAGGAATTCGACGCTTATATCTTCGAGTGGCGTGAGGACCACTGGGCCCTCTGCGGAAGTCTCTACGACATGAGGGAGATGACCGCGCGTTAGCCGGGGGACGAAGACACCGTCGGTCGAAGGGCCGTCAGGTTATTGGGCGGGCGTTTCCTTCGGCTCTGGGCTGTCCGCCCGTCGGCCCCGCGCGGCCGTGGCGAACGCAGGTCAGGGCGAGCGAGACGCCGCGATGTGTCGGACAGCGCGATGAACAAAGAGCCAATGCGACGTAGAGCGATGCGCCACTGGCTGAATCACGGCCGGCAAACTCCTTCCCTTGGTCGCGCGCGCCTCGGTCTGCCGCGGGGCGCCGGTGCGGACGACGCCCGCAATTCCTTTGGCCCGGACGGCGAGCAATCCTGAGACCTCATCCGCCAGAGGAAGAGCGACCGCACTGGTCGCAGAGCGGGTCAGGGCTTCCTCCAGAGCATTCCAGCGGGAATGGGAAAGAACGGCGTAGAAATGTTCAATGCCCGTGTGGTTGTCGAGGGTATAAACCAGGTCCCGTTCCGCTGGGAGGGTGACGGCGACGTTGGCCGGCACTGGGTTGGTCCCGGAGGAGTTGGTCGAGGTGTTGTTAGCGGGGTAGATCCATTCCAATTTCCCGCTCGAGTCCTGTTGAAAAATGTAGAGGTAGCCAGCGGTGAGGGGTTCTGCTCGGATGAAGTATTCTTCCCCCGAAGCGAGGGCATCACCGTCGCTTAGCGGCGTCCATTCGGTGCCATTGGTCGGGATGCTATTGACCTGAAAATTGAGTTCGGCTTCTCCCGAGGTGCTCGTGCTCGAGGCGGTGGGGGTAACCGGAGCAGGAGGAATGGCGTGGGCGTCGGCCAGCATTTGGAGGACGGGCGGCGCTGCGTTCAGAGCGCGTTTTAGTTTCTCCTCGGTTGCCCGTTTTTGCCCTTGAAGGATGACAATCCAGCAGGCGGCGCCCAAGACGAAGAGGATGGCAAGGGCGGCGGTGGCGATCGAGATGATGCGGCGGCGCTGGCGGCTATCGACAAGATCCTTCAGTTCCCTGGCCAAGCGGGGAAGGTTCTCTTCCTGTTTGCCGCTGGCGAAGTTGAGGGCGTGGACGCGCATTTCGGTGAAGTCGAGGGGCGCCTTCAATTCGAGCTTGGCGATCGTTTCGAGAAAGACGGGGGCGATAGGGATTTTGCGGTTGATCGCGGTGGTGGCCTCGTATTTGACGTATTCGCTCGCGACGGACGAGCGCGAGACGAGCACCAAGACGGCTGCGGACTGGGCGATGCCGTTGGCAATGCGCTCGTCATAGAGTTGCCCGACGCGGAGCTTGGCCTGATCCAACCAGCAAGTGAAGCCTTGGCCCTTGAGATACTCGGCGATTTTTTGGGCAATTTCAGCGTCTTGGTGCGCGTAACTGATGAAGATCTGGCGCATGGCGAAAGCGGCGCGCAGGCGCGCCGAGGTCTGAAATCACTGACCGCGAGCTTCGATGCGTTTCAAACCGGCCTGGGCGTCGAAGTAACCTTCTTTGCCGCCTTTGAGCCGGTTGGCTTCCAGGTAGTGGTTTTTCGCCTCGGGGTAGTTGCCTTTCAACTCCTGCGTCACAGCCAGGGCGAAATGGTAGCTCCAGTTGTTTGGCTTCTCCTGCAGGGCGGCCTGGAAATGAGTGAGCGCGACGTCCCACTGGGCGGTCTGGAGCGCGGCAATGCCGTCAAGGGCGTGCTGATTGGCAGGGAAGTGAGACAACTTCACGACTACTTCGGCTTCGGTCCCTTCGAAGGGAATCTTCACGTTGGCCTGGCTCGGGTTGAAGATGCCGGTGACGGAGTTCTTAAAAGTGCGTCCGGCGCCGCCTTTGGGTTCGTCCGGGGAGGCGGCGAGGCTGTTGCCGGAGGCAGGGGATCCGCTTTGTTTGGTTGTTTCGCAGCCCGTGGTGAGGGCGAAGATGGCCCATAGGCTGACGGAGAAAGCTAGCCAGCGGTGGCTGGACGACGTTGCGTCGAAAGGCGCGGGTGGGGCAGGGCGTGGTTTCATAGCTCACTGGGGCTTCGGGGCGGACTCCAATTGCTGTTTCATTTCGCGGAGCAAACGACCGGCTTCGTCGACCGATTGGATGGCGGACGGCCGGAGATTCAACTCGATATGGCGGCGCGCTTTGGTGACCAAGGCGGTGATCTGTTCGTATTGGGGCGGCGGATGGGCTGTAATCCCGGCTTGGGTAACGCGTTTGAGATCCTGCTCCCAACGATTGAGTTTCTGCAGGGCCTCGCGATAGCGCTTGTTCTCGAGGTCGCGGACGACTTCCCCGCGGCGCTTTTCGAGTTCATCGGCGGTGTTGGCACCGCCGTCGCCGCCGAAGACCTTGGCCAACTGCATGCCGAAAGCGGCCATAGCAACGGTTTGATTGGCGTTAGCGTTGCTGGCGAGAGCTCCACCCTGGAAGTTTTGTCCACCAAGGCCGTTGTTGAGGAATGCATCGACCAGGCTCGCGGCGACGGGATCCTTGATGTTGAACGCTTTGGAGAAAGCGAATGTCTCCCGCCCTTCCTGCGCCCACAGTTGAGCGCGGCGGGTATTCTGGGTCGTACCCAAGCCGGCGCCATAGATCTTGGCCAAGGCTGCCATGGCGTTGGCGTCGCCCATCGAGGCGCGGGCTTCGTAGCGGTCGATCCGCTGCTGCCAGCTAGGATCGTTTTGCAGGTTGCTATTCGAAGCCACATTGGTGATGGACGTGATCTCGGCCGTTTCGACCGGCTCGAAATAGCCTTTGCGCGTCGCTTCGACGAAGCTTGGCTCAGCGGGCTTTTGATCGGCCCACTGGTCTACCTGGTCGGCTGGGACAAAGACAAAGGTGCCTTTGTCATATTTGAGGTAGCGGTGTTGGGGTGTCATGCTGCCATCGCTCGTGAGCTTGTGGACTTCGTCTCGAACCTCTGCCCGCAAGGGAAAGAAGATCTCCTCCATGGTGCGCACGCCCGAGTTCTGCATTTGGCGCAAGAGAGCATAGGAAAAGATGCCATGCTGCAGCCCGGGATGTTCCAACGCCACTTCGCTGTCCAAACCGGCAGTCAACACCTGGACGGTCGGTTGTTGGATCACTTCGCGGTAAAGGTCTTCCGGTGGCTTGCGAATGACGGCATGGGTGGCGAACGCCAGGCCGCTGAAGCAGCTGTCGAGGAAGAGCAGGCGATGCCGCGCCGGAAGGGAAATCATCCGTTCGGTCAGCCAACTCATGTCCAGGCCTCTGTTGCGCCATTCCTCCAGGGTCATTTTCGGCGTGATGGACGGGTCGTAAGGCACGAGAAAACCGTGTCTCTCCACATTGGTGCGTCCGTCGGCCACCTGGCTGACCGGCTTGGTGTGCCCGTGGCCGGAGAAGAAGAGAATGAAATCGTCATTGGTGGCCGCTGCCATGGCGCGCTGGATCCGATCAAGCTCACTGTAAATCCGGGCTTTGGTCGCGTTCGTGTCGAGCAACGTGGTGACTTGCTGAAAGCCATACTTCTCATTGCAGACCCGACCGATTTCGGCGGCGTCGTTGGTGGCGAAATTCAGGTTCCCAAAGCCCGGGTTGGAATTGACGCCGATGCTCAAGACGAAGACATTGTGGTAAGGCCGGGGAGCGAGGTTGGTCTTGGCAATCTGCGTCTGCTGTTTGCCGGCGATGCCTTTCTCCGTGGAACTGGAAGGCGCGTGGGAGTGAATCGGGGGTGCATTGGTGACAGCCTTGCCAGAGGGCGCCGCCGCTTGCGCGGCCAGCCACCAACCTGCCCCGCCGCAGGCCAAGCACAAGAGCGTGGCCCACGTGGCGAGTGCGAATGATGCAGAGACCGCAACGAGGAAAGGAAGACGTTTTGGCGGCCTTGCTGCCATGAGAAACTGGTGGGTCAGGGTAGCTTCCTGGCCACGACCGGCAAGCGCAATCTTGACTTTGTTAGCGGGTTCATTCCCTGCTCCCGGCCAGTTCCAGAAGCCGTTGAAATTGGGCCGGGGTCACCGGACTAACGGACAGGCGCGAGTTGCGCACCAACGGCATCAGCTTCAACTCAGCATCTGCTTTCACTTGCCCAAGTGGGACCGGGTTCGCCAGTGGTTTGACGGCGGCAATGTCGACGGCGACCCAGTCCCCCTCCGTCGCGGTGGGATCGGCATACGCTTCCTTTTGGACTTTGGCCAGGCCGACAATCTCCTTCGCCTCGCCGCTATGGTAGAAGAAGACCGAATCCCCTTTTTTCATCGCGCGGAGGTTATTTCGCGCTTGGAAATTGCGAACGCCCGTCCACGCGGTTTGACCATCCTGGACGAGGTTGTCCCACGAATAGGATTCCGGTTCTTGTTTAACCAGCCAGTAGTTCTTCGCCATAGGCCCCTTCAGGAGAGCAGGATCGGGCTTAAGATCAAGACGAACCGGAGCGCCCTCGCGGGGCTGGTGTGGGTCACTCGGAACCGCCCCATGCGACGGCGCCTGGGGTGGCTAACAGGATTAACCGTCGAGGGCGTCGTGGAGACCGGCCTGCGG